>CAZHZC010000011.1:0-125045 GCA_964537135.1 uncultured Rikenella sp.
AGGTTAATAAGCAAACTATCTTTTATTTTTTTCAAAAAATCGCTCAATCTAGGTTTAACAGGAAAAATGGCAGAGGCACCTCCCCGGGATGGTGCCTCTGCCTGTTGATGGTGGCCTGAGCCGGCTTTCCTGTTGATGGTAGTGCCAGCTCTGCCTGTTGATGGTGGTCTGTGCCGGCTCTGCCTGTTGATGGTGGTCTGTGCCGGCTCTGCCTGTTGATGGTGGTCTGTGCCGGCTCTGCCTGTTAATGACGGTCTGTGCCAGCTCTGATTGGCTTACTCTTTCAAACCTCAGTTCTTGTGTTTGTTTTTAAGCTTGCCTAATCCAGTAATCGTCCAGTGTTAATGATCCAGAATTTTAGCAAAAAACATTATAAAGGTAATTCTATGAAAAAATGTATCGTCAATTTTCTTTCCGACAGGGACAAATCTTACCCTGGATAAGAGCTCCTGCTCCAGAGTTTCCATCTCTTCCGGAGTAATTGAAGTCCACTTATTCAAGAGGAATGTTATCCCAAGAATTTGTCCCTTTCCGTCAACATGAAAAATCATTATAACATAATCATTCTTTTCGGCAAGTTGTTTCAGCCTGCTCCCGGTAAAAGACTCTTTGAAAGCTTCGCGCAAGGTATCCTGCGAGCATAGTTCGACAAAAGCATAGTCCCAGTCATCCCAATTGTATTCAATTTTAGTTTTACTGGGATCGATGAAGTTGCTATTTTCTATGCAAATACGGCTACCCAGATTATCGCAGATAAAAACTGTTTTCTCTGCTCTTACCTCCGGTGCTTCCCATACGTTTTGTGCTGTGCAGAAAAGTGTGAAGAAGCTCATTGCAATGACAAGGGTGAACCTTGTCAGCAATCCTGCCAATTGTGGTTCTGAGCCTGTTGTTTTCATTTTATTTTTTTAGTTACAACCTAATTTAGACTGGATTATGGCCAAAGGTGTATTCAGGCTAGTTACCAGGTAGCCTCCATACTCAACATTATACTGATTGAAATATCCCAGCATGGTTTTATACTGTTCCATTAGGGCAGGGGTAAATCCCTGGAAAGCAATGTCTATAACCCAATTCATGTATAGGTTGACAACTGGACCAGGGAAGCCGTTTGTTGCGCTCGTACCACAAGGGATTACTTGGTCATTTACTTGTTGCTTTGTGTAGCAATAGATATCCTTGAACAGCTTGGCTTCAAACTCGATATTTGTATTACCCGGCCTGTATCTACTGTACTGACCTATGCCTCCGGGATAAACGGTATTCTGGTAAGCATGAAAGAGTTCCTCAAGAATGTTGTTAGCGTTGATGGCGTCACTATTGCGAAAGGAGATAGTATTGGTAGCGACGTTGTACTGAGCCGGCGTGGTAATAGATCCATCAACGTTGAAGATGATGCCACCCCAAACTGTATTTATTATTTTGTTGGTTGCACAATCTTTGGTTAAGTCATTTCGGGCAAGATTCAACATTTCGATTTCTCTTGAGTCAAGAGGGCGAGGTGCCTGGGGAAAATAATATCCACCATCTTCATCCTCAGTTTCTCCTGCGTCTGCACCTCCGCCGAGATCAAAATAGGCATCATTATATGCAGCCTCTATACTGAAATCAACATAATATCTGCATACCACACGGGAAGAGAGCAAGACGGGCTCGCTCCATGTTTGCCTGCCATCTATGGATGTTTTCTGCCACCATTCATATATATAACAGTCAATACCCTTGGAATCAATAGGTTTGGATGAAATCGTTGTATTAGGGTTGCCATAGCTCAATACGCCTCTGCCGGGGTTATATACATGAGCTACAAGGAATTCGCCATGCAGGTCCTCAATCAAAATGGTACCGGTGAAGCAATGTTGCTCGCCCAGATCTGAGGGGACAACCAGTTTATCACGAATGATATAGACAATTTCTCCCTGCATGGAGCCGTCTTCGCTTTTATTTATCATAAGGAAGGAGACTGCTTCTGGATTGAAACTGTAAGGGCTCGTGGAGCTCGTGATAGAGTAATTCCCCTCATAATTCAGCGGTACAACAGCAGCGTAGCCGCGATGCCATTTTTTTATTTGGGCTTTCTCCCACTTAGGACTCCGCAAAACAATAGTGGAATGATCTTCTGTTACATTTTTGCTCATCATAGAAAGTCCGGTATTCATCAATGGCCTCAGGAATAGGATCGTCTTTAACTTCCTCTTTAGTACTGGAGTTTAAAAACTGTTAGAAATATCAGCGTTGTGACTAATGTTAGGCTAATGATGGAATTAGCTTTGGTTTTGAGAAATAGGAATGCTTTCATAGTTTTTAGGAGTTAAATGTTTAACTTTTGAAATTTTGTGAATTCACACGACTATTTTTTTTATGCCTGTTTGCGCTGTCAGGCACCTGGCTTCGGGTGGTTAGCCCCCAATAACCCATAGATAGGGAGATGACTCTGACTTTCCATGCTTCCTTACTAAATTTATATACCGAAGTTAATCAATAATTCCCGGAAATGAAAAATATAAACCATGGTTGATGAATTTTTTTTAAACAGCAAGTTTTGACTTTTGTCAAGAATTGCAATCGAACTGTACTGTTGGCAAAATAGGTGGCAGATCGTATATTTAGTCGACCCTTAACAAGTCTTGTTTTTCAATAAATCAGTACAGTGGCATATTTTACCCGCCAGTTGCCGATCAATAAATCCAAGACAAAATAAACGGCATCCCTGATCTGCCTTAGCCGTTTTGTTTATTCCGGACTAATTGCCCCCTCATTCCGGACAATTGACCCCTCTGCCGGAGGCAACAACTCCGAAAGGCGATCGTTGTTAAGTATGCAATGAACGATTAATCTGCTAAAATTATATTTTTTTCTTCTTTCTCATCGATTTGCCAGATAATTCGATTCGGTGAGATGTATGCACCAGTCTGTCAAGTATTGCATCTGCCACAGTGCTTTCACCAATAACATCATACCATTTCTCCACAGGCAGTTGTGAAGCAATGATTGTAGAGCTATTCTGATGACGATCTTCGATAATTTCAAGAAGCATCATTCTTGACATCTCGTCCAGGGGCTGCATACCAAAGTCATCAATGATCAGCAGATCCTGTTTTTCAAGTCGTTTTGTCTGTCTGATGTAAGACTCATCGGCTTTAGACATTCTTAGCATAGCAAAGAGCTTTAGAGCTATAAAGTAATTGACCTTATAACCAAGTTGACAGGCCGTATGACCCAGTGCAGTAGCAATATAACTCTTGCCAACGCCTGTGAATCCTGTGATAAGGATATTTTCACCATGCTTAAGGAAGCTTCCGTCGGCAAAACGAAGCAGTTGCGTTTTGTCAAGTCCTCTGGGAGTAAAGAAGTCTATCTCTTCCATCGAGGCTCTTATACGGAACTTTGCATTTTGTAACCTCCGGTTTGCCTTTAGGTTCTACCTTTCATCCCACTCTGCCTGCAGGAGCAGGTTTAATAACTCATCATTACCGATTGAGTTAAGGTTTTTTGTGGATATTATTCCCTCGTATGTAGCTCTCATTCCAGGCAGCCTGAGTTTCTGCATCAGTTGTTGGATCTCATGTGTCATAGGCGTTTAAGTTTTTAAATGGTTATTTGTAATAGTTTGCTCCTCGTATATTCTCATGGATAGGCATTGTGGTTTGCTTTTCAACAGTACTTATCCGGTCAAGCTTACTTCCAATAATCTGTGCAATTACTTTGTAATTATATACCCCGTAGCTTGAAGCCCTCTGACAAGCAGCGATTAATCTGTCTTTCCCGGCCTTTCTTTCGAAGGATAAAATACCAACACAACTTCGGTAGGTTTGCTCAGGATATGATTTATTGTCAAGCACTTTTCTTATGTAAGACTCAACATCACTATGTATATGCCCGGCCCACTCAATAAACTTTCCGGGATTCCATTCACTGACGAACCGGTGACTCGATGGCAGGTGTTCTTTTACTGTAGTATACTTGTAAGGAGTACGATCACGTAAATGGTAAGCTATCCGTTCCCCTTTAAGGTAGACAGCAACATAGGTGGCAGTATAAACCAGCTTAACTTTCTGTCCAATGTAGTGGTAGGGAACACTGTAATAATGCCTGTCTCTGTGAAGTTGAACATGGCAGTTTTTCATAACCTTGACCTGAAGATATTCCTTCAGCTCCAAGTAATCATGTGGAAGAGGTTGGAGATGTTGTTTCTCTTCTGTTTCAAAAAGTATGTTTCGACTCTCTTTTCTCCCCTGCAATGGTTGATCATTATGTGCTTCAAGTCTTTCAAGAATGGCATCGTAAACCCACATTGCAGGCTTGGAGATGTATGTAGCTGACATTGTGAGACATTGCATTTTTAGATTTCAGCAGAGGTGACAACAGATTTTTTTCTTGTGAATGGAGCCTGCTTATAATTGAGTATCTCATAGATCTTTTTGATATCGGCTGTGGACTCAGTACACCGTCTGACAGATATAATTTGTTGTTGTATGTTTTCCACACTGGTAGTGACACATTTCTGCGTGGTCATTTTTCTGACAATTTCACACCAGTCAGAGTTTATTCCACTTTTTTTTAACTGGTAACGGATTGTTGCTACCAGCCAATAGGCCAACAGGCCCAGGTTGAGATGTGCCATTGCCCCATCGTCAGTTTTATGGTAAATCGGCCTCAGATCAAGGTCCGTTTTCAGTACTCTGAAGGTGTATTCGATTTCTCTGATAGTATTATAAATAGTCCGGAACGTGTGCTCATCAAGATTCATAACTGATGTGCGCAGGAAGTAAATTCCTGCTTTTTTGTCGGGATCTTCTCCCGTTTTATGATTGCAGCTTATTCCTGTGGCCAACCCATTACCGTTGTCGGTGACCTTGATATCGTAATAATTATGAACCGAAGGGTATTTTTGTTTGAGACGACCAATGCGTTCATAAACTTTACCAGGCTTTTTGGTTCCTCCCTTTTTTGTTATGCCTTCGCGGATGCTTTGTATGCCTTCTTCGAACCTTTGGGAAAGCAGCCCGTTCATGCTGTTTTCTTTTAAGGCTTTCGACTGACTGCGTACCCATAGGAACTGATCGTCATTACCGTTAGCCCGCACCTTGAGCAACTCTATGGGTTGCCCTCGTTTGTCGGTTACCTGTACCGGGGTGGAAGATATCTCTGCCATACACTCCTTCAACGATGAGCGGGACACACACAAATAGTCATATCCTTTATCACGAAGCATCCTCAGGTTATCCTCGGTGGTAATGCCTGCATCAGTTACAACGATTGGCTTTCGCCCCGAAAACGAGGTTTGGCGGCTCAGATCATCGACAATTGTCTGTAATGTCTTACAGTCTGCCATGTTACCCTCGAACAGGTTGGAGTATTTTAAAAAGCCCTCACGGTTGACTACCACTGCCAGCACTACGATACGGGCGTCGCTGCGCTTCTCCTTGCTGCGACCAAATTTGGCCATCCTGCTCCCCTGCATACGGCCCTCAAAATAGGTGTTGGTGAGATCGTAAAGTATAATCCTGTCCTCGAGGTCAAACATCTCGTTTGTGCGCCTTGACAGGTGCTGCTCAAGGGTATCTTTTATCTGGTACAGCTTGAGGGATATGCCATAGAGCAGGTCTTTGGTAATCTTCTCCCGGTCAAATCCGGTCAACTCGCAGATAGCCGAGTTCTCTTTGATATACGATACGGTTTTTAGTTCCGAGGCAGGGTAAACAGCTCGACTTATAATATGAGTGGCCGCCAATGCTACCATACTCTCATCCCATCCGCAACGGCTAAGTAAGATGCCTATACCTAACTGGTCGAAAGTCTGCTTGCAGAGCCATTCGGCACCAATCTCACGGGCATCTTTGTGCCGTAGGGTATGCATGTCCACTATTTCCCAGTCTCCGGCTTTTACGTCATATCGCTTCTTGCTGATGATCTCATTGAAAAAACTCAGAGCCATACTCTCTACCTCAGCATCAGCGGCACTGGTCAAAAGGGTTTTGCCCCCGTTGACAAGCATTTGCTCTACCCGTTGGGCCAAAAGCTTCTTCTGCTCTACTGTTTCAAGACTCTCCAAACGACCAAAATTGATAATAATGCGATGGCAAACGGCACCGTTCTTACGGTAACCCTCACACAACTTGTAAACTGTGTAACGCTCACCGGTTGTCCGGTTTTCTTTGAAATATGGCTTGATAAACATGAAGTAAAGGTATCCAACCCTTTGACCCACAGCAAGCCTACAGGGGGTACAACATTTGAAGAATGAAAAAAAAGAAATCGAAAGACATTGATAATCAATACTTAAATTTCTGACAAAGCAGGGACTGTTGATAAATACAGGGTTATGAACCGATTTTTATGTGTTTTTATGGCTTTAAGCTGCAATGTGGGTTAATTTTGGGTGTCTTTCGCACAAAACAGGAGGAAAGTGCGGAACACAGGAAAAATGTGGAAAACAGGTAAAGCTTATGCCGTGCTTATCAGTTGAACGGCCTGTTTGAGAAGGGTGATGAGAATGGATTATCAGGACGGCTCCCGCCACTCCTCCTTGGCGGGTGAGGTGGTGCCGTAGTCATCATGACCAGTGAGATAGTGTTATCGAGCTCAACACGAATCATCTCAGGCCTGACGTACTTTCTCCTCTTTCTCTTCCCCATTCTGTTTCTTCTTGCAGGCTACAAATATAATCTGTTTGACCTCTAATTACTTAAACTTTTATAAACATTGATTATTGCGTTTTCCACACAGAAGACTATCTGGTAAGCACTACTTTTTCAAGATAACGTTTCTCTCCGCTGATCACCTCCACTATCAGCAGACCGCCACTGCCCGTCACCGGGAACTCTTTACGCTCACCTGAGATGAGCCGCTGATCATTGACTGCGGTTATCACTCTTCCGGTTATATCAAATATGCGAATCTTCCAGATCTTATCTTTCCACCCTTCTCCGTACGGCAGTATATATATATTTCCTTCTGCCGAGTAAATGGTTACGGTGCTCTCTTCCTCGATCAAAGTTTTTATGACACTCTCATCGGCGGCGGCTATCGCTCTTTCCGGCGGATTTATTTCAAGGGTGAAGCGGCCTGTGATGGTGCCCGCTGTGGTGCTGAATGAGTAGCCCCGGCTGCTCCTCAGGTCTGTGCGACTGCCGGTGTGGTGGTCAGCAAGGGTGATACCGTAGTTACCGATGAGCTGCAGCTGGGCGGGGGTGATGGTGTAGTCGCCCTCCTCATTGATGACCAGCGAAAGGGGTATGATGCTCTTCTTTGTGGGCCATGGTATCGAGTTGATAGAGTACCTCTCTCCTGCCATCTCTGAATAGATCTTAATGTTACCGGTCACATGGCTGAAGGGCTTGGATGCATCCAGCAGTCCGTCAAACGCCATTGTGGCACTGGCATCAAACCGTATAACCGTCTCATCGCTCTGCGTCACTTTAGAGAGGGTGAGTCTGATAAGCGGTATCTGGTCTGACGACTTGAGTCGTGGCGCAGCATTGTGCTCACGCGCATTGTCAGGGAAGGTGATTGAGGTGCCGGTAGCGCGGGTACGTACAAAGAAGCCCTGCAGTGGACCCACGTGTGCTGTAGCTCCGTTGGTACCCACTCCGTTGACATAAGACGCTTCGCTGCCTGAGGCGGTACGTATGTAGTAGGCATGCCTCAGCTGCTCATGTGGGTGTGAGTACTGTACCCTGTCCCAGTTAATGCCGCAGGTGAGTGAGTTGCCCAGCAGTGAGTAGCCGTAGATGGTGGTGTCACCGCCGGAGCCGCTGAAGGAGAGGCTCCTGGTACCCAGCGAGGTGGTAATGTTGCTCAGGTTGGGGAAGGTGATGGTGACATCGGAGGAGACACTCACATCATATCCCTCACCGGCTGTCAGCTCATGGAAGGGTATTGTTCCGCCATAGCCGTCGTGCCACTGCCACCCGTCCACCACGCCAGAGACCACCTGTGTCTCATCATAGCGTGCCAGCAGGTCGGGCTCGACAGAGGTGAAGAGGCTCTTGGGTACCGTTGCCGGGGCAGCGATATAGTGCCACCACTCTTCACCGTTGCTGCCTGCCTCCAGGAAGAGGCCTACGCTGATATTTCCTCCGCTGCCATGGTAGCTGTCAGCCATCAGGGAGGCTGTACCTCCGGCATCAGCCTGCAGGTCGATGGTTCCGTTATTTGTTAGTGCCTTGAAGGAGACCTGTGCTTCCGGCTCAACAATCATTGTGAGTCCGTCATTAAGGGTGAACGATACCGGTGACAGAACCGGGTACTGGCTCTTGCCTGACGGAATGATGATATCTGTGCTGCCCGGTATCACCCCCTGCTCCCAGCCTATCGCCCTCAGCCAGGTGCCGCTCTGTCCGGTCCAGCGGCTGTAGCGTACCTCCCAGGCGCCTATGTCGGTCTCGCTTATACGTCCTTCACCACCCATATCGGTAGCTGGTACCGCCAGGAGAGGATGTTCAGAGAGTCCGGCATCACGGCATGGTGAGGCGAAGGCTATCTTAAAGTTGCCTGCAGCGGGGTCAGCAAAGCGGGGGCCTGCAGGATCGTTGTTGCCCGATGCGAGTGTGATACATCCGTCGAGTGATACTCCCTCAATGGCGCAGTGGTCAAACACTGATGTGGGGGTTCCTGTCAGTGACAGGTGCCCTTCACCACCCCATATGATGGTGTTGACAAAGAGTGCTCCGGTGGCGTTCTCCAGAGCTACTGACCGGCCGCCAGGGGCAAGTGATACGCTGTTGGCTATGACTGAGCTGATGATGCGGGGTGTGCTCCCTCCGGTGGAGAAGATGGCACCACCGGACATGAAGGGAGAGAGGTTGCCGTTACCGTCCAGCACACTGTTGCTGATCAGGGGTGACGCTGCATTGGCAACGTAGAGAGCACCACCCTGCTCGCCGGCACTGTTGTCTGAAATGAGGCACCGTGAGATGGCCGGGGTGGCTCCGTTACTTATATGGAAGGCGCCGCCCTCAAGGTCAGAGCTGTTGCCGGTGATGGTACACTCTGTGATGGTGGGGTGTGAGGTGCTGCCGGTGACATAGATTCCGCCACCTCTCTCTGTGCTCTGGTTGCCGGTGATGGCTGATCCGCTGATGAGTGGTGAGGCTCCGGCAGTGACGTAGATACCACCTCCCAGCTTTGTGGCTCTGTTGCCGGTGATGGTACACCCTGTTATTACCGGTGAGGAGCCGGTGGCTACGCTTATCCCTCCACCGTTTATTGCCTGGCAGTTACGAATGACCGTGTTGGTTATGGTTACTGAGGGTGAGCTGATATGAATGCCGCCGCCATTGAGCTCCAGCCTGCCGGTGATCTTGCGACCATTTTCTATTGTGCTGTAGCTGATGTAGTTGGGGCCATCCGACAGCAGGGTAATGTTACCCCAGGTGTCGCTCTCCTTGCCATATTCGGCATCAGCATCGAGGTCGGCGGTAAAGAGTATCCCCGAGGAGGCGGTGCCACGGGCATCGAGCCTGCCGGTGAGGCTGGTTCTGATACCTGAGGTGGCGGTGGTAGCGATAATCACACTGCCGGGGGATAAGGTAAGTGTGCCATTGGTGACCTGCAGGACACCACTATAGTATATTGTGCCTGAGAGGGTAATGTTGGAAGTGACACTTCCCTTGTAGGGATTTCCTTTTGTGCCGTCACCTGTCAACTGGGCAGTTGCCGGCAGCAGGAGTATGGTGGCCATTATGGCGGTAGCCACTCCTCTCCTCATCTTTCGCCTTATGATGTTGTTCGAGCTCAGCAAAGTGACTGGGTTTATCATTATTAAACTGACAGATAGACCGAATTGTTACAAAAGTAAGAAATCTCCCCATATTGCAGCGGCGAGAGCGCTATTTTTACCTTCACCGCTCAGCTACCGTACAGGGTTCTGCTCCCGTACAGGTTATCCTTGATCATCACTGCGCTGAGTGAGCCCGATTTTATTTAAGTTTGTATCTGTGGCAGCCGGATGGATAAAGAGGAATGCAACTCTACCCTGGCATAGCGGCTGGATAAGAGGAAGAAACAGCTATCTGTCGTTGCCGGGAGAATAATGAGAAGATAAATGCTTTCTGTTTCAACCAGGTGGATAAAAAGGAACATAACAGCTATCGGGAGGGGGAACAGTTGAGGCCTCCGGAGATCATCAGTGAGCTGCGGAATGCGGCACGGCTGCTGATCCTGCTGGGCAGGATGCGCTTTACCGATGAGGAGAGGCGTCAGCTGTCTGATCAGCTTGCCTCATTCACCTCGTGGAAGCACTTCACCGGCCTCGCCATCAGGCATGGCGTGGCGCCGCTGGTGTGGCAGAATATCATTGAGCTGGGGTTTGACCAGCTGTTCCCCTCTTCTGAGCGCACCATCCTTGAAAATATAAGGCTGAAGTCTGTCGCCCGGGTCACATGGATCAACGAGGCGGTGGCGGGGGTGACCGCCCGGCTTGAGGAGGGTGGTATAAAGGTGGTGCTGCTGAAGGGTATGGCTCTGGAGCACAGCCTCTATGGCTCACGCGGACTACGGCAGATGAGTGATGCCGACCTGCTGATTGCGCCGGGTGATGCTCTCATGGCCAGGGATCTGCTGGTGCGTGAAGGGTTCCGGGCGATGCCCCTCAAGTCGCCCCTCTACCGGCATATTATCCTCGACCTGGGTAATCACCTGCCTGAGCTGCACCGCGACGGATTTTCGGTCGACCTCCATTTCCGGCTGTTCGGTCCGGAAGGCAGCAGGCTAACGGAGGTGGCTATTGAGGAGTCGGAGCTCATCTCCTTTGGAGGAAGGGAGTATCATATCCTCTCACCCCTCTTTACCCTCCTCTCACTGACGCGGCACATAACCAAGCATGAGCTGAAAGGGGAGTTTCAGCTGCGGCTGTGGACCGATATCTTCCTTTTGCTGGATAGGTACCGGGAGCAGATCATGAGTGACCGGCTCACCGCCCTGGCTGATGAGGCGGGACTTATTCCTGAACTGAGGATGGTGATGACGATAATGGAGCGTGAGTGGGGTGTGGAGATACCCGAAGCGATGAGGGCACTGCCCGGACCGGAACAGGAGCGGGTGGTAAGGTTCAACAATGACGTGATCTATCCCGGCTCACTGATAGCGGTTAGCTCCAGGGAGGTTTTTTCAGGGAACCTAAACGGACTCGACCGTTGGTGGAAAAAGATTATATACCTGGCGGGTGATATCTTCCCGTCAATAACCTTTATAAAGAGGAGGTACAGGCGACGTACAACAGTCGGTGCATTAGCCTGCTACCCGCACAGGCTGGGTAAGCTGTCGTGGCTTTTTACCCTCTCGCGGTACAAATAGCGAAACTTGTCCGACCTCCGGCGGAATGAGGTAGGCCTAAACTGATGATTTTGACGAATTCTTCATTTCTATTTGGTTTCTAATAGAAATATTGTTTATGTTTATCTCAGTCAATTTTGAATCTTTTTGTCGATGTCTTGTAATGGGTGCGTGAGATAGTTGTTTTGTGTTATATAGCTATGGAGTCTCTATGTCTGAAATCAGTAATATAGGCTTGTACAACAGGGCAATGGCGCAATATATGCGCAGTCTCGCTGCGTGAATCGTCGCTAATTGCGAAAGTCGCCTGCATCCTTGCGGCGGCCCTGCCCCGGGCATTTACCCGGGGCAGTTGGTTTCCATAGTAATAGGTAGCAGCCTGATCATCGACCCCGCAATACCTTTTAAGTAGCCTCCTCAGCCGCCGCTTCCCTGCCTTTTTCATGCCGCCCCCTCCCTTCTCCCTGCCGCCGCCCCGGCAGTTTCACAATCCCGCTTCACTCACCCCCCTGCCTTCTCCCTGCCGCCGCCCCGGCAGTTTCACAATCCCGCTTCACTCACCCCCCTGCCTTCTCCCTGCCGCCGCCCCGGCAGTCTCACAATTCCTCTTCAACTACCTCCCAGCCTTTCCCCTGCCTTCGCCTCGACAGGTTCGCCAACAACTCACAAGCCGGTGTTAAGTTTATCTCCGCTGCTCTCCCCGCAGTTCTCCCAAAAGGATTACTTTTGCACAAACAGCTGCTTAGATGAGAAGATCTAAGTGAAAACAGGTGAGATGAAACCAGAACTTTACATTTATAATACCCTTACCCGTACCAGGGAGCTGTTTGAGCCGCTGGCACCTCCTTTCGTAGGTATGTATGTCTGCGGACCAACGGTTTACAGCGAGGCTCATCTCGGTCATGCCCGTCCAGCCGTCACCTTTGACCTTCTCTACAGGTACCTGCTGCACCTGGGATACCGCGTACGCTATGTACGGAATATCACTGACGTGGGGCACCTTGAGAATGAGGAGGATGACTCTGGTGAGGATAAGATCAGCCGTCGCGCCAGGCTGGAGCACCTTGAGCCTATGGAGGTGGTTCAGAAATATATGAACAGCTTTCATCGGGCTATGGAGCAGCTCAACACGCTGCCGCCATCGATTGAGCCCAGGGCCACCGGCCATATCATTGAGCAGCAGCAGATGATTGAGCAGCTTATCAACGAGGGCTATGCCTATGAGGTGAACGGCTCGGTCTATTTTGATGTGGAGAAGTATGATGAGAACTACAACTACGGGGTTCTCTCCGGACGTGTGCTGGATGAGATGCGCTCACACAGCCGGCCGCTGGCGGGCCAGGATGAGAAGCGGGGCCAGTTCGATTTTGCACTGTGGAAGAGGGCAGCGCCAGGACACATCATGCGCTGGGCATCACGCTGGGGTGAGGGGTTCCCCGGGTGGCACCTCGAGTGCTCGGTGATGAGCACCAAGTACCTGGGTGAGACCTTTGATATACATGGCGGCGGCATGGATCTGATCTTTCCGCACCATGAGTGTGAGATAGCCCAGAGCACCGCACTGCAGGGCTCATCGCCGGTACGTTACTGGGTACACAACAATATGGTGACCATCAACGGACAGAAGATGGCACGCTCACTGGGTAACTTTATTACCCTCGATGAGATGTTTACAGGAAGCCATGAGCTGCTGGCAAGAGCATACTCACCCATGACCATACGTTTCTTCATGCTGCAGGCACACTACCGCAGTACGCTCGACTTCAGCAATGAGGCGCTGCTGGCAGCCTCGCTGGGCCTACAGAGGCTGATGGCGGCAGAGAAGAGGCTGGCAGCACTCACCCCGGCAGGTGAGTCAACGGTTGATATTGGCGCCATCGTCACAAAATGTCATGAGGCGATGAGTGATGACCTCAATACCCCGGTGGCGATAGCACACCTCTTTGAGGCGGTGAGGATCATCAACCTGGTGAGTGAGGGAAAGGAGAAGCTGAACGCTTCTGACCTGGAGAGGCTGAAGGAGCTGTTCAGGCTCTTTATCTTCGACCTGTTCGGACTGAGAGCCGAAGAGCAGTCAGGCAGTGAGATGCTGGAGGGGGTGGTGAACCTGCTGCTGGAGCTCAGGCAGGAGGCGAAGGCACGTAAGGAGTGGGCTCTCTCTGACAGGATACGTGATCACCTGGGCAGAGTGGGCATCACTGTCAGAGACAGGAAGGAGGGATACGACTGGGAGATTACCGGGTGAAGAGAGGCGCATTCGGCCCGGTTAGATCAGGTGGCGCAAACGACGGGATCAGTACAGTCAGTACTGCAGGCTGGCGGTTGGATGGAGTTGCCGGGAAGCTGGTCAGCCAGGAGAAGAACAAAATGCCTTTCAGGATGTAATTGAAGGAGAGGGGAGCGAAGGAGGATGGAGTATCAGGGTTACAGGTCAGACATAATATCCATTGGCAGCCTGACAATGGGAGGAGACCTCCCGGTGCGGGTGCAGAGCATGACCAGCACCGACACCAATGATGTAGCTGCCAGTGTCAGCCAGTCAATAAGAATTATTGAGGCAGGAGGCGAGCTGGTGCGACTGACGGCACAGGGTGTGCGCGAAGCGGCCAGCCTGGCAGCGATAAAGAGGGAGCTGCGACAGGCGGGGTTCACTACGCCCCTCTGTGCAGATATCCATTTCAATCCGGCAGCAGCCGAAGAGGCAGCACGTATCGTTGAGAAGGTACGTATCAATCCGGGTAACTATGCTGACAGACGTGCCTCATTCATTAAGGTGGAGCTCACTGACGGCGAATACCGGGCTGAGCTTGAGCGTACCCGCGAGCGTCTGCTGCCACTCATAAGGATATGCAGTGAGTATGGAACTGCCATACGAATAGGGGTGAATCACGGCTCACTCTCTGACCGTATCATGACACGTTATGGCAATACGCCGGAGGGGATGGCGATCTCAGCCATCGAGTTCCTGGAGATATTTCGCGGTGAGGGGTTCGGTCGCCTGGTGGTATCGATGAAGTCGTCAGACACCCTCACCATGGTATTGGCCAACCGATTGCTGGTGAAGATGATGGAGGAGAAGGGCATGCATTACCCCATTCACCTGGGTATCACCGAGGCGGGTGAGGGTGAGGATGGCCGGATCATCTCTGCCGCAGGGATGGGCACCCTCCTCACAGAGGGTATCGGCGATACGATCAGGGTGTCACTCTCCGAGCCGCCCGAGGCGGAGATACCGGTAGCCAAAGCTATCATAGCCACGGTGGGAGGAGAGAGGGGACGGGTGGAGAGACCCCTTCCGCCGCTGCAGCAGCGAACGGCAGGCGAGAGGTACCACCCACAGGTTTATACTATTGAGAAGAACCCTGATCACGCCGGCTCTCCCTTCGCTGAGAAGAGCACCGTAGGCACCGGCTCGCCCTTAACCGGGAAGAGCCCCGGTAGCGCCGGCTCGCCCTTAACCGGGAAGAGCCCCGGTAGCGCCGGCTCGCCCTTAACCGGGAAGAGCACCGGAGGCGCCGGCTCTCCCTTAACCGGGAAGAGCACCGGAGGCACCGGCTCTCCCTTCGCTGAGACAGAGTCAGATATCGGAAAACCGCTCTTTATTGATGAGTCGGGCAAGGTGTGGGAGGAGGGTATACTCACCCTCACGGCGTCAAAGCTGTTATCGTTCGCCGGCAACGATGCCTTTGACAGGCTGCTTAATCCGATCTTTGGGAGTGATAATCTCTCTGAAGGTCATGATGCTACCGGACTGGCGATCACTGCTGCCACACTGCTGGGTCGCTTCTTCATCGCCCGTCAGCCGGCAGGGATAGCCATCTCCAACAGGGGCAGACCACAGGGTGAGGAGCTGAAGCGACTCGCTTTCTCGATACTGCAGGCCACCGAGGCGCGGATAACCCGGACGCGCTATATCTCATGTCCCACCTGCGGACGTACACGGTTTAACCTTCCCGAGGCGGTCAGGAGGGTGAAGACTGCTACGGCTCATCTGACCGGACTGAAGATCGCCATAATGGGGTGTGTGGTTAACGGTCCGGGTGAGATGGCGGGTGCTGACTATGGCTATGTGGGGGCAGGCGCCGGTAAGGTAAATATCTACAGGGGCACTGAAGCGGTCTACAGGAACGTGCCTGAGGAGGAGGCCCCGGAGAAGCTCCTTGCTCTGATCAACAGCGACCAGGCTGCCGGCTAAGGGGTGTTCGTCACACCAGCCGGTAGTCCAGCTGTCGTTTCTGCAGGTCAGCCTTCACCACCTCCACATTCACCTTGTCGCCCAGCATATATACTTTACCTGACTGCCGGCCTCTTATGCAGTAGTTCTCTTCGTCATATTCAAAGAAGTCATCCTGCAGCTCCCTGATAGCCACCATCCCTTCGCACTGGTTCTCAATTATTTCTACATAGATACCCCATTCAGCTACTCCCGAGATCACCCCTTCGAACGGTATCCCCATCTTGTCACTCATATACTCAACCTGCTTATACTTGACTGATGCCCTCTCGGCGTCGGTAGCCAGTCGCTCCATCTTTGATGAATGTTCGCACAGTGTGGCATACTTACCCTTGTCGGTCACAGGCTTACCCTCGAGGTAAGTTGTCAGCAGGCGGTGTACCATCATGTCGGGGTACCTTCGTATGGGTGATGTGAAGTGTGTGTAGTGGCTGAATGCCAGTCCGAAATGGCCGATATTGTCGGTAGAGTATATTGCCCGTGCCATAGAGCGGAGGGCCAGTGTCTCAATAACGTTCTGCTCACGCTTTCCTGAGATGGCATCCATCAGTCTGTTCATCGCCTTGGGGAGGCCCCTGATATTCTCGGGATCTATCTCGTAGCCAAACCGTTTTATGAAGTAGCTGAATGAGCTCAGCTTCTCCGGGTCGGGCTTGTCATGGATACGGTAAACGAATGTCTTGGCTTTCAGCTTCCTGACAACATGTTCAGTCACCCGCCGGTTGGCCAGCAGCATGAACTCCTCTATCAGCTGGTTGGCAGTACCATTCTCACGGAAGGCTATCCCGAGTGGCACACCTGTCTCACTCAGGTTGAATTTCACCTCTACCCTCTCAAAGGCGAATGAGCCGGCAGCGAAACGCTTTCTGCGCAGTATCTGTGCCAGGTTATGGAGGGTGGCGAGCTCATCATGCATATCACCCTCACCACTGTCTATCACACGCTGTGCCTCAGAGTAGGAGAATCGTCGGTCAGACCGGATTACGGTACGCCCAAACCACTCACTGATGATGGTACCCTTCTCATCAAGCTCAAAAACAGCTGAATAGGTGAGCTTATCCTCTCCCGGATTGAGGGAGCAGATGTTGTTTGAGAGCTTCTCAGGAAGCATGGGTATGGTACGGTCAACGAGGTAAACCGAGGTGGCACGCTCAAGGGCTGCCTTGTCTATGATTGACTCCGGGGTGATATAGTGTGTCACATCAGCGATATGGATACCAGCCTCAATGTTGCCGCCGGGAAGTATGCGGAAGGAGAGGGCATCATCAAAATCCTTGGCATCCTCAGGGTCGATAGTAAAGGTGGGTGCCTCACGCAGATCGCGCCTCGAGGCGATCTCAGCGGCGCTGATCACCGGGGAGATCTCCTCTGCAGCAGCCTCAACCTCAGGGGCGAACCTGGCTGGCAGTCCGAACTCCGCCAGGATAGCGTGCATCTCGGTCTCGTTCTCACCCGGATTGCCGAGCACCTCCAGTATCTCGCCGACAGGGTTACGTGACCGCTGATCCCACTCAACCAGCCTTGCCACCGCCTTCTGCCCCTGTTTGGCACCCTTAAGCTTTGCGAGGGGTATGAAAAGGTCAAACGGCATGTTCTTGTTGTCAGGTATGAGGAAGGCGAAGTGTGGGGTAATCTCAACAATACCTACAAATGATTTGCGTGACCGGCTGATGATCTCAGTCACCTCACCCTCAGGACGCTTCCCGCGGTGGCGGGCGTAGAGCTGTACCTTCACCAGGTCACCGTGCAGTGCGGTGTTAAGGTTACGGGCAGCAATGAAGATATCATCATCAAGCTCATCGGTCACCACAAAGGCGTAACCGAACTTGGTGAGATCAACAGTACCGGTCAGGTAGCTGCCTGATGACTTTAACAGGTACCTGCCATGACCCTCCTCCCTGACAGTACCATCCTTTTTCATTCTGATGAGCGCCTCAGCCAGGGCCCTCTTCTCATCCTTGCCACTCATCTGAAGGCGTGAGGCTACCTGCTTATAGTTGAACGACTGCCTGGGATTTTTATTCATTACCCTGGTGATAAGGCTGATAAGATGTTGCTGGTCAATACCGCCCGGGGATTTTTTGGATGGTTTTGCAGAGTTTTTCGCTCTGGCTGGTCTCCCGGAGCTTCCAGTGCTGGTTTTTCTGCTGGCTCCTCCCTTATTTGCCGGTGTCCCGGCTTTTTTCGCTCTGGCTGATTTTCCGGAGCTTCCTGCCCCGGCTGGTTTTCCGGCTTTGCCGGATTTTTTTTCAGATGACATTCCTATGTTTGTTATGAATTTCCAAAGATAGGTTGAAATTGGCTATCTTTGAGTTGATTATAAGATAATGATTTCTTTAAGATCCATTCCCGTGCACTCATCATCGGTCGTCTACAGACGTATCAATGATGAATTTCTCCTTATTCCTCTTACCGGAAATATTGCTGATATGGATTCACTTTACCGGCTTAATGAGACCGGTGCATTTATCTGGGAGAGGATCGATGGCAGACGTACCATCGGTGATATAACGTCAGAGATGGCTGAAGAGTTCGATGTGAAGCGTGATATTGCGGAAAAGGATGTTATTGAGTTTGTGCTGGCGGTGAAACAGTACCTTCATTTCAGGGAGGCGTGACTATTGACCTGATAATAGCCGGAAGGAGGATACGCCTGTGTGCGGCAGACGGGGTGAACCTGACACCTGACGAGCGGTTCACTGCTTTTCTTGCTCCTGTAGATGAGCCTCATGATCGCCCATCTGATAGTACCGGCACAAAGCAATCACCTTACATTAAGCCAGACATTACCACTGATATTTATCCTGACCTTGTAGTTGATGCGGGGACTGATCCTGCAGATGACCCGGAGGCACCTCTTGTTACTGATATTAATCCTGACCTGGTTGTCGATGTTGTGGCTGCAACGGGTGCAATCCCTCCCGATGCAGTGCAGGTCTTTGGCGCAGGGCTGATGGAGGAGGTTCCCGGTGGTGTGGCAGACACGGGAATACCTTTCTGGGAGGTGCTGAGGCACGGGCAGGTGACCTATGTGCGGGTCTTCCCGGAGGGGGCTGGGCGGACAGCCCTGCTGGTAATACCTGACGGGAAACGGAGGTGGCAGATCTTTGCAGGTGAGAAGGTTGAAGAGAAGATTGAAGAGAAGATTGAAGAGAAGGGGCTCCCTGCTTCAGGCGTGAGGCACCATTCCGAAATCAGAGTTGCCGGTCAGCATGAGAGGCCGGTCAGCAACGTCGATCCTCTTCCCGGTCAGCATGACAGACCTTGCATCAATGTCAACCCCCTTCCCTATCCGCTTGACGGACTGCTTCTATATTTTCTTTTCTCACAGGATGGTGACATCATGATACATGGCTCAGGTGTGGTATGTGGGGGCCGGGGATGGCTCTTCACCGGACGGTCGGGCAGTGGCAAGAGTACCCTGGCCGGCATATTCGACAGGGCAGGTGACAGGGTGATACATGATGACAGGCTGGTGGTGCGCCGTGTGGGGGAGAGGTGGGTGATGCACAGCACACCGGTATACCTTGATGATGTTCCGCGTACGGCACCGCTTGACCATATTTGGCTAATACGGCACGGCACCGCCAACGTATCAGAGCCGGTCACCGGGGCAGAGGCGGTGGCAGCGCTCATATCCAACACCATACAGCAGAACTGGGATAGGGAGGCGGCGGCACGGCTGGCGGCTGTGGCTGACAGCCTGGCGGCGGAGGTGAGGGTGAGCAGGCTCTCATTCCTGCCTGATGCATCCATACGTGACTACCTCCTGTTACGAAGCGATGAAAATAAGGTGCTGGGCGCCGATACAATTTTGTTGCTGCTCAGTGAAGGGAAGAGTGTCACCATAACTGCCGGCGGATACAGTATGTGGCCGGCGATCAGGCCGGGCGACAGGGTGGTGATAACTCCTGCAGGCGACAGAGTGCCGGCGGTGGGAGAGATCATTGCGCTGCGGCGCGACGGCGGCCTGGTGATACACAGGGTGAGAGAGGTGGTGGAAGAGGAGGTGAAACAGGTGGTGGAAGAGGGAGTGAGTGAAGAGGTGGTGAGTAAGGAGGATGGAAAGGTGGTGAAAGAGGAGGTAAGAGAGAAGGTAAGAGAGAAGGTAAGAGAGGAGAAGAGTGAGGTGGTGAGTGAGGGTAGAAAATGGGTTGTCTATACCCGGGGTGACGCCACCCTCAGGGCTGATCAGCCCGCTGATGAGAGGTCTGTTGCGGGAGTGGTAACGTCAGTGATTCGGGGAGAACGTGAAATGGCTCCGCAACGCCGCCGCCTGCCGGGGTGGCTCAACATGACCGGTGCCAGGATTGTCGCAACAACCATCACCCTTCTTCGGAAGGGGTGATAACCGATAAGAGAGAATAAATGGCGGCTACCCTTCGCCCATCATTCAAATATCTCCCGTAACTCTTTGTTGCTAAGCCTGCCAATCCGGTTTTTACCGGTAGCTACTCTCCATCCCTCAATCAAATATCTCCCGTAACTCTTTGTTGCTAAGCCTGCCAATCCGGTTTTTACCGGTAGCTACTCTCCATCCCTCATTCAAATATTTCCCGTAACTCTTTGTTACTAAGCTTGCCGATCCAGTTTTCGCCGGTGGCGACGGTCATCTCCGCAAGGCGTTTCTTGCCGGTGATCATCTCATTGATGCGTTCTTCAAAGGTATTTTTGGTTATGAACCGGTGAACCATAACATTTTTGTCCTGGCCGATACGGTATGCCCTGTCTGTAGCCTGATTCTCCACTGCCGGATTCCACCACAGGTCATAATGGATCACATGAGAGGCAGCGGTGAGGTTCAGGCCCGTCCCGGCAGCTTTTAGTGAGAGGATAAATATTTTATCAGCGCGGTTATGCTGAAACCGCTCCACCAGCTCCTGACGCTGGCTGACACTGCAGCCACCGTGATAGAAGAGGGGCTTATCTTCAAAACGGTCGGTGATAAATCGCTCCAGCAGGCTGCCCATCTCCCTGAACTGGGTAAAGATCAAAACCTTCTCTCCTGCCCCGGTGATACTGTCAAGCAGTTCAAAAAGCAGCTCTGTCTTACCTGAGAGCTGAGGGTCAAAATTGCCGTTCTTAAGGAAATTGGTAGGGTGGTTGCATATCTGTTTCAGTGCAAGGATCATCTGAAGCACCAGCCCCTGACGTTTAAAGAGTGACCTGGTGTCAGGGCTGCTCACCCCTTCTATCTCCTCCAGGGCTGCCCGGGTGGTCCTTTCGTAGAGAGCAGCCTGCTGGCTGGTAAGAAGGGCATACTGATCCTGTTCAATCTTATCAGGCAGGTCTGCGATAATCGACCTGTCAGTTTTCATGCGACGCATCATGAATGGTGAGGTCACCTTACGAAACCTTGCCACAGCCTGTTCATCGTTGAACAGCTGAATGGGTTCGGCATAC
Source organism: uncultured Rikenella sp. (assembly GCA_964537135.1). Lineage (GTDB taxonomy): Bacteria > Bacteroidota > Bacteroidia > Bacteroidales > VadinHA17 > SR-FBR-E99. Next base: position 20,915 of record CAZHZC010000011.1, read on the forward strand.
TCTGACCTGAAGGTTTTCTCATTACCCAGATAACCCTTGTTGGTAAAATCCATGATTGACCAGAATTCTGTGAGCCGGTTTTCGACGGGGGTGCCGCTCATGGCAATGCGGATACCTGCAGGAATACTTTTTGTAGCCCTGGACTGGCCGGTATCATGATTCTTGATGTTCTGGGCCTCATCAATTATCATCACCTGCCATTTCTGTTTCCGCAACAGCTCATGATCGCTGCGGAGGACACCGTAGGTGGTGAGCATCACATCACTGTTGAACAGGTTTATGTCACGTGAGGGCCCATGATGGATATGTGATGTGAGTGAGGGGGCAAACTTCATCATCTCCGACTGCCAGTTGGTGAGCAGTCCGGTAGGGACAATCACCAGGGCCCTGCTCTTTTCGTTGATTGCGTTCTCCTCCTTGAATTTCAGCAGGATGGCTATTACCTGCAGGGTTTTTCCCAGACCCATATCATCGGCAATAATACTGCCAAACCCAATCCGGCTGTTACGGTACATCCATGAGTATCCGCGTTGCTGATAGGGCCGCATGGTGGCATTCAGCTCTTTGGGCAACGCGATATCGGAGGACGAAGTGAGCTCCCTGATCAGCTCCTCTACCTCACCGGTAAGCATTACCGGCGCACCTTCATATTCACCAGAGAGAGCAGTCTGGAGTAACTGATATGAGTTCAGAGGCTTGCCGGTATGCAGCTGTTTAAAGAGCTTTTCAATCTCAGACTCACTGACATATATAAAGTTCTCCTTGAACCGGAAGAGGCCATCGGCATTATCGAGCAGCCTGGCAAACTCATCAGGCGACATGATTGTTTCACCAACAGCCACCTGCCAGTCGAAGGTGAGCAGGTCATCAAGTCTGACGAAACCCTGCTGATCATTTTTGCGCTTAAGTTTTACCGTTGCCTTTGGCCGGAGAAGCTCCTGCAATGATCTCGGAAGCATGATCTTTATATTGAGCAGGCGCACAGCAGGCAGCATCTCCATCAGAAAAGGGGCAAACTCTTTTATATCAAATAAGATAGGCTCACTACCCCCCGAGTTGATGTGTGCGTCCAGTCCTTTGATAAAGGGTGAGAGCAGGGAGAGGTTCTGCAGGATCCTGAATCGCTGCTTCTCGTACTGTTTGTCCTGAAGAACGGCAGAAACAGTCACCGGAAGGGTGTCAGGGGCTGAGCTATCTTCGATACTGACTTGTACATTGAACCGGTCATCGTCAGTCTCAGTAACGGTTATTACCGGTTTAAAGGTTTCGGCTGTAAGATGAAAACGGTCAAGCCAAACCTTTACCCCACCGCTGAGAGCACTTTCTCCCACTCCACTGAAGGAGTGCGCCCTGTTACTGAAGAACAGCTCCTCAAACAGATCAGTGCCGGAGGTGCGTGAGAGACGGGTGATCACTCTTGTGATAAGGATGGAGAGCAGCTCAACTGTCTGGTTTCTGACAGGCAGCGACACGGTCTCATCATGAGATATTGCTGCTGAACGGAGCAGGCCGGGAGGAAGAATTTTGTCGATCCTGCCGGTAAGGAGCCGTACCTCATCATCAATCATTGCCGGAAGCCACCGTATGATATATCTCTTATTCTCCGGTAAAACCATCTGGGGTACGATATTACCGCGGGAGATCAGATGTAGCGCTGCAAGTAACACCTTGTGTAGCGCTGCTATTGAGGGCTGATAGTCAGGCAGGTGATCAGCATTGAGTCGAAAGAGGGCCGGAATCAGCTGTTCAACCCTATTCAGTGAATGGTTCTCTCCGTTGACCGTAACATTGTAGTTGTGATCAATAAAGAGCCAGAGTGTGGAGCGATAGTTAAGATCATAGTGTGGCCCCCGATGATTCGGATGATTCGGGTGAACCATATGATCCGGATAATCCGGGTGACTAAAGAGGGTATCAAGATCCAGCTTCCCGCTCAGCACCCTCCTGGCAGATTTTGTGTTACGAAGGAAATGAACAGCAAACCTGTCACGGAAGTTGCCGCCCGGATAGAAGGGAGGTGCGTCGGGCAGCAGATGAATCAATGCTTCAGAGATATCTTTGAGTGATGAGAAATCGATACGTTCGTAGGCATCATCCTCATTGAATTTTGGCGGCCTCCCTCTCTTGCTTTTCAGGAGTTCACCCAGTCGCGGGATCTCGGTCTTTTTTGGATCGGTGAGATAAATGCCTCTTTTCCTGAGCTCATCAGGCAGCCTCACCTTATGGATCTCAAATACCAGGAAGGGGTTGTTATCTATCTCACGACTCACCATGTAAATGACAGAGGCCAGATGTTTGCACGGCACTGCCCAGTCGGGGCATGAGCATTGCATCTTGAAATCTGTCCATTGTTTTGGGAATACCTTCAGTCCGGCCTTCTCAGCTATGGGAAGCAGCTCGGGGTCGAGCTCACGGTTAAGCAGCTTCGAGATCAGAGCCGGGCGACTGATAATCTCCTGCATAAGTACCTCAACATCCTCTTCGAAGAACGGGGGTATGATCAGTGATACCCTGTAGGGGGTACGACGGCTGCCGGCAACCTTTGCAGTGATTTTATTGTCTCTGATGGTGATCTCTTTAACACGGTCATTACGTGCATAGGAGGCTCCGCGTGGCAGCCGGTTGTCATAGTCAGCGTTTGCCAGTGAACGAAGCCACTGTTCGCCCCACCATGTTTTTCCGAATCTCTGTGACATTTGAGTTATCTGGTTGTGTTGTCACAAAAATATGCTATAACAAAATATGATCAGTGGTGTTATTGAAATTAAAAGAGTGGATAAGACTATCCGTGTCATTTTGTTTTCGCAGGGCTGCCATAACCACGGTTTTACGTGACAAACCGATACGGCACACCCGGGTCTGATCCTTCCGTTTTCATATATCGCTCCTTTAAGGTAATTTTGGCTCATAAAAAAATTTCCATACATTGAAAAGATCTGTCAGAGAGGCACTGGCTGAGAGGATACTGATCCTTGACGGCGCCATGGGAACAATGATACAGCAGCACCGGCTGACCGACGATCAGTACCGCGGCACGCAGTATGCCGGTCACCCGCAGTCACAGAAGGGTAACAATGACCTGCTCTCAGTTACTCAGCCTGCCCTGATCAGGGAGATCCACCTTGACTATCTCAGGGCCGGGGCTGACATCATCACCACCAACACCTTCAACGCCAACCGGGTATCAATGGCTGACTATGCCATGGAGCCGGAGGTGAGGGTTATTAATGTGGCTGCTGCCAGGCTGGCGGTGGAGGCGGCAGAGCAGCACCACCGTGAGACGGGCAGGGTGGCATGGGTGGCCGGCTCAATAGGGCCCACCAACCGCACCGCATCTATGTCGGCCGACGTGAATGACCCCGGCGCACGCTCCATCACGTTCAATGAGCTGGCTGAGGCCTACGGCGAACAGGTGGAGGCGCTCATTGAGGGAGGTGCAGAGATCCTGCTTATCGAGACCGTATTTGATGTGCTCAACGCCAAGGCAGCCCTCTTTGCCATCAGCGGCGTGCTGGAGAAGCGGAAGACCGATATCCCCGTCATGGTGTCGGGAACCATCACCGATGCGAGTGGCCGCACCCTGACAGGACAGACCCTGGAGGCGTTCCTGATAACCATGTCGCAATACCCGCTGCTGAGCATAGGGCTCAACTGCGCACTGGGAGCCGAGCAGCTCAGACCATTCATTGAGGAGCTCTCGGCGAAATCCCCCCTCCCGGTATCGGTACACCCCAATGCCGGACTACCCAACCAGTTTGCCGAATATGACCAGTCGCCCGATTTTATGGGTGGGGTGGTAAAGAGTTTTCTCAACAACGGATGGGTCAACATCATAGGAGGCTGCTGTGGCACCACACCCGCCCATATCAGGGTGATAGCCTCACTGGCTGAGGGTCACCCGCCGCGTACCGTTCCTGAGAGGAGGCAGCTCACCACGCTGGCCGGCCTGGAGCCGCTGGTGATACGTCCCGACAGCAACTTTGTCAATGTGGGTGAGCGCACCAACGTGGCCGGATCGATCAGGTTTGCGAGGCTGATACGTGATGAGAAGTATCAGGAGGCGCTGGAGGTGGCACGTGACCAGGTGGAGGGCGGAGCACAGGTGATAGATATCTGTATGGATGATGCCATGATCGACGGTGTCAGTGCCATGAGACGGTTCATCAACATTCTGATGAGTGAGCCCGACATCGCACGGCTACCCATAATGGTCGACTCCTCAAAGTGGGAGGTGCTTGAGGCCGGACTGCAGTGCATACAGGGTAAGCCGGTGGTCAACTCAATCAGCCTGAAGGAGGGTGAGGAGGATTTCCTGAAAAAGGCACGTCTGGTGAAGAGGTATGGTGCCGCAGCAGTGGTGATGCTCTTCGACGAAAAGGGACAGGCAGACACGCTGGAGAGGCGTAAGGAGGTGGCAACCAGGTCGTACCGCCTGCTGACGGAGGAGGCCTGGTTCGCGCCGGAAGATATTATCATTGACCCCAATGTGCTGGCCATAGCCACAGGCATAGAGGAGCATAACAACTATGCGGTTGACTTTATCAGTAGTACCGAATTTATCAAGAAGAACCTTCCCCTGGCAAAGGTGAGTGGCGGCGTTAGCAACCTCTCCTTTGCGTTCCGTGGCAATGATCAGGTGAGGGAGGCTATGCATGCCGTCTTCCTCTACCATGCCATCAGGGCGGGAATGGATATGGGCATCGTCAACCCGGGCCTCCTCAGGGTATATACCTCCATAGAGCCCGGGCTGCTGGAACTGACAGAGGATGTGGTGCTTAATCGCAGGAGTGATGCCACTGACAGGCTGCTGCAACACGCTGCACACCTCAGGGGTACGAAGCAGGAGACGGAGACGAAGCAGCTGGAGTGGCGTGAGAAGGATGTGATAAGCCGTATCAGGTACGCACTGGTGAACGGTATAGACACCTTCATTGAGGATGACGTTGAGGAGGCGCGGCCGCTCTATGACAGGGCACTGAACATAATAGAGGGTCCGCTGATGGATGGCATGAACGAGGTGGGCGACCTCTTCGGGTCAGGACGTATGTTCCTGCCTCAGGTGGTCAAGAGCGCCAGGGTGATGAAGAGGGCTGTGGCACGGCTGACACCCTACATCGAGGCTGAGATGATGGGAGGAGAACGGACCTCGGCAGGGAAGGTGCTGCTGGCTACGGTGAAGGGCGATGTACATGATATCGGGAAGAATATCGTCGGGGTGATCCTCTCGTGCAACAACTACGAGGTGACTGACCTGGGGGTGATGGTGCCGGCAGAGAAGCTGCTCGACACCGCCCTGCAGGAGAAGGCTGACATAATCGGGGTGTCAGGACTGATCACACCATCACTCGAAGAGATGGCACATATCGCTTCGCTTATGCAGGAGCGGGGCATGAAGATACCGCTGCTGATAGGCGGAGCCACCACCTCTGAGATACATACCGCAGTGCGGATAGCACCGGTATACTCACACTCTACCGTTCATGTGAAGGATGCTTCGAGGGCAATACCGGTCGTCTCGGCACTGATGTCAGGCGATGACTCTTTCAGGAGATCGGTCAGGGAGAGGTATGCCGAGGTGAGGGCCAACCATGAGGCGCTGCGAAGGGAGAAGAGGATGGTGACGCTTGAGGCAGCCCGCGCCAACGGACTGATGAGTGTGACACCCATGCCGCCGCCACGGGTGACAGGCGTGGTGAACCCCGGAGAGGTGAGCCTGAGGATGCTGACAGACTACTTCGACTGGTCATTCTTTTTTGTCGCCTGGAAGCTGGGAGGTAAGTATCCTGAGATACTGAGCGATCCGGTAAAGGGTGAAGAGGCAAAGAAATTGCATGCTGACGCACTCGCAATGATCGAACGGATTATCGGTGAAGAGCTGATGGAGGCACGGGCAGTGTCAGGGATCTTCCCGGCAGAGAGGCATGGCGATGACGTTAAGCTGCTGACCGGCGACAGGGGTGATTCTTCCGCTACCTGGCTCCGGTTCCTGAGGAACCAGCAGGAGAAGAGGGAAGGTCAGCTGAACCTCTGCCTGGCTGACTTCGTGGCAGAGAGGGGTGACCATGCCGGTCTCTTTGCAGTGACAGTACATACTACGGAAAAGCTGCCCGAAGATATTGCCGGTGATGACTACCAGATGATTATGCTGAAGATACTGGCTGACCGCTTTGCGGAGGCGGCCGCCGAGTGGCTCCACCGTGAGATACGTATGCGGCAGTGGGGCTATGCACCCGATGAGGAGCTGACAGCTGAGGATCTGTTCAGGATACGCTACCAGGGTATCCGGCCGGCACCGGGCTACCCCGCATGCCCTGACCATTACGGCAAGAAGGTGATCTTCGATATTCTCGATGCACCGCAGCAGATAGGTGCCACCCTGACGGAGAGCTACATGATGGTGCCGGCAGCCTCAGTGTGCGGATATGTATTTGCATCGCCTGAGTCGGAGTACTTCAATGTGGGAACGATAGGGAGGGATCAGCTTGAAGAGTACGCTGCCCGTAACGGCATAACAGCCGATGAGGCCGCCAGATGGCTCGCCACCAGCCTCTGAGCATATGTTTATCCCTGTTGGCGGCAGCAGGCTGATGACGCCCGTACAATTGCCGGGCAGGTGAGAGAATAATAGCTAACTTTGATGACTCTGAAATGTATCATCTGAATGCAGGCATGACAGTAATTGAGCTTATCCGGAGTGCTAAGAGACCGCTCTTCACCTTTGAGCTGCTGCCCCCGCTGAAGGGGCACAACCTCGAACGTATCTACCACACTATTGAACTGCTTCTTGAGTATGAGCCGGCATATATAAACTTCACCTCACACCGCAATGAGGAGGTGCTGGTCACCAGGGGTGACGGACTGCTTGAGAGGAGGGTGACCAGAAAGAGGCCGGGAACCATCGCCCTGGCAGCGGCAGTGAAGTACAAGTACAATGTGGTGGTGGTGCCACACCTGCTCTGTGGCGGATTCACAAAGGAGGAGACAGAGAATGCGCTGATAGAGATGAGCTTCCTGGGAATCAATGATGTGCTGGCACTGCGCGGCGACCCGCCACGGGGCAGCAGATCATTTATCCCTACCCCGGGCGGACATACCAATACCGACGGACTGGTAGAGCAGATAGCGGCACTCAATCGTGGTGAGTATCTTGATGCCGGACTAAAGAACAGTTCACCAACATCATTCTGTGTCGGGGTGGCAGGCTACCCCGAAAAACATTTTGAGGCACCCAATATGACCAGTGACCTGGCATGTTTGAAGCGTAAGGTGGATGCCGGGGCTGACTATATCGTGACACAGATGTTTTTTGATAACCGCCGGTTCTATGATTTTCGGGAGGCGGTCAGAGCAATGGGCATCACCGTACCACTTATCCCGGGAATAAAACCGGTCTCAGCAATGACCGACATGAACCTGCTGCCACAAACATTCCATATCGATATTCCGGAGGAGCTGGCAGAGATGCTCAGGAGATGCCGCAGCGATGAGGAGGCACGCGAGGCAGGTATCGAATGGGCAACAAGACAGAGCCGTGACCTGCTGAGCAACGGCGTGCCGGGAATACACTACTATACCCTCGGGAGAGGTGATAACGTAGCACGTATAGTCAAAGATTCATATTAGAGGTACCATCGGTACAGCTTACGGCGCCCCTTGTTAACCCACCCTCCGGAGCTATGAACCTCCTCAGATCCCGAACTTCCGCAGATATCGCGTCTCCTCAGATCCCGAACTTCCTCCTGATCTCATCCACCTTGTTGAGCTCCTCCCACTTGAAGAGCTCTACGGTCATCGTTTTGTCGGGCAGCCCGTTGAATGACCTGAACCTCTTCTCCACGGTCCGCGGTATGCGTCCCATATGGCCGTAGGCGGCTGTCTCGGAATAGATGGGCTTCCGCAGTCCATACTCCTGCTCTATCATTGCCGGTCGCAGGTCAAACATTTCGCTGATAATGGTAGCTATCTCGCCATCACTCTGCTTCACCCTGGAGGTGCCGAAGGTGTTGACGAAGACTCCTACCGGCTCAGCTATACCGATGGCATAGGAGATCTGAACCAGCATCTCGCGTGCCACGCCGGCAGCAACCATATTCTTGGCTATATGGCGTGCAGCATAGGCAGCTGAGCGGTCAACCTTTGACGGGTCCTTGCCGGAGAAGGCACCACCACCATGCGCACCACGGCCACCATAGGTGTCAACAATAATCTTTCGTCCGGTCAGACCACTGTCGCCATGCGGACCGCCTATCACAAACTTGCCGGTAGGATTGACATGGTAGATGATGTCATCACCAAAGAGCTTCTGCCCGTCGTTATCGAGCTGTGCCTTAACCCTGGGAATCAGAATATTGATAACATCATTTTTGATGGTCTCAAGCATCTTCTTCTCGTCGTCATCAAACTCATCATGCTGGGTTGAGACCACGATGGTGTGCACCTTCAGCGGGGTGCCGTCATCATTGTACTCAACGGTTACCTGCGACTTTGAGTCGGGCCTCAGGTAGAGCATCTCACGCCCTTCACGACGTATCGCGGCCAGCTGATAGACGATCTCATGAGCAATATCAAGTGAGAGAGGAAGGTAATTCCTTGTCTCATCAACGGCATAGCCAAACATCATACCCTGGTCGCCGGCACCCTGCTCCTCCCTGCTGCTACGCTCAACACCCATGGTGATGTCAGGTGACTGCTCATGGATGGCAGAGAAGATACCACATGAATTACCGTCAAACATATACTCTGCCCTGGTGTATCCAATTTCGTTGATCACCTCACGGATGATCGACTGTATATCAAGGTAGGTCTTTGTTCTCACCTCGCCGGCAACCACCACCTGCCCGGTGGTGACCAGCGTCTCACAGGCCACCTTGGAGTTGGGGTCCCATGCAAGGAAATAGTCAAGAAGCGCGTCGGAGATCCGGTCGGCAACCTTGTCAGGATGACCCTCAGAGACCGATTCAGAAGTAAAGAGAAAGCTCATTTGTCAATTTTTAAAGTTTAACAATGGCAGGGACGGATTGTTGATAAGCAGCGGCAGGAAGCCGTTTTAGCATTTTTTCCCGTGGTTGCAATCAGCACAAATCTTTCCACTGTCAAAAGAGTGGTGCGAAGATAGATATTTCATGACAATAAGGGGGCAACTTTCCCAATTATTTCTATCGCACATATGAACGCTTCCTCTTTTCGGAGTGCAGAGCTCCTTCGTCCATGAAAAACCTGAAAAGCCGTACTACCCGGTATATGACCTGTTCCTCTTAGGAGGGCTCCGGAGACAGTGACAATACCAGTCAAATAGGGCATTGGATAAGATGCAGGGAATGAGGAAAATATGTCGGGTGACAGTGTGATTGTCTCGCCTACCTGCCTGTCAGCTGCCGGAACGTCTCTTCGAGGTGATTGCCGGCGAGGGAGGCGATCTCCCCTATCGGGCCATCAGCAATGATATGGCCATGATCAATAATGATAACGCGGCTGCAGATAGCCTCTACCTCCTGCATGATATGGGTTGAGAGTATCACCGTCTTCTCTTTGCCGGTCTCTGAGATAAGGTTACGTATCTCAACTATCTGGTTGGGATCAAGTCCGGTAGTAGCCTCATCCAGTATCAGCACCTCAGGGTCATTGATCAGCGCCTGTGCCAGTCCGACACGCTGCCGGTACCCTTTCGAGAGAGCACCTATCTTTTTACCCTGCTCAGGGGTGAGTCCGGTAAGCTCAATAACCCTCTCTACCGCCTCACGGCTCCTTTTGCCAAGTGAATATATACCAGCCACATAAGAGAGATACTCCCTCACATACATATCGGGGTAGAGCGGATTGTTTTCGGGGAGGTACCCTATCAGGCGTTTCACCCCCCTGGCAGCCGGACCGGCAGTGAGACCACAGACGGTCACCTCACCCGAGTCGGCCGGAAAGAACCCGGTAATAATCTTCATCATGGTTGACTTACCTGCCCCGTTAGGGCCGATAAAGCCTACTATCTCACCTGCAGGTATGGTGAAGGAGACCTCATCAAGAGCCTTCTGCACACCATAATGCTTGGTTACCTTGTTGACAATAACAGACATTCCCCCTCTGATGACAACTAACCGTACATAAACTGCCCGAGGTTGGCATAGGCTGAGGTCGGGTTGACACAGCAGACCGGTATCTTGGAGCTGTTGGCTATGATATACTGCTCGCGGGCACCAAACACATAGTCAGCAAAGGTGATATCCTTGGTGGTCATGATCAGTATCAGGTCAGCCTTCATCTCAAGAGCTATCTCGAGGGTCTGCTCAGCAAGCTTGTCGGCAGGTATCTCGCGTATCTCATACTCAATATTGTTCTGGATAAGCATCCTTACCGTATAGTTGAGGTTGAGGTTGGTCTTCTTGGCCAGCGAGTCATCTTTCCTTACCGCCTTCAGTATATGTACCTTTGAGTCAAAATACTTACCCATAAAGATCGCCATGGAGAGCTTCTCCTTCTCCTCCGAACGAAAGTCAACCGGAAAGACAATATCCTGGTAACGCTCCTTCTCATTGGGCGGCGCCTGTACCACTATATAGGGCACCTTTGACCTTGCAATAACCTTCAGCGCCCAGCTGCCGGTAACCTTCTGCATACCGCTCATACCATGGGTACCCATAACTACCAGTGAGGCACCACGGTCATTGACAAACTCAGGTATCTGCTTAAAGATGGTGCCACGCTGAACATGGGTACGTACCTTCACCCCGTAGAGACTCTCAATCTCCTGACCCTTATTGTTCATCGAGGCCTGCTTCGCCTTGATGCCGCCATCACTGGTGATCTTGTCAACAATGTGCAACAGGCAGACATCATCACGTGTCATACGTGATATCTTAACTGCATGTTGCAATGCATATTCAGCTACCGGGGTGAAATCCCATGGAACTACAATGATCTTGCTGTCGACCTCCATATTGTTATCGTTTTCAGTTTAAAGTAGTAAAAATACCCATTTTGTGGGATAAATTCAATAGGTGTAATCCAAAGGAAAAACGTCGGCAGCACATAAAAAATTGCCTTTATGCACAAAAACAATGCCATCAGACCAAAGGTCATTACCGCAAGCGGAACAAAATGTTATTTTTGTCTCAATAACTGTCACACTGTTTATGAAAAGAAAAAGAGTAAAGGAGCTTCTTGACGGCCATGCAGTCGGTGAGAGTGTACTTGTCAAGGGCTGGGTCAGGACCAAGCGTGAGATAAAGAATGTAGCCTTCGTATCGCTCAACGATGGCTCAACCATACACAATATACAGATAGTCTTTGAGATAAACTCATTCCCCGCAGAGCAGCTGAAAGATGTTACCACCGGCGCCAGCCTCTCGGTTACCGGAAGACTGGTAGCGTCACAGGGTAAGGGGCAGAGCGTGGAGATACAGGCTGATACCCTCCATATTTACGGCAGGTGTGACCCTGAGACCTACCCCCTCCAAAAGAAGGGTCACTCAATGGAGTATCTCAGGGAGATAGCTCATCTCCGCTTTCGGACAAACACCTTTGGTGCGGTGATGCGTGTCAGGCATGCCATGGCATATGCTGTGCACAAATATTACAATGACCGCGGATTCTACTACCTGCACACCCCAATCATCACCGGCAGTGATGCTGAGGGGGCGGGTGAGATGTTCCACGTCACCACCCTCGACCTGGCCAATGTGCCACGAACAAAAGAGGGTGCTGTTGATTATGACAGGGACTTTTTCGGTAAGCCAACCAATCTTACCGTCTCCGGGCAGCTGGAGGGTGAGCTGGGAGCCCTCGCCCTGGGTGAGATATACACCTTCGGTCCCACCTTCCGCGCAGAAAACTCAAACACGCCGCGCCACCTGGCTGAGTTCTGGATGATTGAGCCTGAGATGGCATTCTGGGATATCAATGACAATATGGATCTGGCTGAGGACTTTACCAGGTATCTTATTAAGTATGCACTGGATAACTGTGGTGATGACCTCGATTTTCTTAACAGGATGGTTGACAAGGGGCTTATTGAGAGGCTTCAGTTTGTGCTTGCCAATAGCTTCGAGCGGCTAACATATACCGAGGCGGTGAAAATACTGGAGGAAGCTGACCGCAAGTGGGAGTACCCGGTAGGATGGGGACGCGACCTGCAGGCTGAACATGAACGGTACCTGGTGGAGAGACACTTCAAAAGACCGGTGATACTGACTGACTACCCAATGAGTATCAAAGCGTTCTATATGAAACAGAATGATGACGGAAAGACGGTGAGAGCCCTTGATGTGCTCTTCCCCGGCATAGGTGAGATAATAGGAGGGTCACAGAGAGAGGAGGAGTATGACAAGCTTGAACGCCGTATCAATGAGCTGGGCCTGCCGGTCAGTGAGCTCTGGTGGTACCTCGAGACACGTAAGTTCGGCACAGTACCTCATTCGGGGTTCGGACTGGGGTTTGAGAGGCTGATGCTCTTTATGACCGGTATGTCTAACATACGTGATGTGATACCATTCCCGCGTACGCCGCGGAATGCAGAATTTTAAAGAGAGAGAGAAAAACCATGCTCGACCAGAAACTTCAGCAGAGGATGCTGCAGAAGCTGTCACCACAGCAGATCCAGATGATCAAGCTGCTGGAGGTGCCTGCTATGCAGCTCGAGCAGCGTATCAAGAAGGAGCTGGAGGAGAACCCGGCACTGGAGGAGGGACATGAGGATGAGGAGCTGCATAATGAAGAGGAGGAGGAGAGGACTGATAATGAGCAGAATGATTATGATGATGAGGAGTTCTCACTGGATGACTACCTCAATGATGAGGATATTCCCGATTACCAGCTCCATATTAGTAATGTATCCAGGGATGAGAAGCGCGAAGAGATACCGTTTGCGGTAGGGTCATCATTCCATGAGGTACTGAGACAGCAGTTCAACCTGCGGGCCGTGGATGAACGGCAGCAGACACTGGGAGAGTATATTATCGGAAATATTGATGACGACGGATACCTGCGGCGTGAGGTGGAGAATATGGTTGATGACCTCGCCTTCCTGCAAAATATCACTACCGATGAGGAGGAGCTGAACGGTATACTTGAGATAGTGCAGGACCTTGACCCGGCCGGCGTGGGAGCGCGTGACCTGCGTGAGTGCCTGCTGCTGCAGATAGCGCGCAAAGATCAGTCAGTACCTTCAATAGCCCTGACAACCAAGGTGCTGACTGACTATTTTGAGGAGTTCTCAAGGAGACACTATGAGAAGATCATGGCCAGGCTCGAGATAGAGGAGGAGGAGATGAAGGAGGTGATCGATGAGGTGCTGAAGCTCAACCCGAGGCCGGGAGGAACCATGAACGACCCATTTGCCAGACTGTCACACCATATCATACCTGACTTTATACTGGAGCAGACCGACAGTAACTTTGAACTGAGCCTCAACAACAGAAATATACCTGAGCTGAAGATCAACAGGGGCTACAGTGAGATGCTCGAGTCATATGTGCATGATAAGAAGGCGGGTCGCCGGAACAGGGATGCCATCATGTTTGTCAAGCAGAAGCTGGATGCAGCAAGATGGTTCATCGATGCCATGAAGCAGCGGCAGAACACTTTGCTGCTGACGATGAACGCTATCCTCGAGTATCAGAAGGAGTATTTTGAGGAGGGTGATGACACTAAGCTCAGGCCAATGATACTTAAGGATATAGCCACTATGACCGGACTCGATATCTCTACTGTATCGAGGGTGGCAAACAGCAAATATATCCAGACACACTTCGGTATCTATCCGCTGAAATTCTTCTTCTCAGAGGCGATGCAGACCGACAGTGGTGATGAGGTCTCTACACGTGAGATAAAGCGGATACTGCAGGAGTGCGTGGATAATGAAGATAAGCGAAAGCCGCTGACAGATGAGAAGCTGACAGAGATTCTTCAGGAGAAAGGGTACAAGATAGCAAGGCGCACCGTAGCCAAATATCGTGAACAGCTGAGCATACCGGTGGCCAGAATGAGGAAGGAGCTGGGATGAGCCCGGAGGATACTGATATAACGGGCGGTGAACAAGACTCCGCAGCGGCAGCAGGACAACCGGTGGCAGCGGCAGTGGAACAGCGCCACAGGGGGATGGCGGAGATATTGTCAATCCTGTTTCATCCGGTATTTATTCCACTCTACGGACTGCTGATTATCTACAGTTCGCAGACCCTCCACTCATACATTCCGATGCCCATCAAACGGCTCATCTTTATCATGGTGCTGATCAACAATGTCATGATGCCTCTCGCTATGGCAGCTATCCTCTACCGCAAAGGGGCCATTACCACCTTTACGGTGCGTGACCGCAACGAGAGGGTGCTGCTGCTCACCTTCACCCTGCTGATGTACAGCGTGACAGCCTTCCTGCTGTTACGGCTGCAGGCACCCAGCCTCTTCAAAGCCTACTTCATATCGATAGCGGTGGTGACACTGGCAACACTACTTATCACTGTCACCTACAGGATTTCTTTGCACGCTGCCGGGTTTGGCGGACTGCTGGTGCTGGTTGTTACGATGATCATCCTCTACCGTACCGGTATGACGTGGCAGCTGATAGCGGTGATTCTGGCCGGCAGCTCGGTGATGTCAGCACGAATATATCTTAAAGATCATACGGCCTCTGAGGTGTGGTCAGGATTTTTTACCGGAGTGGTTATCATGAGCCTCTCGCTCTTTTTCCTGATGCGTTAGTTTGCTCTCTTTTCTGCGCAGGTCTGTTGTTATCCTTTTCTGCGGCGGACGACTTCACCCTTAATTATCTTCAGCGCCTCCTCCAGCAGCGGTGCGGAGTCGGGAAGCAGATGACTGCTCTGCCTGTCTGCATATATACTACCATAACTGTGATCTGCACTGCTGTCTGCACCGTGATCTGCACAGTCGCCTGCACTCTCATCCCGGAGATCTGCACTGCCGCCCGCTCTGCCATCTGCACTGCCGGAGGAGTTTATCACATTTCCGGTTTCTGTTATTGTAGAATTATTACTGATGATGGCCTTTGCCAGTGGTGCCAGACGGTGCAGCCGGTTCTGCTCCATGGTGATGAAACCGTAACGACCATCGAGCCACCCTCCCAGGTACTCCTGCTCAGGCTGGCCGGGGGTGGGAACAAGTACTGCCCCTCTGCCCAGTGAAACAAGCTCCATTATCATTGTATATCCGGCACGTGTAATAACCAGAGAGGCATGACAGATAAGCTGTCGCATCAGGTCAATGTCAGGCGCGATGAGATACCTGGCAGCAGCTGCAGGAGAGGTGCCGGCACTGCGGTAAGGAGGCTCCGTGGCGGTGAGGATGACCAGCCTCAGGTGAGGGTTGCCGGTAAGGGTCTGATGTAGCGCTGAAACAACCCTCTCTGACAGTAGTGAGCGCTGAGGCTCGGGGCCAGAAAGCACCAGGCAGATATATGGAGGGGTGAGGGTCACCCCACAGGCGGTGACAACGCTGCCGAAACTATCACTATGGTCATGGCACCCACTGTCAGCCGTAGTATTGCTGCTGCCGGATGTGCTGTCGCTACTGCCGGATGTGCTGTCACTACTGCCGGCGAACCGTGACAGCGGACCCATAAAAAAGAGCCTGGTACCGCGCTGCCGCCTCTTTTTTTCAGGCTGTCTGCCTTTTTCTGCCTGCCTGCTGGTACTGGCGCCTGGCAGCGTCCCGGCAAGTGTGTGTGACCTTTTACCGGAGTAGGTGTGTGAGAGCCTGCCGCTGAGATTGTTTTCACCGGGATAGTCAGGCACCAGGCATAGGTCATACCGGTTGATCACCATGCGGTGCAGTGAGGATACCGGTCGCTCCAGGAAGCGCAGTGCACGGGGGAAGGGTATGCGCAGCTGGTGGGTGACATATACTGAAAAGACTTTTTTGTGGAAGAATCCGAACCGGTTATCTGAGATGATCACATCGGGTGCAGTGGCATCAACAAGCCGCTTCAGCTGCCGCTGTTCAGCAACCGAAGCCCAGATGATACGTGGCAGCTGCAGGAAGATAAACAGATACTGAGGCAGGTAACGGGAGTATCGTATCCGCAGACCGGGAACGGTTACCATCCTGATGGTCGGTATGGGTGACTCATTCGATTCATTCCCTGACAGCTTCCCGTCAAGGAGCTCCTTTTTGGCCGGCACCATGTCTGCCAGTTGATTTGCCGATAAATTTTTCACTGACAGCCTCTCTTCTGACAGCTCCTCTTCTGACAGCTCCTCTTCTGACGGCCTCTCCCCTGACAGCTCTCTGCTCACCATCTTCAGCAGTGGCTCGTCGGCAGCGAATATCACCTCCCACCCCCGTCTCTGCATCTCAAGTGCCAGGGGTATCATTCGTCCGGCGTGCCCGAGGCCCCAGCTTAGCGGACTGATCACTACCCGCAGGCTGCCCATGGCCACTACCCTGATACTGAGGTGCTGATACCCAGCTCATTCACCCTGTGGGCAATAGCATTGAGCTCATCCAGTGGCACCTTCACCAGCTGATGGCCCAGCGGGGTGTCACGGTGTATGGTATAGATCATCACCTGTTCCGGCTTCAGCCTGGCGATCACTTCGAGCCACGCCGCGATCTCTGCCGGGGTGGTATTGTCAACGGTGGCACCCTCATAGTGGCCTCTGACGAAGAGGGTCTGTATTATGAACCTGCCATTGAACTCCTTAAGATACTCTTCGTACTGCACCAGGTCAACCTTTACCTTAGGCTGGTTCAGCAGCCTGATGGTCTCCGGGAAGGCGGAGTCGAGCTTGAGGATATTCATATCTACCCTCTTCAGGGCGTCACGTACGCTCTTGCGATGCAGCATCGTACCGTTGGAGAGAACCGATATGCGTGCCTCGGGAAAGAACTCATCACGCAGCGCCACCGAGTCATCAATGATAGCCGCAAACTGTGGGTGCATCGTCGGCTCACCATTACCGGCATAGGTGATCACATCGGGGGCACTGCCCTCCTCCTTCATGGCAGCAAGCTTTTCCCTGAGAGCAGCTCTGACCGCCGCGCGGGAGGGAAGAGGCTCACCGCCACCCTGGCTGTCATGTGTCCATCCACACTCACAATAGATACAGTTGAAGGTACACACCTTACGGCTTACCGGCAGCAGGTTGATACCGAGTGATACCCCCAGGCGGCGGCTGGTGACAGGACCGAAGACTATGCTGTCGAAGAGGAAGGTTGCCATTCCTAAAAAAGATTGGTGGTTATGAGGTGCAAATTTACAATAATCTGCGTACCCGGCTATGAGGCAGCAACCGCATATGTATCAGGTCGACCGGCTCTATCAGCAGCAGCCCCGGCCGCTTGCCCGGCTCGATGGAGCCCAGCCTCTCACCCAGGTTGAGGGCGCGGGCGCCGTTGATGGTGCCCCAGCGGATAACCTCGTCAAGAGGGAGGTGAGGAGCAGCCTCATGCAGCAGCCTCAGCTCAGTGATCATACTAAGGTGGTCAGAGGAGGCGAGGCTGTCAGTGCCGGCAACGATATGGCGGGTTACTTCATGCAGCATGGCAACCGGTGGCATTACTCCTGAGATATGGATATTTGATGAGGGGCAGAGGCAGAACCAGATGTTGTCAGCAGCAGCAAGCTCCTGCGCCTCGTGGCGCTCAATAACGGTGTTGTGTACCAGTATCAGCTGTGACACGCCGGCTGCCAGTGCCAGGGCACGGCCAACATGGCCGGTGGTCATGGTACGCTCATCATCAGACTCGAGGAAGTGTATTGAGATGACTGAGCCGGGACCTGCCTCAGCCGCAGCCATCCCTGCCAGTGGGCCGGAGAGCGAGTAGAGCGAGTGGGGTGTCACCTGTGCCGGCAGGGAGAGCTCAGCCGCATGCCCCGCCATGGCGCGTGCCGCAGCGGCACGGCCGGCAGCAACAGCCGGGTCAAGGCCGAAGAGCTCAATAAAGGTGTGATAACAAATGGCGCTGTCACCTTTGAGAGGGAGGGCGACCGGACTGTTGCTGATGTCACCGCAGGCCACCACCCCACCGTCATACATGTCATTGTCAGCCTGGCGGGCAGCAGCCACCACCTGCTCCTGCGGCGCCTCCCTGGCGGTGCCCATGGCTCTGATAAATCCTTTGAGGCCACTGCCCGGAGGGATCACTCCACGCATGTGTGACAGCTCAAGGTGTGTATGTGCATTGACCAGCCCGGGGATGATCAGGCCATTATAAAACTCGGTGCCGGCCCTCTCTGCCAGGTGGCCGCCAGTATCCTCTATATCAATGATTGTACCATCATGGCGGGCAGTGACCACCCCACGCCTCAGGGGGTCGCCGGCCGAGGTGAACAGGTATTGTGCCGCGATCCTCCTCATCGTCGACCCTCCTCCCTCTCATCAATAGACCATCGTTTCACCGGAATGAACTATACTGATGTTGGTGATACGGGAATGCTTCTCCCACTGGCCGGTCTGGTTGTCATGGTTAAGCAGCCATCCGCGCAGGCGCACCCCTGAGATATTTTCGATAGTGTGTTGCAGCTCTATGGTATGGAACTGTCCATCTTTCTTAAGGGGAGCCTCCTTCCAGTAGTCGCGACGCTCTTCACCGGAGATATCGGTATAGCTGAAGTAGGCTGTCACCCTGGGGTTACGGCTCCGGTCATCATCGAAGAGCCTTATCTCGGCTCTCAGCACATATTGACCTGGCTCACTGATAGGTATATCAAACCATATAGGATCTCTGGCTGACTCCTCAGGAAAGCTGTAGCTGAGCTTGCCGGGCCACAGGTTCTCCTCCGGAGGCGGGCTCTCCCTGCTCTCAGTCATAACGGTTGTCTCAAGCTCAAGTAGGTTGCCGGTGACCCTGTCAAATATTTTGGAGAGCTTTTTGGGTTTTGAGTTGAAGTAGTACCTCATGGTCGCATCGAACTGATCCCAGGTGTAGCCATGACTCTCAATGACATCAATATAGTTGAGGGTGGAGTCGCGCCGGCCCCACGTGATACTGATGGCGTAGAGGTCGAGCATCCCCGAGGTGAGGTAGGTGTCAGTGAGTATATCGACCAGCGTATTGTCGGGTATGCGCCGTGACGGGGCCGGACGCTTCATCGTCCCATCATGGCGGCATGAGGAGCCACTAAGCAGCACCACCACAATAGTCATAAGTATTAACCTCTTCATTCCCCAACGGTTTTATCGGCCTCCCGGAGGCTCCGGCGTGAGAGATAGTGTACCGGATACCAGGCAGCACCATAGCCGATAGCCATCACCGTGGCTGCCACCACAAAGAAGTCAGAGAGCTTCATCCTGACAGGATAGAAGTCTATCAGCAGTGAGTCACCTGACAGCCTGACAATACCAAAGTGCTGCTGGGCAAGGCACAGTATGATACCCAGGAGGAGCCCGGCAATGGTACCTATGAATGAGATCATCCACCCCTCATAGATAAAGATACGTTTGATGAGCCGGTTATTGGCACCCAGGCTCTGCAGGATACCTATGTCGCGCTCTTTCTCAATGATCAGCATCATCAGCGAGCCTATGATATTGAAGGAGGCAACGATAAGGATAAAGGTGAGGATGACAAAGATAGCCAGTCGCTCAGCCTTCATCACCCTATAGAAGATCTCCTGCTGCTCATACCTGTTCTGTACCAGGAAACCTTTGCCCATCAGCTGCCTGATACTGTTCTGTGCCTTCTTCTCATCAGCACCGGCGGTGAGCCGTACCTCTATGGAGCTCACCTCTGTGGCGTAGTCAAGCAGCTCACGGGCGAAGTCGAGAGGGAGGAAGAGATACTTTGAGTCAAACTCCTGCTCAACGGCAAAGATGCCTGAGAGGTAGATATATTTACGGGTAAACTCATTATCAGGTGTAGCCCTTATGCGTGCCTTGCGGTCAGGGATATATATTGCCAGGGGCGACACAAAGTTAAGTCTCATACCCAGGTAGTTGGCCACTCCCAGTCCGGCAATGGCATAGGGTCTCCCGTTGTCTCCCCTCAGTATGAACTCACCATCCCACATGGCGGTATCAAGGTCGGTGACCAGGGCATAGTTCTCCGACACACCCTTGATGGTTGCTATATATTGCTGGTTCTCATAGCGCAGCAGCGCATTCTCCTCGAGGGTGAGTGCCCACGCCTCCACCCCGGCGGTGGCCGTGAGGCGGTCAAGTACCAGGGTGTCAGGATCGAACACCTTGCCAGCTGCCGGTGAGATCTTTATCTGGGGGTCAGAGGTGCTGAAAATACTCTTTACCATATCTTCAAGGCCGTTAAAGACCGACAGTATGGTTATCAGTGCCATGGTACCCACAGTAACGCCCGCTACCGAGATGGCTGAGATAATATTGATAGCATTTCGCGACTTCCGGGCGAACAGGTACCTTTTTGCTATGTAGAGCGACAGTCTCATTGTTGAGTAACGGTCTTATCCTCTGGTTTCTGCTACAACCAGCAGCCCGGTCCCTTTTTTATGCTTCATGCGCAGATCGGCATAGTTGAGTAGCAGTGCCAGCGGCATTACGGCAAGATAGTAGAAAGGAAGGAGAATCAGGAAGAGTCGTGAGGCAGACAGCATAATGACGGGATATTTCATTGAGAGACGCCACGCCAGGCTGCCGGGAGGGCCATAGGTATAGGTGGCGGCTACATGGTCATAGCCTGCTGACATAAGCTTTTCAGTGATCTCCTCAACACTGTAGCCGTTGCGCACATGCTCACCTATGAATGAGGTATCATCACCGGAGTGTACATCAGACCCCCCCATATCAGAAGGGGTTGAGATGACCAGCCTCCCGCCGGCAGCAGTCATAGCCCTGAACCGTTCCAGCACCGTACGGTCTTCAGCGATATGCTCCATAACGTCAACACACACGATAAGGTCAAACAGGGTGTCAGAGCTCCAGCTGACAAGGTCAGCCTCAACAGCACTGACCCTGTCAGAGAGAGCAGTGGCAGCAAAGAAAGCATTGCACTCATCTACCTGGTCACGCTTGATATCAGCTGCAGTGATCATCCAGTGAGGATAGTGGCGGGCCATCCACCAGGAGTACTGCCCAAACCCCATACCGGCATCAAGCACCTGTGCCGCAGGGGGGAGTGAGGGGGCCAGCCGGCGCAGGGTACGCCTCACATGCCATGAACGCAGCAACAGGATATTGAGCAGGCGGTAGAAGAGGGTGCGCAGGAGAGGGTGGCGGTTGAAGAACCGCCCCAGATACTCCTTGATGGGGTCATAGTGCATCGTGGTTACTGATTGAGCAGTTGTGCAGAGTTGCCAATATAGCTGTCAGGGTCACTCATTGAGCAATTCGTAAGATTGTCAATGTAGTCGCTGTGATCACTCATTGAGCAATTGGTAAGATTGTCAATGTAGTCACTGTGATCATTCATTGAGCAATTGGTAAGATTGTCAATGTAGTCGCTGTGATCACTCATTGAGCAGTTTCGTGAGATTGTCAATATAGTCGTTGCTGTCATCAAGAAAGAAATTGACCTCAGGAACGATACGGAGCTGGTTACGTATCTTCTGACCCAGCTCATACCGCAGGCGGGAGGTGTTGTGCTTCAGCGTCTCGAGGGCAGCAGCTGACCCTTCTGAGGGGAAGATACTGACCCATGCCCGTGCCAGCGAAAGGTCAGAGGTGATACGTACTGTAGTAACTGAGATTATCTTGCCGGGGGCAAGCTGCTGGCCATGATTCATCAGGATCTCAGACAGCTCCTTCTGTATCAGCCGTGCAACTTTCTTCTGCCGTGTGGTTTCCATGGTTAAACTATTTCATGCAAAAATAGGAAAAATTGTGGCAGCCGGCAGAAAGGGGGTAGCGAATCGTGGGGGATGAGTGCTGCCGTAAGCAGGTGGTTATAGGTATAGCGCCAAACCGGTGACCTCTCATTTATTGAAGCAGATTGGTTATTTATAGCTATTTTTGCAGCTGCAAACAACTAATTCATGGATACGGTAGTAAGTGGTATACGATCAACCGGCAACCTGCACCTCGGTAACTATTTCGGGGCGCTACGCAACTTCCTCAGGATGCAGGAGGAGAATAACTGTTATTTTTTTGTGGCTGACTATCATTCACTTACCACTCATCCGCACCCTGATGACCTGGTGGGCAACATAAGGCAGGTGCTGGCTGAGTACCTTGCTGCAGGCCTCGACCCGGAGAGGGCTACCATCTATGTGCAGAGCGATCTGCCCGAGGTGACTGAGCTCTACCTCATCCTCAACATGATCTCATATGTGGGTGAGCTGGAGCGTACAGCATCATTCAAGGAGAAGATACGTGCTCATCCTGACAACATAAATGCCGGACTGCTCACCTATCCGGTGCTGATGGCTGCCGACATCATCATCCATAAGGCGCACAAGGTGCCGGTGGGTAAGGATCAGGAGCAGCACCTGGAGATGACCCGTCGTTTTGCCCGTCGCTTCAATACCATGTATGGGGTTGACTACTTCCCTGAGCCGGCAGCCTACAACTTTGGCAGGGAGCTGATAAAGATACCGGGCCTTGACGGTGCAGGCAAGATGGGCAAGAGTGAGGGTAATGGTATCTTCCTGGCTGACACGCCCGAGGAGATACGTCGCAAGGTGATGCGTGCAGTGACCGACGCTGGTCCGCAGCAGCCTGACTCAGAGCCCTCTACGCCGGTAAAAAACCTTTTCACCATTATGGAGGTGGTCTCTGAGCCATCAACGCTGACACACTTCCGTGAGCAGCATGCCCGCTGTACCATCAGGTATGGAGACCTCAAGAAGCAGCTGGCCGAAGATATCATAAGGGTTACCAGCCCTATCAGGGAGCGTATCAACGAGATTATGGATGACCCTCACTACCTGGGGAGGGTGGTGAAGGAGGGGGCGGAGAAGGCCAGGAGCAGCGCCGCAGCAACCATCAGGGATGTGAGGGAGATAATCGGCTACCGGCCTTTCTGACAAACACCTGTAGCAGAGCCCGCGTCTCTGACAAATACCTGTAGCAGAGTCCGCGTCTCTGACAAACACCTGTAACAGAGTCCGTTTCTCTGACAAACACCTGTAACAGAGTCCGCTACTATGATAAATACTCCTGCCATAGTCAGCTACCCTTACTAAACCAGGCCATACCGGCTTAGCTATACTTATTTAGCAAAGCCACATGCAACTATACTTGTTCTAATTTCTCAATGTGCTAAACGTTGACCATCTGTGCCCTCTCAAAGGGTGCGTCAGGGTCAAACAGAAACCGGTAGGTGACGTGTGTCTTGAGAATGGTGGCACCTATCTGATCAAGCAGGTGCATCATTGAGGGGTTGAAGTCGCCTATCCAGTTGAACTCCAGCTCACGGTAAGGAAAAGTGTCGGAGAGGGCCAGCCTGGAGAAGGAGATTATCAGTGCACCTTCCACCCCTTTGCGCTGATGCTCAGGCACAATACCAAAGATTAGTCCGAACGCCTTGGTCAGCTTCCTCCTCACATGTTTGTACCACATAAACTTCACCTT
The DNA here is from genome assembly GCA_964537135.1 of uncultured Rikenella sp. Taxonomy (GTDB): domain Bacteria; phylum Bacteroidota; class Bacteroidia; order Bacteroidales; family VadinHA17; genus SR-FBR-E99. The sequence continues at coordinate 44,338 of CAZHZC010000011.1, forward strand.
GCCGATAAGGTTGAGGCGCCCGTTGAGGTGGCGCACTATCTGATTTATCTCGGGAAGCATGATAAAGAATGATATCGGCTCATCCTTGTAGAAGCCAAACCATAGCAGCTTCTCATCAAGCACCGGCCTGATACTCTTCAGCAGCAGCCTGGCATGCTTCTCACTTATTGTTTTCACCCCGGGAAAGCGGGCCCACCCCTTGTTGTAGATGATCATAAAGTTACGGGCAATATCATCTATCTCCTTACGGGTCATATATCTGAAGGAGTAGTCAGGGTTACTGAACACCCGTTCGGCCTTTTGTCTTATCACCGGATCGAGGCGACTGTCATCTACCGGTATGTGGTAGGTGTACTGGTTGAAATAGTTTCTGAAGCCGTACCTCTCAAAGAGCTCCTGGTACCATGGCGGGTTATAGGGCATGCAGTAGTTTGGCGGCAGGAACCCGTCAACAAGCACTCCCCACCAGCGGTCGCGGTCGCCAAAGTTCACCGGCCCCTCCATGGCGGTCATGCCTTTTTCTGTCAGCCAGTTGCGACAGGCATCAAACAGTATGTTGGCAGCCTCCTGGTCATTGATACACTCAAAGAACCCCATGCTGCCCACACTGCTCCCCTTGGCGCCTGAGATCTTACGGCTGTAGAAGGCAGCCACCCTGCCTACGGTCTTGCCGCTCTCATCGCGCAGCAGCCAGCGGATCGCCTCGCCTGTGCGGAAGAGGGTATTTGTTGCGGGATTGAAAACTGATTCGATATCATTTGTCAGGGGCCTGATCCAGTTGCTGTCGCCGCGGTTGATCATCGCCGGAAGGTTGTGAAAGTCCCTGATATCTTTCTTGCTGCTGAGCTCTGTGAGGGAATATTTACGACTCATCACACTGCCGTTATCCAAATATTGTTGAAAACTAATCAATCATTTCATAAAAGCAAAAGATAAGGCTCAGCTCTCTTCAAATAAGAGTTAGGTGGCAGGGCACACTATTATTTTATAAATTTGGACGCATATTGTTTATCGGGAGAGCAGTGCGTAGGAAGAGCGCAATCATAGTAGTGGTAATGTTTGCTGCGGCGCTGGCCGTGGCAGCCTGGTTTATACGTCGTGAGAAGGGTGCGGTGGTGGCAGAGCCGTGGGAAGCGGTACCGGCTGACGCCTTCCTTATTATTGAGACTGACGATTTCCCGGAGCTGCTCACACGCGTTGCTGACCCTGCCGGCCTTCTCAGCAGCCTCACAGCCATGGAGTGGGCCTCATCACTGGTCACGGCAGCCTCAGCTGTGGACAGTATCACCGGCAGCAGGGAGGTGCGCGAGCTGATAAGCAGCAGGAGGGTGGTGATATCGTTCCATACTGCAGGCCAAAGGGCAGCAGCACCACTGGCGGTGATGAGCACCGGACCACTCTTTACCGGAAGGAGGCTCACAGCACTCACCACCCAGACAGGGGCCACGGTGAGCGGACGACGCGAGATAGACGGTACACGTACATTTACTGCCACCTACCGGCAGGGGGCAGGTGAGGTGACCATCCACATGGCACTAACCGCAGGCATACTGATCATGACACCGTCAGAGAGCCTGATGCTTGCTGCACTGGACAACAGGGCTGCCGGGTCTGACATACGGCGCCAGCAGGGCTTCACGCCGGTGGCCGGCGCAGCAGGGAAGGGTAGCGATAACCTCTTTGTGCTGTTCCGTAACCTGCCGCCATTCCTCAGCTCATTCGTAGCACCTGATGAGGTGACAGAGATCGCCTCGGTAGCTGTGGCCGGCGGCGGTGACCTCACCGTCACTGAAGAGGGGCTCTACCTCAGCGGGTTCCTCACAACAGCAGGCACGGGGAGCGGCGCTGACAGGCTGACAGCAGTGGTGCCGGCCGAGTGCTCGGTACATGAGATGCTGCCACGAAGCATACTTGCCTACCGTACGGTGATGCGTCGCGCCACACTAACCGGAGAGACAGCCACCGACCCCACCTCAATAAATGCTTCTGACCTGGCACTGATACTTAGTCCATACACCGGCAACGAGGTGACAGAGGCGCTGGCAGGCGGAGGTGGTGGCAATGAGTGGATAAGAGTGTTCCATATGAGTGACCGCCAGTCGGCTGAAGAGACACTGATGCAGAGGCTGACAGCCAGGTACCGGGCTACCCGGACAGCTGATAGCCAGTTTATGGTTAGGGTGAGAGGGGCTGAAGGGGTGGAGCAGACAATATACCGAGTGCCATTCAGAGGGGTGTCAGCCATACTGGCCGGCACAGCAGGGAGAGGGGTGAATGATGAGTGGGTGACCTTCGTACGGTCATACATGCTCTTTGGAGGATCACCGGAGAGGCTGGCAGCGATAGTGAGGGAGTCAGCTGCAGGCAACACCCTGATAAATGATCCTCAATACCGGGAGCTGGAGAAGACGGTACCCACAAAAAGTGCATACCTGTTCTACTCCTCAGGAGAGGTGATCAGATCACTGCTCTCCGGCATCCTCGACAGTGAGGCTGCTGCCAGACTCGATGGTGATGCCCTCTCAGCTGTCAACGGTATAGGGGTGAGCCTCACCCCCAGCAATGAGATGATCTACACCAGCCTCTCGGTAAGGTATAGCAGCGGACAGGGGCCACACATGACCACTGCATCAGGTGCCGCCGCAGTGAATGACAGCGAGGCAGCAGCCGATACGGCAGCCATGACCCTGCAGTGGAGGGTGAAGCTGGATGCCCCACCGGCGATAAGACCCTACCTCTTTACCAATCATAATACCGGTGCTACTGAGCTCTTTATACAAGATCAGACTAACCAGATCTATCTCTTCAGTGCTACCGGCAAGATGTTGTGGAAGGCACCGGTAAGGGAGCGTATCAACGGTGAGATACATATGATCGACTACTACCGTAATGGCAAGCTGCAGCTGCTCTTTGCCGGACGTGAATATTTACACCTTATAGACCGTAACGGTAACTATGTAGACAGGTATCCGGTAAAGATGCGCTCGCCGGCATCCAACACACTGGCTCTCTTTGACTATGAGGGTAACAAGAACTATCGGCTCTGTATTGCCGGTGAAGACCGGGTGATCTACCTATATGACCGTTCAGGGATACCCGTCAGGGGCTGGAACGCCTTCACCACGCGTGGACGGGTGACCGACCCTGTCTCCTTCTTCAGGGTGAAGGGTAAGGATTACCTCTTTGTGGCTGATGACCAGGCTCTCTACCTGCTTGACCGTACCGGTAATATCAGGGTGGCGCATGAGGAGCCGCTGACCAAGGCAGCCGGCTCACAGGCACGGCTCATCACCGGCGACGAGCCGGCAGTTATCTTCTCGGCACCAGAGGGGGCTACCGTGAGACTGCTCTTTGATGGTACAGTGAAGCGTACCGCCGTAGCCGGGACGACCGCTGCACACCGCTCTGACTTTGCAGATATCGACGGCGACAGCCAGAGTGACAGGGTAAACCTCGACGAGGGTGTACTGAAGCTGTTTGATGGCGGAGGGAATGAGATATGGTCATATGTAACCGGCGGCGATCAGCTGCAGGGACCAGTAATATTTACCATGGGTGCCGGGGAGAAACGGATAGGGGTTTATGATGCCGGCACGAGGATGCTGCACATGACAGGAGCAGCCGGAAGAGCGGTGAACGGCTTTCCGCGTGAGGCAGGACCATACTACACTATTGGCAGGTTGACCAATAAAACTACCTGGAACCTCGTTATCAATGAGAGTGACAGCTATATCAGCAACTACACAATAGGTACCGGAGGAAGGTGACAGCTGTTTTGAAACCGTGTTCCATGTACTGTATAGCGCGATCGCGGCTCTGCCGGCAACTACCTGCCAGGTACCGCAGGGCAGGACGACAGTTGTCGGAAACGCTGAAGATTTTAATTGAGAATAGCACGATATGAAACAAAAAAGTATAATGGTGACCATAGTGCTGCTGCTTATGGCATTGGGATCACTACAAAGTCAGTCGGGGCAGGTACTCTACTTCATGGATCTGCCACAGTCAACCACCCTCAACCCCGCTTTTAAGCCTACCGGACGAACCTATATAGGGCTGCCGCTGGTGTCAGACATCTCAGTCAGGCTTGACAATAATTTCCTGAGATTTTCAGACCTCTTTTCCGGAGGTATCATCTCCGACTCCACCCTCACCTTTGTGGAAGGGGGGAGATGGCCTGAGCAGTTTATCTCCCGCCTGGGCCGTAATAATCTGCTTGATGCACAGGGTGATGTCAGGCTGCTCGGAGTGGCATTTACCATCAATGATAATATCAGGCTCTCATTTGACATCTCATCTCATGCCACCATGGGTCTTAACCTGCCCGGTGAGATGCTGAGACTGGGTCTGGAGGGTAATGACTCGTTTGCCGGCCAGACAATCGACCTCTCATCGTTCAGACTGGGAATGGCCCTCTATAATGAGATGGGGCTTGGGGCTTCATTCTATTCGGGTGATAACCTGAGGGTGGGAGGAAGGATAAAGGTGCTCTCAGGTATCGCCTCCGGACACCTGCAGAATCGCGTCTCTAACCTGACGGTCAACAGTGACCAGACACATACCGCCACCGCTGATGTGGGATTTATTGTGAGTGCTCCGATGAGGTTCACCACAGAGGATGACGGCCTCGTTCATGGTATTGAGTTTGACGAAGAGCGGTTTGACAGTCCGGGTAACGTGCTCTCATACCTCTTCACGATGGCCAACCCGGGCGCCGGTATTGACCTGGGGGCTGAGTACCGCTTCAGTGAGATGTTAACCGTCTCAGCAGCCCTCCGTGACCTGGGCTTTATCAGGTGGAAGCGTGACCTGTCACGGCTGACCATTGATGATACATTCACCTTTAACGGCCTCACAATGCAGGATGTGTATAACGGATCGGTGGAGTTCTTTGATGAGTTTCTCAACTGGACTATTGACTCAATACAGGAGGCGATGCTGCTTGACCACTCGCCTGACCCCTATACCACCGGACTGCCGGCCAGCTTCATAGCCGGGGCAGCCTTCTCACCGGTCAGCTTCTTCACCGCCGGACTGGTCTCACAGACACGCTTTGTAGGAGGAAACGTACGCCAGTCGGTGACAATCTCAGGTAACCTCAACCTGTGGAACAGCTTTTCTACCAGCCTGGCATATACCATGGCCAACAGACGATATGGCAACCTGGGGTTTGGTATAGCTGCCAGGGGCGGGTATGGACAGTTCTTTGCACTGGTAGACAATATCCCCATGCGGTGGACCACCGTGGTCAACAGCAGCGGTACCGGAACATACCGGTTACCTGAGAACTGGTATACCGTTCATGTACGGGTGGGGGTGAACCTGCTCTTTGGAAACAGGAGGTATGAGAAACCACTGCCTCCAATGTGAGAATCCCGAATGGTTGTTGACGGATGAGCTGATCCCCGCTGCCTCTCAAGGGTGCCTCTCAGGAGTGCCTCTCAAGGGTGCCTCTCCGCACTGCTGCAATGCCTCTCTCCTTGCTATCCTGACGACTCCTTCAGCTGACGTGCCAGTGAGTTGGCAAATACAAACTCATTGAGCTTCTCGCAGTCAGACTTCAGTATCTCACTCTTGTTACCCTCCCAGCACTTTACCCCCTCATCGATGAAGATGATCTTTTCGCCATTCTCCATCACCGAGTTCATATCATGAGTGTTGACTATGGTGGTCATGTTGAGCTCAACGGTTATCTCACGTATCAGCTCATCGATCACTATCGATGTCTTGGGGTCGAGGCCTGAGTTGGGCTCATCACAGAAGAGGAACCTGGGCTCAAGCACTATGGCGCGTGCTATGGCCACCCTCTTCTTCATGCCTCCTGACAGCTCAGAGGGGAAGAGCCTGTTTGAGTTGATAATGTTGACACGCTCAAGGCAGAAGTTGACACGCTCAAGCTTCTCAGCATGACTCATGCCGGTGAACATGTCAAGCGGAAACTTCACATTGTCTTCAACACTCATCGAGTCGAAGAGCGCACTGCCCTGAAAGAGCATACCCATCTGCTGCCTTATCTGCTGCCGGCCACGGAAGTCAAGTGAGGTGAAGAGCGTCTCATTGTACCATATCTCACCCTCATCAGCCTCAAGCAGCCCTACCAGACATTTCAGGAAGACCGTCTTTCCGGAGCCGCTCTTGCCGATGATCAGGTTGGTCTTGCCAGGCTCAAATTCAGCGGAGATATCGGTGAGCACCTGACGGTCACCAAACGAGAGGGTGATATGTTCAGCCCTGATCATGAGAGAAGCAGCTGTGTCAGAATAACGTTGAAAAGCAGTATGGTGACACTGCTGTAAACCACCGCCCTGGTGCTTGCCTGCCCCACCTCAAGTGACCCGCCCGACACATTGTACCCTTGGTGGGCAGAGACGGTGGTGATGATAAAGGCAAAGACCACCGTCTTGATGAGTGAGTAGACTATATAGTAGGGTATAAAGGCATACTGTATGCCGTAAATATAGTCATCAGAGGTGATCACACCGGCACCGGTACCTACCACCCAGCCACCCAGTATACCGGTAATGATGCTGATCAGGGTGAGGAAAGGGTTGAACAGTATGGTGGCAGCCAGCTTGGGCAGAATAAGGTAAGAGGCAGAGTTGACACCCATAAGCTCAAGAGCATCAATCTGTTCAGTGACACGCATAGTGCCTATCTCAGAGGCTATGCTTGAGCCTACCTTGCCGGCAAGGATAAGTGCTACAATTGTTGATGAGAACTCAAGAATGATAGAGTCTCTGGCTCCCAGTCCGATAAGGTATCGGGGGTAGATGGGGTTCTCAGTATTGTAGGCGGTCTGAAGGGTGATGACTGCTCCCATGAAGAAGGAGATGACGGTCACAATGCCTATTGAGCGCAGACCCAGGCTCACCAGCTCCTTCATGGTCTCATTGTAATAGACAGCCGGCTTTTCAGGCCTGGAGAAGACCTTACCCAGTAATATCCAGTAAGAACCAAATCCTGAAAGAAATCTGAACATCGCCTTTAATTGTCAGCCCAAACTTACATAAAATCGGTATAGGTTGAGGGCTCTTAGTTGTGGTGAGTGACAAAAAGAGACTCAAAAGGGTGCTGTAGGCCAATTCCTGAGAGGTTTTTATATATTTGTAAATGTCCATATCTATTTAAACAGTTATGAAGAACCGCTATCTGCTGATCATGGCCGGTGGTGTCGGAAGTCGCTTCTGGCCCCTGAGCAGGAAAGAGAATCCCAAACAGTTCCTTGATATCCTTGGTACAGGTGAGACACTGATACAGGTGACCTATCGACGCTTTCTGGATATCTGTCCGAAAGAGAATATCTATGTGGTTACCAATGAGGAGAGTAGTGAGCAGGTGATCAGCCAGCTTGACATTGCCCCATCCAATGTTCTCTCAGAGCCGCTCAGACGAAATACTGCGCCATGTATAGCCTACGGGGTCTTCCGTATTATGGCTGAGAACCCTGATGCGGTGATAGCCGTGGCTCCTTCTGATCACCTGATAAGAAAGGAGGATGAGTTCCGCAGTGTGATGAATGAGGCATATGACTTTACCGCCACAAACAGCGCACTGCTCACCCTGGGAATACGGCCCGACAGGCCCGAGACAGGGTATGGCTATATACAGGCCAACGTCTCGCAGCCGGTAAACGGCTATGAGAGCCTTTACAAGGTGAAAGCCTTTACTGAGAAGCCTGAGCTGGCCATGGCAAAGGTGTTCCTCGAGAGTGGCGACTTCTACTGGAACAGCGGTATATTTATCTGGAAGGCAACCACCATACTGGAGGCCTATGACAAACACCTGCCCGACGTGTTCCACACCTTCAACGAGGGGAGGGAGCTCTTTGGAACAGAGAGGGAGAAGGGGTTCATCACACGGGCATATGCACAGTGCAGCAGTATCTCGGTAGACTATGGTATCATGGAGAAGGCTGATAATGTGTATGTCAGGACTACTGATCTGGGGTGGTCTGACCTGGGAACATGGGGATCACTATATCACCACTCAGAGCTTGACAGTAAAAAGAATGCGCTGCTCGGCTCAAAAGCCTTTACCTATAATGCTGAAGGCAACATTATAAGCCTGCCAAAGGGGAAGGTGGCCGTGATAGAGGGGCTTGATGACTACGTGGTTATTGATAGCGGTGATGTGCTGCTGGTAGTGCCACGTGAACGTGAACAGAATATCAGGCACTACCTGGAAGATGTAGGAAAAGGGGCGGGCGAGAAGTACCTGTAAAAAAACAGAGAGAGGTCTTCCAACCTCTCTCTTCTGATTACCCTGAATGTATATTTCAGGTCTCTAGTACTCCCAAAGGTCCTGTTCAAAATTGAATATCTCGTTTTTGACACGTTCCGCTTCGAATATCTGTGACGGGCCAAGCCTGTACTGGTTTATTGACCTGTCATCATATACGTTTGATTCGGCAACGATATAGCCGTCGAACCGGCGCTGCAGCATCAGGTCTTCGAATGAGATACGCCGGGCATCATTACCGGTGTTGAAGGCTTCATGTGTTGCCAGCGCCTGTCGCACATCCTCATACCTGATCCAGAAGAGCCGCCTCTTTATCAGCCTGGCAGTGACAGGGTCAAAGCCCATATAGATGGGGCAGATACCGATTATACGTACATCGAGCCGTGAGTGCTTCTTGTCAAAGTACCACTCTTCAAGTACCATCAGCTGCTTGATGTCAGCCGGGTTCTCCATATCGGTGACGGTGGTGTCACGCTCAATACCATCAGCCCCCACAATAGAGATGGTACGGCTGCCGCGGTCCATCTTGGCAGCTATATCATCATAGGTGGTGGGTACCGTCATCACGTCACCGTCAGTGGCCTGTACCCTGCCAGAGAGAACCTCATTGAGCAGTATGCCTGAGAAGTTAAGCCTGCCGTCTGACATGTCAGAGGTGAAGCGGTTCTTGTCAGCATCATACCGTAGTGAGGGGTAGTAGAGGTTGAGGTTCATCTTCTCCCTCAGGTCAATAATACGGTAGAGTCTTTTTGACCAGATCACATCTGACTCATCGAGATAGGTGTAATTGATCTTCTCATTGTCGGGCGTATGCTTGGTATAGATGTCACCAAACGACTGTGCCATCATGCCTGTGCAGATCAGCAGACCGGCAAGGCCTGCCACTATTCTCCTCTTCATGGTTTATACTTTCTCTGGTTAATTAATCTGAAGGATGATCGGGTTGAGGTCTCTGGTGCGCCCGTCAGGCCCGACAGCCTTTATCTTTTCTATTATCAGCTTCTGACCGGCACGCAGGTTGGTGATAAGACCTTTCTGCTTGTCAGTAAGTCTGTTATTACTTGATTCGGCTGTGATCTCATATCCCTTGTCATTGACTGATACGGTGAAGCCGGTTACTGTATAGGTCAGGTCAAACTCAAAATTCTCCAGTACAGCCACCACCACCTGCTGAGCGGCCGCCACGCTCTTGAGAACGGTGCCCTCTTTCATGTTGGCGAACCTGGCCTCGGGGTCGGGCAGACGCCTCACCCTGAAGTCTACCGGCGGGAAATTCTGTACCTTGCCATTAATATTTGCTGACACAATTATCTGTGCGTTCTGTCCGACGGTGCGTGGCTGTGCCACCCAGTCACCGCGGTAGTTCCTGTACTTACCCTTCTTGAGGGTGCCATTGGTCATACGTACGGAGAGCTTGTCTGACCCCACACCCGGCACTGAGATATCGAGCGGGTTCTCTATACCCTGGTAGAGCACGTTCATGGCGGTGGGTGATACCACCACGTTGGGTACCGCTACCGAATATTTTGAGTCAAAGGTGTAGGTACGTACGTTACCGTCAGGCGCCTTCATCCTTATGATACCCCCCCACGACTTTTCGCCGGTAGAGGTTGGTCTGGCACGGTAGACACCCACGCCCGACTCATCTATTGAGAGCTTGGAAGCCTGGTCACCCGGCTCATATGAGAGTGAGCCGTCAGAGTTTGTCTTTGTGGTGTATGGACCAACAAAGATCTCCATATCCTGTGTGGTGTCGGTTGCTGCCACAAAGACACGGGCCTCATACTCATTACCCTGCATAATATAGGTTGAGTTTGGTATGACCGTAGGTATGATCTTGTTAAACCGGAATGAGCCAGCGTCGATCTGTGTATAGAGGAAGTTGAGAAGGTCTGTCTCGGCATTGCGCACATCAACCTGCATCTTTGAGAGCATGGTGATGGCTGCCACAAGTGGTAGGGTCTGAAACTGAGCGTTGACCCAGTTCTCGGTACCGGTACCGCTCAGGTTTACAGGGTCATCAGTATTGAGAATATCCATCACTGACTGCTCGGCTGACTGGTCCTTACCGTCAAGGGTCTCAATAAGAAACTCACGGTAATCTTCCAGCAGAGCCCTGAGATCATTCCCCTTGCCGGCCTGCTTTGAGCCTACAAGCACCTCGGAGGGGATATTGTTCTCGTCGATCTTACGTACCTTTGTGACATCGATCTGGTTGTCGGGAAGCAGTGCCGGTGACTCCGGCCCTTCAGCCTTGGTGACAATCTCTATCTTGAGATCCTGGATAAAGTCGTACAGCTCATCGGCACGTTCCTTAACCTCATAGGCTTTGGTCTTCCATTCGCCGGCCTTCTCGGGGTTCTCGGCTGCTGCTGCATCAAACTCCGCATAGGTGATATCATTCTTTTTGATATAGTTTGCGGTAGTCTTGGTCAGACTCAGATCAACCTTCTTGAAAGCCTCCACCGCCTCCTTGGAAACGTTAAGAGCAAGCATTGCTGTCAGGATGAGGTAAAGCATCCCGATCATCTTTTGCCGTGGGGTTTCTTTTCCCTTAGCCATTTGCGGATAGTTTAAGTATTAGCGGATATATTGTCATCAACCCTGCGTTACTTCACATTCATTGCGGCAAGCATATTGCCGTATACACTGTTCAGTGAGCTGAGGTTCTCATTCAGTCTGGCCACCTGCTCGCGATACTTCCTGGTATCATCGGCTGACCCGGCAAGGTCACTCATCATACCTTCGATACCTTTATAGATCGCTTCTGCCCCTCTGACGTGGTCATTGGCGCCGCGCAGCTGCAGCTCATAGGCTGCATTGAGGGCTGAGAGGTTTTTGTTGAGTGCTTCGAGCCTCTCATGGTATGAGCGGCCACCAGCCTCAAGTGTCTTTGTGGATTCACCCAGTGCCTGGTAGGCAGGGGTAGACTCACTCATGGTGCGTGCTGTCTCACGGGCTGAGTCAGAGAGGCTGAGCATCGACTCGCCGGCCTTCTTGATGGTGCCGGCATACTCATTGGTGGTAGCTGCCAGGTCACCCATGGCATTGAAGTTATCAGTGGTCTCAGTCAGCTTCTTCAGTCCGCTGCTAAGCCGGTCAAACACCTCAGGTGTGATACCTGCCTCAGCAAGCATCTTATCAAACTGTGACAGTCCGGCACCGCCGCCACCGCCACCGCCATAGCCACCACCACCGAAGCCGCCGCCGCCGCCGCCGCCGCCACCGCCGAGGAACCCTATCGGCTCACCGCTGTAGTTCGGGTCGAGCTGCGGATAGACCAGCTTCCAGTCGGGTGCCTCCTGGAGAGGCTCAAAGGCCGAGAAGAAGAAGATTATCGACTCAGTGATAAGACCTATGGAGAGGAACGCTCCTGCGAACGGCCAGTGCTGTATCTTGAAGAGTGCACCAAGGATCACGACTGAGGCTCCCCAGCCGTAGAGTTTTGACATGAATCCTTTCCACTTACTTGTATGAACAATTTCCGAGAGGCCCATATTTTTACATTTTTAGGTTTGACGAGATATTAGTTGTTGACTCCTATGTAAGTTCTCACGTTACGGAATCCTACAAATGATTTTGTGGAATCCTGGTACTCATAGTCCCTCGATGATGTCTGCAGAAAGAATGCTATATCCTTCCATGAGCCACCCCTGATCACCTTGCGCTTCAGCACCGGCGGATCGTCGGGACGTGCATTGTACTCATAGTCGGGGTTAAGGTCATGTGTGAAGACATATGATGAGGGGTGGTAGGCACATGAGGTCCATTCAGCCACGTTGCCGGCCATATCAAAGAGGCCATACTCATTGGGCTCGAATGATGCCACCTTTATTGTATAGACTGCCCCGTCATCAATATAGTTACCGCGCAGCGGCTTGAAGTTGGCGAGGAAGCAGCCCTCATAGTTGCGTGTATAGGGGCCGCCCCATGGGTACATGGAGAGGTCAAGGCCGCCACGTGCGGCATACTCCCACTCTGACTCGAGGGGCAGACGGTAGTTGTGCACATCAGGGATACCCTGTGCACGAAGGTGCTCATTCATGAAGTTGGTGCGCCATACGCTGAAGGCACGTGCCTGCACCCATGAGACACCCACAACGGGGTAGTCATCATAGCCGGGGTGCCAGAAGTAGAGTGTAGCCCACGGCTCATTGAATGAGTAGGTGAAATCTCTGATCCAGGCGAGGGTGTCAGGGTAGATATTGACCACATGGTGCATGATGAATGATGAGCGGTCTTTCACCTCGGTGGTGTTGCCCTCCAGATCGGTGACGGTACCCTCATACCTCTGCTCCTTGTAGTTGTACCTCGCCTTGGCTGCCTGCTTGTAGTCTACCCAGAAGTATGAGTAGTTAAGGAGACGGGTGTCCCACTGCTTGTTTGAGTTGAACCGCTCCTCAGGAGGGTAGTACATTGATTCAGCCACGGCACGGACATCCTCATCCTTCCAGTCGATCTTCTCCTTCCAGTTCAGCACGTTGGGCTCGATCTCATTACCATCTTCGTCAGTCTTGAAGTATTCGTAACCATCAATACCCTCTTCCCCCAGGCGGGTGCGGAGGATAGAGTCACGTACCCAGTAGACAAACTGGCGGTACTTATTATTGGTGATCTCTGTCTGGTCCATCCAGAACGCTTCTACGGTGACGCTCTTTGAGAGGCTGTTCATGGCACGAAGCGGGTCCTGGTCACTGGGCCCCATAATAAAGGAGCCGGCGGGGATGAAGGCCATCTCAAACGGCTCAGGCTCATAGAACCTCTTCCTTCCCGGAACACCTGTCAGCTCTCCTGACTCGTATGAGCGGCAGCCGCTCAGGAACAGGACCAACGTAAGAGTTAAAAGGATTACCTTTTTCATATACTCATTAATTTAAAGATGCAAGTAATTTTAATCGTATCCCCCAAATCACAGGAAGCGGATGCTCTTGTAGCTGGTAGCGCTTTTCCCAAGGCTGAGATCGAAGCTGTAGGAAACAACGAATTCATGGGAGCCGCTGGTTCCTTTTCTGATCTCCGATATCGGGAAGTCATATGCATATCCAATTTGTAGGCCATTATATAGTTCTATGCCTGCTAACCCTGTGATTGCGTCGCTTAGCCTGTAAGAAACGCCGCCCCATATCTTTTTATTGTATCTAACCATTGCAGTGGCTAAATATTGTGTTGTAGCCCCATCATTTACTATAAAAACTGATGGTATCAGTTCAAGGGCGGGGTTGGGGAGCTGAAGGAAATAGCCGGCAGTGAGGTAATACTGCCTGCTGACATAGGTTGCCGTCTCACTATATTTTATCTGTGGCTGGTTGAGGTGGGTGACCGATACCCCTGCATAGTAGTTGAGCCCCTGGTAGAAGAGGCCGGCAGAGAGGTCAAGGGCGATGAATGACTCATCACCTTCAGGAATGAGGGGATCACCTGATGGCGGGGTGTGCCCCGGCCCTCCGGGGATAAACCATTCAGGCTTGACAGTCTTGTTGAGCATGCCGGCACTGATACCGCCGCCGAGGGTGCCGCTGCCGATAGCGAAGTGGCCTGACCAGGAGAGGCCGATATCAATATCGCTGCTGAAGCCATACTTGTCAGACTCAACCGTCAGCCCGGCACCGCTGCGCAGACCGAAGAGGCTGAAGGGTGCGCTGACATTGAAGATCATGGTTGAGGGAGAGCCGGTGAAGCCTACCCACTGCTGGCGGGTGAGGGCGGTGGCGGTGACCATGCCTGACATACCGGTCTGGCCGGGGTTGTAGGTCTGCTGGTTGAACATATGTTGACTCAGCACCGGGTCCTGCTGACCGGATACCATCCCCGCAGGGAGGATCAGTGCAATGATCAGTATCCTTATTTTCTTCATATTCAGGGCGCCTCTGTGAGTCTGATGTTGCGTGACGGTAAAATAAGTAAAAAAATATAGATGCCACAAAAACAAGGCCAAATTCAGTGTCCGAAACGGAGCATTGCGCGGCTCCACTTTACTGGTACCTGATCACGGTTAGCCATCAGGTAGTCATCATAGGAGCAGGCTATATGGCGCGTCTCACCCTCCGGTGAGGGTATCTCTATCCACCACCGCTCGGTGAGGTTGCTCTTTATGAAGAGCGCCTCACTCTCAAGGTCACTCAGGGTGACATGATAGCGTGTGAAGCGGCTGGTGGTCTGGTCACCGAGCATAGCGACCTCATACTGTTTCTGTGCGAACCCCTCCAGGAAGAACCATATCAGCTGTGCCGCCAGGTGTGCCGTCTGTCCCCTCTGGTCGAGGGAGGGGTTGACCTCTGTCAGGGTGAAGAGTCGCAGGTTGTCGGAGAGGCCTGCATAGCGTGCCAGCAGGCACACCTCCTCACCGTAGAACCCGTTTGGTGACGGGAGGATGGTGCCCGGCGCATCTGACTGTCTCACTGCACCTATATCAAAGAGTGATGCTGCAGCATCGCGGAAGAGCGGCTCGGTCTCCTGTATGGCGGCACGCACCTCACCGATACGCATCATATCATAGTGTCTGCGGCTGAACCGGCTGACCACCTGCTGGTCAGTGAGGTATGTCTGGTGCCCTATGGCCGAGAGGTGTGTGAGGCGGCTCCCATGGCGGTAGATAAGGTCATTCATCCAGCTGAGTGAGTCAGCGGCCCTCTTCTCTGCGGTGAAGTCAATACGCGAGTCGACCGAGACAAGTGACCACTCGGCCCTGACAGCCGAGAGGGCCCTGTCAATGGCAGGCATCAGCGCGCTGGTACCTCCTATGATCACCGGCACCACACCCTCAGTGAGCAGCAGCTGCAGCAGGTCGGTGAGGCCCGCCAGCGTATCGCTGAAGGAGGCTCCGTTACGGAAGTTACCCAGGTCAGCCACCTTAAGCTTGCCGGGCAGCCGTGCGAAGGAGTAGAGGCACTGCCTGATGGCGTCGGGGGCTGCGGCAGCACCCCTGTTGGCTGAGGCACGGTCATCAGGCACACCTATGATTGCTGCGGAGAGTCCCTCCGGCACCTGTAACGGCTCATTGCCGGTATTGACCATCACGCTGGCGGGAAAGGCAGATGAGCCTGTCAGCGTCTCAATAGGCGGCCTGTCAAGGGAGACCGGGTCAAGGTAGTGGTTCAGTTCGGTCATCTTATCGTTTGTCACTTTTTCTTACGGCGCCGGCTCCCCTTGCTCTCACCGGCCTTCTCTATCAGCCCGAGGCACTCATCACGTGTGAGCTTCTCAGGGTCGGTGCCCCGCGGTATGCGGTAGTTGGCCCCCTCATAGGAGATGTAGGGTCCGTACCGGCCATTGAGAACCTTCACATCATCAAACTCCCTGATCACCTTCCTCTTCTCCTCCTCGCGCTTCTCATCAATCAGCTCAATGGCTCTCTCACCGGTGATACTGTAGGGGTCATCAACACCTCTCTTCAGCGAGTAGAATTTGCCGGCATGCCTCACATAGGGCCCGAACCGTCCTATCCCGACGGTCATCTCCTCACCCTCATAGGTGCCTGCCACCCTCGGCAGCGCAAAGAGGGCCAGCGCCTCCTCCAGGGTGATGGTCTCAAGCAGCTGGTCACGCCTGAGGGTGGCAAAGCGGGGCTTCTGCTCGGCTGACGCCTCTCCCAGCTGCACCACCGGCCCATACCTGCCCATCTTCACCGAGACCGGCAGTCCGCTGTCAGGATCGGTGCCCAGCTGCCGTGCGCCGCTCTGTCGTGCCTTACGTGCCAGTGAGTCGTCAACGCTCTTGCGGAACGGACCGTAGAAGGTGGTGATCATCTCCTCCCACCCCTTCTCGCCGGAAGCAATATCATCAAACTCCTTCTCAACGCCGGCGGTGAAGTTATAGTCGAGTATCTCCGGAAAGTTTTCTATAAGGAAGTCATTGACAATCATCCCGATATCCTTGGGGAACAGTTTGGCCTTCTCCCTCCCTGCCGTCTCGCTCTTCTCACGCCTCGTTATCTTTCCGGCGGTGAGGGTCAGCTCGGTCAGGCTCCTCCTGGTTCCCGGCCTGTCTTCGCGTGCCACATAACCGCGTGACTGTATGGTTGATATGATGGGTGCATAGGTTGAGGGTCTTCCTATACCCAGCTCCTCAAGCTTCTTCACCAGGCTGGCCTCAGTATATCGCGGCGGCGGTGAGGTGAAGTGCTGCAGGGCGGTGATGGTGGAGGGTGTCAGACCCATGCCACGGTCAACACGCGGCAGTATGGCCTTCTCATCATCAGCTGAGGAGCGGTCATGCGACTCGGTGTAGACCTTCAGGAAGCCATCAAACAGGATCACCTCGCCGGTGGCGGTGAAGCTGATGGGTGAGCCCGACATGTCAATGGTGATGGTGGTCTTCTCCACCTGTGCGTCAGACATCTGTGAGGCGATGGCACGACGCCAGATAAGCTCATAGAGCCTCTTCTCATTGGCGCTGCCGGTAACCTCCCTCTTGTCGAAGTAGGTGGGCCTGATAGCCTCATGGGCCTCCTGTGCCCCGGGCGACTGTGCCTTGAACTGCCGCGTACGCGAATATTCGCTTCCATACTCACTGGTGATAACCTCACGGGCGGTGCTGAGAGCCAGCTTCGACAGGTTGGTGGAGTCGGTACGCATATAGGTTATCTTACCCGCCTCATAGAGCTTCTGCGCCACTGACATGGTCTGTGCTACCGAGAAGCCCAGCTTGCGGTAGGCCTCCTGCTGAAGGGTGGAGGTGATGAAGGGTGGTGAGGGCGAGCGGGTGCCCGACCTGACACTTATATTTTCTATGGTGAAGGAGGCGGTGCTGCACCTCTCCAGGAAGGCACGCGCCTCCTCCTCAGTGGCAAACTTCTTGGGACACTCAGCCTTGAGGGTGACGGCAGCACCCTCACTGTTGGTGCCGCTGAAGAGTGCGGTGACACGGAAGGCGGAGTCAGCGGTGAAGGCGATGATCTCACGCTCACGGTCTACCAGCAGACGGACAGCCACCGACTGTACCCTGCCGGCAGAGAGCGAGGGCTGTACCTTCTTCCAGAGTACCGGCGAGAGCTCAAAGCCCACCAGACGGTCAAGGATACGGCGTGCCTGCTGCGCATTGACCAGGTTCATGTTGACCTGTCGGGGCGACTCCACGGCACGGGTGATAGCCTCTTTGGTTATCTCATGAAACACTATACGACGTGTGGTGGCCGGGTCAAGACCCAAAACGGAGATAAGGTGCCAGGCAATAGCCTCCCCCTCACGGTCCTCATCAGAGGCGATCCAGATGGTGGCAGCTTTGGACGCGTGCTTGCGCAGCTCGGCAACAACCTTCTTCTTCTCATCAGGCACCTCATAGAGAGGAGCAAACCCCTTATCAACCTCAACCCCCAGATTATTCCTGACAAGGTCACGTATATGACCGAAGCTTGAGACAACGGTATACTCTTTCCCGAGAAACTTCTCTATCGTTTTTGCCTTGGCAGGTGATTCAACTATTACCAGATTATCAGCCATCAAACATTTTTTAAAAACAGGGCAAAGTAAGTGAATAAGGGCGCTATCTTCAAAATTATTGTATAAATTTCTCCTTTTATCGTAAATTAGCGGCCTTACAGTGAGGCTATCATGGCGGATAAGAAATTCCGGAAAAACGTAATCTGGTTCTGGGTGATAATCTCTTCACCGGCACTGCTGCTGGCAATCCTCTTCCTTCTGATATCTACCCAGAAGCTGGGACCGATACCATCATTTGAGGAGCTGGAGAACCCCGACAGTAATCTGGCGGCAGAGGTCTACTCAGATGATAATGTGCTGCTTGGCAAGTTCTACATACAGAACCGCACCTGGGCCGAGTATGAAGATATCTCTCCCTATGTGGTTGATGCTCTCATCGCTACCGAAGATATCAGGTTCTACCGCCACTCCGGTATCGACTTCCGCAGCCTGGCCAGGGTGCTCGTCAAGACCATCATGATGGGTAAGAGTACCGGCGGGGGCAGCACCATCACGCAGCAGCTGGCAAAGAACCTCTTCCTCCCCAGGGACCTCTCCAATGACCCGGCCATAGTACGGTCGGTGAAGCTCTCGGTGGCCAAGTTCAAGGAGTGGCAGACGGCGGTGAAGCTGGAGCGTAGCTACACCAAGGAGGAGATCATCACCATGTATCTCAACGTCTTTGACTTTATATATAATGCTGTGGGGATTAACTCGGCAGCACGTATCTACTTCAACACCACACCTGACTCACTCACCATAGAGCAGTCGGCGATGCTGGTGGGTATGCTCAAAAACTCGGTGGCCTACAACCCGCTGCGTAATGAGGAGGGGGCACTGCGGCGGCGTAATGTGGTGATCAGCCAGATGGAGCGCTACGGCTACCTGCCGCGTGACGTGGCTGACTCGGTCAGGAAGCTGCCGATAGGTATTGACCTGCGTGAAGACAGCCACAATACCGGTCCGGCAACCTACTTCAGGGAGTATATCAGGTCAACCATGAACAGCCGTGAGCCGCAGCGTAACTGGTTCTACTCTGACAGCCAGTACCAGGATGCGTTGTGGCGGTGGCAGAATGACCCTCTCTACGGATGGTGCAACAAGAATACCAAGCCTGACGGCACACCATACAACCTCTACCGTGACGGACTGCGTATCTATACCACCCTCAACTCCCGCATGCAGACCTTTGCCGAGGAGGCACTGGTAGAGCACCTCTCACAGAACCTGCAGCCGGTGTTTGACAGGAGGGCCGTCAACTACCGCAACCCGCCCTACTCGAATGATCTCAGCCAGGCACAGGTGAAACAGATTATGGAGCGGTCAGTGAGACAGAGCGACCGCTACCAGGCGATGCGGCGGGCAGGGATAGCTGAAGACTCAATAGCGCTGGCATTCAACACGCCGCTGCCGATGAAGCTCTTCTCATGGCAGGGTGAGGTGGATACCGTGATGACCCCGTACGACTCAATCAGGTACTACAAGTTCTTTGTCAGGTCATCATTCATGGCCATGGATCCCCATACCGGCTATGTGAAGGCCTACATCGGAGGGCCCGACTTCAGGTACTTCAAGTATGATGCGGTCACACAGCAGAAGAAGCAGGTGGGGTCAACCATCAAGCCGTTCCTCTATACACTGGCGATGCAGGATGGCTACTCACCCTGTTTTGAGGTTGAGAATATTGCACGCTCGTTTGAGGTCAACGATACGGTATGGATACCCAGGAGCGCCGGGCCGGCCGAGTACCAGGGGCAGATGGTGACCCTCAGATGGGGACTGGCACAGTCGGAGAACAATATCTCGGCATGGCTGATGAAGCAGTTCTCACCCCAGGCGGTGGTGGATATCATGCACCGGATGGGTATAAGGAGCTATATCGACCCCGTCTATGCCATCTTTCTGGGTACCGCTGACCTCTCAGTGGAGGAGATGGTAGGCGCCTACGGTACCTTTGCCAACAAAGGGGTGTATACGCGTCCGCTATATGTGACCCGCGTGGAGGATCGTAACGGTAATGTCATCTCTACCTTCACCCCATTCATCGATGAGGTGATAAGTGAGGAGGATGCATACCTGATGACCGCCCTGCTGCAGGGGGTGGTAACCAACGGCACCGCAGTGAGGCTGAGGCTCACCTACCGGCTGCTGAACCAGATGGGTGGCAAGACAGGCACCACACAGAACCACTCCAACGGATGGTTTATGGGTGTCATGCCTGACCTGGTGGCAGGCGTATGGACAGGGTGGGAGGATCAGGCGATCCATTTTGAGGATCTCTCAATGGGACAGGGAGCAAATATGGCGCTGCCGGTGTTCGGACTATTCCTGCAGAGGCTGCTTGCCGATCCTGATTTTGCCCCCATGGCGGAGACGGTGTTTGAGGCACCGCCGGGATTCAATGTTGAGCTTGACTGTGACAAGGTAAACCGCCAGCAGCAGAGCACCACGGTGAGACCAAAGGAGTATTGACCGTCAGACCGGCGCCGGGTAGCCTGACCATCAGGGCAATACTGCCTGGGTAGCGCCGGGCAGCGCCGGGCAGCCTTAGCGGCATTACATCGTCGGAATGGTGCTGCTTACCGAAAGAGCAGCTTCACCAGCCCCTCTATCTTGTATACCTTTGTGATCTTTATGGCCGGCACCTCGCGCAGCTCACGGTGAAATCCTGATACCAATATCTCTGTGAACCCCATACGGGCAGCCTCCATGATACGCTGCTCTATGCGCGCCACCGGCCTTATCTCACCTGAGAGACCCACCTCACCGGCGAGGGCGGTATGGTGATCAACCGGCACATCGAGGTTTGAGGAGAGCACCGCGGCCGCTACTGCCAGGTCAATGGCCGGATCACTAACCTTTAGTCCGCCAGCTATGTTGAGGAAGACATCCTTTATCCCCAGCCTGAAGCCTGCCCTCTTCTCGAGCACCGCCAGGAGCATGTTGAGCCGTCGCGTATCAAAGCCGGTGGAGCTGCGCTGCGGCGTGCCGTAGACGGCGCTGCTGACCAGCGACTGTGTCTCTATCAGGAAGGGTCTCACCCCCTCTACGGTGGCAGCGATGGTCACGCCGCTGGCCGGCTCGCGGTCATGACGTATGAAGAGGTCGGAGGGATCGGTCACCTCACGCAGCCCGTCAGAGCGCATCTCCCAGATACCTATCTCTGCCGTTGAGCCAAACCGGTTCTTTACCGGTCGCAGTATACGGAACATATAGTTGTTGTCACCCTCAAACTGCAGCACCACGTCGACGATATGTTCAAGCACCTTGGGCCCGGCCAGTGACCCCTCCTTGGTGATGTGCCCTATCAGTATCACCGGCACCCCCGACTCCTTGGCATAGCGTAGCATCATGGCAGCGCTCTCCCGCACCTGTGTCACCGAGCCGGCTGACGACTCCAGCTGTGATGAGCTGAGGGTCTGTATCGAGTCTATGATGAGCAGCTCAGGCTTCAGGCTCTCAGCCTGGGTGAGGATGCTCTCCGGCTCTGTCTCGTTGTAGATGTAGCACCTCTCATTGCTGGTGCCGAGGCGCCCCGCCCTCAGCTTTATCTGCCCCTCGCTCTCTTCACCCGAGACGTAGAGCACCGTGCGCCCCTGCTGTGCCAGGGCTATCTGCAGTGCGAGGGTTGACTTCCCTATCCCCGGCTCACCACCCAGCAGTATCAGTGAGCCGCGTACCATGCCGCCACCGAGGATACGGTCAGCCTCACCTATCCCGGTGGTTATACGCTCATCCTCCCCCGCCTCGATGGCATCAAGCAGCCCGGGGCGCCGACGGGAGCCACCCGACCCCTTCCTCGTGGCGGTGAGAGGGGCAATGATCTCTTCACGATAGCTGTTCCATTCACCACATGAGGGGCAGCGCCCTATCCACCTGGCTGACTCGGCGCCACAGCTCTGACACAGATATACTGACTTGCTTTTGGCCATGGAAAAACTGGTTATGTGACAGACAAATGTAAGAAAAGAATTGCTGGCAGAGAGCCGGCGGCAGACTCTTCACGCCCCGTCCGGCGTCAGACCCTTCAACCCCTTTTCTCCGTGGCCACTGATGAGAGCACCTTCCCTCCCCTTCTTCCGAAGAGGGCGAAGAGAGAGATGGCTCCTGCAACGGCAATCATGATCATCTGTGACTCATGCTCCAGGGTGGCATAGGCCAGTCCCTCCTCAAGGGGTATGGCATAGGCTACCAGCATGCCACGTGAGACGATCCAGTGGTAGGCGCCGAGGCCGCTCTGCACGGGGGCTGCCATGCCAAAGCTCCCTATGATAAGGATAAATATGGTGGGACCGATGCCCAGGTGTGAGGTGGAGCTGAGGCAGAGAAGCGGGAAGTAGGCCATAAAGAAGTAGGAGACCCAGAGGAGCAGTGTGAGCAGCAGGAACTCACCCCGCCGCCGAAGCTTCACAATGGTCTTGAGGCCCGAGTAGAGGCCGCTGGAGAAGGTGTATATCTTTTTGAAGAAGGGGTTGACCGAGAGCCTCCGACGCAGCAGAAAGAACATGATGACCGCTGTCACTGCCAGCAATATCACGATCACCGTAAAGAAGGTGGCTGACCCGAATGAGGAGGTGAGCCTGCGCTCGGCAGGGAGAAATATGTTTTCCGAGAGGAAGCTGCCGGTGGCAGTACCTCCGGCAATAAGTGTCACCCCAAGTATCAGCAGCACGGTAAGGATATCTATGGTACGCTCAATGAGCATGGTTCCGACCAGCCTGTCGAAGGGAATATCCTCTTTCTTGCTCAGTGCCGCGCACTTGAATACCTCACCCAGCCTGGGGAAGATGATGTTGGCAAGGTAGCCGGCTGCTACGGTATGGTAGGTGTTTACCAGTGAGGGTCTGTAGCCCAGTGGACCTATGAGCAGTATCCAGCGGCGTGCCCTGATGACAAAGCTGAGCAGTGAGAAGATTATGGCTGGTATGAGCCACACGTAGCGGGCATTGCGTATGATGCCCCACAGGTCGGAGAAGTTGATACCCCTGAATGAGAACCAGAGGAACAGGATCGCCAGGGCCAGGAAAAGTATCGCCTTCGCCGTTTGCTTGAGACCCTCTTTCAAACCTCAGATTATTTTGTTGGTGGCAGTGTCGGGAAAGATTATCCGTGGAACGAATGAGCGGGCCTCCTCAGGGGTGAGACTGGCATATGACATGATAATTACCACGTCGCCAACGGCCACCCTCCTGGCTGCCGGACCGTTGAGGCATATCTCGCCCGAGCCCCTGCGGCCCCTGATCACATAGGTGACCATCCTCTCGCCGTTGGTACGGTCAAGAACATGTACCTTCTCATACTCAATGAGCCCGGCAG
Source organism: uncultured Rikenella sp. (assembly GCA_964537135.1). Classification (GTDB taxonomy): domain Bacteria; phylum Bacteroidota; class Bacteroidia; order Bacteroidales; family VadinHA17; genus SR-FBR-E99. The sequence continues at coordinate 67,308 of CAZHZC010000011.1, forward strand.
CATCCATCAGATCTTCGTCAATGGTGACGCTGCCCACGTAGTTCAGGTCTGCACCGGTGATGGTGACATTGTGTATTTTTGATTTGAGAACCTCTATTGTCATTTGGCAGAAACAAGATTGTTTTTTGCAGGTGCAAAGATACAGTAATCATTCTATTCACCGTAATGTGATCCCGATATTGTCAATCAGCCTCACCTCACCCACCCAGAGGGCTATACAGCCGAAATAGCTGGCGCCGGGCTTCATCTCAAACTGCGAGGTGACCGGGGTGAGCGACTCACCATCAACAATCTCAAAATATTCGATGGTGAAACCGGGAATCATGTTTATACGGTCAAAGACAAAATCCCTGATCTCAGATATCTGATAGTCATTGATCATGGCTGAGGCGGCTATCAGGGTGCGGTACACCTCACCGGCCAGGGCGCGGTGCTGTGTCAGCAGCCTGCGGTTGCGGCTGCTCATGGCCAGTCCGTCATGCTCCCTGATGATGGGGCATGCAACAATCCTGACATCAGGGTAGTCACGACGAGCAAGCTCCCTGATGATGGTGAGCTGCTGCAGATCCTTCTCACCGAAGTAGGCAGATGAGGGCCTGATAATGTCGAAGAGACGTGACACAACCTGGACCACACCGTTGAAGTGGCCGGGACGGTGCAGACCCTCCATCACCTTGTCAAGGGTGCCCAAGTCAAACTGACGGGTGTCAGGCTCAGGGTAGATCTCCTCAGGGGAAGGTACAAACACAAAGTCGCTGGTACGAAGCAGCGGCGAGAGCAGCTCAAGATCAGCATCAAGGGTGCGGGGGTACCTGGTAAGATCATCCGGATCATTGAACTGGGTCGGGTTGACAAAGATACTGACACCCACCATACGGTTCTCCTTCACAGCCTGACGTACCAGCGAGAGATGACCCTCATGCAGGGCACCCATGGTAGGCACAAAACCCGGATTACGCAGTACGGTAACCCTGTAATGATCCCTCACCTCCTTGACTGTTGTAACTACATTCATTCTTCTGTTGATCTCATTCTTCTGCTGATCTCATTCTTCTGCTGATCTCATCCTTCCTCTGATCTCTATATACTGTGATCCGTTCCTTTTATGGCCTGTTCCTTTTATGGCCTGTTCCTTCTGTGATCTGTTCCTTTTATGGTTTGTTCCTTTTATGGCCTGTTCCTTCTTTGATCTGTTCCTACTGTAGCCTGTTCCTTTTGTGACCCCTTCCTTCTGTTGACCTCATCCTTCTGTGACCCCATTAACGAACCCATATTCGCTACTGTCAACCACCCCTTTTCAGATGAGTAACACCACTCTCACCGGTATGGTTTAATGGTCCGGGCGCTTTTCAGCCTGTAAGCCCTTGCAAAATAAGACCATTTTTTTTATTATCTTTGCACTTTAGTTTAATGATTTAGGTATTTTGGAGGTATTAATGGAGAGCAGAAGGGTTTTGTTTGTTTCACAGGAGATCATGCCTTACCTCGGAGAGACGAAACTATCCAGGATTAGCCGTGATCTGCCACAAGGGATTCAGGAGAGAGGAAAAGAGATCAGGACGTTCATGCCGCGTTACGGACTGATCAATGAGAGGAGGAATCAGCTTCATGAGGTGATACGCCTGTCGGGGATGAATATCATCATTGATGACAGTGACCACCCGCTCATCATTAAGGTAGCTTCAATACAGTCGGCCCGCATGCAGGTCTATTTCATCGACAATGAGGACTATTTTCACCGTAAGCACACCATGAGTGATGCCTCCGGCAAGGAGTATGAAGACAATGATGAGAGAGCCATGTTTTTTGCACGCGGGGTAATTGAGACGGTACGCAAGCTGCGCTGGAGCCCCGATATTGTCCATTGTCACGGCTGGCTCTCATCACTGGTACCGTTATATCTCAGAAGTGTCTACCATGATGATCCGCTCTTTAGCAGGTCACGGTCGGTCTATTCAGTATATAACACCGGATACAAAAAGCCACTCAACCCGGAGCTTGCTACAAAGCTGATAGCTGATGGCGTTGATGCTGATGCCGTGAAGAGTATAAATGAGAGTACCGACTACCTCAGCCTGACAACGCTGGCAGCGGAAAACTCTGATGGCATAATTTTTGGATGTGACGAGATCGACCAGAAGGTGAGAGAGAGGCTCAGCTCACTGGGCAAACCGATACTTGAACATCAGAGTGAGGAAAACTATATCGACACCTATAACGATTTTTATGACAAGCTCGTTCTCGAAACAGTCAGATAAAGATCACGTCTCCCGGCCCGACGGGAGGCCGGCCATAATCATCCCCCTTCTCATACTGCTCTCCGCAGTCATCTTTTCATGCAGCAACGATCCCGCCAAAATTGGCCTGGGGCTGCTGCCCGGCAGCGACTACCTTGAGCTGTGGTCAACAGACACTATCTCTATAGCGGCCTATACGATGTATAATGAGGAGTCGCTCACCACTGACAGCACACGTATGATCGCCGGTGAGCTCTATGATGACTATTTTGGTACCACCTACTGTGACTTTGTCACACAGCTCAGGGTGATGGGCCCCTGGCCCGGCAAGCCGTTTGAGGTTGACTCGGTGCTGCTCACCTTCCTGCCGGCCAAGGTGTCACTGGATACGTTGTCATCATACTTCCTGCGGCTGTATGAGACCGGCACCCTCCTCACTGACACTACCGACTTCCGCTCATCACAGGACCCTGACACAATAAAGTTCCTGGGTGAGTACCCGCTGCCCGCGCTGAAGGCTGGCAGCATGGCTGCCATCAAGCTGGAGCAGTGGGTAGGTGAGTACATGCTTCGTGACACCACAAAATTCAACCCTCCTGCCGACTTCTACAATGAGTTTTTCAAGGGGCTCTATGTGGCTGTAAGAAGCGAGGGTGAGCCGATGCTGATGGAGCTTGACGCATCACGTACCGCCAGTATCGATCCGCTGGCAATGACCATCTTCTACCGTATCGACTCGTTAAGGTACAACTACTCGTTTGTGGCTACCCACAGGGCTGTCAACTACAACAGGTTTACCCATGACCGTTCCACTGCCGACCCTGATAAGAAGATTGTGCATGTCAATGATATGGTTGCTGATACCTCCGTCTTCATGCAGAGCTACCAAGGGGTCTATGTAAAGCTTGACTTCCCGTCGCTGGCAGCCTTCAGGGAGGTAGAGAACCTGTCGGTCAACAAGGCGAGAATAATTGCCCCCATACTCTCTGATGGCGATGATTATGTAGGTAAGAACATGCCGGCACAGGCATATGTCAGGTACCGCAACAGCGAGGGGAGGGAGGTACTGGTGCCTGACATACTTATCGATGTCAGCTTTATGGATGGCACCTATTACAGTGAGAGCGGCAGCTATATCTTCAATATCACCTCATTTGCACAGAGATACCTCGACGGGAAGATAGATGAGCCGTCGGTGGAGCTCTTCCTGCCACTCTCGGCATCACATAACGTAATTTTCAGGGCCAACTCCAACAACCCCGCCTTCAGGATGGAGTTTGCCTACACCATATTTTGAGAAAAGATACGTTACCTTTTTAGTAACATCTAATTCTTTACAACCATGGTTAAGGGCTACAGAAGCCTCAGCATAGGAGAGATCCGCGGGCTGGAGGCTGCAGGGTGCAGGAGCAGCTCATGGGAGAGTGTCTTCGTAAAAGAGCCTTTCAATGCCGAGAGGGTACAGAACGTATTCTTCTCCGGCCAGGTCAGGCTGGGACTCTTCGATGGGATAGCTGAGGAGAGGTGCGGACTGCCGGTGATGCATGGCATACGCAATGCACACATACATAACTGCACCATAGCTGATAATGTCACCATCACCGATATCACCGGCTTTATTGCCAACTATGATATCGAAGAGAATGTGGTGATACGCAACTGCGGCCATATCTCAACCGAGGGACAGAGCTCATTCGGCAATGGCACACGGCTGGCAGTGCTCAACGAGACGGGCGGACGCGAGGTGCCGATATGGGACCGCCTGACATCACACATGGCATACATCATAACCCTCTACCGGCACCGGCCTGAGGCCATAGAGGCTATCGAGAGGATGATTGAGGAGTATGCTGCCAGCGTGAGCTCTGATCGTGGTGTCATAGGAGCAGGAGCATATATCGCCGGATGTGGCACCATAAAGAATGTGCGCATAGGTAACGGCGCGGTGATTGAAGATGTCTCAAGGCTGGCAGAGGGATCGGTAAACAGCACCTTCGCTGATCCGGTGGTGATAGGCAATGACGTCATTATGGATCACTTTATCATCTGCTCAGGATCAAAGGTGACCGATGCTGCCGTCATTGACAAATGCTTTATCGGGCAGGGGTGTACACTCTCAAAGCAGTACTCGGCTGAGAACTCACTCTTCTTCTCCAACTGCGGAGGGTACCACGGTGAGGCCTGCTCTATCTTTGCAGGCCCCTACACCGTCACACACCACAAGTCGACACTGCTCATCTCCGGCATCTTCTCCTTCATGAATGCCGGCAGCGGCTCTAACCAGAGCAACCATATGTACAAGCTGGGACCGATACATCAGGGTATCATGGAGAGGGGCTCAAAGACCACCTCCGACTCATACCTGCTGTGGCCCTCACGTATTGGCCCCTTCACCCTGGTGGTGGGGCGCCATTACCATAACGTCGATACCACAAGCTTCCCCTTCTCATACCTCACTGAGGCAAGCGACGAGTCACAACTCAATCCGGGAATAAACCTGCGCTCGGTGGGGACAATACGTGACGCCCAGAAGTGGCCGCGGCGTGATGTGCGAAAAGATGCTGACAAGCTGGATCAGATAAACTATAACCTGCTGAGTCCCTTTACGGTAGGAAAGATGATGACCGGGAGGGAACTGCTGAAACAACTGGTAGAAGAGAACAGGGATAAAGAGATGATCTCATATGAGCGGATGAAGATGAAGCTCACAGCCGCCGAGAGAGGTATAAACCTTTACCAGATGGGGATCAATAAGTTCATTGGCAACTCAGTGATAAACAGGCTGAAAGATCGTACGTTCACCACCGATGAGGAGATGCGACAGAGGATGGTGCCGGAGAGTGAAGAGGGGAGGGGCGACTGGATAGACATGGCCGGACTGATAACTCCTTTCAGCGCAATAGAGAGGCTGCTGGCCTCACTCGAACAGGGGGAGCTGGGGAGCGCCGATGAGGTGAACAGACGGTTTGAAGATATACATAAGAACTACTATGTTCTGGAGTGGAGATGGGTATATGACCGGCTGCCACAGGAGACAGGCAAGCCCAATGAGGAGCTTACCGCTGCCGACCTGGCCGGCATAGTGGAGAGGTGGCAGAAGAGCGTGGTGGACCTGGACTGGATGTTGTACGAGGATGCCAGAAAAGAGTTCACCCTCTCGTCAATGACCGGCTTCGGTATTGACGGTGATGATGAGGTGAAGAAGCGCGACTTCGAGCAGGTGAGAGGTGACTTTGAAAGGAACGGCGTGGTGCTCGCCATCCTGGACCATATAAAGGTGAAAAGTGAGCTGGGCGAGAGCATGCTAAGACACCTGGCAACGGTCAGAGGATAGGGGGGCGGGACCGGGCTATCCCTCTCAGCTACCTGTTTCCGTACATCTCTTCGTAATAGCTGGCATAGGCACCCGAGATGATGGTATCAAGCCACTTCTCATTGGCCAGGTACCAGTCGACAGTCTTAACCAGCCCCTCTTCAAAGGTGACCGACGGCCTCCACCCCAGCTCACCCTTCAGCTTGCTGCTGTCAATGGCATAGCGCAGGTCATGGCCGGCACGGTCGGTAACAAAGGTGATAAGCTTTTCAGAGCTGCCTTCACCGCGTCCCAGCTTCCCGTCCATAATACGGCAGAGCAGCCTGACCAGCTCAATATTCATCCACTCATTGTCGCCACCCACATTGTAGGTCTCACCCGCCTTCCCCTTGTGGAAGATCAGATCGATAGCCGATGCGTGATCCTCAACGAAGAGCCAGTCACGGATATTTTCACCCCTGCCATATACCGGAATAGGTTTCATGGTTTTTATGTTATTGATAGTCAGGGGTATCAGTTTTTCGGGAAACTGGTTCGGACCGTAATTGTTTGAGCAGTTGGATATCACAAAGGGTACTCCGTAGGTATTGCCAAATGCCCTTACCATATGGTCAGAGCTCGCCTTCGAGGCTGAGTAGGGGCTCCTTGGGTCGTAGGGGGTCTCTTCGGTGAAGAAGCCGCCATGGTCAAGTGAGCCATACACCTCGTCGGTGGAGACGTGGAAGAAGAGCTTGCCGGCACCGGTGGCAGGCTTAACATCACGGAAGGCTGTCAGCAGGTTGACGGTACCAATTATATTGGTATGGATAAACTCATCAGGTGAGGTGATAGACCTGTCAACATGTGACTCGGCAGCCAGGTGCAGCACCCCGTCAAACCTGAACTCATCAAAGAGGGTATTGACCGCCTCCTTGTCAACGATATCGATCTTGCGGAAGAGGTAGTTCCCTTTCCCTTCAATGTCGGTGAGGTTGCCGAGGTTGCCGGCATAGGTGAGCTTGTCTGCATTGACAATGGTGTATCCGGGATATCTGTTGACAAAGCGTCTGACGACGTGTGACCCGATGAAGCCGGCCCCGCCGGTAATAAGTACTCTACGTTCCATATCTATCTGTTTTTTCTTGTTCTCTTCTGCGGCTGCCTCATACTCTTCGGTACCCCTCCTGCCCTTACTCTATTCTATGCTGGCAGGGTCCTCTTGCCGGCCTGACCGTCCCGGCATTTCTCCTGCCCTGATTCTATGCTGGCCCGGCTTCTCTCTCCGGCCTGACCGTGCTGGCTGCTCAGCAGCCTCTCATGGTCTCTTCCGGCAGCACCTCTCTTATCTCTCCCTCAGCCGTTGCTCCCACCGCCATGCTGACTCCATAGCCTCTCCGATGGAGAGCTCGGTCTTCCACTCCAGCTCACTGTTGGCGAGCGACGGGTCGGCCCATATCTTCTCAATATCGCCGGCTCTTCGTCCGGTGACTGAATATTTCAGCTTCACCCCGGTAGAGCTCTCAAAGGCGTCAATAGCCTCCAGCACCGAGACACCTTTGCCCATCCCCAGGTTGAACACCTCATAGCGTGACCTGTTCCTGCCATCGAGCAGGCGGCGCAGTGCCTTTACGTGTGCCCTGGCCAGGTCAACCACATGGAGGTAGTCACGTATGCATGACCCGTCAGGTGTGTTGTAGTCAGTGCCAAAGACCTTCAGCTCATCCCTGATCCCTATGGCGGTCTGGGTGATGAAGGGCACCAGGTTGTCAGGCACCCCGCGTGGCAGCTCACCTATCAGTCCGGAGGGATGCGCCCCGATAGGGTTGAAGTATCTGAGTGAGATAGCCTTATGCTTCTGGCTGGCGGCTATGGTGTCACGTATGATTATCTCACCTGCCTGCTTGGTATAGCCATAGGGTGAGGCAGCCTCCTTCACCGGCGACTGCTCGGTCACCGGCAGCGTGTCAGGCTGGCCGTAGACGGTACATGATGATGAGAATACCAGTGCCGGAGTCTCATGCCGCTCCATCATGGTGAGCAGGTTCATGAGTGATATGAGGTTGTTGCGGTAGTAGTCAAGAGGCCTGCTGACCGACTCACCCACCGCCTTAAGGGCAGCAAAGTGTATGATGGCATCAACATGACCGCCGGTAGCAAACTCCTTCTCAAGCCTGCGCATGTCACACAGGTCGGTCTTCAGAAATTCGGGTGTTATGCCGGTGATGGCACGTATACCCTCCAGCACTGAGATCTCTGAGTTGCTCAGGTTATCAACAATCACCACATCAAAACCGTCATTGATCAGTTCCACAGCTGTGTGTGAGCCGATATATCCGGTTCCTCCGGTGACCATTACCCTTTTTCTCATATCAGAAGCTCCAGTATGTAAGCCACTTGACCCTGTTGCGGAAGAGGCCCTTCAGATCAATCAGTATACCTTTCTCATTGAGCAGGTCAAGAAAATATTTCTCATCAAGATCGCGGTACTCCTTATGTGCCACGGTCACCACGATAGCGTCATAGCGACCCTCGGGCTCTCTGCTGAGGGTAATGCCATACTCTCTCATCACCTCTTCGGGTGAGGCCCCCGGGTCTATCACATCGACCTCAACCCCAAACTCACGCAGCTCACGTACCACATCAATAACCTTTGAGTTGCGTATGTCAGAGACATCCTCCTTAAAGGTCATCCCCATCACCAGCACGCGTGACCTGTCAGGGCTCTTCTGTGCAGCTATCAGCTTCTTCACCGTCTCCTTGCCGGCATAGGCACCCATACTGTCATTGGTGAAGCGGCCCGAGTCGATCATCTGCGGGTGGTAGCCCAGTGCCTTCGCCTTGAATGAGAGGTAGTAGGGGTCAACACCTATACAGTGCCCACCCACCAGTCCCGGGAAGAATTTCAGGAAGTTCCACTTGGTGCCTGCCGCCTCAAGAACCTCATAGGTGTTGATACCCATGCGATTGAATATTATTGAGAGCTCATTCATGAATGCGATGTTTATGTCGCGCTGAGTGTTCTCAATGATCTTGGCCGCCTCGGCAACCTTGATCGATGAGGCGCGGTGTACACCAGCTTCAATTATCATCTCATAGATACGGGCTATGATCTCTGCTGACTCATTGTCGCAGCCGCTGGTCACCTTGACGATGCGGGTGAGGGTATGGTTCTTGTCTCCCGGGTTGATACGCTCGGGCGAGAATCCTATCTTGAAGTCGGCCGGGCATTTCAGTCCTGAATACCTCTCCAGGACAGGCAGACAGTCATCCTCGGTACAACCGGGGTAGACCGTCGATTCATAGACCACATAGTCACCCTTCTTGAGGATGCGTCCCACCACCTCCGACGCGTTGAGCACAGGGCCCAGGTCAGGCAGCTTGTGGCGGGTGACCGGTGTGGGGACGGCTATGATGTGGAATGATGCCTGCCGCAGATCCTCAGGATCAGCGGTAAACACTATGTCGGTATTCTCAAAGGCTTCAGGGCCCAGCTCATTGCTGGGGTCAATACCCCTCTTCATCAGCTCAATGCGGTCAGGCCTGATATCATAACCCACCACACTGAGCTTCCTTGCAAACTCAAGGGCAATGGGCAGACCTACATAACCGAGGCCTATCAGTGAGATTTTTGTCTCTTTCTTAAGAAGCTTGTCGTACATATTCATTTTTTTATCAACGGATGGTACTCACCTGTAAGTACAGAGAGTGCCGAATTTCTTATCTGATAAACTGTCTCTATGCTTTGCCGGGCATCCTCCAGCCCGAAACCGTTACCTGCCAGTATATCACGGTAGGTGACGGTATGGAGGTCAGTGAACCCATCGGAGAACTCCAGCTCCTCACCATCGATGGTGATATTGCGATAGGTACGTCTCCCCTGACTCTTCACCTCGTCGGGCAGATCATTCCAGTCGATACTGAGGAACCACCTCACCCTGGCATTCTGCAGCTCCAGGTAGCCCGAGGCCTTGTCACCATCGAGCAGGTGCACCCTGTTGGATACCACCGGCCCGAAGATCCATCCCAGCATATCAAAAAAGTGAACACCTATGTTGGTGGCGATGCCTCCCGACTTGTTGATGTCACCCTTCCATGAGAAGTGGTACCAGTTGCCGCGGCTGGTGATATAGGTGAGGTCAATATCGTGCTTCCTGCCGGGAGGGGTGCCGGCTATCCGGTTACGCAGATCAATGATCACCGGGTGGTGCCTCAGCTGCAGTATATTGTATATATGGTGTCCTGTCTCCTTCTCCAGCTCCTGAAGAGCATCAATGTTCCACGGGTTGAGCACAACCGGCTTCTCGCAGATAGCGTCGCTCTTGTGGCGCAGCGCGAACCTGATATGTGAGTCGTGAAGGTAGTTTGGGGAGCAGATACTGACATAGTCAAGCTTCACACCACTGCGCCTCAGCTTGTCGAGGTGCCGGTCAAACCTCTCAAACTCAACGAAGAAGTCGCTCTCGGGGAAGTAGCTGTCCAGCTTACCTACACAGTCGAACTTGTCGAGGCTGGCCAGCAGCCGGTTGCCGGTATCCTTGATGGCCCTGAGGTGACGGTCAGCTATGTAGCCTGCCACCCCTATCAGCCCGAAATTCCTGGGTATCTCATTCATCAGCAGATCTCTTTTTCAGAAACAAATTGTTAACCTGACCGTGTCACCTCACCCTCTGAAAGCCTGTATTGCTGTCCGCTCTCAGGGCATATCGCCACTCCATCGTCATTGAATATGAGCTTATGCCCGTATTCAGAGACCCATCCGGTCTGGCGTCCGGGATTACCCACCACCAGGGCGTAGTTCTTCACCGGCCTGGTTATCACCGCCCCGGCACCGATAAGTGCATAGCGTCCTATCTCATTGCCACACACTATGGTAGCGTTGGCACCTATAGAGGCGCCGCGCCTTACCATGGTGGTGACATAGAGGTCACGCCTGATCACTGCACTGCGCGGATTGCTTATGTTGGTGAAGACCATTGAGGGTCCGAGAAAAACATCATCCTCACATATAACTCCGGTATATATGGAGACATTGTTCTGTACCTTCACATTTTTTCCCAGCACCACGCCGGGTGAGACCACCACATTCTGGCCCAGGTTGCACCCCTCACCTATCACCGCATCTTTCATGACATGGGTGAAGTGCCATATCTTGGTTCCGCTGCCGATGATGCATCCCTCATCAATGACAGCGGTCTCATGGGCAAAGTAGCTTTTTTCCATTATTGTCTCAATTGAATTTTGACCTTATGCAGCCGGTGATATATTCAAGCTGCTCATCATCGAGCTCACTATGCATCGGCAGCGAGAGCACGGTGGATGAGAGGCGGCTGGTGACCGGAAAGGCGCCGGACGGGTAGCCCAGGTGAAGGTAGGCCTTCTGCATATGCAACGGTACCGGGTAGTATATCATTGAGGGGATACCTTCATCACTGAGGCACTCACGCAGCGCATCACGCCTGCCACCCTCAATGGTAAGGGTGTACTGGTGAAAGATATGTGTTGAGCGGTCACTACGCGCCGGAATGGTGATACCCCCGAGCCCTGCCAGCTCACTGTCATAGTATGCTGCTGCCCGTCCACGGGCATGGTTGTAGCGGTCGAGGTGACGCAGCTTGACCCTCAGGATGGCGGCCTGAAGGGTGTCAAGACGTGAGTTGACCCCTATGGTGTCATGGTAATAGCGTACCCTCATGCCGTGGTTGGTGATGCTCCGTATCAGTGATGCCAGGGTATCATCATCGGTGAAGAGGGCCCCGCCGTCACCAAAGCAGCCCAGGTTCTTTGAGGGGAAGAATGAGGTGCAGCCTATGGTGCCCATCGTGCCGGCCTTTTTTACCGTGCCGTCAGAGAAGCGGTAGGCGGCGCCGGTAGCCTGGGCAGTATCTTCAATGATATAGAGGCCATGCTGTTGTGCCAGCTCAATAAGAGGCTCCATATCAGCACACTGTCCAAAGAGGTGCACAGGCACTATAGCCCTGGTACGGGGTGTGATAGCCCGCCTGACAGCATCAATGCTTATGTTGAAGGTGTCTGGCTCAGGCTCAACAAGAACGGGTATGAGCCCCAGCAGGGCTACCACCTCCACGGTGGCAATAAAGGTGAAGTTGGTGGTTATCACCTCATCACCCGGCTTGAGACCCAGGGCCATCAGCGCAATCTGAAGGGCGTCGGTGCCGTTGGCACAGGAGATGACATGACCTGCTCCGAGGTAGTGCTGTAGCTCCTCTTCGAAGAGACACACGTCAGGTCCGCGGATGAAGGCGGAAGAGCTGATCACCTCAGCAACAGCCTTGTCAATATCAGCCTTAACCCCTTCATACTGCGTACGAAGATCAACCATCTCAATCTTTTTCATACTCAGTCATATCAGTTTGAAGCGAAGATAATAGATTTTAATTAACCCCTTTTCAGGAGGGAAGATCAGCTTTCTTTTTTATCTTTGTTTATTATTTTTCCCATGGCGAAGGATATCAGCGAACAGGTACGAGAGCTTCTTTTCAGGCATGACTGTGTCATTATCCCCGGGTTTGGTGCATTTATAGGCAACTATTTCCCGGCCACTATTGACCGCAGGGAGGGTCTTTTTGAGCCCCCCTCGCGCAAGATAACCTTCAACCGTCACCTGACCGGTAATGACGGACTGCTGATAGGTCATATCTCGGCAGTCACCGGTACCGGTTATGCCGAGGCACGTGATATTGTCGGTGAGTGGGCCGCCGAGCTGAAGAGCCGTATCATGACCGGCAGACCGGTAACCATCCCCTTCCTGGGGACCTTCTCCCTTAACTATGACAAGGTGATAGTGTTTGACCCCGACCTGTCAGTCAACTATCTGCTCTCATCATACGGACTCAGCGCCTATCACCGCAGGCCGGTGAGCGGCTTCGATGTCAGGAAGAGGGTGCTGGAGAGACGTCACCAGCCCGTGGTGAGTCAGCCGACCGTCAGAAGCCTGCTGGCAAGGGCAGCAGTGATAATACCGGTACTGGCAGCCCTGGCACTGGTGCCATTCAATGACCATATCTTTAAAAGCAATATTGATGAGGCAAACCTCAACCCGCTGGCACACGTTGAGCTGGAGTACAACCGTGCACAGATAGAGGCTGAGAGGATGGCTGCTGCAAAAGTGATCACCGCTGATGAGTTTAGCGGGCCTGTCGCTGCTGGCAGCTCTGCCACGACCACAGTCGCTCCTGCCAGCGCGGTCACAAGCCCTTCCCGGGCAGCTACGGTGAAGCCTGTCGCTGCTGGCTCTGCTACTGCCGCTGCCGCCTCTGACACCAGCCGCACCCCTGCTGTGGCGCCGGCCCCCTCGTTGAGGAGACCGACGGCTGAGGTGGTGGAGGACTACCGCTACCTGTTGATAATAGGCAGCTTTCAGGGTGAGGAGAATGCACTGACGCTGGTGGAGAAGCTGCGCAGGGAGGGCTATGACCCGGAGATGTCAGGCGGCCCGGACGGATACCTCAGGGTGAGCGCACAGGCGTACCGTACCCTTGAGGAGGCAAAGAGGGTGCTGGAAAAATTCAGGAAGGAGTACCCCGGCGCATGGGTACACAGGAGCCGGTAGCCATACTGTTCGTTCCCCGGTGGTCACTTAACCACACTCCCGTTCTTTATCTCCTCCTCGGGGGTGACAAATACCAGTCTCCCCTGCTCATCCTCAGCCAGCAGTATCATTCCCTTCGACTCGATCCCCTTTATGGTGCGGGGCGCCAGGTTGACGATCACCGAGACCCGCTTGCCGGGCAGCTCCTCAGTGGTGAACTGTCCCGCTATGCCGGAGACGATGGTGCGGATATCAATACCGGTATCTACCTTTAGCCTGAGCAGCTTATTCGTTTTGGGAACCTTCTCCGCCTCGAGGATGGTTGCCGTACGAATATCCATACGGCTGAACTCATCGAAGGTGACATCACCCTTTTGCGGTATGGTGGTGCCATTCTCCTCCTCATTGCGGCGGCGGGTATCGTGCAGCTTCCTGAGCTGCTGTTCGATATCTGCATCCTCTATCTTACTGAAGAGCAGTCCGCCGGAAGTGATAGTGTGGCCGGGAGCCAGCAGATCGGTGCGTCCGGCAGCATCCCACTGCAGGTCAGTGATACCCAGCCAGCCCCTCAGGCGGCTCATCGAGAAGGGGAGGAACGGCTCAAGAAGGATGGAGAGGTTGGCAGTGATCTGCAGCGCAACGAAGATGATCGTCCTGACCCTCTCAGGGTCGCTGCCGGCAATCTTCCACGGCTCGGTATCAGCAAGGTACTTGTTACCCAGCCTGGCCAGGTTCATCGCTTCGGTGAGCGCCTGACGGAACCTGAATGCCTCCAGGCTGCTGTCAACACTTCTTCGCAGGGCATCAATTGCGTTGAGGGTGTCGTGATCATGCCGGTTCATCGTGCCGGGAGCAGGCACCACACCCTGATAGTAGTTGGTGGTGAGCACCAGCGCACGGTTGACGAAGTTGCCCAGTATAGCTACCAGCTCATTGTTGTTACGTGCCTGGAACTCTTTCCAGGTGAAGTCATTATCTTTTGTCTCAGGCATATTTGCACAGAGGGTATAACGAAGGGAGTCCTGCCGGCCGGGAAAATCGTCGAGGTACTCATGCAGCCATACCGCCCAGTTCTTGGAGGTAGAGATCTTGTCATTCTCCAGGTTGAGGAACTCATTGGCAGGCACGTTGTCAGGGAGGATATAGCTGCCCTCTGCCTTCAGCATGGCGGGGAAGATGATACAGTGGAACACTATGTTATCCTTACCGATGAAGTGTATCATGCGTGTCTCAGGATCTTTCCAGTACTTCTCCCAGTCGGGGGTCAGCTCCCTGGTGGCTGAGATGTATCCTATCGGTGCATCAAACCATACGTAGAGCACCTTACCCACGGCACCCTCAACAGGCACCGGCACCCCCCAGCTGAGGTCACGGCTCACCGCCCTGGGCTGTAGTCCCTGGTCAAGCCACGACTTGCACTGACCGTAAACGTTGGCTTTCCACTCGGTATGCTCTTCAAGTATCCACTTCCTGATCCACGGCTCATACCTGTCCAGCGGCAGGTACCAGTGCAGGGTGTCACGCATGACCGGCTTGCTGCCGCTGATGGTGGAACGCGGATTGATCAGTTCGGTGGGGCTGAGTGAGCTGCCGCACTTCTCACACTGGTCACCATAGGCGTTCTCATGGCTGCAGTTGGGACAGGTACCGGTTATGTAGCGGTCGGCAAGGAAGCAGGCGGCCTCCTCATCATAGTACTGGCTGGTGCTCTTCTCAATGAACTCACCCTTCTCATAGAGGGTACGGAAGAAGGCGGAGGCGGTCTCATAGTGTATCTTGTTGGTGGTGCGTGAGTAGATATCGAATGAGATACCGAAGTCGCTGAACGCCTTCTTGATAAGCGCATGGTAATGGTCAACCACCTGCTGTGGTGTCTTACCCTCGTTACGTGCCTTGAGGGTGATGGGAACACCATGCTCGTCTGAGCCGCAGATAAAGAGTGTCTCCTCACCACGCATGCGTAGCCACCGTACGTAGATGTCTGATGGTACGTAGACCCCCGCCAGATGCCCTATATGGATAGGACCGTTGGCATAGGGAAGGGCTGAGGTGATGAGATGACGCTTAAACTTCTTCATATTGATTCGGCTGCTGGTGGTTAACCGCGCAAAGATAAACAATTTCAAAAAGTGTGATTATGACGGGAAAACTCTGTTTTTACTCAACATGTCCGAAGGCGGCCAGCACCTCGTGCATGTAGGTACGTGATACCGGCACCGATGCCGGCGGGCTGCTGTCAAGCTCCAGCATCAGCCCCTCCTTGTCCCTGCGTATCAGCTTAACCTTTTTGATGTTGACCAGCCATGACCGGTGGCATCTTATGACCGACTCCTCCTTCAGCTCCGCCTCCATCACCCTGAGCGTATTACGAAGCAGGAGCCTCATAAGCTTATCAGGAACCTGGTAGAAGACAGTAACATAGTTGTCACTTCCCTGTATATATAGAAGGTCAGAGTGTTTGAGTGACATCTGCAGCACCCCCTTCTCATCGCGCAGATGAATCATCGGGTGCTGGGCGCCGGCTGACGGCTGCTCCATAATGCCGGAAAGCTTTTTCTTGCTGTCACGCCATGCCAGCCACAACCAGAGGAAGGTGTAGGGCAGAAGCAGTGTCAGAGACGTGTTCTGTGCCGACCTTCCCAGGAGCTCGGTAAACTGACGCCGGTCGTGAAGAACGGTGATCTCAAAAATTGTGAAGAAGAGAGCCATGGCAAAGATCTCTGCCGCCACCCATACGAGGTAGTGCCACACCAGAAGCCGTTTGCCACGCCTGACAGAGTGATACATTATGATACG
Source organism: uncultured Rikenella sp. (assembly GCA_964537135.1). Classification (GTDB taxonomy): domain Bacteria; phylum Bacteroidota; class Bacteroidia; order Bacteroidales; family VadinHA17; genus SR-FBR-E99. Next base: position 83,182 of record CAZHZC010000011.1, read on the forward strand.
GCTGAGAGCCACCACCAGCACACCGGCCAGGATTACACCACTTGTATATAGCAGCAGGGTAGGCTTTGATACTTCAAACCAGATTGATACACCAAAGGGGGTGTAGAGGTTGAGGAAGAGCAGTGCAAAGCCTGCAGTGAAGAGTATCGTGGTAACGATATTTCCCTTCTCTGTCAGGTAGGAGGGCAGCTTCTTGCTCAGGTCAATATTCATCTGATCAATAATCTATGCAAATTTAACACTTTTGGCGGTCTGCCGGTTTCAGCTCACTGTGAGAGCAAAAATTTCACCCCGCATTTGAACATTTCACCCCGCTACGTAAGGTTTCGTCCCGTCGCGGAGACGGCGCCACCTCTTTTTTGGACGCCTCTTCAACCTTTTTTTTGTTTGCTGCAAAAAAGGTGATGAGTTATACGGTATGTGAGAGGGAGATTGCCGCACACTTCAGGGGTGGTATGACCGTAGGGGTGATACCCGGCACCGGGGTGGCCCTCTCTGAAGAGCGGTTCCGGTCAGTGGCAGAGAGACCGTTACCTGAAGGAGAGGAGGTGCCGCGCCTCTTCCGGCCACTCTTCCGGTCACGAAGCATGGAGGAGGGCAACAGGGAGTTCAGTTACTACATAATGAGACCCGCCGGCTACTGCAATGGTAACGACGGTGCCAGTGACAGTATCAGGGACAGCAACGGCAGGGGCAGTAGCAAAAACACCAGCCGCGGTGCCATTATCCTTCTTCACGGCCTTAATGAGCGCAGCTGGGGCAAGTATATACAGTGGGGTACCAGGCTGGCAGCCGGCACAGGACGGCCGGTGATACTGTTCCCGCTGGCATGGCACATGAACCGTTCACCGCGCAGCTGGGTAGACAGGCACCTGATGATGCCCCTGGTGACAGCCCGTACAGCGCTTGTTCCTGATGCACGGCCCTCTACCTTTGTCAATGTGGCACTGAGCATACGTATGAGCCTCTCGCCGCAGCTCTTCATGCTGTCAGGGTACCAGTCCGCTGCTGACCTCACCCGGCTGATAGCTATGCTGAGGCAGGGCTCCATACCGGGTATTGGCGCCGGTGGTGCGCCCGACATCTTTGCCTACTCCATCGGAGCCCTCATGACACAGGTGATGATGCTCTCTGACCCCTCACCGCTGCCTGATGAGAGTCGTGTAATGCTCTTCTGCGGAGGGTGTGCCTTCAGCCTGATGCAGGGCACCTCCAAACTGATCATGGACAGCCGTGCCTTTGAGATACTCAACCGGTTTTACCTTGGCTGGCCTGACGGTGGCACGGGCAGAGGCGGCAAGGAGCTCACCAGGCTGATGAAGGAGACCCCTGAGGGAGAGGCTTTCTATGCGATGACCTCACTGAAACGCCTGAAGGAGCTTCGCAACAGTCCGTTCAGCCACTATGGAGAGCGGCTCAAGGTGATAACCTTTGCCGGTGACCGCGTGATACCGCCGGAAGCGGTGAGGGAGACCCTCAGCGGATGCGACATCGCCACATGGGAGCCCGGCTACCAAGCAACACATGAGATGCCTTTCCCAAACCTTACCGGAGAGAGGGCAGAGGCGGTAGACCGTTCCTTCGGGAAACTCTTTGATACTGCGGATCGTTTTTTTTCATAATATTGCGGCCTGAACACCCCCTCCCGCTACCCGGAACCCTGGTAGCCGGGAAATGATCAGGTGGCTGCCGGTAGAGTTTTTGATACTATTAAAACTCTACATAAAGAGTATCCCCTGATAACGCCTTCAAAAATACCTCTACAATAAATTTTGCAAGAGACAAGGAATAACGTGTTTACGATTAATTGATAACACTACATTTAAAAATAATCTGAAATTACGCTGTTTCATGGCTCTACATTGCCCGTTGATTAATAAGCGTACCTTTGTAGAGCATATTTTGCAGTGTGATTTAATAAACAGTGTTATTAGATAAACGGCGTAAATATACAAATTCACTATTATGGCACTTTTCAAACGGGGCGTACAATCAATCGAATACCTTGATCAGTTTATGAATTCCATTGATGAAGGGATGCTGATCTTCAAAGAGGGACTGAAAAATTATCTCTTTGGCAATCGCAACAATTTTCTCGACAACCTGCGTACCTTATCTAATCTGGAGACAGAGGCTGACAATATCAAGAGGAAGGTGGAGCAGTTGCTCTACACCCAGTCGCTGATGCCGCAGCTCCGGGGTGACATTCTGAGGCTGCTCGAAGATCTGGATGATATTATTGACCTGGCCAAGACCAACCTCTTTCAGTTTGATGTGGAGATTCCTACCATTCCTGCTGAGCTTCACCAGGATTTTATCAAGCTCTCTGAGCTCTCATGCAGTGCGGTAGAGTCGGTTATCCCGGCAGCAAGGGCCTATTTCCGTGATCCGGAGGCTGTCAATGAGATGATACACCGTGTCTATCTCTACGAAAAGGAGGCAGACAAACTGGCTGATGCCATTAAGCGCAGGGTATTCCATGAGATGTCAGGCCTGTCGCTGAGCGAGAAATTCCACCTCCGCTATTTCACCCTTCATATCGAGACTCTTTCCGATGCTGCTGAGCGGGTAGCTGACCTGCTGGCAATCATGGCAGTAAAACGAACTGTTTGAATCGGGCCTGATCAATGCTGTTTGCTATTTTCATATCGAGTGGTTTGTTTATGGGCTGGTCCCTCGGGGCCAATGATGCTGCCAGTATCTTCGGTACGGCGGTGGGCTCAAAGATGATCCGCTTCAGAACGGCAGCAATAATAGCCAGCATCTTTGTCATTATAGGGGCAGTGTTTCAGGGGAAGGGAACATCTGAGACATTGTCAAACCTCAGCTCCATCGATGCCCTTGCCGGTGCATTCACAGTATCTCTCTGTGCTGCTGCCACCGTATATGCCATGGTCAGCAACGGACTGCCGGTATCAACCACACAGGCCATCGTGGGGGCCATTATCGGGTGGAGTGCATTCAGCGGGGTAGGGGTAGACTATAACCTCCTCACCAAGATCGTGGTGTCATGGGTTACCAGCCCTCTTCTGGGGGTAATATTTGCTGCCATCCTCTTCATATTGATGAGAAAGCTGCTGCGCAGACTGAAGATGCATGTCATTATTCTTGACTCATATATCCGGGTAGGGCTCATCATTGTAGGAGCGTTTGGAGCATATAGCCTGGGAGCCAATAATATAGCAAACGTGATGGGTGTCTTTTTACCCTCAGCCCCTGACCTGCTTATTGACTTTGGCATCTTTACCCTCGACGGCCAACAGTGGCTGTTTCTGCTTGGGGGTATGGCCATCTCACTGGGGATCATAACCTACAGCCATAAGGTGATGAACACCGTGGGCAACGGTATATTGTCACTCACACCGGAGACAGCCATAGTGGTTGTGCTGTCACAGTCAACCGTACTCTTCCTTTTCTCATCAACCGCCTTTGCCGAGATGCTGAGCTCTGTCGGACTGCCCCCACTGCCGCTGGTCCCTGTCTCAAGCACACAGGTGGTCATCGGCTCACTCCTGGGAATAGGCCTGGTGAAAGGGGTGAGAGAGGTGAACTTCCGTACCCTGGGCGGAATAGGGCTCGGCTGGATCATCACACCTTTAATATCCGGACTGCTTACCTATCTCGCTCTCTTCTTTGTACAGAATGTTTTCAACCTGCAGGTTACCAGCACCACACCAATAGGATACCCGGGTCCTGACTTTGTGCTGCCGGAGAAGAGTGCCGTCAATGTCAATGTGGTCCTTCCATTTTTACTCACAGTGGCAGTGTTGATAATAGCAACGTTGACAGTGCTGCTGGTCAGACAGATGCGGTTAAGACAAAAGGAGATAGACAATCTGCAGATCCATCAGGATAAGATATTCAATTTCGAGAAGACATTGAATGACCTGGAGATAAGTACAATACAAAAGGAGAATGAGCTGCTGAACACCAAACTGGAGATAAAGCGCCGTGAGTTTGTTCAGGTGGCACAGACAATCTCACGTGAAAAGGAGTTTCTGGAGAGCCTGGCAGTGAAGATTGAGAATATGCTGCTCGATGAGAAGGGCAGCGCAGAGGTCAGGGAGAGCCTGCGGGAGCTGGCTGCCTCCATCAGACAGAAGATGAGCTTCTCAGGTGACCTGGAACAGTTCTATGGACAGATAGAGGAGACCCATGCAGAGTTCAGGTCAAAACTGACCATGGCCTACCCCGACCTGACACCCCGTGAGATGAAACTGGCAGTGCTCCTTTACCTGGGGTTCTCTACAAAGGAGATCTCCTCGCTGATAAATATCTCTGCCAAAAGCGTTGAGATAGCTCGCTACCGGCTGAGAAAAAAACTGGACCTCAAAAGAGGTGATAACCTGACAGATATTATTAAATCCTTATAAATTGTTAAACCAATACTATTCAAAATGAGAAATAATCGTAGAATTCTAATGATGAGCCTTCTAATGGTTATTGCAGGCATATTGCACGCTCAAACCAGAAATGTATCAGGGGTAATTACATCTGATGCTGACGGTAAACCTGTTGCAGGAGTTACAGTGAGGCTTAAAGGTGCCCTCACCGCTTCACTCTCTGATGCCCAGGGTCTCTATTCGGTGGCTGTGGATGAGAGGTCAACCGAGACACTCATCTTCTCACATCCTGATTATGATGAGATGGAGGTGGTTGTGATCGGGAAGTCAAAGCTTGACATAGCACTCTCCAGTAATATCAGATATAATCAATATGGTCAGAAGGTTGAACGCACCTCCCTGGCCTCGGAAAGCAGAAACGGCGTTCTGACCCATGAGGCTGGTGACAAGTCGTTCAAGTTCTGGACCGATATGAGGGTGAATATTGACTATACAAAGCACTTTGACAACTATGACAACAGGCTGTCACCAACCGGTAATGCACCTGATGCCATACAGCTCTCCGACGGAGCCAGCGTACGACGGGCAAGGGTAGGCTTTAAGGCACAGATAGACAAATGGTACGGTGAGGTTGACTTCGACTTCAGAAACCTGGAGGTGGATATTAATGACGCATACCTCCAGTACAGCTTCAGTGACCGGTTTGAGATCAAGGCAGGGCAGTTCCGTGAGCCTGTCGGACTGATGACCAATACCACCTCACGTTATGTATCATTTATGGAGCGCCCCCTCAGCTCCGAATTGGACCCGAGCAGGCATGTCGGACTGGGTATTAAGTATATGCATCCCAGGTTCACCAGCGCTATAGGGATCTTCTCGGATGAGGCCTATGGTATTGAAGGAAAGGATACCAGGCGGAAGAAGAGGGACGGCGTGGAGTCGAGCTGGGCTGCCTCAGGACGCGTGATGGGGTATGCACTCAATCAGGATAACCTCACCCTGGGGATAGGTGTCAGTGGTTCATACCGTACACCTACCATAACCGACGAGGGGTATAATACTGTGAGAGTAAGGGTATATGATGAGAACCGTACCTCGCAGAAAAGATTCCTCGATACCGATGCGGTTAAGAATGTAAAGAGAATCATTCTTGCCAATGGCGAGCTGGCATTTGCTTCCAACTCATTCAGGCTGATGGGTGAATATAAGGTGATGGTACTTGACAGGGGCCGCATATATGATGATATCAACTATACAGGGCAGAACCTCGAAGATGTCTACTATAGCGGCTACTACGTCGAGGCAGGCTACCTGCTCTTCGGTGACAAGGTCAACTTCAACTACAATGACGGAGAGTTTACCCGGGTGGCACCAAAGTCGAAGAGAGGGACTCTTGAAATTGCAGCCCGCTACAGTACCCTGGAGCTCAATGATGAGAAGGCCCTGGTCTATGGCGGTGCCGCAAAGATCTCATCCCTTTCGCTCACCTACTGGGCTCAGAAGAATGTGAGAGTGACCCTTAACGGAGCCTATGTTGATCATGACCAGCACGCCTCAACCAAATACAACTGGCCGGTACCTGCTGACGGATATGACTATTACTGGGTGGGAACCAGGCTGGAGATAGATTTTTAGAGAGAGTATAACAGTTTTGTGTAACCATTAAAAACAATTGATAATGAAACGGAATTTATTTTTGATCATAAGCATGGTGCTGATAAGCACAGCATTCATTCTGGTGTCATGTGAGGAAGAGAGAAAAGATCCTCCTCTGATTCAGAATGTGAAGTACTCCGGCAAGAATCAGGGCCCCTTTACCGTTGAGGCCAGGATTCTGGATGATAACGGACCGCTTAAGAGCGCCGAGGTGATGTACAGAAACAGCAGTGAGACAACTTTCCACTCGGTGCAGATGACCAGGGGCAGTGATGATGAATATTCAGGTGTTATCCCGTCTCAGCCCGCAAATGAGAAGGTTTTCTACTACATCAAGGCAGTCAATTCAGCTGACCTGGTCTCTGTGGAGCCCAAAGATGCACCCACGGTAACCCTGCAGTTTGAGATTGGTGGCGTTGATTATACCGGACTGGTACTGAATGAGATATGGGCTGGCGGACCGTCTGATAACCATAAGTTTATCGAACTGTTCAATACCACCAATGCGCCCATCGACATATCAGGTGTATACTTTGAGCGTAATGCTGAGGGGGTGATCGGAACTGTCCCGGCAAATACTATCCTGGCTGCCGGTGGCTATTATATTCTCGGAACAAAGAACAATACTTCCAATCCTGAGAATGACGCTGCTCCCTATGATAATTCAGTCTCAAAAGGCTTCTCAGCCAAAAAGTCGATCCTGTTCCTGGTGATGTCACCCCTGGGGAATGAGATTGACAGGTTCCTGCGTGGTGATGCGGAGAATCTGGATGTCAACATCAGTGATGTGGCTCCTAAATCTTACTGCAGAATCCCGAACGGAACAGGTGCATGGAAGGCGGTTGACAATGCCACACTGAGGGCAGCCAATGATGCAACCGGCGCCAGCGACATACCAAATGACTGAGACGACTGATGAGTAGCCGGACAGTCAACCGGCATAATGACATATAGTTATAATCAGGCCGGCAACCACCCGGTTGCCGGCCACATAAAACCTTATTACATATGAGTAAAGAGGAATTGAAGATAGGCGAGATCTCAAAACCGAGATTTGAGTTCCGCTCGTTCGGGCAGAACTTCGACAATGCAGCCATACGTATGGCACGCCTCTCCGTGCCCGTACCCGAGAAGGTGTGGGAGCGGTTTTCAGACGAGATATATATTCTCTCCCGTACCAATGATATCAATAATACCAAGATCAGGGACGGCAAGATGGATATAAAAACCTATGTGGGTACCGTAGATGGATTTGAGCAGTGGAACCCTCTGATGAAGGGTAGCTTTCCGATAAGGAGAGAGGTGCTTGTCAATGAGGTTTTCCCCGCTTTCCAGGTGAAGATGCCTGATATGACCAGCGAGGAGTACAGCTACGAGGAATTTATGGAGATAATTTATGCTCACCCCGACCTGCAGGCCGTAAGGGTACATAAGCAACGCTTTGGCTACATGGTCAATAATACCATATGTGAATATGGTGAGGTGCTGATCAATGGTGCAAGGGTGGTTACCATAAATTCCGAGTCAACCGAAACGGACGATATCAGGAAGACGGTGAATGACCTTCAGCTTGAAGGGGTAGAAAACATAAACTACCTGCAGGCTATCAAAAGGGTGATAGGGATGATCAATAAGCCTTTGGCCAATTGATTGTTGTCAGATTGAAAATAATTAATTCAAGTAATTATGGCACAGGAGATTGAAAAGAAATTCCTGGTAAAGGGAGATTTCAGGAATGAGGCCGTGAAGGCTATCCGTATAACACAAGGCTACCTCTCATCTGTTCCTGAACGTACGGTCAGGGTAAGGATAAAGGGGGAGAAGGGTTTTATCACCATCAAAGGAATCGGTGGAGCCTCCGGTGCAAGCCGGTATGAGTGGGAGAAGGAGATACCCGTGACAGAGGTGGAGGAGCTGCTGAAGATCTGTGAACCGGGTGTCATTGACAAGGTGCGTTACCTGGTACCACAGGGAGAGCACACCTTTGAGATTGATGAGTTCCATGGTGAGAATTCAGGCCTGATCGTGGCTGAGGTGGAACTCAGCAGTGAGGATGAGGAATTTAACAGACCGGCCTGGCTTGGTGAAGAGGTGACAGGTGACACCAGGTACTATAACTCAATGCTGATGAAGACCCCGTTTACCAAATGGTAACCGCTGAGAGAGCCTGACATGTCAGAATCACCAGAAAAGAGTCCTCAGCTCGTGTCAGGGGAGTATGATCCCCTTGACATGAGCAACTACCGGATCGAAAGGCTTGCCAAACGGGAGAAGGGCAAGGTAGAGAAATGGCTTGCCATAGCAGGGATTCCCCTCGCTTTGGCAGCCTTTATCCTGCTTGGTTTTGTTATTGAGATTCCGTTCCTGAGACATATTGAGCCGGCACAGCTGGTATCAAAAACCGCCAGAGGAATGTATGAGACACTAGGTGAGACAGGGTTTATAAGAACCAATGCCATAATGCTGGCTGTATTCGCCGCTGCCCTCATACTCTGGATAACAGAAGCGATACCCAATTATCTCACATCACTGATCATAATTATCAGCCTGGTGCTGACCGGGGTGCTGCCTGAGAATGAGGCATATGCACAGCTGGGGCACCCCGTCATGTGGCTGAACATTATGTCATTTGTACTTGCCAGCATGCTGGTGTCAACCGGGGTGGCCAAACGGTTTGCCCTGTGGTTTATCGTCACCTTCGGCAAGAATGCCGGATCAATCTTTATAAGCTTCTTAATTATCAACCTGATCCTCTCGATCTTTATATCAGCAACAACTGCCAAGGCGGCCATACTGTTACCCGTCTTTATGGTTATTGCTGCAATTTATGGCTCCAGGCCCGGTACTGACAGGAACAATTTTGGCAGAAGCCTGGTGCTTCAGAACCTGTTGAATATCAATGTGGGGGCAGGACTCCTGCTGACGGGGTCGGGTGCCAACCTGCTGGCTGCTGCCCTGATAGGGGGAGCTATAGGAAGCAGGGTCTATTTCTCAGACTGGATGTACTCACAGGTGCCGGTAACCATTGCCATCATGTTTATCGGATACTGGCTGGCTATGAAGGTTTTCTTTCCGCTGAAGCCGGAAGAGCGGACACCACGCATTGAAGGGGGTATGGAGCGTCTGCAGGGCGAGTTGCAGAAGCTGGGCAGGATGAGTATGCAGGAGAAGAAGGCAATAGTGATATTTGTGCTTATACTGGCCTTCTGGGCAACCGACCGCCTGCACGGTGTCAGCGCCACCGCGGTGGCCTTCGTGGGGGGTATTGTGGCCCTGATGCCCAAAATTGGCATCGTCAGGTGGAAGGATGTGGATATACCATGGCACCTGATGCTCTTCTCAGCAGGTGCCTATACACTGGGGGCCGGGTTTGACTATACTGACCTGCCGTCACTGAGTGTCAATGCACTCTTTGACCACCTCGGACTGGGCAGCGGAACACCATTCTGGGTGCTCTATCTGATGCTGACCGGATTTATGATGTTCAGCTCCCTGATCTTTCAGTCAAAGACAATGAGGGCAATGGTATTCATCCCCATAGCAATCGGCGTGGCAAACCGGTTTGGATTCAGCGTCATCAGCCTGGCAATGCCGGTGGCATTCATGATAAACCATGTATATGTGCTGCCCTTTAACAGCAAACCGGCAGTGCTGCTCTATGAGACAGATCAGTACTCATTGTCTGACACATTTAAATATGGTATTACTGTTATGACAATTGCGTGGATTCTCAATATCATAGCAGGAGAGACCTGGTATAAGCTGCTGGGGATCACACCCGACGGTGTGTTCGGACTGTTCTGACAATGCCGTCCGCCATCCGCCAGCTGGCGGATTCTCTTCTTAAATGAGTACTTTTGGGAGTGTCACCAAACCAATGAATGATGAGCAGCCTTGTCATACCACCCTATCTCACTGAGGGAGATCGTATTGAGATAATCTCGCCGGCAAGTCATATCGATGAGGAGCTTGTCAATCAGGCCTCTGCCATGCTTGAGCGGTCAGGATTCCGGGTCACCTACGGGAAGCACCTCTTCTCACGTAGCGGTCCGTTTGCCGGCAGTGATGAGGAGCGGCTGAGTGATATACAGCGTGCCACTGATGACCCGGATGTGAAGGCGGTGCTCTGCTCGCGCGGCGGGTATGGCATGACACGGATCGTTGACCGTATCGACTTCACCGCGCTGGAGCGTAAGCCCAAGTGGTATGTGGGATACAGTGATATCACCTCACTGCACATGTGGCTCAGCAATGTATGCGGCATCGCCTCACTGCATGCCGAGATGCCGCTGAACTATCCTGACCCGGCCTGCCTGCCGCCATCATACGACACCATGGTAGAGGCACTGCGTGGCGAGGCGGCGCCGGTGAGATGGAGCCCGGGGAGCGAAGGGTCATACACCCTCTCGGGGCGCTTTACCGGGGGAAATATCTCGCTGCTCTACAGCCTGCACGGTACGGTGGCACAGCCCGATACCGACGGGGCAATACTCTTCATCGAGGATATAGGGGAGAAGTACTACCATCTTGACCGCATGCTGGTCTCAATGCGGCTGGCCGGACTGCTCAGCAACCTGTCGGCACTGGTGGTGGGAGGGATGGAGAAGGTCACCGAGGGTGAACATGTCTTCAACCAGACGGTGGAGGAGGTGGTGATGAACGTGGTGGGGAGGTATGACTACCCGGTGCTGTTCAACTTCCCGGCAGGGCATATACCTGACAACAGGGCGCTCTACCTGGGACGTCAGGCATCACTCACACATGACGGTGCCACGGCACGGCTCACCTGGCTCTGAGGCGACGGGTGAGCGCCACTCTCAATAGGGCAGCAACCGGCGGGCATGCCGGTAAAGAGATCTCCTCTATGATCTCAGAAGGCTGCCGGTAGCAGGTTGATATCCTTTGACAGTTATGATCTCAGAAGGCTGCCAGCAGCAGGTTGATATCCTTTGACAGTATCCCGAACCGCTGTCCGAGCGACTCATTGGTGAGGATACCGTTGTAGATATAGATACCGCTCCGTAGTCCGGTATTGAACTTGATCATGGGTGTTATACCGCCGGCATCGGCTATCTCCTGCAGCAGTGGCCTGAAGACGTTGCTCAGTGCTATCGAGGCTGTCTTGGGCACCCGTGATGGCAGGTTCCATGCCGAGTAGTGTATTACGCCGTGCTTCTGGTAGAGCGGGTCCTTGATAGCTCTCAGCTCGGTTGTCTCCACACAGCCGCCGGTGTTGACGCTCAGGTCGATGATCACTGATCCCCTCTTCATCCCCTGCACCATCTCTTCGGTGACGTAGAACCAGGGCAGGTGGGTGTCGGTGGCGAGGGCGCCTATCAGCACGTCGGCTGTCCGCAGCGCCTTCTGCAGCACCTGCGGGTGGAAGGTTGAGGTGTAGAGACGCTGTCCCACCAGGTACTGGAAGTTACGCAGCCGGTGTACCGAGGGGTCAAACACCCTCACTATGGCACCCAGCCCCAGGGCAGCCCGCGCAGCATATTCACCGGCCGTGTTGGCTCCTATGATGATCACCTCGGTGGGGGTCACCCCGGTGACACCTCCCAGCATCACCCCCTTGCCCCCGTCGGCGCTGCTCAGGAAGTCAGAGGCCAACAGGACGGAGGTGACACCGCTGATCTCACTCATCGACTCCACCACCGGGTAGATACCGTCTTCATCCCTGATATTCTCGCTGGCGACGGCAGTCACACGCTTACGCATCAGTACTGAGAGGGTCTCCTCATCCATCGTTGCCACATTCATGAATGAGATGAGTGTCTGGCCGCCCCTCAGCAGCTGGGCCTCACCGGAGGTGACAGGTGCCACACGTATGACGATGTCACACTGATAGACCCTCTCAGTGGTCTCAGCCACCATGGCGCCGTTGTCACTGTACTCCCTGTCGGTAAAGCCGGCCTGCTCACCGGCACCCCGCTCAATATAGATCTCATTGCCCGCATCGGTAAGTATCCTGACCGCCTCAGGGGTGAGAGCTATCCGCTTCTCATCGTCATGAGTGTCACGCGGCATACCTATGGTCATCTGCCTCTTCCCGACAGCCTTTTCGATCAGCTCTTCCCGGGGCAGGAAGAGGCTTCTGCCTGAATCATTCATCTGGCTAATTTTTGTGTTTGGACGGAAGAAAATCTCCGGCAGACCAAAAATATGATTTTAATGGCAGAGATAAAAGCAGTTAGACCATTATTAGAGTGTTGTACCCGGAAAGCGGGCCGGTCTTCTGTTAAAAAGGTGCAGCGGATGGCGGCCCGGTCTTCTGCCAGAAAGGTGCAGCGGGAGCCGGCGCATGGCTTCTATTGGAGAGTGCGCCTGACAGTTGGCCGGTCTTCTGTTAAAAAGGTGCAGCGGAAACGGACTCTTCGGGCGGACCGGTGACCGACTCCACTATCCTGCTGCCATCGGCAGCCACGGTGATCAGCACTCTCACCGTGCCGGGGGGGAGCAGCGGCTCCAGCAGGCCGGGCCACTCGATGAGGCAGCGGAGGCCCGACTCAAGGTACTCATCTATACCGAAGTCAAGCGCCTCAGCGACGCTGTTGACCCTGTACATATCAAGGTGGTAGAGAGGCTCGCCGTCAGGCAGGGCATACTCATTCACCAGGGTGAAGGTGGGGCTGGTGACGCTGCTGCTGACACCCATCTCATGGCATAGTGCACTGATAAAGGTGGTCTTGCCCGACCCCATCCTGCCATAGAAGGCAAAAACGGTGCTCCCGTCGGTGGCCTTCAGGAACTGTCTGGCAGCATCACCCAGGCTGCTCATGTCAGGGATAGTGATCTTCACACGGTAAAAGTAACAAATCAGACCGGTTCAAGGTACACCAGGGGGAGCAGCATCTCCTGCAGCGAGATGCCTCCGTGCTGAAAGGAGTCGCGGTAATAGGTGACCACCTGGTTGTAGTTGTTGGGGTAGACCAGGAAGTCACTGGCGCAGGCAAAGATATAGCGTGAGGTGATGTTGACGGCCGGCAGCCCGGCATCAGAGGGGTTGGTTATCTCAAACACCTCACGTGGGTTGTAGTCGAGGTTCCTGCCGCTCTTGTAACGCAGGTTCATGGAGGTGTGCCGGTCTCCTACCACCCTGACAGGCTTCTGTACCCGTACCGACCCGTGGTCGGTGGTGATCACCACCCGTGCGCCGCGGGCTGAGACCAGACGCAGCAGCTCCATCAGCGGTGAGTGAATAAACCAGGTGTGGGTGAGGGTGAGCCATGAGGCCTCATCACCGGTCATGTCACGTAACAGACCTATCTCGGTGCGGGCATGGCTGAGCAGGTCGACGAAGTTGTAGACCAGCACGTTGAGATCATTGGCCATCAGCTGTGGCAGCCGCTCATTGAGTGTCCGCCCCTCACTGTCAGAGCTGATCTTGTGGTAGCTCCAGCGGCAGTCGACACCTGCCCGCAGCATGTTCTTGCCCATCAGCTTCTCCTCATTGAGGTTCTTACCCTCATCTTCATGCTCATCAACCCAGTACTCAGGCATCAGCTCACCGATGGCTGCCGGCATCAGTCCGGCAAAGAGCGCATTGCGCGAGTATTGTGTGGTGGTGGGCAGTATGCTCAGGTAGAGCTCCTCATCGACGGTGCGCATCACCTGTCTCAGGTCACCGGCGATGGTCTGCCACTGGTCGAGCCTCATGTTGTCAATGAGGATAAAGAAGAGGGGTGACTCACGGCTTATCATGGGGAAGATACGCCTGGTCAGCAGTGCCGGTGACATGAGTGGTCGCTCATCTGCCCCGGAGGCTAACCATCTGAGGTAGCTGGAGGAGATATATCTGGCAAAGGCCCTGTTGGCGTCAGCCTCCTGTGAGCGCAGCACCTCACGCATGCCGGTGTCTGATGATCTGATCAGCTCACCCTGCCAGAAGGTGAGGCGCCGGTAGAGGTCACACCACTCCTCAAAGGATGAGGCGGAGGAGATCATATCGGTGATCTGGCTGAACTCCTCCCTGAAGATGGTGGTGGTCTGGCGGGTGACGATCTCCTCCAGGTTGAGGATACGCTTCAGTGTAAGCAGTATCTGTCCCGGCTTGACCGGCTTGATGAGATAGTCAGCTATCTGTGACCCTATGGCAGCATCCATGATATCCTCCTCTTCGCTCTTGGTGATCATGACCACCGGGATGGAGGGTCTGAGCGCCTTGATACGGCGCAGTGTCTCAATACCGCTCAGGCCGGGCATATGCTCATCAAGGAAGATAATGTCATAGGGCCGCTCTCTCACCATGACAATGGCGTCATTGCCTGAGTGGCAGGTCTCGGTCACAAACCCTTTCTCGGTAAGGAAGAGGATATAGGGTTTGAGCACCCCGATCTCATCATCAACCCATAAGATTCGTATCTCCCTCATTTACTGTTTAAATAATGCTACTGGCCTGAATAGACCTTTGTATGAAAGATAATATATCTCTCCGGATTTTTATCTTCCCTCAATGTTTTAAGGTTATCACTGCTTATCAGCATGACGGCGGGTGCTCCCTTTTCGGCCTCCCTGATGGTGGCTGCCACGTTGAACTGTGCCATCCACGCTGCCGCCTCTGCAGCCCCGGCGAAGGGACCGGTGGCTATGAGCAGTCGCCCCGGCAGGAGGCTCTCACCTTCGGTGTTGTAGCTCTCCTGCGGGTGGTGGTCAAGGTTGTAGCTGATAACGTCAAACACCGCCTGGTTGAGGTAGGCGGCATCACCCGACAGCACGATGATCACATAGTGTGTCTGCATGGTGTCGGCATTGTATATCTCTTCTGCTATGCGGCTCTCCTCTGCCACCCTTATCTCAGGCTTTTCACGTCTCAGGAACTCGATTATGCCGGCTGCCCTCTTCCCCTCATCAGTGTCGGGGTACCGGGCCAGCAGTGTGTCAAGCTTCGCCTTGTAGATCATCTCACCCTCCAGTGCGCCGCTGGCCAGGGCATTGAGCAGCATAAAGCGGGGGGTCAGCTCATCATCGGGCATCTGGCTGGTCACCTCATCACATATAGCTATCACCTCGTCATACCTCTCTTCGGTGAAGGCCTGATAGGCAGCGTCATACCTGCGTGCCGCCCGGGCAGAGAGATCCCTGTGACGGTTGACATAGTCGGGGTCAGAGAGTATCAGCGCATACTCGGTGGCCGGATAGCGCATGAGCAGCTCAGCACGGTCTCTCTCTGCCGCAGCGGGGTCACGGTGTCTCTGCAGGCGGTAGAGCTCATAGAGCGCCTCAGCCCTGACACCCGCCTCTCCCTCGCTGCGGGCTGCCTCGCGTAGTGAGTGGAGCGCCGCAACAGTATCATTGAGGCGTGAGGCCAGCACCTGCCCCTCACCCAGTAGTGCACCGGTACTACGCCTGACGGAGGCCTCCATCAGTGAGTCGGTCAGCGGCAGGTTACGGAGGTAGTACTCTTTGGAGCGCTCCGGCGCCACACCGGCACTGTCACTCTCCCTGCTCTCTGCCGTAGCATCATACATGGTTCCGGGGGTAAAGGCTGACCGGGTCTTGTTGGCCCTCCGCCAGTTATCCTCCAGCCGCCGCTCGCCCCAGCGGCGCCTGAACTCGGTACGTCCGAAGGTGAGGGCTGCCTGGTTGTAGAAGTACCACCCACCCTCAGCAGCTATCGCCCCGCGGTAGCGCTGCTCATTCTCATAGTAGAGGCCCATATTGTAACGGTCACTGCCATCACCCGCCCTCTCACGCGCCTGCTCCTCCTCATGGCTCCGTATCAGTCCGGCAATAAAGGCATCACGGTCGGCACTGCTCATTGATGCTATACGGCGCAGGCTGTCTTCGGTGACCACCACGGTGTGGTACCCTGCATACTCACCCAGGGCATCGGCACGGCGACTGATATTGTCATAGTCGGCAAGGGTATTGTCTATCAGGTAGGAGGCACTGTCATAGTAGTGCCATGACCTCATATAGTCAGGCAGGCTGTAGTAGTGCTGTGCCATGGCGAGGTAGGCACGTGCCTTCTGGCGGCTGTTGAGGGTGCTGCTGGCGGCTGACTGTGACCATAGCCTAAGGGCCTCATCAATATTGCCGGTACGGTGTGCCAGCTCACCCAGTGCATAATAGATCTGATCAAGGTAATCTTTGTTACGGGGGTCACGAAGCATCTTGTTGAGTGCCCTGGTGAGCTCACCCACGTCGCCGTGTGACAGGTCGGCAACCCCCGCCAGGTTGATGCTGGCATTGAACTCAAGGTCATAGGGTGGATTCATTCTGCGTACCTGCCTGAAGTAGCGGGTAGAGAGCTCATTGTCACCGGCAGCCCTGCATGTCTGTGCCAGCAGGTAGGTGAGGCGCACCTTCACCTTATTGCCGCTGCTGTTGCCTATCGCCTCTATGAGGGGCTCCACAGCCTCCCCATACCTCTTCTGTCTGAGCAGCACGTCGGCCCTGGTAGAGTGATACATAGCTGCCAGGCTGCTGCTGCCGGGCAGGCTGATCTCATTTAGCTGACGGAGTGCCTCACTGTAGTTGCCCTCTTCGGTCTGTATGCGCGCCAGCCATATGGCAGCCTCAGTGGCCAGTCCGCTCTCGGTGGTGATGCTGATGGCGAAGGAGAGTGATGAACGGGCTGCCATAAAATTCTTCTGATAGAACTGCGCCTTGCCCAGCAGCAGCCATGAGTCATCAACCCACTCATTGTATTCACGCCGGTTATAAAACCTGTCATCACGGCTGGCTGTCCTGCGACGATCCTTCTCTTCGGGCTTGGCAGTGATGGAGTAGAGTGATATAACCTTGGAGGCTTTCTGTGCTGCACGCTCCATATCTGAGGAGGCGGCACGTGCCGACCCGGCCACTGAGTACTCAAAGAGGGGGAGCAGCTCACTGTAGTCATCACGGTGTGATGAGATGATCTTCTTCACCCCCGCCTTATAGGCCTCATTGCCATTGAACCAGATATTGTATTTTGAGATGAGTGAATGATAGAAACGGCTCGCCGCGGTGTTCTTCTCGGCAGAACACCCGGCAAGGAGCATGGCAGCGATGATGATCACCACTACGCTATTTACACAATGCCGTAATCTCAACAGGTATGGTTTATACTCTATATAACTGATGAGCCGCAATAAAAGTATCCGGCTGCATTATGACTATCATTTCACCTCAACCCTCTTTGTAGGTGCCATCTCGCGGTTACGCCTCTCCACCTGTTCCACCACCTTCTCTGCCAGCCTCCTGAACGCATCGCCGGTGATGCTCTTCTCCAGTGCTACCGGCCTGCCGCTGTCGCCCCCGTCGCAGATCGCCTCCACAATAGGTATCTGTCCGAGCAGCTCGGTGCCGCTCTCTCTGGCCAGCCTGCTACCGCCCTCTTTTCCGAATATATAGTACTTTTTGCCGGGCAGCTCAGGCGCCTCAAAGTGTGACATATTCTCTACCAGTCCCAGCACAGGCACGTTTACCGACTCGCTGCGGAACATGGCTATCCCCTTACGCGCGTCGGCCAGCGCCACCTCCTGCGGTGTTGTCACCACTATCGCTCCTGTCACCGGCACCTCCTGCACCAGGGTAAGGTGTATGTCGCTTGTTCCGGGAGGCAGGTCGAAGATGAGGTAGTCAAGCTCACCCCAGTCGCCCTGTCCTATCAGCTGCTTCAGGAAGCTGCTGGCCATCGGTCCGCGCCATATGACCGCATCGGAGTCTTTGACAAAAAACCCTATTGAGAGTATCCTGACGCCATACTTCTCCATCGGTATGATCATGTCGGTGCCCCCCTCGCTCTTCACCCGGGGCTGGTAGCCGCCGGCATCAAACATACGTGGTACCGAGGGACCAAATATGTCAGCATCAAGCAGCCCGGTGGCATAGCCCATTTTTGCCAGTGACACCGCCAGGTTGACCGCTACGGTCGATTTGCCCACGCCGCCCTTGCCTGACGAGACAGCTACGATGTTCTTCACCCCCGGCAGTACCTCACGCTTAGGCTGCGCCATCTTCTCAACCTCAATGCGGGGTTTCACCTCGATGGATGATACGACGGTGTCAGCTCCGAGCGACTCCTTTATCTCCCGCACACAGCTGCTCCTGATAGAGTTGAGGAAGGGGTCATTTGACCTCTCCGGTATAAGCACTATGGAGATCCCGTCACTGTCAGCAGTTATCTCACCTACCATTCCCAGGGTGACGATGTCACTACCCTTTTCCGGGTGTATCACCTTTCTCAGTGCGCTGAGAACCTGTTCTTTTATACTCATTTCCTTTTTCATTATGATTGTTTTTTGCCGCCTGCTCGTGTAACATAGCCGGCAGCCTATAGTTCAACAGACGGGTCCCAGAAGAGCTCCGCGAAGTGAGCCACCCGGTCACCCTCAATGGTTATCCCTTCGTTCTCAAGCAGCTGCTGCATGGTGTTGGAGGTGCCGAAGTGGCGCTTGCCGGTGAGCATGCCGTTGCGGTTTACCACGCGGTGTGCCGGCACAAAGCCGCGGCTGTGGTCTGAGGTGTTGAGTGCCCATCCCACCATGCGGGCCGAGCGTCCCGTACCGAGGTAACGTGCTATGGCGCCGTAGGAGGTCACCCTCCCATACGGTATCAGCCTGGTCACCTCATAGACGCGGCTGAAGAAGCTGCTGACACCCTGGCTCTCATGCTCTTCCCCGGGTGAGGGCGCCCTGCCCTGCCGCCGCCCCTCACTCTTCCGGGCTGATGATCTCCCTGTCATGGGGCAGTCTGAATGAGAGGTAGGTAATAGGAACACTCCTGTTCAGGAAGAGCTCCTCATAGTAGGTTCTGATGGAGAGCATCGGGTCATCGGGCATCTCACGGTAGAGATCGGTCACTGAGGTGATTATCTCCAGCCCGTTGCGCTCTGCCACAGCAAGCGTATAGTCATACAGCTCACGACAGTCGCTCTTGAGGTGTATGATGCCGTTATGTCTGAGGTATTGCCGGTAGAGGTTGAGGAAGGCGGGGCCTGAGAGCCTCTTCTTCTCCCTCTTTCTCTTTAGCTGCGGGTCAGGGAAGGTGAGCCATATCTCCTCTATCTCATCCCTGACAAAGAAGGAGCCGGTAAATTCAATACGGGTACGCAGGAAGGCAGCATTGGTGAGACCCAGCAGATGGGCCTCGCGGGCACCACGCCACATACGGGCACCCTTGATGTCGATCCCGATGATATTCCTGTCGGGGTAGCGACGTGCCAGCGCGACAGTATACTCACCCTTGCCGCACCCCAGCTCAAGGGTGATAGGGTTGGCGTTGCCAAACCACTGGCTGTGCCACCTCCCCTTCAGCCTGTGGTCAAGCCTGAACACCTCACTGAAGGAGGGCTCGATAACATTGTCGAGCTCCTTCATCTCAGCCCACCGTGCATGTTTCTTTTTGACCAAGAGCAGATACTATTTTGCCTTCTCCCTTACCCGGGTGATCTTTATACCCAGATCATTGACGCCCCTCAGCAGGGTGTCTCTCATACCGTGTACCACTGTGAGATGGTACTCACCCCCCTCAGGAAACCACACATTTGACTTGTAAGGTATTGTGAGCTCACGAAGGTCACCCGCCCCTCTGCCGAGCCACCTCCCCTTCTCATCGGCCACCCTGGCATGAAGCGTATCAGTGATGGTGTAGCCTGAGGGGAAGTCGGTCACCAGGAAGAGGTATATGTTACGGTAAGGATAGTCTGAGGTGGTGCGCAGTGACAGGCCCACATTCCATGTCTGCAGCGTATCTTCAATGGTAAAGGTGAACTGTGCCGGGTCATACATGCTCCAACGACCCCTGTCGGGCGCAAAGTTACCCGCATACTGTATGTTGCGGTCACATGACGTGAGAATGACGGCAGCCATCAGCCACAGCAGCAGTGCCGGTCTATCTTGTTCTCCTTTCATTTCTCTTATGGTATGTGCGGCGTCGTCCTCTGTTCTCGCGTCCCTTCGGCTGGCTCCTGCTGTCAAACCGTGCCAGTCCGCTGTTTTGTAGCAGCAGGTCACTGCTCTTCTCGGTGCGGCCTCCCTCCCTGGTATCCAGCAGGCTCTCAGGCTTGACACCCTTGCGGTTGAGGCGTATGATCTCCCAGACACGTGCTACCGGCACCGGGGTGAGGTTGACCGCCAGCCGCGGGTCGGATGAGTACCAGAAGAGGCCTGAGTGTACCTCGCTCTTGATGCAATAGGCGGTGCCGTCAGCCAGCTCAAGAGGGAGCTCCTTGGGCGGAAACTCTCTCTGTAGATCGATATAGCAGTCAAGCTCATAGTTGAGGCAGCACTTCAGCTTGCCACACTGGCCCGCCAGCTTCTGCGGGTTGAGCGACAGATCCTGGTAGCGGGCGTGTGTGGTGGTGACCGATACAAAATTGGTGATATGTGTTGAGCAGCATAGCTCCCTGCCGCAGGTACCTATCCCTCCTATACGGCCAGCCTCCTGCCGGGCTCCTATCTGCCTCATCTCTATGCGTATACGAAACTCATCGGCCAGCTCCCTGATCAGCTGCCTGAAGTCAACCCTCTCATCAGCCAGGTAGTAGAAGATAGCCTTGGTCTTGTCACCCTGGTACTCCACATCACCTATCTTCATTGAGAGGCCCAGGCTCTCTGCTATCTTCCTTGAGCGCAGCATGGTTGACTCCTCAAGGCTCTTCGCCTCTTCCCACTTCTCTATGTCTACCGTCCGTGCCTTACGGTACACCTTCTTCAGCTCATCGATGACGGGCCTTATCTTCAGCTTGCCCAGCTGCTGGTTGACCAGGTAGCCGGTCATTGATACATAGCCGATGTCATGCCCCGGAGAGGCCTCCACGGCCACCAGGTCATCAACCTCCAGATGGAGCCGGTTTATATTGCGGTAGAACCCTTTGCGGGTATTCTTGAAGCGTACCTCAATGACCTCATTGTGTCGTTCATCAAAGGGGATATCTGCAAGCCAGTTGAACTCATTCAGCTTGTGTGCCCCTATTTTGTATTTTATTTCAGGTCTGGCCGGTTCATTACCCGGTACAACCTCTGTATCTTCGTTTATCATTATTACACAGTTGCACCTGTCAGCGTAGCGGGTGAATTCCTCACTGCTGTCAGGCTGAGTGCAAAATTAGGAATAAAAGAGCCATTGTCAAGAGGCTTTTTGGAGTTATCTGATTAGCCGTATGCTCTTCAGGGCAGGAATGGTTGCTTTCTCTTCAGGGCAGGAATGGTTTCTTTCTCATCGGGGTATGATCAGCCGCATGGTCTTCAGGGCAAGGTCAAGGAATATTATTTTTGTGTTTCCGTTGCTCTCCACATGTGCATATGCAAGGTTATACTCACGGTCAAGCCGGTCAATGTTACGCTGGTTTATGAAAGGATGAAAATTTACCGAGAACTGATCTTCAGCCTTTGTCATGCTGACCAGTCCGTTATTTTTCCCGTTATAGTTAAGGATAAAGTTTTCGCGTATCATTCTCAGGGCGTAGGTGAGGAAGCTCTTCTGCCTCTCCCTGCCTGTGGCTGCCAGCTCCTCTGACCAGGCTATCAGTTCCGGCAGGTCACGCCGGTAAGCTGTTCTCATCAGCCTGATAAAGCGGTCAAGGTGTGGGGTGCCCTCATCATCTTCACTCAGCAGCTTCATAGCCCTGACCATATTACCGCCCGCTATGGCTGCTGCCTCTGAGGCTTTCCCGCGGTCAATACCCGGTAATGTGTAAAGGTATCTCTCCATCTCACCGGGCTCTATGGCGGGGATACGTATATGCTGACACCTTGAGGTGATGGTTGGCAGCAGTCGCTCCTCCTCTTCGGAGATCAGTATAAAGAGGGTCTTTGCCGGTGGCTCTTCAATTATCTTCAGCAGCTTGTTGGCCGTCTCATTGTTCATCTTCTCAGGCAGCCATATGATCATTATCTTGAAGTCAGACTCAAACGACTTGAGGCTCAGCTTACGTATGATCTCGGCAGCTTCAGCCACCGGTATGAGGGGCTGCTCATTGACCACCCCCATCGCCTCGTTCCAGGTGTCCAGTGAGAACCATGGTGAGCGTAAGACCATCTCACGCCACTCAGGCAGGTAGGTGTCACTGACAGCTACCCCCTTCGCTCTCCTGTCACCCTCACGTACCGTGCCACTGCGTGCCTCGTCTGCCGCCTCACCCTTTTTGGTGCCCCGCTGCCCTGAGTCGCTCTTCTTCCGTATCACCGGAAAGACAAAGTGAAGATCGGGGTGTATCAGCTTCTCATACTTGACACATGAGGCGCATCGGCCGCAGGCATCGTCACTGGTGCGGCTCTCACAGCTGATATAGCGTGCAAAGGCCATCGCCAGTGCAAACTTACCGCTACCCTCGGGGCCATAAAACAGCAGTGCATGACTGACCCGGTTACCTGCCACTGAGCTGCGTAGCCGGTCAATCACTGCACCCTGTCCCGGTATGTCTGAAAAGTTCATGTAGCCCTTCGCGTACGAAAGGCAAATTTAATAAAAAAGGGGAGAAATGTTCTCAGCTGATCGCAGCAAGAGCCTTGTCATAATCAGGCTCATGCACTATCTCAGGCACCAGCTCGGTATAGAGAACCTTGCCCTGCTCATCAGCAACCACCACGCTACGGGCGTAGAGGCCGGCCATCGGACCGTCAACAATATCAATACCGTATGATTTTCCAAACTGGCTGTCGCGGAAGCCGGAGAGGGTAACCACATTGTTGATACCCTCCGTGGAGCAGAAACGGCCATGAGCAAAGGGAAGGTCTTTTGAGACTGCCAGAACCACCGTGTTGTCACGGTCGGCAGCCAGCTGGTTGAACTTGCGCACCGAGGCGGCGCACACATCTGTGTCAAGGCTGGGGAAGATGTTGAGTATAACCTTCTTGCCTGTAAGATCTTTCAGTGAGAGATGACTGAGGTCAGACTTGACCAGTGTAAAATCAGGTGCCTTGCTACCCTTGGCCGGCAGAGTGCCGGAGGTGTTAACAGGGTTACCTTTAAGTGTAATCTGTGCCATGGTTTTTATTTTTTGTTAATTTATCACTTTTGACTTATGAACAATCAGATGCTGATAAGGTTTTCAGGAATGGTTAACTTTGTGGTCGTTTATTAATCGGAAATTAAACAAATCAGCATAATGAAGAGTATTGACAGCTTCAACTTCAAGGGTCTCACCGCTATCGTCAGGGTAGATTTCAATGTGCCGCTAGACAAGGAGAGTGGTGTGGTGAGTGATGACACCCGTATACGGGGGGCACTGAAGACAATCAGGAAGATAACGGGCGACGGCGGGGCGGTGATACTGATGTCACACCTGGGCAGGCCCTCAGGGGTGATGCAGAAATATTCACTGCGGCCGGTGCTGCCGGTACTCTCTGAGCTGCTGGGGATGCCCGTATCGTTTGCCCCCGATGCGCTGGGCAGTGAGGCTGCCGCCATGGCCGAAGCACTGAAGCCCGGTGAGGTGATGATGCTTGAGAATGTGAGGTTCTATCCGGAAGAGGAGGGGAAGCCGGTAGTGCCGGAGGGGGCTGCCGATGAGGAGAGAGCCGCAGCCAGGGCGGAGATGAAGGTGAAGCAGGAGGAGATGGCACGCAGGCTGGCGTCATATGCTGACGTCTATGTCAATGACGCGTTCGGAACGGCACACAGGGCACATGCATCAACCACAGTCATTGCACGGTTCTTTAGTGAGGAGAGAAGGATGTTCGGGTACCTTATCAACAGTGAGCTGGCAGCCATGGATAAGGTGCTGCATCATGCCGCCAGACCATTCACGGCAGTGATGGGCGGAGCAAAGGTGTCAGATAAGATAATGATAATAGAGAACCTGCTCGACAAGGCCGATAACCTGATAATTGGCGGCGGGATGACCTACACCTTCATAAAGGCCATGGGAGGAGAGATAGGTAACTCACTGTGTGAAGATGATAAGCTGGAGGTGGCCCGGAGGGTGATAGTCAGGGCAGAGGAGAACGGGGTGAGGCTGCTGTTGCCGTCAGACAGCCTCAACGCTGACCGGTTTGCAGCTGATGCGGAGACCACAGTGACTGACATCGATAAGGTGGCTGAGGGATGGATGGGCCTTGACATAGGTCCGGAGTCGGTCAGGGAGTTTGAGAAGGTGATAATGGCGTCGGGAACAATACTGTGGAACGGACCGATGGGGGTGTTTGAGATGGAGAAGTTTGCGGCAGGAACCACCGCCATAGCACGTGCGGTGGCAGCAGCCACAGCAAAAGGAGCCTACTCACTGATCGGCGGGGGTGACTCGGTGGCAGCAATAAACCGCAACGGACTGGCTGACAAGGTGAGCTACCTCTCTACCGGAGGAGGGGCAATGCTTGAGTATATGGAGGGCAGGAAGCTGCCCGGGATCACTGCCATAACCGGTGAGAAGTGATGAGACAGACTGTACTGTTATTGATATTTATTATACTTATCCCTGCCGGCTGCAGTAAGGATGACCGCAGGGTGTCAGGCACCATAACCCTGACCAGTGAGCTCTATGAACGCGATGACTACTACTATGCGCTGGGGCTCTCCTTTGAGGAGGGGAAGGCGGTGCCCACCCTCCCTGACCAGAACAGGGCTGACATAACCGTAGGGGCCGGACCGGTGGGGGGTGGTGAGGTGGTGGCCTACCTGGGTGCCAACACCTTCAAGCCGCCATTTGCCCTGGCAGGCAGCTATGATAATGCCGGCGAGGCAGCCACAGCCTTCAAGGAGCTGAAGAGCGTAGGCAGCTACAGCTGGCTCGACCTGGCAGCCCCGCTGGCCGCCAACCAGGTGTGGGTGATGAAGAGACGTGACGGCAGCTATGCCAAGCTGAGGATAATAGCTGTCACCCTCGATACCAGCGGCGGCGAACACTATGCGTCGTGTGAGCTGCAGTGGGTGTGGCAGCCCGACGGCTCACCTACCTTCCCGTAGAGCAGAGGTGAGTCACCGTGTCTGTGCGAGCTGCTGAGTGTGGCTGAGTCGCAGTGTCTGTGAGAGCTGCTTAGTGTGAGAGGGTTGTCGTGTCTGGGAGAGCTGCAAAGTATGAGCGGGACGCAGAATGTTAGTGAGTCGGACGGGTATCCGGGAGGGATATTGCATATATAAGTTTCTGATATTATGAGAGAGCCGCTGAGAGAGGAGATATTTGCTGTCACCGGGGAAGATAGCTTCGAGCGGCTGGCACTGGAGATCTTTCGTTTTCAGGCAGACCACTCTCCCCTCTACCGTCGCTGGATATCACTGCTCGGTATAGACCCCGGCGTGGTCAGGTCGCTGCTCGCTATCCCCTTCATGCCTGTCACCTTCTTCAGAGACCACCGGGTGATGACCGGCACGGGTGAGGCAGAGAGGCTCTTCCTCAGCAGCGGCACCACCGGTATGCAACGTAGCCGCCACTATGTCAAGGAGATCGCTATCTATGACGAGAGCCTCGAGCGCACCTTCAGACACTTCTATGGCGACCCGTCACAATATGCCATCATGGCACTGCTGCCATCATACCTTGAGAGCGGTGAGTCATCACTCATCTATATGGTCAACAGGCTTATACATCTCTCCGGCAACGGGTATGGCGGCTTCCTTGCCACCGACCGCGATCTTCTGCTGCGCACCATCGAGAGGGCGCGGGGGGCAGGAAAGAAGGTGCTGCTGATAGGGGTGACCTATGCACTGCTTGACCTGGCCGAAGGGCCTTTGTGTGACCTCTCCGATATCATAGTGATGGAGACCGGAGGCATGAAGGGCAGACGACGGGAGATGATCAGGGAGGAGGTGCACAGGATCATTATGGAGGCTTTTGGTGTGCCGGCGGTACACTCTGAATATGGTATGACAGAGCTGCTGAGCCAGGCCTACTCACCGGGGAGAGGCCTCTTTGCCACACCGCCCTGGATGAAGGTGGTGATACGTGACAGCCATGACCCTATGTCACACAGCCTCAGCGAGGGAGCGGCAGGCGGTATCAGCATCATTGACCTGGCCAACCTGTGGTCATGCTCGTTCATTGCCACCTCCGACCTGGGACGTCTCCACCAGGATGGCCGGTTTGAGGTGCAGGGCCGGTTTGACAATGCCGACCTCAGGGGGTGTAACCTGCTGGTAGATTGAGGGGCTCATGCCCCGCCTCTATCAGGAGTCATACCGGTTGCCACTCTGCCACTCTGCCGGTCATGCCACCTGCCGCTCTGCCGGTCTGCCGGCCATGCCACCTGCCGCTCTGTCGGTCATGCCACCTGCCACCTGCCGGTCTGCCGGTCATGCCACCTGCCGCTCTGCCGGTCATCCCACCAGCCAGATTCATCCCTTAGCCGGCAGTGCAAAAGACCTCAGATGAGATTCATACCAGCCCTATCACCTCATCGAGCCATCCAAACAGCCTCTCGCGGGCTGTGGGGCTGCAGCGGTCAAGGCTCTGTGTACAGACAAAGCGTATCGAATGGTCATTCTCAAACCTCCTGATCTTCTTGCTGACATACCCCTCTTCACGATTCTCAGGCTTGAGGTAGAGCAGTCCGGGCAGAGCAATGTTCCTGTTGCCGGCCAGCAGCTGCAGGTGGTTGGAGAGGGCGATAACGGTGAACTGCCGGTTGTCGCGAAAGCGGTATGAGATATTCTCCTCCAGCAGCTGCTGCCGGGTGCTGAAAAACTGTGCCAGCAGCTTGCGGTTGACAACGTGGGGTGTATGGCTGTTGGTGAAGTACCTCATGCGGTAACCCAGCAGGCGGGCTGCACGCCACTGGCCGGTATGGAATGATGGTCGCGGCTGGTAGTCTCTCCTGCCGCTGAAGAGCCTGACAGCCCATGGTGCCATGGCATGATAGAGGCTTCTGGGCAGCGGGGCAGGAACCCATCGTCCCCTGAGTACCGGCAGCTCATCCACAAACCAGTCGCCCGGAGTGGTGGGCCTGACAAGGAACATATCATCATTGAGGTAGATAAAGCGGTCGGCCAGCTCACCGATACGCCACATCATCGTCTCAATACTCCGGCTGTTGAAGGTGGGGAGCCACCTCTCATACCCGTTGAAGATCTCGGTATGATCAACAATCTTTACTGAGGAGGCCCTGCCGGGAAAAAACCTCTCCACCTCATCACTGAGGCACGGATCCTGACCGTCGGTGATGATAAAAACATTCCTGACAAAGGGGGCAAAGCGGAAGAGGGAGAGCAGGCAGTAGCGTATCTCATTGAGTGATGCAAAGCGGGTAGGGTGGGCGCCTGACGAGAGAGAGGGTATACCGCTGCCGGCATAGCGGCTCCTCTTCGCTGCCAGAAGAGGGTCGCTGCCGTCAACCCATGTTATGACAGCATCAATCGGACAGTCCGGTGCGGCGCTTCTTCTTCCAGGCATGATGATGGTTCAAACTTACGTAAAATGATTGTATCACCGGCGGGTAGGATTAACGCTGCAGTGACCTTTTGCCCAAATTGAAGGTACTAATTGCTTTATTGTTTTATTTTTTCTCACTTTTGTGTGAAATTATGATGAGATGGCTGCGGAGGACAAGAGAAGGATAGCGGTGATCTCCATGGCAAGGAATGACCAGCTCTTCATCGCCAGGTGGATCAGCTACTACGGCAGTCAGCTGGGTCATGAGAACCTCTTCCTGATACTCGACGGCCATGACCAGCCACTCCCCGGCTCCCACCCGCCCGTCAATGTACTGAGGGTGCCTGCCGGGAGGTATGGCAGGGCTGTGGGCGACAGGAATCGTGCAGCCATCGTCACCTCACTGGCAAGGGCCCTCTTCCGCAGGTATGATATTGTCATAGCACATGATATCGATGAGATCCTGGTGGCTGACCCGGCCGTTTCACCCGGACTGGCCCACTATCTGCAGGATCGTGGCGGTCACGCGTCGCTCTCAGCCCTCGGCCTTGATGTGGGGCAACATCTCGACAATGAGCAGCCTGTCGATATATCGAGGCCCCTCCTTCAGCAACGCAGCTATGCACATGTCTCTGCCCGGTATACCAAGGCGGTGGTAGCTCTCAGGCCCGTGACATGGGGCTCAGGCTTTCACCGGGTGCGCAACCGCAACTTCCGTATTGACCCCAACCTCTACCTCTTCCACTTTGGCATGGCTGACTATGCCACCTCACAGGCGAAGGAGGCGAGCAGTGAGCTGATCGAGGCTGGCTGGAAGGGACACCTTGACCGCAGGTATGAGCTGTTGGACCTTATCAGGACGAAGGAGGCGATGGATGGCGATACCTTCTTCAGGGAGGCAAGGAGGAGGCAGACCCTCTTCCGGCCGATATATGCACCCAACAAGCCGGGCATGCTGCGCGAAAAGCCGGTGATACGTATCCCGGAACGGTTCAGGGATATAGTCTGAATAGAACATAAGGGATATAGTATGTATAGAACATCAGAGAAATAGCCTGAATAGAGCATCAGGGGATATAGTCTGAATAGAACATAAATCTGGAAACAGCTGACACAGTGAGATTGAAATATCGTTTAATGAAGGCCTACAGGGAGTTTATCTTCCGGCTGAGCGCATCTGAAAACCCACTCTTCCTCGCCTACTGCAGATATATTTACAAGCCTGAGCCACATTCCATCAGAGAGTATATTGACCGCTATTCACGTTCACGCAAAGAGGTGACATTCATCCAGGTGGGCGCCAATGACGGCTTCCTGCATGACCCGCTGCACTACTTCATAAAGAGGGATAACTGGCGCGGAGTGCAGCTGGAGCCACAGCCTGACGTATACAGAAACTACCTGGTCAGGCTCCATGCCGCAAGGCCGGCGATTGAGGCTATCAATGCAGCCCTCGACCGGTATGACGGAACGAGAACTTTCTACAGGCTGGCCATCAGCAATGAGCGGTGGGCGAACGGACTGTCGGGTTTCCGGAGAGAGGTGCTGGAGAAGAAGATCGAAGAGGGCACCATGATGAAGCATATACGCCGGCAGGGTGTTGAGCTGCCGGAAAACAGGGATGACTATATTGTATCTGAGGAGGTGGCTACGATAAGCCCCGGGACTCTTCTCAGCAGGTTTGAAGGAAAGACACCTGACCTGCTGGCCATAGACACCGAAGGGTATGACTATGAGATACTGAAGATAATTGACCTTGACAGGATTACGCCTGAGGTGATAATCTATGAGGAGGCACTCTTTGATGAGGAGACAGCCCGGGAGTGCCGGGAGTACGTTGAAGCCCACGGATATAATTACCGCTCTTACGGAAGGGATGCCCTGGCGGTGAAGAGATCGATGGTCTGCTGACCGGCCCGCAGAAGTAAATCGTCGCCTGCAGGACGGCCGGCAGAAGCAACCCACGGTGATCAGGCCGGCCCGCAGAAATTTCCTCCCTGGCTTAACCTGCCGGGAGTATTGACTTGATAAACAACAGATGGAAGGCACCACAGACATAGTGCAGAGACCGCTACACCGTACCCTCTATCTTGCATCACTGGTACTGATTGTTGTCTCACTGCCGCTCTCAAGATTCCTGCTTACCGTCGGTGAGCTGCTGCTGGTGGTAAACTGGCTGGCTGAGGGTAATCTGCGGGTCAGGTGTTCACGTCTGAGGAGTGACCGGGCCGCTCTCTTCCTCATGCTTATCTATGTGCTCAATATCATTGCTCTGCTCTGGTCTCATGACCGCCACTACGGGCTGATGAATGATCTGCTTCACAAGTTGCCTACCCTCTTCCTCCCACTGGTGGTGGCCACCACGCCGCCGCCCGACAGGAGGGAGGTGCGGCAGCTGATAATACTCTTTATCGGGTCGGTGCTGGCGGCCACCCTGGCGGGCCTCTCTCTCAGAATAGCCAATGCTAACCTCTTTTACCGTGAAGCCTCCCCCTTTATCCCGGGTATCTACCTGGGTATGATGCTGATCATTGCTGCCTCACTGCTCCTTGGCGGGGTCGTGCACCCTGCTGCCAGGGGGTGGCGCCGGTGGAGCGCCATCATCCTCTCGGCCTGGTTTATCTTCTTCATCTTCTACCTGAGAGCTCTCTCGGCAATAGCCTCGCTGGCGGTGGTGGTGCTGCTGCTGGTGATACGCCTGGCCGTCAGGTCACGAAGCATCACCCTGAAGATAGCTCTTCCCACCGTGACGGCCGCTATCCTGCTCACTCTCGCACTGATGGTGACAGGCCTCTGGAGCGAGGTAAACACCGTGAATGAGGTCCGTTTCGGCTCATTACCACAGCAGACCCTGCGGGGGAATGAGTACTACCATGATACACTCAGCATTCTTACCGAGAATGGTAACTATGTCTACCTCTGCATAGCTGAGGGTGAGCTGAGGGAGGCATGGAATGAGAGGAGCAGCCTCGACTACGACGGTGAGGACCTTATGGGACAGGAGCTTAAGGGTATTCTTATCAGGTACCTGGCATCGAAGGGACTGAAGAAGGAGAGGGAGGGTGTGGCGATGCTCGATGATGATGATATCAGAGCTATTGAACGTGGCATTGCCAACTGGCGCAATGTGAGACGGCCGGGCATAGTGGTGAGGCTACATGAGGAGCTGACAGGACTCTCCTACTGGCACCGCTCATCGGGTAGGGAGACCTCATGGGGCTCACTCTCCAAACGCCTCGACCTGTGGAGGGCGGCAGTGCACGCCTTCAAAAGGTATCCCCTCACAGGCTGGGGCACCGGAGGGGTGATGAGGGCGATGGAGTACGGCAAGGAGGGTACAGGGTCATCACTGTCTGACCTGAAGATGAACCCCCACAGCCAGTACCTCTACCTGCTGCTCAGCCAGGGGGTGGCCGGCATGATTATAACGATACTGCTCTATGTGGCCTTTGTAAGACGAAAGGAGCTGCACCGGTCGCTCCTCTTCACACTGTTCATAGTGACTTTCCTTGTCAATTTTGTGGGAAACAACTCCTTCGAGTCGCAGCCGGGACAGGAGCTCTTTATAGTGGTTACGGTGGCCATGGCTTACTTCCGCTCCTCAGCCAGTGAAGAGTGACTCCCAGGCTGACCACTTGCCGTTGCCTACTGATACTACCCCTTACCTCACGCTATCCTCCCTGACGCTGCCCCCCCCCTCACACCTGACGGTGGTGATGACCTATAGTAAGGGCCGGGGTGCTCCCAGCATCCCCGGCCCCTGAACCATTATGTGAGCAGAAAATTACTGCACTGCTCCGGCAGTTGCCACGACCGGCAGCTCTGTCACGACCGGCAGCTCTGTCACGACCGGCAGCTGTCACGACCGATAGCGGCTCCTTCTCTGCTCTTTTCTACTCTACTCTACTCTACTCTGTTCTGTTCTACTCTAAATTCCCAGCTTGGACCTGATATCTGCCGGTACTGCATCTTTGTGTACCATGAAGAACAGTGTCTTGGCCTTTACATAGCTCTCTGACATGTTGAGGTATCCGCCATGCGGATTTCTGTCTGTACCCCATGAGTTCTTGGTTATGTAGTAGTTGGTACCGTTCTGGTCTTTCACTATACCCGTCAGGTGCATCAGGTGGTCATCAGTGGTGGTGAAGGTCTGGAAGCCCTCCTGGCGAAGCTCCTGTGTCACATTCAGCTCCTTGCCCGGCTTGTCAAACAGTCCGGGTATCGGTGCAGGCATGCCCTGCATCCCCTCAAAGCGTGCCCTGTCAGTTGTGGCCGCTGCGGGGTAGGTGGTGAGGTCAGGATTGATAGCCACACCGTTGGCATGAGAGAAGCCCCTCTCACTCACATCACCGTCCCATGCAACTGTGTATCCGGTGTTGAGCGCATTGTCTATGATACGCATGAACTCATCCAGCGGTACGTTATGGAACCGGCTGTACTCCCAGTTGTCAGGCACCTCAATCAGCCCCTCGGTGTAGAAGGGGAAGTGGGTGAAGGAGGTGATGGCAACATAGTCATCCATGTTGAGACCGAGGCTCGCAGCAAATGACTTGGGGGTATAGGTCTGACCTTTGTAGGTAAAGCTCTGTGGTACAGGACCAAGATAGATATCAAGAAGGGCATCAAGCACCTCTTCGGTCTCCTTGCTCCAGCGCCTCATCTTGACAGGTACGGTGGCAATGGCATCTATGTATGACTGCAGCTCACGGTGGTTATGTCCGGGTGAGTCGTAGTTGATACCTGAGTAGACCTCCTGAGGAACCATTCCTGACTCCCTGAAGACCCTCAGCCATGAGGGGGAGAGGCCTCCTTCACCAAGGTTACCCTTACCCTGACGCAGGAAATTGTCAAAGAACCTGTTCTTGTATACGTTCCTTACGATAAACATCTCAGCAAGATCATACTCACCCTTACCCAGCCTGAGCAGCTCCGACTCAAAGAAAGAGGTGGTGGCAAAACACCAGCAGGTGCCGGTTGATGCCTGATTCTTCACCGGCGTGGCCGGAATTGATACTACAGTGGTAAATTTAAATCCTTCTGGCTCATCAGCAGCCTTCTTTGCCTTTTGGGCATTTAGAGGCATTGCAACAATGACCATCGCAGCCAGAAACAACATTGTCTTCTTCATAAGCTCTATATTTTAAAGTGTTAATTCAGCAGAACCAAAATTATTTAAATATTTTGAATATGGAAATGTTTTTTAGCAGCGACAACTGATGGTGGTGGCAGGAACAGAAGCAGAAGGGGTGACAGGAACAGAAACAGAGTCAGGAACAGAAGCGGAGTCAGGAACAGAAGTTGAGGCTGAGACGCAGGCGGAAACAGCGGTAGAGGCATGAACAGAAACAGAGGCAGAGACGTAGGCAGAAACAGAGGCAGAGACGTAGGCTGAAACAGAGGCAGAGGGGCACTCATAAGGTAGGATACCACGCACCCTCAATATGCTCTATCTCATAGTCGGCTCCGTCACATATAACGGTGATGATATCGAATCTCGCCTCCTTATCAATCCGGAAGGCACGCAGGTAGCTGGAGGCGGTATTGGTTATTGTGCGCTGCTTGGGTACGTTAACGGCCTCAGCGGGATGTACCGTATAGTCGGCTGAGCGTGTCTTGACCTCTATGAAGAGTATGTGACGGCTATCTTCTGCAATGATATCTATCTCGGTGCGTCCTGACCTCCAGTTGCGGTGCCTGACACTGTATCCCTTACGCCGGAGATAGCCGGCTGCAAGCTCCTCGCCCCTGCGGCCCACTGATCCGCTATCACTCATCCTACACCTCTATGATACGGTTTTTGATAGCATAGAGTATCAGGCTGGCAGTGTTCTTTGACCCGGTCTTTGCCAGCAGGTTGGCACGGTGCTTATCTACTGTGCGCTTGCTGATGAACAGCTCATCAGCGATCTCATGGTTTGAGAGCCCCTCACAGATCTTAAGCAGTATCTCCTTCTCACGCTTTGAGAGGCTGGAGCTCTTCTCCTCCTGCTCACGGCCCTTCAGGCGCCTGATGACATGGTAGAGCAGCTCCTGTGAGAAGTAGTTGCCGCCACGGTGAACAGCCACAATGGCATCATGGACCTCAGTGATGTCGGAGTCTTTGAGCACAAATCCCGCCGCACCGGCATCGACCATACGGTAATAGTACTCCTCCTCACCATACATCGAGAGGGCAATAACCCTGGTTGACGGAAAGAGACAGGTGATTTGTGAGGTGGCCTCAACACCATCCATCCCCGGCATGCTGATATCCATCAGTACTATGTCGGCCGGACACGCCTCCAGCACCCTCAGAAGCTCATCCCCGTTGGAGGCCTCAGCCACCACGTCAAACCCGCTGTAGGCACTGAGAAGGATCTTCAGACCGTTACGGAACAGCTGGTGGTCATCAGCAATGGCTATTCTGATCTTTTCCATATCTGAATGTAGTTATTATCTTCATCGTCCTGCCGTTCAGCCTTCGCTCCGCCCCATTCACTTACTTACTCACTCACACACACTCTCTCTCTCTCCCTCCCTCCCTCTCTTGCTCCCCTCCCGTTCTCTCCCTCCCTCCCTCTCTTGCTCCCTCCCGTTCTCTCCCTCCCTCTCGTTCTCTCCCTCCCGTTCTCTCCCTCCCTCTCGTTCTGTCCCTCCCGTTCTCCTGCGGCATCCGTTACCCTTCATGGGTCACCCTGAGCAGTGCGCTGGTACCCTTTCCGCGTGCACTCTCAATAACAAATACCCCGTCAACCGAGCGTACCCTGGTCTCCATATTGGGTATGCCCATCCCCTTGGCCTCCTCCGAGGAGAGGCTCTCCATGTCAAACCCGCGACCATTATCGAGGTACTGCAATGTAATGAATTTTTGATGCCTTCGCAGCTCTATCTCTATACGTGATGCCCCGGAGTGCTTCATGCCATTGTTTATCAGCTCGCACGCAGCCCTGTAGATCACCACCTCCTTATCGGTCTCAAACCGCTCACCCTCCATATTGGTACGGAACTCTATCAGTATGGTGCGCATCAGGTTCACCTTGGCAGTAAAGGCGCTGATGGCACTGGCCACACCATGGTTGGTAAGCACATGGGGGCTCATGTTGTTGGAGAGCTCCTTGATAGTGTTGAGAGCCTCATTGACAACATGGTTGGTGTTATGAAGTACCTCGCGGCCGGCGGCGTCGGTGACACTGCTGTTGAGTGCCGATAGTGACATCTTCACTGTTGAGAGGAGGGGACCGAGACCATCATGCAGATCTTTGGCAAAACGCTTTTTCTCCGTCTCCTCGGTGTTGATGACAGCATTCAGCAGACGGCGCTCTGACCGGATACGGTCTGTCTCGGCACGCTTGAGCGAATAGAAGAGCTCCCTGATAAGAATCACACCGGTGATAATCATCACTGAGATGAGAACATTCATCCATTCGTCAACCATCATCAGCTCAAATGAGGGCTTGCCCTGAAAGAACTCAATAATCTGGATCAGGGTGCGTAATGCCATCAGAACAAAGGCGACAGAGAGCAGGATCCATGAGAGACGGTAACGGGTGATCTTCATGAACCGGATAGCGATGCCGGCAGCAACTATCTGCAGCACAACTGATATAAACAGGGCTACAAGACGTACCATAAGGAATGATTAAATTGGTTTATACAAATGTAGGAGTTTATTAACTTTGCCGCGAAAGAAGTGCCCTATGAAAACAGTCTGTCATGATCAACCAGGCTTCTCCGGCTACCTGCCGGAGAGAGAGAGATCACCCCTCTCTGTGAGCAGCAGACTCAATGACCCGGAGGTGAGAGAGGGTGTTGTTGATAAACCTCTCACCCGAAACTCTTATTATATGGAAGCTGTAATACCCGACGAGCAACATGCCCTGAATATCTGTGTAATATCTGAATATCTGCAACAGCGCCATGAACTGTCGCAGCTGATGAAAATATCTTAAGAACGGGTTCAAAAAATGTTGATAATTAGAAAATGAGAGTACCGGCTATTTGGCTCCATAAATGTAATTTTAACGTCCTGTCTGCGGACAGTGACCAGTACTTTTAAACTATTTGAAACTGAGCGTGTTTTAAATGAATATTAACCAATACTTATTTTAATTAACTCAAACCATGCGAAAATTAAAATTTACTTCCATCCTGTTATCCCTCCTTCTGGGGTCGGCTACCTTGTTGGGGCAGGTAACAACATCTTCTCTCGCCGGAAAGGTGACTGACAACAGCGGTGACGTTCTTGCGGGTGCTACTGTCCTTGCCGTTCATGTTCCCTCCGGTACGAGATATGGTGCTCTGGCCAATGCCCAGGGGCTCTTCTCTATCCAGGGGATGAGAACCGGTGGACCATATACCGTCAGCGTGAGTTTTGTCGGCTACAAGACCATATCTTTTACAGACATCACTCTCTACCTGGGTGAGACATTCACCCTTAACCCATCCCTGGAGTCGAGCCTCACCGAGGTGACAGAGATTGTGGTGATAGGTGAGAAGCCGTCTAAGTTCAGCACCACAAAGACAGGTGCTACCACCAATATTTCCGGAGACCTGATGGTCAAGATGCCAACCATCAACCGCAGTATCAATGATATCTCACGTATCTCACCATACGGTACCGGTATGAGCTTTGCCGGCGGTGACGGACGCTCATCCAACTTCACCGTTGACGGCTCAAACCTCAATAACAACTTCGGTCTTGCTGCCAACCTGCCCGGTGGCGGTAACCCTATCTCCCTCGATGCCATTGAGGAGGTACAGGTTGTCATCGCACCGTTCGACGTGAGGCAGTCAAACTTTATCGGTGGCGGTATCAACGCCATCACCAAGTCGGGAACCAACACCCTGAAGGGTACTGCCTACACCTACCTTACCAACCAGAATATGCGCGGCAACAAGATAGGTGAGCATGACTTCGGCGATCGCGCCAAGGAGTCAAACCAGATCTACGGCTTCTCACTGGGCGGACCCATCATCAAGGATAAACTCTACTTCTTCGGTAACCTGGAGTATGAGAAGACCCCGAAGCAGGTGGTACGCTGGCGTGCATCAACAAATGGTATTACTGACGGGCAGACCATCTCCCGTACTACCGAGGCTGACCTGAAGGCTGTATCCGATCACCTCAAGAATCAGTATGGCTATGAAACTGGCTCATACTCAGACTTCCCTGCTGATGAGTCAAACCTGAAGTACCTGCTGCGCCTCGACTGGAACATCAATGAGGCCAATAAGCTGAGCGTACGCTTCAACCACACCAAGAATGCCGCATGGAACGCTCCTAACGGCAACTCAACCGATGGCGGATACCGTGACCAGAGCAAGAACCGTGTATCACAGTGGTCAATGTCATACGCCAACTCGATGTACTCAATGGATAACGTCGTAAACTCAGGGTCAATTGAACTGAACAGCCGTATCAGCAAGGCGATGTCAAACCAGCTGCTTGGTACATACTCCGATCTGCAGGACGTACGTGGTTCAACCTCATCACCCTTCCCGTTTATAGATATCATGAGCGGTGATATTGCCACCGGCGCCGATGCCCTTGCTCCCTATATCTCGGCAGGGTATGAGCTCTTCACCTGGAACAATGGGGTGAAAAACAAGATTATCACCATCACTGACAACTTCACCTATTATGTTGATCAGCATAAACTGACTGCCGGAGCCA
The DNA here is from genome assembly GCA_964537135.1 of uncultured Rikenella sp. Classification (GTDB taxonomy): domain Bacteria; phylum Bacteroidota; class Bacteroidia; order Bacteroidales; family VadinHA17; genus SR-FBR-E99. The sequence goes on from CAZHZC010000011.1 coordinate 120,065, forward strand.
GCTTCGAGTACCAGATGGCTGACAACAACTATATGCGCAGCGGCACAGGCTATTACCGCTATGCCAGCGTTAGCGACTTCCTGAGCGGCGCTGCTCCGGTTGACTTCGCACTTACCTACGGTACCAACGGTGAACTGGTACCTTCCAATGCTGTCGCATTCAACCAGATAGGTGCATATATACAGGATGAGTGGAGCCCCACCAGGGATTTCAAGCTGACGGTGGGTATACGTGCTGACAACCTCACCTTTGTCAACGATATCATGACCAACAACGCCATCCTGAACCTCGACTTCGGAGGTCGCCATATCAATACCGGCAATTGGCCAACACCAAAGATGAACTACTCGCCGAGGGTAGGCTTCAGCTGGGATATTCATGGTGACAAGTCGCTGGTGCTTCGTGGTGGCACAGGGCTCTTTACCGGCAGGCTGCCACTGGTATTCTTCACCAACATGCCTTCCAATGCCGGTATGAACCAGATTCTGATGAAGATTACCACCACCTTTGAGTCTGACGGTACGATAAGATCACGTGATGACAGGCTCGATCAGCTGGCCGGCGATATGATCACCGACGTTAATCAGATGATAGAGAGGATGGGCTTCCAGACAGTGGTAACCCCCGCTGACGGCAGCGTGCCAAGCTCAATAGCAGGTGTAGACCCCTCATTCAGGATGCCGCAGGTATGGAAGAGCTCAGCAGCTGTTGACTATAAGGTGACTGCCGTTGAATTCCCGTTCAACCTGACTGCAGAGGGTATCTTCACGAAAAATATAAATGCCGTAAGGCTTGAGAACTATGCAGTGAAGAATCCGGGTGTGGGCTGGGAGCACTTCTCCGGTCCCGATAACCGCTACATCTTCCCGTCAGACTACCTCTATACCTCGGTCAAGGATGCTGCCGTACTGGTGAATACCAACAAGGGGTATGGCTATACATTCAACCTGACAGCCAACCTGGAGCCGGTAAAGAATCTTGATATAATGGCTGCATATACCCATACCGAGATGAAAGAGCTGTCAGGTATGCCGGGCAGCAACGCCAACTCAGCATGGGTAGGCCTGATCACTGTTAACGGTCCGAACAACGCCACAGTACAGCGCTCACAGTATGTGGTGCCTGACAAGGTGATCGCATCGGTCTTCTATCGTATACCATATATGAACAATCATATGGCCACCTCATTCGGTATATTCTATTCGGGTGCCACACCCTACGGAAATACCTTCCGCTACGCCAATGACATGAATGGTGACGGTGTGAACAATGACCTTATCTACATACCCAAGGGGAGAGGTGATATCAGCTTCGTAAGCCAGGCTGATGAGGATGCCTTCTTCAAGTTTGTGGAGCAGGATAACTATCTGAAAAAGCACAAGGGTGAGTATGCTGAGGCCTATTCAGCACGTGCACCCTGGGTCAACAGGTTTGACGTAAGGCTGGTTCAGGATTTTGCCGTCAAGGCAGGCAACTCTGTCAACACCCTTCAGTTCTCAATTGACATTATCAATGCAGGGAATATGATCAACTCTAACTGGGGTGTCAACAAGAATATGGCTGACAGCAACAACGGTGCTATCCTGAGGTATGAGGGACGTGATGCAAGCAACGTTCCCAGCTTCTCAATGGTGAAGGTGAAGGATGCATATCCGACATCAACCTATACATATTATAACCATATTTCACAGGTCTGGAGAGTGCAGCTCGGACTGCGCTATATCTTCAACTAGAGTGTAACGATAGCTATAGGAATTATTGAGGGGGAGGCCGGCATCGGCCTCCCTTTTTTTGGTGCACCCTCAGCCTGAGCTGGTAAGGAGGGGAGGTGACCGGAGAAGTCGTCAATCGTTAAAAACGTTGATATGTCTGTTGATAAAAGAGCATCTATAAACTTGCCTCCTCTGAACCGCTTGCCTATTTTAGCGAAACCCGTTCGACTTCACGGAAGGTAGATTAAATAGCTTAGTTTCAAACTTTAATATTTTTTGTATTCAATGGGAGATTCATTTGTCCATTCGGCCACTGTCGCCCCTACTGAAAAGGAGCTGAAGAAAACAGAGGAGAAAAAAGAGAAGAGAGAAGAGGTTGTGACCGGGGGAAAAGATCTCCCTGAGAGCCGTGGCGAAGTGAATATTTACACTTACGATGAGGTCATTGAAGCTACCCGTGAATATTTTTCAGGTGACGATCTGGCGGCTAAAGTGTGGGCCAGCAAGTATGCCCTCAAAGATTCGTTTGGCAACCTATATGAGAAGTCTCCCGATGATATGCACCGCCGCCTGGCTGACGAGATCCACCGTATAGAGAAGAAGTATCCCAATCCGGTTGCTGCTGAGGCCATTTTTGAGGTCCTGAGAAATTTCACCTATATCATACCACAGGGAGGCCCGATGACCGGTATCGGCAATGAGTACCAGATAGCTTCCCTCTCAAACTGCTTTGTGATAGGCAACAGGGGCGACTCTGACTCCTATGGTGGTATCATGAAGACAGACCAGGAGCAGGTGCAGCTCATGAAACGCCGTGGCGGAGTGGGGCATGACCTTTCACATATCAGACCCAAAGGGTCACCGGTGCTCAACAGTGCGCTCACCTCAACAGGGGTGGTCCCCTTCATGGAGCGCTACTCCAACTCTACGCGTGAGGTGGCACAGGATGGCCGTCGCGGAGCGCTGATGCTCTCTATCTCAATAAAGCATCCCGACTCTGAGGGGTTTATTGATGCCAAGCTGGAGGCGGGGAAGGTGACAGGGGCCAACGTCTCTGTCAAGGTCACCGATGAGTTTATGCAGGCGGTGGCCGATGGAAAGAAATTCCGGCAGCAGTATCCTATTAACTCTGACAATCCTAAATACGAAAAGGAGATTGATGCCCGCCGGTTGTGGAACAAGATTGTACATAACGCCTGGAGGTCGGCCGAGCCGGGTGTGCTCTTCTGGGATACCATTCGGAGGGAGAGCGTGGCTGACTGCTACGCTGACCTGGGATATGAGACCGTCTCAACCAATCCGTGCGGCGAAATACCCCTCTGCCCCTATGACAGCTGCCGCCTTCTGGCTATCAACCTCTTCAGCTATGTCAATAACCCGTTTACTCCGGAGGCGAGCTTTGACTTCGGGCTCTTCACAAGGCATGTGCACCTCTCACAACGCATAATGGATGATATTATCGATCTGGAGCAGGAGAAGATAGATGCCATTATTGCCAAGATAGATGCCGACCCCGAGGATGAGGAGCTGAAGCTGGTAGAGCGAAATATGTGGATAAACATACGTCATAAAACCGGTGAGGGCCGACGTACCGGTATAGGTATCACTGCTGAGGGTGATATGCTCGCTGCTATGGGACTGCGGTATGGGTCAGATGAGGCTACCGACTTCTCTGTCAGTGTACACCGTACGCTGGCAGTAGAGGCCTACAGGGCCTCGGCAATGCTGGCTGCTGAGCGCGGTGCCTTCCCCATCTACAGCGCTGAGAGAGAGAAGGAGAATCCGTTCATAAACCGGCTGCGTGAGGCTGACCCCAAGATGGTGGAGATGATGGAGCAGACAGGCAGACGCAACATCGCGCTGCTCACAATAGCACCTACCGGCTCTACCAGCCTGATGAGCCAGACAACATCAGGTATTGAACCGGTCTTTATGCCCTTCTATAAGCGACGCAGAAAGGTCAACCCCAATGACAAGGATGTGAAGGTCTCATTCATTGATGAGGTGGGTGACCACTGGGAGGAGTTCACCGTATTTCACCACAAATTTATTGACTGGATGAAGGTGAACGGATATGACTATGAAGAGGTGAAGAGAATGACGGAGACACAGATAAACCAGATAGTGGCACACTCACCCTACCACAAGGCTACCGCCAATGATGTTGACTGGGTGGCCAAGGTGAGGATGCAGGGCGCCATACAGAAATGGGTTGACCACTCTATCAGCGTCACCATCAACCTGCCGGCAAATGCCAAAGAGGAGCTTGTCTCAGAGCTCTACCTGACAGCATGGCGTGAAGGGTGCAAGGGAGCCACCGTCTATCGCGACGGATCGCGGGCAGGAGTGCTGGTCTCAAACAGCAAGGAGGAGAAGAAGAGCAGCTGGTCACCACTCAGACCCAAGGTGCTGGAGGCCGACGTGATACGGTTCCAGAATAATGAGGAGAAGTGGATAGCCTTTGTTGGGATCAAGGATGGAGCACCATATGAGATCTTTACCGGACTGCAGGATGATGAGATGTTTCCGATACCCAAAAGTATTACCAAAGGAAAGATCCTGAAAAACAAGGATGAGTCAGGGAAAACCCGGTATGACTTCCAGTATACTGACAAGTATGGGTACAAGAATACCCTGGGCGGACTGTCGCACATGTTTAATTCTGAGTTCTGGAACTATGCACGACTTATCTCAGGGGTGCTGCGATATGGTATGCCTGTCAAGGATGTGGTGGAGCTGGTCTCATCAATGAAGCTTGACAATGTCTCGATCAATACCTGGAAGAATGGTGTTGAGCGTGCACTGAAACGCTATATACCCAATGGCACAAAGGCGAAGGGTAAGTGTGAGAACTGCGGCTCAACAGCCCTTCTCTACCAGGAGGGGTGCCTCATCTGCAGTGACTGCGGCACCTCCAAGTGCAGCTGAAAGATAATAACGGTACAGTATAGCGCCAGGTGTCAGGCGCCGGCAGTCCATCAGGTTCCGGCAGGCCATCAGGCGCCGGCAGTCCATCAGGCGCCGGCAGCCCTTCAGGTTCCGGCAGGCCATCAGGCTTCGCCAGATGCTGATCTCTCTCGCGCTTATTCATACCCCTGCTTGCGGCAGTCCATCAAGCTCTGCCAGTGAGGCGGTCAGGTCACTCTCAGGCACCTCATGGTCAGGCAGGTTACCCTCAAAATACTTCTCATAGGCAGTGATGTCGAGGTGCCCGTGGCCGCTAAGGTTAAAGAGTATCGTCCGTGAGGTACCCTCCAGGTCAGCCCGGC
>CAZHZC010000012.1:0-97034 GCA_964537135.1 uncultured Rikenella sp.
GAGGAGCTGTAGCTGATATTGTCGGCCCCGATATTACTCAGCCGGTTGAGGTTGTATGTACTGGTACTGGTAATAGGAATATCCTTTTTTCCGCTTAATCTGATATCTTCAACTATTGCACAGGTAATGTTCGATATCGAGCCCACACTGACCTGAACACCGCGGATGTTCCTGATTGTAGCCTCTATGTTTTGCGTGGTCATACCCCTGAAATGCTCGTTATGATGGAATGTTCGATCTTGGATAAGATGCGCTCAGGCCTGGGATATACCAGATGCTCTGTGATATCATCCTTTAAAAGAGCTTCAACTCCATGCTTGAAAAGCCTCTGAATAAAATTCTTAATCTCCTCCTGCGTATTGACCTTTTTCATAGCTTTTTCAGGAATCTCAAATAACACATTGTTACTCACAATGCTTCTTGTCAAGTTAAAATTAAACTTTTTAGTTTTACAACCACTCTTTAAGTCCGACTATCGGCTCAAGAGAGGTCGGTTACCATAGCAACTACAAATTCATTTACACAAAATTATTGATATCCCCTTTTTAATCTTTTAGCAAGTACTTATCCATTGTTTTAATGAATCTTTTTAATTCAGGACTCTTGTATTTTTCTATGCTTAGGATTATAACTCCTTTTGTATTTCGCTCTTCATAATCAGAAGTTTCTATTGAACTGACAAAGACTTTGGCCAAACTATCTGTTTTATGTAAGGCTTTTAAGTCATATCTTAATAAATCAATATAAACAGCCCCAGAATGGTCTATCTCGGAAAGATTTATATTTTCAAAACCATGCCTTATACATGAGTATAGAAAGTATTCTTTGAGTAATTCCCTATTCTTTTCAATCGTATTATTTTGGCCTTTACAACTAATAGATAATGAAATAAATAAGGTTATTACAAAAAGTATAAATAATAATTGTCGCATATGTCTAATTATTAAAAGTTCCATAAGTAATATCTATGAACCCCTCCCTGTTCGCTGGCTTCTTTAATGATACGAAGCTTCTCTTCTTTCGTAAATGTTCTCTTGTTCATCATCATAAAATTACAGATTTCTGTCTATAATCTTGTCCGATGAATTAAGGGGCTGAAACATCCCGCAGGATTGGAATAACAATTACCAACACATCCGCTCATATTAAATAGCGTTGCATGCCCCCAAGCTCCAAATGTGCCTGGATATGCTGCTTGCATTATATAGACCCCTTTATTTCCAGATAATTCAAAAGATACCATCCAATTTTATGAGAGTTATAATTATCCAGACACTATAATGGAAATTACTAAACCTTTATTAAAAATGGTATATCCTTCGAATTATAGTTCTCTTGAGAGTAAGAAACCATGGGATGTTGTTTTAGTAGTTCCCAGAGATACTGTCAGTATATTTATTTTAAGCAAAGATACAGTAAACTACTACAGCTGGGATAAAATCAGAAGTGATTATAATATCTTAAAACGGTATGATTTAAGCCTTGATGATTTAAAAAACCTAAGTTGGAACGTAACCTATCCATAAGGGAAAATAACCCTTGGCACTCCGGGGCTATTGGAACACTACCCTATTTCAGCAGCTCTTCAGCCTTCTCCCTGGCCTTCTCCAGCAGCTCGTCAGCTTTGCGGTCAGCCTCGGCCACCAGCTGCTCCGCCTTCTTCTCTGCCTCCCTGTTGAGTGCCTCTGCCCCTTTCCTGGCTGCAGCCACCGCAATGGGTCCTTTTGCCTCGGCATCAGCCACCAGCTTCTTCCCTCTCGCATCGGCCTCCCGTCGTATTATGACGGCTGATGACCCGGCCTCACGCCTGAGCAGCTCAGCCTTCTCCTCCGCCTCACTGATCAGCTTGTCGGCCTGCTGCTGCGCTGCTTCATTCAGCCTCCTGGTCACCTCACTCTTCACCGTGTCGGTCAGTGCCGTGACCGGTGGCGTGCTGCCGCTGCTACCTGCAAACGAGGGAGTTATCACCGGATGTCCGAAGGTGCCTCCCACATTGAAGTTCATCCTGATCACCTCGGGGGGAGTAAGCCCCATACCGGCCAGCGCAGCAGCCGGCGCAAAGGCACTCATCAGCGCACCGGCAGCCTCACCCAGCTCCCTGCCGGGTATCTCGGCCCTGACCAGGTAGCTGATAGTCTGGTCGAGACCCTGATCGCCCGAAATATTGAGTTTCATACCGCCCAGCCTGGTATCGAACGGTTTGATATAGACCCTCCCCTCATTGATGATGAATGAGGCCCTGATGTCCTTCACCACGTTTGTATATGCAGGATCCATCTTCAGCAGCCCCTTGATCTTGTCAAAGCTCTCTGACCTGATGATCTGTACCGACTCTGAGCTCAGCTCGCCTGCGCCGGCCAGCGTGTTGATCAGCGGCATCATGCCCTGTCCCAGCAGGCTGCTGAAGTCGAGCCTGGCCGAGACGCTGCCTCCCATCCCTGCCGCTGCCGGCATCAGCTGCCTGACCATGTTGAATGCCGTAAATGCATCCCTGATACTTATGGCACTGACATTCAGTCCGGCATCGACCACCGGCCTGAGCGTGTCGCGGGTGTCATAGAGCGCATTGACCATTAGCGAGCCGCCCAGGGCCTTCATGCCGGTCTCATTCAGGGTCACCGTGCCGTCGCGGATGATCACCTGACCCCGCAGGTCTGAAGCAGAAAATGTGCCGTAGGCAAGCTCACCGGCACGGGCATCGACGGTGAAATCGATGTTACGTGGAATGATGAAGGGCTCCATCAGGGTGGTATCTGCATCGATGGTGTCGGAGGCTAGGATACCCATGATCTCATTCAGGTCGATCAGGTCAGATTTCAGTGATAGAGAGCCCTTTACCGTTCCGTCGGAGAAGAGATACGGAATATAGTTTTCAAGCCTCCCCTCCATGGAGAAGTCGCTCCCCTGCCCCACCCTGGCACGCATGCCGGTCAGGGTGGCCCGGGCCGGGGAGAAGGTGAGGTCAGCATGGCTGATAACCAGGTCAGGCATATCAGACATCTCAATGGTCATCTCCTGCAGGCTCATGCTGCCGGCAGCCCTGAACTGCTCATATCTGCCCTCTTCGATCATCGAGAGCCTGCCGGCCAGCTCAACCGACATATTGAGCAGTCCGCTCAGGTTGAGGCTGTCAAGGGGAACAGCCTGCTGCAGCTTAGCCAGATCAATGGAGCCCCTGGCTGTGGCGCTGACCGACGGGTCACTGACCGGGGTGGACAGCCTGAGGCTCATGTCGAATGGTGAGCCGGCCAACACAAAATGGAAGCGGCTCACCTCCACCACGCTGTTGTCACTATCCCGTCCGTCAGCCCTTACCCTGCCGCTGAAGGCAATATTCTCAAGCCGTTCAGGCAATGACGGATAGCTGATAATACCGTCAGTTACCTCAAGTGAGAGATCTATATCAGGCAGCGTGCTGTCTGCGGAGCTGTAGACACCGCTGATAACACCGTCAAGCGAGATCAGCCCGTTTGCCTGCAGCTCTTCGTAGCCCTGCATGTAGAAGGCGGGGACCAGTGAGAGCAGCGATTTGAATGATACCTCCGGGGCATCGAGCGCCAGGTCAACCTCAATATCATCATCCGGCATTGCTATAAAGCCATTGAGTCCCAACGAGATATCATTCAACCGGAGAACGTTATCCTTCAGCCGGAAGATCATCGAGTCGAGCTCTGCATCTATCCCGGCCCTGAAATCCATTACCGCACTGCTCAGCCATGGTATGCCATCCATGATAAAGTTAACGGTGCCGGCATTGATGCCCAGGTCGAGATCGCTTCGTGACCCGCTCATCCTGCCTGAGAGGACGAATCCGAGATCGTCGGCCGTGGCTGACATATCGGCCTCATGATCGGTATAGCGCAGCCTGCCGCCGGTGGCGGTGACCCTCCGCAGCAGCAGCTTCAGGCCGGAATCATCGGCTTCAACGGCAGTGCCGGACAGGGGTGTGCCGACATGCCCCTCCCCGGCATCATCGGGCAACCGGATATCTGCGGTAGCCCCTGCGCCACCAGCATCCTTTACTGAGAGTTCCCCCGCAGGGGTCTCACCGAAAATATCCCAGTTGGCTCTGCCTTCAGCAGTGACAATAGCATTCACCATCGGCTTTTCAAGGTGCAGTGATCTGATCTCATAGCCCTCTTTACCAAAGAGGCTCTTCAGATTGATCACAATGCGTAATGAGTGAGCCGAGGCGAGGGTATCTCCCTCAAACGGATCCCGCCCGGTGATACTCAGATCACTGAGTGAGAAGGATGCGTTGGGAAACGTCCTGAAGAGCGTCAGACGGTAGCCGCTGAACGACACGTCAGCCTCTACCCTGCGGCTGATCTCCTCCTGCACTCTGCGTGAGATGGCATCACTGAAGAAGAGCGGAATGAGCAGCGCCGCCACCAGAACCAGCGTAATCAGTGAGGCAGCAGTGAGCCCTGCAATCTTTAAGACCTTGTTCATGTTGTTAACCCTTTTCGCTTATCATTAACAGTGAATCTCTCTTCTTTATTTCAATCTTCCTGCCCGAAACTGCAATTATATTATCCTTTTCAAACTCGGCAAGGATACGGCTGACACTCTCCCGAGATGAGTCAATCAGGTTTCCAATCTCCTCCTGGCTGATGGGTATGGTGAATGAGACTGAGTCAAAGATCTGGTCTGACATCTCCAGGATAACGTCGGCAATCTTCCCCCTCAGCTGCTTCTGCGACCGGTTGACACATCTGTTGTAAATCTCCAGCTCATTGCGGCATATGTCAAGAATTATCTCATACGAGAAATCGGGGTTTGTCGAGAGCAGGTGCCTGAAGGTGGTGATATCGATAAAACACGCCTCCACGTCACTTATGGCAGTGATCGAGTACTGGTTTATCTTGTCGCCGAAGGTGGTCGGCAGCCCCAGGTAACCCGGTGCCTTGATGAGCCTTACTATCTGGTCTCCGTACGGTCCCTCAATATGCAGCTTGATAAGCCCCTTCCGCAGATAGACCACGTTGGTTGACAACATACCCTGCTTGATCAGTATCTCGCCCTTTTTGAAGCCGGTAAGGGCACAGTTGCCGGAAAGTGTCTCAAGCTGCTGCTCTGTGAGCCGCCTGGCAGCCTTCGACCTGAACCGGCACGTTTTGCAATCATGTTCATACATCTGATCTTCCTCCGTAAATTGTGATCTAAATCACAAACTTATATAATTGAGATCACATCCAACCTATACCTTAGTAAAAAAAATAAACGTTCATTTGATCTGTCAATTAACCAACAATCAGTTACCATGGAAACAGCAGACAAGCTTGTGATAATCAGTACTACCGGTCCCGAATTTCAGGAGAAGGCCACCCTGCCTTTCGTGGTAGCTACTGCAGCACAGTCAGTTGACACACATGTGGTCATGATACTGCAGGCCTCCGCCGTACTACTCGCCAAAAAAGGGATGTCTGACAATGTGAATGCACCCGGTCTTATGCCGCTTGGCAAACTTATGGAGACCTTTCTTGAGCTGGGTGGTGAGCTGCTGATATGTAATCCCTGTATCAAAGAGAGAAATATTAGTGAGGGTGATCTGATCGCCGGATCAAAACCGATAGCTGCAGGCACCGTCGTTACTGAGGTCCTCTCGGCAAAGGCCTCCCTCACATACTGATATATGCCGTTCATACCGGTACAACAAACTTAATCCAACAGAAAACCAAAACAATGAATGAGATTGCAACTCTTCAGGCAGAGATCAATGCGCTGAAGGAAAAAGTGGAAAGGCTGGAGGGCTCACGCCTTGATCAGCTTTCGATAGCTCTTATTGCGGGCGACCTTGACAAGATACTGGCTGCCATGATCATCGGTATTGCCGCCGCCGCACAGGACACCAAAGTTAAGCTCTTCTTCTCATTCTGGTCACTCTCGGCACTGAGAGACAGGAAGAAAAAGGCGAAGGGCAAAGACTTTATATCCAAGATGTTCGGCCTGATGCTCCCGAAGGGGAAGAGCAAGCTCAAACTCTCAAAGATGAATATGGCAGGCATGGGACCTCTCATGATAAAGAGCCTGATGAAGAAGCAGGGGGTGATGTCTCTCGAGAAGATGTTCCAGGAGGCTGCCGAACTAGGTATAGAGATCACTATCTGCGAGATGTCAATGAACCTCATGGGCTTCAAGAGTGAGGAGATGATCGACTATCCCGGACTACGCTACGCCGGAGCTGTCACCTTCATGGCAGAGGCCAACGAGAGCTCTACACAGCTCTTTATATCATAATATTAAATACTTTAAAACGAAAGAAAATGACAACAGACGAACTGAAGAGCATCAATGTAACAAAATCAGTTGATGCAAGGGGCACAGCATGCCCGGGCCCGCTGCTTGAGGCCAAGAAAGCAATCGGAACTATCAAGTCCGGTGATGTGATGGAGGTACTGTCAGCTGATGAGGGTACCAGGGTTGACATACCGAAATGGTGCACCAAGCAGGGACATGAGTACCTCGGAACCATTGAGGAGAGCGGCTTCTACAAGATACTGCTCAGGAAGAAATAGATCTTTTTCAGATCCGATATGCAAAGGAAAAGCGCCAGGATACTGGTATTCTCTACCGAGAAGGTTTCTGATCCCGCCATCGATATGGCGGGATTATTAAGAATGCACTACCCCCCTACGGTATATACCATTGCCCTCCCCTGCTCCAGCGGCGTCAAACCCAGATGGATCATGCACGCCTACGAGAAAGGGTTCGACGGGGTGTTCATCGCTGCTGACGGCACTGACTGCGCCTATGGCGAGTCATGTGTCGAGAAGACCGGCAGGCTGGTCAGCAAGACGCACGAGATGATGAAAGAGAAGAACATCGACCCGGCGCGGCTGCGTATGGCTGCCATCTGCTCTATCTGCAGCGACGCGTTTGTCAGGCAGGTGAAGAGCTTCAACCAATATTTACTACAATCAACAACAAGCTGATAATGGCTGGAAATATCAAGACAGACTCCTATGATGCCCTGGTCATAGGAGCAGGTATCGCAGGTGGAGAGACAGCATTAAACCTGGCCAACAACGGCTTCAGGGTGCTGCTGGTGGAGAAGGACCTCTCGATAGGCGGAAAGATGATTCTGCTGAGCAAGGTCTTCCCCACGCTTGACTGCGCCGCCTGTATCACCACCCCCAAGGTCTCGGAGATATCAAGACACCCGAATATAACCATCTTCACAGGCAGTGAGGTGAACAGCGTGGTCAAGGCCGGCGAGAACAGATTTGAGGCCACCATCACCAGGCGCCCCAGGTACGTGATAGAGGAAGACTGTACGGCATGCCAGCTGTGCGAGCAGGCCTGCCCGGTGGTGGTGAAGGATGAGTATCAGTACAACCTGGTGGGCCGCAAGGCAGCATTCATCCCCTTCAGCATAGCCAGCCCCAGGGTGGCAGCTATAGACATAGAGAACTGCACCCTCTGCGGTGCATGTGAACGTGTCTGTCCTACCAAGTGTATCGACTTCACCATGGAGGAGGAGCAATACATGATCACCGCAGGGACGGTGGTGGTGGCTACCGGATTCAGACTGTTTGACCCGCTAAATATACCCAGGTACGGCTATGGCAGCTACAAGAATGTGCTCACCTCAATGGAGATGGAGCGACAGCTGGCCCCTACACGACCTTTTAATACCGTACTGCGGCCGGGAGACGGCAAGGTGCCCGACCGGATAGCCTATGTGCTCTGTACCGGCTCACGCGATGAGACCATCGGAAATCCCGTATGCTCACAGATATGCTGCATGTACTCACTCAAGCAGGCACAGCTGCTGATGGGTGCCCTCCCGCTGGCTGACGTAACCATATACTATATAAATATACGCTCATTCGGAAAAGGGTTTGAAGAGTTTTATGAGCAGGCAAAGGGCATGGGTGTCAACTTCGTGAAGGGAAAGATCGGCAAGATCACCGAGAAGGAGAATGGCGACCTGATCCTGCGCTATGAGGATATCAATGAGAACAGGCTCCAGGAGGCTGAACATGACATGGTAGTGCTGTCAGTAGGCGTCCTGCCCAACAGTGACCCGGTATCACTCTTCCACGGTGAGCTAGCAACAGACCACCTCAGCTTTGTCGGACAGCCCAGTCCGCTGGTCAGCCCGGCCGAGACCAGCATAAAAGGGGTGTTTGTGGCCGGAACAGCATCAGGACCAATGGATATACCCGATGCCATCCTCTCTGCCGGAGCAGCATCATCAGAGGCAATGAGATATTTAATTCAAAAGTGATGGAGAGAAAATTAGGAGTTTATATATGCCATTGCGGAGGAAATATCTCCGACTATGTCGATGTTGAGAAGGTGAGACAGGCAGTTGAGTCTGAAGAGGGGGTATTCCTGGCAAAGACAACAATGTTTGCCTGCAGTGATGCCACCCAGAAAGAGATGGTAGAGGATATACGCAAGCATGGGCTCGACGGACTGGTTGTGGCCTCCTGCTCGCCAAAGCTTCACCTGATCACCTTCAGGGCAGTATCAGAAAGGGCGCTGCTGAACAAGTACAACTATGTGCATGCCAACATACGTGAGCAGGGCTCATGGGCCCATTCTGACGATAAAGAGGGAGCAACAGAAAAGGCTATCAGCCTGACAAAGTCAGCCATAGCCAAGGTGAGACTCTCAAAATCACTCGACCCGATAGTGATACCCTCAAAAAAGGCAGTGGCAGTAATCGGTGCCGGCGTGGCCGGTATGAGAGCAGCACGTGACCTGGCAGATATGGGGTGCCCGGTGACACTGATTGAGAGAGACCATTTCACCGGAGGACGAACGGCACAGTGGGACACCCTCTTCACAAGTGACGAGGAGGGCCATCAGCTGACAGAGACACTCTACAGGGAGGTGGCAGACCATGACAATATCAACCTCTTTACAGGGGCAGAGGTGACCACCACGGCAGGAAGCATAGGAGACTTCACCCTCAGTGTGAAGGTCACACCACGCTACATAAAGAAGGGAGCCGACAGTGAGAGCCTCCGCAAGGCGATAGCGGTGTGCCCGGTAACCGTACCTGATGAGTTTAACTTCGGCATAACCGGCAGGAAGGCGATCTACACTCCACATCCCGGCCAGTACCCGCAGATGCCCGTCATAGATATGGTCAACTGTACCAGGTGTGGTGAGTGCGAGAAGGTGTGTGACAGTATTGACCTGTCACAGGAGGAGCAGACCGTAGAGGTGAAGGTGGGGTCGGTGATGATGGCCACCGGGTTTGACCCATACACCCCATCCGAAGGTGAGTTTGGCTATAGCCTCTCAGACAGCATCGTCACCCTGCAGGAGTTCAGGCGACTGACCAGCCTCAACAACGGCACGCTGACATGGAAGGGAAGAGAGATAAGGAACATTGCATTTATCTACTGCGTAGGCAGCAGGCAGTCAGAAGGAGAAAACACCTACTGCTCACGATACTGCTGTACTGCCGCCATACATGCCTCACTTGAGGCGCGCAAGAGATTCAGCTCTATAGAGAACAGCTACCACTTTACCCGCGGGATAAGAGCGTACGGCAAGCAGGAGCTACTCTATGCCGACTCGTTGCGTAACGGTGATATCTACCTGCAGTCGTACGAGGAGGACCCGCCACGGGTAGAGGTGAACAACGGAAAGGTCACCGTGGCAATAAACGATATACTCACCGGCGGACGTGAGATATCGGTCTCCCCCGACCTGCTGGTGCTGGTAACGGGAATGGTGCCAAGGGCTGACAATCGGGTGGCATCAGTGTTTAAGCTGCCACGTGGCCGTGACAGCTTCTTCAATGAGATACACATGAAGCTGCGGCCGGTAGAGACAGTGATAGACGGAATCACCATCAGCGGCACATGCCAGGGACCAAAGAATATCACCGAGTCGGTCAACTCAGCCCTCTCGGCAGCAACCAAGTCATACTCCATAGTGAACAAGGGAGAGCTGGCGCTCGAGCCTGTCATAGCAGAGATTGACAATGAGCTGTGTACCTGGTGTGGTGAGTGCCAGAAGTCATGCCCCTTCGAAGCAATAAGTAAAAAGAGCTATGAGACGAAGGAGATAGCCGTTATAAATAACTCGGTATGTAAGGGGTGCGGAATGTGCCTCCCGGTATGCCCGGTCAATGCCATAGACCTGATAGCATTCTCTGACAATGAGATAGAAAGTATGATCAACGCAATTGCAGCTCCATAACAACTACAGCAGATGGAAATAGAAAAGGGTAAAACATTCAGGTATCTCAGGGAGAAGAGAGAGGTGCCTGAAGAGGTGAAAGAGAATCTGAAAAATTATACCAGGGTAAAAAAGTCGATAACAGATGCCCTGAAAGAGGGTGAGATGACCATCGGAGAACTGTCAGTGAAGACCGGCATGCCACGCAGTGAGGTGGTATACTACCTGATGACACTGGTCAAATATGGTCATGCAGAGACAGGTGAGGTAGATGATATGGATGAGTATTTTACCTATAAACTGAAACAATAATGGCAGCAATCAATACTCAATTCGGCAGGAAACTGGCAAGGTACGGCGCATTTGATTTCAACGCCTGCTACAACTGCGGCACCTGTACTGCTGTCTGTTCGCTCTCTACTGAAGATGACTCCTTCCCGCGCGAGATGGTGAGATTCACTGCTATGGGACTTGAAGATGACATCAAGGGGTCACTGAAACCGTGGCTATGCTACTACTGCGGTGAATGTACCACTCACTGCCCGCAAAAGGCCGAACCGGCCGAGCTGATGATGTCACTGCGCAGGTGGCTCACCTCGGTATATGACTGGACAGGCCTCTCAGGAGTGCTCTACCGCTCGGTGACAGCAGCAGTGACTGCGATGGTACTGGTGGCACTGGCGGTGCTCGCCTATGGCTGGTCAAAGGGCTTTGAGCCCGCAGTGGTGATGCATACCGGACATATATTTGAGATGGTGGCAATAGGATCGGTATTCCTGGTTATACTGCTGCCAAACATTATCCGCATGTGGAACTATATTATTCTCAGACAAGGAGTCAGGGCACCGCTGAAAACCTATATCGTCACCTTTAAAGAGCTGATAGTACACATGTTCACCCAGAAGCGAACCCTCGGATGTGACGACAGCCAGGTGAGATGGTTTGAGCACCTGATACTGGTGTTCGGCTACCTCGGACTCCTCTTTACCACGGTCTTTCTCGACTGGTTCTCAACCAACAGCCTATTTGTCATTATACTTGGGTATGTGGTCAGCATAGTCATTTTTACCGTCACAATCATCTTCGTGAGCGAGAGGATCACAAAGAAGAGGGCAGTATCACAGAAGTCGCAGCCCTCAGACTGGATGTTCGTCGTATGGCTCCTGATGATGGGACTCTCTGCCTTCGCCGTAAGACTCTTCATTGACCTCGATATCCTGAACAACAACTTCTGGCTCTATATGCTGCACCTGATAATCCTGGTGCAGTGGGCACTGGTGATCGTTCCGTTTGGCAAGTGGACCCATTTTCTCTATCGCTCATTTGCAATGTATTTCGACGCGATAAAGAAAAAGATCGGGTAAGTTGGTAAATTAGCGGTATTAAGGCTACCTGTCAGGAGGGTTGTAATGGCAGTTGAGAAAGGCTCTCTGCCTATGCCCCTGTCGCACATAAGGGCCAGAATATGACCCATTGTGCACATCGCACAAATCCTGCGAACCGGGAGTCTGAACACGACTCATTGTGTAGCTAATACATTTGGGCCAGAATATGACCCGCAAAATATCTATTATGCCAGGCAGAAGACGTTATCGAAGAATAAGCCACCCTCCCAGGGTGACAGGCTATAAACCGTTTGGGGTGCCTATGCGCGATCTTGAATCGGTAATAATCTCTGTCGAAGAGTATGAGTCACTGCGACTGGCCGACTATGAAAATCTTACACATGAAGAGGCGGCCGTCAGAATGGAGGTGTCACGACCAACATTTACCCGCATCTATGACAAGGCACGTAAGAATGTGGCAAAAGCCTTTGTCGAAGGTAAAGCTATACTGGTACAGGGTGGCACATACAGATCGCATGGATATTGGTACCGTTGCCGTAACTGTAACGAGACAATGAGTTCAGATACACCGAAATTGAGCTGCCACAGCTGCGACTCTGATAATATCGAACGGATAGATGATAGAGGTGGTAACCAATTCTAAAGTGGTGGTAACCTGTATCAAAGCAGTGGTAACTAATGATAGAGCCTTGGCAACCAATGATAAAGCAGTGGTTACCAGTAGCCCTCAAGCCATTTTCAAAGAGAAATAATCTTCAAGATGTGAACATATGTTCATATAATTGATTATATTTGCATCAGTCTCAATGCAACAACACCCTGGAGAATGGCGCTGCATTGTGGCTGTAAGAACAATGTTTAATGTATAATATAAAATAAGAGATTATGCCGTATGGAGATCGTACCGGACCAATGGGAATGGGTTCCCGTTCCGGAAGAGCATTAGGATTTTGTACAGGGTTTGACAGCCCCGGTTATGTCAAGGGTGGCGGCCGTGGAATGAATTATGGCGGCGGACGAGGCCGCGGAAGAGGCTATGGCGAGGGGATGCGTGGTGGCCGTGGAGTGGGCTATGGCGGAGGAATGCGTGGTGGCCGTGGAATGGGCTATGGCGGAGGAATACGTGGTGGCCGTGGAGGCAGACCGGGAGCGGGATGGGGATATGGCCGGGACAGCGGCTACCCGGCCCTTGCCGGACCACAGCCCTGGATGCCGGCGATGGGCAAGGAGGATGAGATAGAAATGCTCAAGGCAGAGATAAAGGCGATGGAGCACTCCCGGAAAGCGATAGAGAAACGACTTGAAGAGTTGGCCGGGAAGGAGTAGGGAGTACTGCCCATAGAGCGGAGAGGCTGACGGTTCATCGGATGACTGAAAAACATCTTTCTTAAACAGAAATAATATTATCTTTGCAGCCGCAAACGGTCCCGTAGCTTAATTGAATAGAGCATCTGACTACGGATCAGAAGGTTACAGGTTTGAGTCCTGTCGGGATCACTAAGAGAATCCTGTTTCGACAGGATTCTTTTTTCTATTATATTTGTTTTTTATCAATGAAAACAGCAACCATCATCGGCGCTACCGGCCTTATTGGCAGCCACCTGGTAAAAATTCTCTCTGAAGAGGGGCACTTCACCAATATACGTATTCTCTCCAGGAGGCCTCTCGAGAATATCGCACCTGGCACAGAGGTTATTGTGATTGATTTTACCGATCAGCATGCCTTCAGAGGGGCTGTTGAAGGAAGTGACCTCCTCTTCTGCGCAGTAGGTACCACCCGGAAAAAGGTTGATGGCAATATGGAGCTCTACCGGGCTATTGATCATGACATACCTCTCAATGCCGCACGTCACTGCCGCGATACCGGATGCAGACAGTTCCTGATGGTCTCTTCGGTGGGGGCATCAGCCATAAGTAAAAACTACTATCTGAGATTTAAGGGTGAAGCGGAGGAGGCTATAGCAGCTCTCGGGATAGAGGCAGTATCGCTCTTTCGTCCCTCCATGCTGCTTGGCCGTCGAAACGAGTTCCGCCCCGGCGAGGAGGTAGCCGGTATGATCATCTATCCCCTCTCCTTTCTTATCCCCTCAAAATATAAACCGATAAGAGGAAGCGATGTGGCGCGGGCTATGGTGGCTGCTTCACTGAGAGAGAGTGAGGGTATTCATATCTATCACCATGCAGAGATGATGGCTCTGGCACACAGGTGAGAGAAAACAGATAACTGAACTCAACTACCAGCGATGAACTATAATATCAGAAGAGCAGAAGAGGATGATTATCCGGCTATGATTTCACTCATCCGGGAGCTTGCCGAGTATGAAAAATCTCCGGAATCAGTGACCAACAGTGTTGAGCAGATGAAGCGTGAGAAGCAACACTTCAACTGTTTTGTAGCTGAGACTGCTGAGCACGGGATAGTAGGCATGGCACTCTACTTCTTCGCCTATTTTACCTGGGTGGGTAAATCGCTCTACCTGGAAGATATTATCGTCACCAGGGAGTTCAGGGGCAGAAAGATCGGACTGGCGCTGATGGACCGGGTGATGCAGGAGGCTGAGGATGAAGGATGCAAACGTGTCAGGTGGCAGGTGCTCGACTGGAATGAGCTGGCAATCAACTTCTATCGTAAGAGCAACGTTGAAATAAGCCGTGAGTGGCTCAACTGCACCTTTGGGGTGAAGGGGATAGCAGAATACAACAAAAGCCGCCGGCAATCGCGTGATTGAAGAGAACAGTAGAGAAAAAATAGAATAGAAGAAGAGATAGAGAAGAGAGAAGAGAAACTTATACCAGTCAATCCAATAATCACCTCAGGAAAATGAGAAAAAGATTAATCTTTATCGCACTGGCTGTCGCCATGGGTATGATGCCTCTGACTGCCCTGTCACAGCTGAGTCTCTCCTACTACTCCTCCAGCCTCTCGAAGATCGGCATGGACCTCATTGTGCAGGCCTCCTGGGGTATCAGGTACAGGTTTCTCAGGTAAAAGATTTTTTGTACTTTAACAGTTCATAGCAGGCTGCCCCCATTGCCGGGCCAGGGCAGACCGCTGCTGCTGTATATTATTGATATTATGCTGATTAAAAGAGACCTGTCATCACAGCTTCACTCCTACCTCTCACTGCGGAAAGCGGTAGGATGGATCGGTATCCTCCTCCCCTTCGCGCTGGTACTTGGCAACATGGCTATCTATGGCAACAGCACCATACTGCAATCAATTAGCATATATTACCATACCGGAATGCGTGACCTCTTTGTAGGAGCTTTGTGCGCCATCGCCCTCTTCCTCTTTTTCTACCGCGGCTATGACCGCACTGATGATATCATGGCCAACCTGGCAGCTCTCATGGCACTGGGGGTAGCCTTCTTTCCTACAATGAAGAGTGGTCGCCCTGACTGGGTGGCATGGGTGCACCTGATCTCTGCCGCCAGCTTCTTTGTGATCCTCGCCCTCTTCTCACTCTTCCTCTTCACCCGGGGAGAGAAGAGACCTACCGCCATGAAGCTGAGAAGGAACGTTGTATACCGTCTCTGCGGGGTGGTCATGCTGCTCTCCCTCGCCTCAATACTGCTTTTTATGCTGATCAGCAAAGGGAACAATTCCGGATCAAGGTTTGTTTTTATAGCTGAGACGGTGACCCTTATTGCGTTCGGGGTCTCATGGCTCACCAAGGGAGGAACGCTCTATCCGGATAAACCAGTAAAACAGATTGATCATGGAAGATGAAGAAAAACTTGTGAGGGTATTTACCGGCCCTGAGCAGACAGCACTGCTACTGCTCAAAATGCTCGAACAGTCAGGAATAAGCGGCCTGATAAAAAACGATTCGGGGCTCGGTTACCTGGGGTCAACACCTGAAGCCGTTGATCTCTATATCTTTGAGACAGACAAAGAGAAGGCAGGAGCTCTTGTTGATCAGTTTATTAACAGGAATGAATAGACTAAACCTGATTAAACAGCCCACCCAATGAGAAATTTTTATTTAATGACTGTCATGATGATGGCGGTGATGGCCACCTCATGCAACAACCCAAAAGCTGATATGATAATAACCAATGCCAGGATCTGGACAGGCAATGAGGCACAGCCTTGGGCCGAGGCGATGGCTCTCAAAGGAGATATCATCGTTGCCATAGGAAGCAACAGTGAGGTGATGCGGTTCAGCTCCCACAAGAGTGATGTGACAGATATGGGAGGTAACTTTGTTACTCCCGGATTCATCGATTCACACGTACATATGCTGACAGGAGGAGCCAACCTCGCCTCGGTACAGCTGAGAGATGCCACCACACCGGAGATCTTCATACAGCGAATCAGGGAGTATGCCGACTCGATCAGGCCGGGTGAATGGATCCTCGGTGGCGACTGGGATGGCAAGGGGTGGGAGAGCCTGCCACACCGTGACTGGATAGATGCGGTCACACCCGAAAACCCGCTCTTCGTCTCCCGGCTTGACGGACACATGGCACTGGCCAATACACTGGCCATGAAGCTGGCAGGCGTAGACCGCAATGTGGGTGATGTGACCGGCGGCACAATAGAGAGAGACCGGAACGGTGAGCTGACAGGCATATTTAAGGAGAACGCCATGGATCTTATCACGGCAAAAATCCCCGAACCGTCAGAAGAGGAGACTGACCGCGCACTGCTGGCTGCCATGGAGTACCTCGCATCAAACGGTATCACCTCTGTCCATGCCGTCGATGGTGCCGGTTATGCCGGCGGGCTGGAGAAGATAAGGGCACGGGGTGAGCAGATAACCAGGGTCTACTACCTGCAGAGCATTGACCGCTGGAAAGAGATGGCAGACCAGGTCAGAGAGAGAGGCCATGGTGACAAGTGGCTGCGTACCGGTGGAGTAAAAGGGTTTGTGGACGGGTCGCTGGGATCACATACGGCAGCATTCTTTGAACCATACAGTGACCTGCCCGGTGATACCGGCATCTTTGTCAACAGTGAGAGTGACCTCCGCAACTGGATAATCGAATCCGACAAAGCAGGACTGCAGGTGGTGATACACGCTATCGGCGACCGTGCAATCAACTTCCTGCTCAACAGCTATGAGGAGGCAGAGACTATAAATGGCAGCCGCGACAGACGCTTCCGCATAGAGCACTCACAACACCTGGCTCCCTCTGATATTGCCAGGTATGGGCAGCTGAAGGTGATAGCCAGCATGCAGCCCTATCACGCTATCGATGATGGTCGATGGGCAGAGGAGTATATCGGTGCTGAGAGGATGAAAACCAGCTACGCCATGAGATCACTGCTCGACAGCGGAGCAACCATCACCCTGGGCAGCGACTGGTTTGTGGCGCCGGCAACACCGGTGGAAGGGATCTATGCTGCCGTGACACGACGTACCCTGGATGGTAAAAATCCGGACGGATGGGTACCCGAACAGAAGATCACAGTGGAGGAGGCACTGAAAGGATATACCATCAACCCTGCCTATACCTCATTTGAGGAGGAGATAAAAGGTATCCTAATGCCGGGCAAACTGGCTGACTTCACCGTACTTGACCGTGACATAACAGCAATAGACCCGGTAGAGATATGGGAGACCAAAGTTCTGCAGACATGGGTGGGAGGTGAAAAGGTGTTTGACAGCAAAGAGAAGAGAGACTGATATGATAACCACTCATCATAACAGATACAGAGGGCTGGCAATGGTGCTGGCCTTACTGTTTATTATCACAATTAATATTGAAGCCCAGATGAAAAGAGCACGTGACCTCGGAATAGAGATCGGAATACTTAGGCCTGGTAAACTCAATGCCATCACTGATGTTGAGGGGGTAAAGGTGGGCCATGTGACCCTCATTGAAGGTGAGTCGGTAAGAACAGGTGTGACAGCAGTAGTGCCGCATGACGGTAACATCTTTCGCAGCAAGTTGCCGGCAGCCATCTTCATAGCAAACGGGTTTGGCAAACTGACCGGAGTGACCCAGGTGGAGGAGCTGGGCAATATCGAGACACCAATAGTACTCACCAATACGCTCAGCGTGCCGGTGGCGGCACAGGCACTGATAGAACATACCCTCTCCTACCCCGAAAACAAGGGGGTGCAGAGCGTCAACGCGGTGGTGGGTGAGACCAATGACGGACGCCTCAATGATATACGTGGCAGGAAGATAACCACGGCCCATGTGCTGGAGGCTGTCAGAGGTGCTGCCGGCGGAGAGGTGGCTGAAGGTAATGTGGGGGCCGGCACAGGCACAGTCTGCTTCGGGTACAAAGGGGGTATCGGCACCGCATCACGTATAGTGCCGGAAAGCAGGGGCGGATATACCGTAGGTGTACTGGTACAGACCAACTTCGGTGGCGGACTGGTCATTGATGGGGTGCCGGTAGGCCGTGAGCTGGGGCGATACAGCTTCCGCAGCATACTGAATGAATACACCGATGATGGCTCATGCATGATAGTGCTGATGACCGACGCACCACTCACCTCACGTAACCTCAAGAGGCTGGCAGCAAGGGCATTCAACGGAATGGTACGTACCGGAGCCAACGGCTCCAATGGCAGCGGCGACTATGTGATTGCCGTATCGACAGACCCGGCCCTGAGGGTGCCTCATGTGTCACTCTCACCTCTGCAGGAGGGGCGTGAGCTGAGGAATGATGAGCTTGACCTGCTGTTCCAGGCAGCTGCCGAAGCTACCGAAGAGGCAATAATCAACTCACTCCTCATGGCTGAGACCATGACAGGAGCAGATGGAGTGACGGTGGAGGCACTGCCACACAAAGAGACCCTGGAGATACTCAAAAGGTACAACAGGGTAAAAGAGTGATTTTGATGGGTTCAACTTATTTACCGAGGGTAACCCGCCAGCTTAGTGTCACCCACTTACTCAGGGTAGTCTCACTGCTGCCGGCACTACTGCTGTGTGCCACCCTCACGATGAGAGGGCAGGCCGTGCATCATGAAGCTCCATCAGCGCCCCTCTCTGCCAGCCTCACCCGTGCTATCGATTCACTCTATCGCGACTACGCTGTCAGGAATAACCTTCCCGGCATAGCCTATGGGATCATCACTGACGGCACCCTTACCCATTCCGGGGCCTATGGATGGGCACAGCTTCCTGACAGCCACACCGCCACAACTGCTATGACCGTCATACCTGCTACAGCCACAAAATCCGCCACAACCGTAACACCTGCTACAACTGCCATAGCTGCCACGCCCGCCACCGCCTTCCGTGCCGCCTCCATGACCAAGAGCTTCACCGCCATGGCTATCCTCAGGCTGCGTGATGAGGGGAGGCTGCAGCTCGATGACCCGGTAGCCGTATGGATACCTGAGCTCTCACAGTTGAAGCAGCTCACCGGTGATGCTCCTGTGCTGACCCTTCGCCACCTGCTGACACACAGCGGGGGTATGCCGCAGGATGACCCGTGGGCTGACAGAAAGCTCGATGCCACCGCTGATGAGCTCACTGCACTGCTGGAGGCGGGTATCACCATGTCAACCGTTACCGGTACCGCCTTTGAGTATAGTAACCTGGGTTACACGCTGCTGGGCAGGGTGATAGAGGCTGTCACCGGACAAAGCTATCAGTCATACATAGAGTCAGCAATCTTCAGGCCGCTGGGCATGATGAGTACCACCTGGGAGTATGATGAGCTGCCCCCTGGCATCATGGCACAGGGATACAGGTTTGACGGAGAGGGGTGGGTGGCTGAGGAGATACTGCATGACGGCGTCTACGGTGCCATGGGCGGACTGATAACCACCGTAGATGACTTTGCAAGGTACGCCATTCTGCACCTCAGGGCGTGGCCGCCACATAATGGAAACGATGAGGCACCACTGAAGAGAAACTCTGTCAGGGAGATGCATATGCCTCATGTAGGAGCCGGGTGGTACAGCAAGACACTCTATGCCGGCGGGCCGGAGTGTGACGTGATGATAGCCTACGGTTACGGACTGAGATGGACACTCGACTGTATGGGCAGAAGGAAGCTGTTCCACAATGGCGGTCTGCCGGGGTATGGAGGCAACTGGACCATCATGCCCGACTACCAGACGGGGGTGGTGGCATTCAGTAACCGAACCTACGGATCAACATACACCATAAACCAGCAGGTGCTGGAGATGCTCCTCGATAAGGGCGGAGTGACACCCTACAGGCCTGAGCCGCCGGAGATACTTAAGAGACGAAAGGATGAGCTGCTGAAGCTGCTGCCCGGCTGGGGAGAAGAGGCGGAAGGTGATGAGGATCTGTTTGCTGACAACTTTTTTTATGACAACCCGGTTAATGAGCTGAGACTCAAGAGTGCAAAAGCCTTTGAGCAGGCAGGCAACATCATCACTGTGAGTGATATCATACCTGAAAACAACCTGCGGGGAACATTTATGATAGAGGGTGACAGAGGCACCCTGAGGGTAAGCTTCACACTCACGCCGGAGCCTCAGCCACGAATACAGTCGTTTACCATTACATCATCAAAAAAATAAGACTATGATCAGAGTCCTGCTACTGTCACTCCTCCTGGTGGCAGCATCATGTACAACAAAACAAACCGGAAAGACCATGTTCAAATCACTTGACTCATTGCTTGAAGCACAATTCCATGCCGGTGAGCCCGGCGGTGTCCTCCTGGTAATGAAAGGAGAAGAGACAGTTTATCTCAACAGCTTCGGCCTGGCAGATATGGAGACCAAAGAGGAGATAACCCCAAACACCCTCTTTAACCTGGGATCAATTTCAAAGACAGTGGTGGCCAACGGTATCCTTATCCTGCATCAGGAGGGCCGGCTCTCACTTGATGATCCCCTCTCAAAATACTTTCCTGAGTTTGCCAGTAAGGAGATAGCAGATAAGGTGCTGGTGAGGCACCTGCTGACCCACACCTCAGGACTGCCTGACAACAGGCAGGTGAGCGAGAACACAGAGTTCTTCCTGACAGCCAAAGACTATGAAAACTTTGTTCCGGTGATGCAGACACAACTGCTCAACTTCGAACCGGGCACAGCGTATGAGTACTCCAATCCGGCATTCAACGGACTGGCACTCATTATTGAGAGGGTGACCGGCGAGAGGTGGCAACAGTTTATAGCCGACCGAATATTCACTCCTGCTGCAATGAGTACCAGCACCATCACTGACGGTCCACATCCCGAGACGGGGGTTTCACACGCCTATGAGCTGACTGCCGGCGTGTGGAGTGAGTCTGACTACGGTGAGTTTCCCACCTTCCCGGCAGCAGGCAACGGAGGGGTGTGGAGCTCGGCCAGGGAGCTGGCTCTCTATGAGAAGGCACTCAGTGAGAACCTCTTCCTGGGAGGCGAACTGACGCGGGAGTCACGAACAATATGGTATCCTGACGAGTGGGACAGGCCTGTGCCGCCATTCATCGGCTACGGATGGTTCATCGGTAAGGAGCAGCTGCTTGACCAACCCAACAATTACGGTGTGAAGCTTGTATACCATACAGGTGACCAGGGCGGGTTCAGGGCTTTTCACTTCTCAATACCTGAGAAGGAGCTGCTCTATGTGGCGCTGTTCAACAGACCGCCCGATAACCTGAATGAGATTATCTTTAAAGGATTGGACATACTTAAAACGAATAACTGGCTTGACTGACCAGCCTGATACAATGAAGCATCATCAGATTATTGCTACACGGCAGGGCGGCAGAGCCGGTAGAGCGTTCTGCTCCCTCCTGCTCCTGCTGATGCCTCTCCTCTCAACAGCACAGGAGAGAGTGGCTGCCCTTACTGCAGCAGAGGAAAGTGTCGCTCTCCTCACGACAGCAAAGGAGGGGGTGACTGACACTACGCTGACCGGCCTCGACCAGGTCAGCCGTCAAACGATTACCGCCGGTATTGACCTTGTCAGGTTGCAGGGCAGGCTCTTTAACTCTGACCAGGCTATATATTATGTTGAGACAGATACCACTGCCGGCATATTTGAGTTCGGGGTGGCTGCTACCGACAGACCGCTTATCACCAGCCGCTACGCTGAAGCTGAGGGGGCTCTGGCAGCAGTGAACGGCACCTTTTTCAATATGCTGAAAGGCTACAATGTACACTATGTCATGATGAACGACTCGGTGGTGGCCACCACTGACGAGAAGGAGTTTGGTATCAGGGCCACCGGTCTCTTCATGGCTACCGGCGAGGCGGTGGATATAACCGTCTGGGGTCCCGAGAGTGAGGATGCCGGTACAGCACATGCTGAAGATGCTATCGTCTCCGGACCGCTGCTGATGCTTGGCGGAGAGGAGGTGGTGATAGACAGCTCAGGGTTCAATACGAACCGTCACCCACGTTCGCTTGTTGGTATAACAGACAAAGGGCATGTGCTCTTCATGGTGATTGACGGGCGGCAGCCGGGATATGCTGACGGGATGAGCCTGTTCGAGGCGAGAGAGCTGGCTGTCAGCCTGGGATGCACCAGCCTGCTCAACCTTGACGGAGGAGGGTCATCAACACTCTATGTCAGAGGTGAGCCGGACAATGGGGTGGTGAACAGACCATCAGGTAAACGGGAGAGACAGGTGCCAAGCATCCTCTTTGTCAGAGAAGGTAAACAGTAAAAAAGATAAGATATGAGCTACACGTTACAACCGGGCGGGAAGGCTATTGACTTCCGGCTGCCGGCTACCGACGGCAAGGAGTACAGCCTGTCAGACTTTGAGAGCTATCCATACCTGGTGCTCTTCTTCACCTGCAACCACTGTCCCTATGTCACCGGATCAGATGAGGTGACCAGGGCCACGGCAGAGAAGTACCGTGACAAGGGGGTCACCTTTGTCGCTATCAACTCCAACAGTGCGAATACCTATGAAGAGGACAGTTTTCCCAATATGGTGAAGCGTATGGAGGAGCACCGCTTCCCCTGGAAATACCTGCATGACAGTGATCAGTCGGTGGTGATGGCATATGGTGCACTGAAAACACCCCACTTCTTTCTCTTTGACAGCGAGAGGGTGCTGGTCTATACTGGCAGGGGTGTCGACTCACCTCGTGACATTACACGTATGACCGTCAATGACCTTGACAGGGCGCTTGATGAGCTCACCTCCGGCAGGGAGATTACTGTCCCTGTCACCAACCCGATAGGGTGTAACATCAAATGGGAGGGGAAGCACGCCAAGTGGATGCCGCCCGAAGCGTGTGACCTGGTATGAAGGAGAGAACACCCTTTACAAAACTGATCAGACGCTACCTGCTGATAATAGTGATCGGACTGATAGCAGTGATCCTGCTGGCCAGCAAGATGGTGATATGGGGAGCACTGTTCGCCGCAGTAGCACTGGTAGTACTGGGGATACAGCAGCTGATACAGCTCAACGTTAAGGTCACCAGGTTTGAAGACAACATTTCAGGGCTGGAGGAGAAGAATCTCGACCTGGTTAAGCTCAATGAGAAGCTGGCCAGTGAGAATCTCTACCTCAGAGAGCGTCACCTGCAGGTGACCCAGATAAAGAGTATCCTTGAGATGAACCTCTTTGAGATAGACACCAGCTTCCGGCGAACTGTAAACAAGACCGAGACCTATAATGACCGTGAGATACGTCACCTGGGCTGCCTCAACGTCTCGCTCAAGGCTAAGTACGGAATTGACATGAAGGAGCTGCGCTTCAGGTATAACCCCTCGGCTGACGAACTGATCGTAGCCAATGTCAATCCCCGCTTCCTCTCTTTCGGCGACCGTAAGCTGGAGTGGGAATTCTTTGAGACGCTTGAGTACAGGAGGCAGCTGCCGGTCACCACGCGCCGCTGGATGACCAGTGATGACCTGAGTGAGCGCACCGCTGAGCTGAAGGAGGAGATACGGCTGCATACGGAGGAGTCGGTCAGGAGAGGACCGGAGGAGCTGGAGTGGATCAGTGGGCCGATCAGGGAGAACGTAGAGAACACTATCAGGGTGCTCTTCAAAGGGGTATGCACCAATATCTGTTTCGCTGAGAAGCATGATAACTCCTTCGTGCCCCTTGATGAGCTGAAGCCGGAAATGGTTGAGGGGCACCGCAAAGAGCTGCAGAAGGGTATCACCCCGTAGCAGCTACCGGCTGCCTCAATAACAAGATATATGAAAGTGATCAGGATCGTGATGCTTCCTCTGCTCATCGCCGCTACAGGCTGTATGAGCAGACACCGGCCAGCAGAGAGCCACCTGCTATGGTATGACCGCCCGGCAGAGACATGGAACGAAGCCCTGCCACTGGGTAACGGACGCCTGGGGGTGATGGTTTATGGCAACCCGTCGGTGGAGCAGCTGCAGCTCAATGAGGAGTCGCTATGGGGTGGTGCCCGCGTGCCTGATAACAATCCTACCGCACTGGAGAACCTGGCACACATCAGGAAGCTGGTACTTGATGGCAGGGTGCCCGAGGCGTATGAGCTGGCAGAGAGGCACCTGGCAGGCATACCGGGCAAGACATGGTCATACCAGACCCTGGGAGAGATCTTCTTCAGGTTCGCCGATAGCAGCGTCGCCATAACGGACTACCGCCGGCAGCTTGACATGGCGGCAGGGATAGCCTCAGTCAGCTATGTGAGAGGAGGAAACCGGATCAGCTATGAGATATTTGCCCCTGCGGCAGAAGATCTGATCGTCATAACAATGCGGGCAGCCAGGGCGGGCGGACTCGATATGGAGGTCACTATGGAGAGGCCACAGGATGCTGTGATAACAGCCTCAGGCAACCGTATCGACATGAGCGGACGGGTGACCGACCCCGATGACCCGGAGAGAGGGCCGGGAGGTGAACATATGGGTTTCTTCGCCTCACTGATGGTGATGAGCCATGACGGTGAGCTGACAGCGGGCGAAAGGAGCCTCACCCTGACAGGAGGTAAAGAGCTCACCCTCCTCTTCAACGCACATACCGACTACAACCCTGAAAAGCTCAACTATGACCGTACCATCGACCCCGCGAAGAGGTGCATGGAGGCTCTCAGCAAGGCCTCCATCAGGTCACTGACGAGGATAAGGAAGGAGCACCTCCGTGAGCACTCCTCCCTCTTTGGGAGGGTCACCCTCTCCCTGGGCTGCGACCAGAAGCTCACTGCCCTGCCGACCGATGAGCGGCTCAGGAGGGTGCAGCAGGGGGGTGATGATGCGGCACTGCTGGCTGACTACTTCCAGTATGGACGTTACCTGCTGATGGCATCATCACGACCGCCGGCCACACTGCCTGCCAACCTGCAGGGGATATGGAACAAGGAGATCAATGCGCCATGGAACTCTGACTACCACACCAATATCAACCTGCAGATGAACTACTGGCCGGCAGAGGTGTGTAACCTCTCTGAGACAGCTGAGGTGGTGATCAGCTTCGTGGAGCGGCTCACCGTGCCGGGCAGCGTCACTGCCCGCGAGAGCTACGGCAGCCAGGGATGGACGATGCATCATACCACCGATATCTTCGGCAAGACGGCAGTGCTCGACGGTGTCTACTGGGGCATGTTCCCGATGGGAGGGCCATGGATGACCCTGCCGCTGTGGGAGCACTTCCTCTTCACCGGCGATACCGCCTTCCTGCGTGAGCGGGCCTACCCCGTCATGAAGGGTGCAGCAGAGTTTATCACGGGATTCCTGGTTGAGGGGCCCGGCGGCGCGCTGGTAACCCTCCCCTCCTACTCGCCGGAAAACAGCTATATCGACCCGGTCAGCGGTAAGGAATTCAAGCTCACCTATGCCCCCACGATGGACAACCAGATCATACGTGAGGTGCTGGGCAGCTGCCGCCAGGCGGCTGAGACACTGGGCACTGACCATGAGTGGGCTGCATCACTACAGGAGATTATTACGAGAGTCCCTCCCGACAGGGTGGGCGGCAACGGCACCCTGATGGAGTGGATTGAGGAGTATGAGGAGGCGGAGCCCGGACACAGGCACTTTTCGCACCTCTTCGCCCTCCACCCCGGCACACAGGTCACCCCTGAGAGGCCCGACCTCTTTGTGGCAGCACGCCGTACCCTGGAGCGGCGGCTGGCTCATGGCGGCGGACATACCGGATGGAGCAGGGCATGGCTCATAAACTTCTATGCGCGGCTGCGCGACGGCGATGAGGCGCATCGCCACCTGACGCTGCTGCTGCAGCGCTCAACACTGCCCAACCTGTTTGATGACCACCCGCCCTTCCAGATAGACGGCAACTTCGGGGGTACAGCCGGCATAGCAGAGATGCTGCTGCAGAGCCATAACGGCGTGGTGCATATCCTGCCCGCCCTGCCGGCCCAATGGCCTGATGGCGAGGTGACGGGACTGCGGGCAAGGGGCAACTTCGAGGTGTCTGTCAGGTGGCATGAGGGCATGGCTGAAGAGATCACGGTGAAGTCACACTCTGGCGCACCACTCACCCTGGCCTGCCGCAACAAGCTGATACGTACAGCCACCGCCAGGGGGGAGACCCTCAGGTTCGACGGTGACCTGAAGCAGCTGAAGTAGTGCCATAGTCAGAGTCAGAGCCAGAGTCAGAGCCAGAGTCAGAGCCAGAGTCAGAGCCTCTCTGTTAAGCTGCCCCATGTAAGGCGGTCACCTTCAAGACATACTCATCCGGGGAGGGATTTCTCCCCGCTCATGCCAGTCCGGTTCCCTAGAGGTTCTTGTCAGGGTAGAGCTCGTTCCAGTGCTGTGGCTGATCCTTCAGCTCCCTGTCAAACCATGACATTATGGTATTGTGCCACTCGATACGCTTCTTGTAATCAACGATATGGTGGTTCTCACCGCTGACCAGCACCATCTCAACGTTTTTACCCAGTATCTTCAGCGCGGCATAGAACTGCAGGCTCTCCCCTACCGGCACATTGGTGTCGTCAGTGCCATGCAGCAGCAGGATGGAGTTGGTAAATTTATCGGCACTGAAGAGCGGACTGTTATCGACATAGATATCTCTTCTGTTCCACGGATAGCTGTATTTGGTGGCGCCTGCACTGTATGAGTAGCCCCAGTACCCCTCACCCCAGTAGCTGCTTATGTCACTAATACCGGCATGTGAGACGGCGGTACGGAATATGTCGGTGCGTGTCTGCAGCATCATGGTGGTATACCCTCCGTACGAGGCACCTATACATCCCACCCTGGCGGCATCGGCAGCCGGATGGGCCTCCAGGAACTTCTTCGTCCCCTCGATGATATCATCTATGGCCTCCCGTCCCCAGCCGTTCACATGCAACGCCGAGAAATCCTGCCCGAAGCCGGTGGCGCCGCTGGGCTGCAGCACATAGACCATATATCCCTCAGCAGTCCATACATTCTTCGGGTAGCGCCCTCCAAAGGAGCGGTTGGTGGGTGAGGTGCCACCATAATAGTTGACAATGACCGGATATTTCTTTTCAGGATCATAGTTAACCGGGTAGTACACCCTTCCATAGATGGTTGTCCCCTGGTCATTGGTGAAGTTCCACTCTTCTGTTTTACCAAACACCACATCCCTGAGCCTCCCGCTGCCGGGGTCGGCCAGCAACCTGGTCCGTCCGTTCTTCAGATCAACCAGGTAGAGCTTCTCCGGTGAGCTGATACTGCTGCCACGTACCACCGCCACCTGCTTCCCGGAGGCATAATCCACTGAGGTGATCACCTCCTCGGGCAGCTCACTCCTGGTGAAGCTCCTCCTCTTCAGGTCGAGCATATAGAGATTGACATAGTCACGCTCATCGGCAGTGAACCATATCTTCCCGTCAGGTGCCCAGTAGGGTCTTCCTGCTGCCGGATCAAAGTCAAGGGTGAGCGGCTCAGCCTCCCTCCTCTTCAGGTCATACAGGAAGAGCTGTGTGTCATAGCTGTTGGGTATCCTGCCCGGGCTCACCTTTACCCCTATCTCACCGAAGGTCTCCGGTCCGCCCGACACCAGCAGCTGTGTGCCGTCAGGTGAGTACTGGCATGAGCCGCCATTGAGCTTATCCTTCCAGAGGGTGTCAAGACGCATGGTGGCCAGCTCAAGCTCATAGAGGTTCTGCCTGGTGAAAGGCACATCACTGTAGTCTGAACGTGAGGTGGAGAAGAGCAGCCTGGTGCCGTCAGGGGCGATGGCGTGCAACATGGCCGCCTCACTGCCTGAGGTGAGTGGCCTGGCAATGGCGCCCGACAGCTCATAGAGCCATAGATGAGAACGGTTACGTGTTCCGGGAATACGATCTTCATTGTTGAAGATACGTCTCAGGTCACCACTCTTCTGCGCCTCCTCAGAGCGTATAAAGACAAAGTACTCTTCGGTGGGTGACCATACTATACGTCCGGGCGACGTGAGGCCGGTGGCAGCCACACTCTCCCTCCCGCTCTTAATGTCATATATGATCACATCGCTCTTGCCATTCTTGTCAACCTGAAAATAGAGACGGTCGCTCACAGGCATCCAGCTGGCACGTATGGCGCTGCCGGGAAGCATGAACAGGTTACGCCCCTGCTCAACATCATATATATATGAGGAGCGGTGTGAACGGCCACTGCCCGGTAGCACCTCAGCCGTCTGTATGATCAGGTACCTGCCTGAGGGCGAGAGACGCGCGTCGGTCACCGTGCCTGCCTCAAGGATATCAGCTATGGTGAGGGTACGCTTCGGATCAGTTGACCATGCGAGCTGCGCCGACTCGTTCTCAGCTGAGAGGCCTGCTGCGAACTTCAGCGACGGGCCGGTGCTGATCAGCTTGACCAGCAGGGTGTGTACGCCTGTGCCGAGTGTCAGGTCACTCTTTACCAGCTTCTCTGAGACCCGCGCCTGCGACTTGACCCGCTTGCCGTCGAGCCACACCTCGAAGATGGCGTTGGTGGTGATGGTGAGCGACGCCTTGGTCCAGCGGTCGCTCCTGATAAACCCGGCCATCTGCATAAGCTGGTTCTCGCCGGTAATGGCAGTGATCAGGCTGTCGCTGCCGGGGGTGATCACCTGCCAGCTGCCGGCATTGGTGACATCAGGCTGGATATTCTCCAGCAGGGCAGCCATATCATAGCTCTTGCCATCGACCGACTGACGGTCAGCAAAAAATGGAAGCTTAACAGGATGGAGAGGTGAGACTCTCCATTCCGGACAATCTGTTTTGTTTTGAGCTGTGGCCATCATAGCTGTCAAAAGCATGATGATCAGGAGTGACACTCTTCTCATGGGTTATTATGGTTTTCGATTAGTATAATTAGAGTGTATCAAATATATTAAAAACAGACTCACCTGCCCCCTGAACCGTGGCAGTTTGACATTTTTTGACAATTGCCCTGGCTTGAGGGGTTATGATCAACTCTTTGTCAGAGGCTAACAGAGCTCATAGTTATTCAGGACCACCTAAAACTGACCTACGTTCATGGTTCAAAGGGCCATTCATTCCAGATGCCTCAATATCAGCTTTTTAAAATCTTGTAAATCGTAAGGCTTTGATATATAATCATCACAACCAGCCTCTAAAGCCTTCTCCCGGTCACCATACATCGCATATGCTGTCTGCGCAATTATCGGAATGCCGGGCGCAATCTCCTTTATCCTTTTGGCGGCTTCATAGCCGCTGAGTTTTGGGAGCTTCAGATCCATCAGTATCAGAGCGGTGCCGGGATTTTCCTTGACAAACCCGATAGCATCATATCCGTTGGTAACGTGATGACTCTTAATACCAATTATTTCAAGAGTCTTTTTTATAATCAGTGAGTTGGCAAGGTCATCCTCAACGATAAGAATTGGGTTAGGGTTCATGGGAACTGAAGGTTTGGTTACTAATGTGGCATTTCCTCTTATCTCAGGCGCTCTGGCAACGACTGTTGAAGGGAGTGTAAAGCTGAAGGTTGTACCCTCTCCTACAGTGCTGTTTACCCACATATGGCCGTCAAGGCTGCTGATAATCTTCTGGGCAATCGATAAACCAATACCGGTGCCGTCAGGATTCATTCCATCATAATCAAATCTGGCAAATCGCTCAAAAATAATCTTTTGATCTTCCGGGGGAATGCCTATTCCTGTGTCTGACACAGTAAACAACAGTTTGTAGCCATCTCTCCGGCAGGAGAAAGTGATATTGCCGTGAGTGGTAAATTTTATAGCGTTGTCTATCAGGTTTGAGAGTGCCTGTTTTAGCCTGAAGGGATCGGTGTTCAGCAAAATTCCATCACCCTCTATCTCATATTTAATCTCAACCTCTCTCTTATTTTTAGTGAGGGCTATAATAGAAAAGGTATCATATAGCTCTGAAAAGATCTCTTTAAGGTTGAAAACTCTTTTGGTGAGCTCAAACTGTCCCGCCTCTATCTTTGATAATACCAGAATATCATCTATCAGGTGAAGCAGCTGGTAACTCCCCTTCTGGATATTACTGATACATTGTTGTTTCGACTGGCCCGGAAGATCTTCGCTGAGCAGCTGGCTGAAGCCGATAATCGCATTTAACGGTGTTCTGATCTCATGAGACATGTTAGAGAGAAAGGCTGACTTCAGCTTATCTGATTGAAGAGCCTGCTCAGTCTGCCGGGTCAGCTCCCTTTTAACTATGTACAACAGAAAGATCAGCATAGCAGAGTAGAGAGCAAAGCTGACATAGATGTCAGCAACTCTCCTGTCAGGCATATTATAGACCAGCAGGGTTTCGGGTACAGATTTTTCGATAAGAAAGAGTGCCGCTATATTTAAAAAGTAAATAGAGAGCATCACCATCAGCCCTTTGCCGTCCCAGACCCACAGAAGGAGTGCACTGTAGATCATAATGAACATCAGCACCGGCCCGTTGGAAAGAAATTTTGAATACCAGGTAAAATCAACCAGTATCAATCCGAAAACTGACAATATCAGTTTAGGGTAAAAGAGGCATGACCTTAGCCGTACAATAAGATAGAGTCCAAAAATGATCAGGGCACTCCCTCCGGCATATAATACCGGTGCAAGATTGAGGCTCAGTGAGAGATGAACAATGCATAGAAGTACCAGGAATACTGATGGTATGATGCAGGCAACCCTGATGAAATATCTTTCAGACCCGATCTCCATTGGGTCTCCTACGAGCAAAACCCAAAATGACTTTAACTTTCCCACCATAGCAATCAGACTGTAAATTCCGCATTAAATATATTACTATTTTCTTCTCTTTGATAAACCGAAGCTTAACAAAAAGAGTGCCTAAACTTGCCTGCTCTAATGTAAAAGGATGATTATTAAATAAGTACCTTTTTGTAGTAGATTTTTTTTAACTTATGCCTCATCTCCTGTTTCTCAAATGAAGCAGTTGTATGGACTTCTATGGATTAAAAGAATCTAATGATGGCTAAACTATACAATGTATCCAGAGTGCGGGAAAATATAAACATGAGACTTTGCTTCTTTGTTACAGCACTTTTTATTAATGGCATAGGTATCTCAAAAGAGATTAACACCCAGTCAGATAGAAAGCAACACCTTATTGTATCATCTGGTTTTGGCTATGGCAATGTGATGCCCTCCAACCTGTTTGTGAGAGGCGATAATTTACAAAATCATCCGGTAGAACAGTATATGGCATTGTCAGTTAAAACCTTATGGCAAAATCCAGGTTATACTGACTGGCAGAAAATTTACAAGGGGCCTTATTACGGTTTTGGCTTTTCAATAGGTGATTTCGGTAATCCATATGAAATTGGCTATCCGGCATCCTCTTATGCCATATTGGGACTACCGCTTGTAAGGATAAAAAAGTTAGAACTTTTTACCGAGTTTCAATATGGACTAACCTACAACTGGAGGCATTATGACTCAGAAAATAATCCAAAAAACATAGCAATAGGAGGCATATTAACTGTACACCTTGACCTTGCCTTAAAAATGTTCTATGATCTAAGTCCCAATCTTGACCTGGGCGCAGGTGTAAGCTTTACCCACTTCTCCAATGGAGGCATCAAGCGGCCAAACCACGGCTTTAATATTTACTCACCGCTCGCTGAGGTAAGATATAGATTCGTACCACGACATGATTATAAAAACATTGAAAAAACGGGCAGGTTAAAACGATCAAATGATCTGCTTGTTATGAGGGCGGGAAGTATTTATCAGCTGGCAGAATTCGAACCAGACACCAACTATTTTGCAGTTTATGGATGGAGCTTTATCTATTTACACCAGATCTCCAATGCCGTAAGAGTAGGGATAGGGAGAGATATGAATTACTGGTGGGGTATGACAGTAAATAGTGACGGTACGATGGGTGCCAGAACCATAAAAAACCTTTCGGTAGGTTATATTCTGCAACCCGAACTGATAATAGACCGTTTAACGCTGGTAGGTGGTATTGGATTATATGTCAAACATTTACATTTCGGCAATTTCAACCAACTCTATCAAAGACTAGGAATAAGGTTTGATCTCTACAAGACTCTTTCACTCGGAGTAAATGTACGTGCAATTAACTTCAACCGTGCAGAGTTCATGGAGTTTAATTTAGGTTACAGGGTACAGTGGTTTAAGTAGAGATCAGTTGTCACAGCCGGGTCATACTGGCTATAAGTACCATTTCCCACCCCTCTTTTCACCCTCACCCCGGCGCTCTGCCTTCAGCATAAAGAGAGAAAAAAATAAGTGCTATTTTTACATCTGCTTAATGGCACCGACCGGCTAACATAAAATAAAAATAAGAGACCTATGAAAAAGTTCTTAACAGTAACGCTTTTGCTGACCCTCTGCCTCAGTGCCTGGTCACAGCCTCTCACTTCGGGTGAGATAGACAGGATAGCTGAGAGGGCGCTGAAGACTTTCAATGTGCCGGGCATAGCCGTGGCCGTGGTCAAGGATGACCAGATAGTTCATATGAAGGGGTACGGTATCAGCTCACTCGCTACCGGTAAGCCCACAGATGAGAACACTCTCTTTGCCATCGCCTCCAACTCAAAAGCTTTCACCGGCTTTGCTCTGGGGATGCTGGTTGATGAGGGCAGGCTCTCACTGGACACCAAGGTGATAGATATCATCCCTGAGTTCAGGCTTTACGACTCCTATGTGACTGCCGACTTCAATATCAGGGATCTGCTCACCCACCGCTCCGGTATGGGGCTGGGTGCCGGCGACCTGATGCTGTGGCCCGACTCATCTACCTTCACCACCGCGGAGGTGATACATAACCTGCGCTACCTCAGACAGGTATCCTCATTCCGCACAAAGTACGACTATGATAACCTGCTCTACCTGGTGGCAGGTGAGGTGGTGGCACGTGTATCCGGCCAGAGCTGGGAGCAGTTTATTGAGGAGCGTATCATGGGTCCCCTCGGCATGACACGCTCAGCCGCCTCACTCAGCCGCCTCAAAGATCCGACAAATGTTATTGATGCACACGTCATGGTAGATGGCAGGCTGCAGGTAGTACCCATGTATGAGAGCAACCTGCTCAACCCGGCAGGTGGGATAATGAGCAGTGTAAGCGATATGACCAGGTGGGTGATGATGCAGCTCAACAGAGGCAGCTATGGTGACAACAACAGCCAGCGCCTTATCTCACAGGCAGTGCACAATGAGACATGGACGCCTCACACAATAATACCCGTACGCTCGCCCGGGCCATACAAGAGCCATTTCGCCGGGTACGGACTGGGATGGCACCTGACCGATGTGGCCGGCTACCTGCAGGCATCACACACCGGCGGACTGAACGGGGTGGTGACACAGGTGACACTCATCCCTGAGCTTAAACTGGGAATAATCGTTTTCACCAACCAGCAGGAGGGATCAGCATTCACCTCCGTCAGCAACAGCATCAAGGACGGATACCTCGGTGTGACAGGCAATGACTGGGTTACCACACTGAAAGAGAATATAGAGCGAAGCAGGGAGAGAGCCAGGAAGGTAACCGACGAGGTGTGGGCAAAGGTGGAGCAGCAGCGTGGCAGTGTCGCCGATGTTGATGTGACACCCTATACCGGCACCTACCGTGACAACTGGCTGGGAGAGATCACCATCACCCGGGAGAATGGCAGGCTGCGGTTCAGGGCAGTGAAATCACCACGGCTGAGAGGCGAGATGCACTACTACACAGGAAACACATTCATAGTAAAGTGGGATGACCGCTACATGGATGCCGACGCATGGGTACTCTTCTCACTTGACCGCGAAGGGAGGGCAGCAGCGTTCACCATGGAGGCTGTCTCACCGCTGACAGACTTCAGCTATGACTTTCATGACCTGAGCTTCACCAGAAAAGCTGATAAATGAGAAAGCTGCTGACGCTGCTGCTGACGGCACTATGGCTCACCACTGCCGGGCAGCCCCTGTCACCCGGCAAGATAGAACGTCTCGCCAAAAGGGTGATGAAAGAGTTCAATGTGCCGGGCATGGCTGTGGCGGTAATCAAAGATGGCCGTACCGTCACCATGAAAGGGTACGGGGTGAGGTCAATAGCCACCCGGCAGAAGACCGATGAGCATACCCTCTTCGCGATAGCATCAAACACCAAGGCGTTTACGGCTGCCACACTGGGTATACTGGTAGATGAGGGAGCCATCAGCTGGGACACCAGGGTGACCGAGATAATACCTCAGTTCAGGCTCTATAGCCCGTACGTGACTGAGCAGTTCACCATCAGGGACCTGCTCACCCACCGCAGCGGTATGGGGCTGGGTGCCGGCGACCTGATGTCATGGCCCGACTCGGCATCATTCACCATAGATGAGATAATAGCCAACCTGCGCTACCTGAAGCAGGTCTCCCCCTTCCGTACCAGGTACGACTATGACAATCTGCTCTATGCAGTGGCTGGTGAGGTGGTGGCACGGGTGTCAGGAATGAGCTGGGAGGAGTTTACTGAGAAACGTATAATGTTACCGCTGGGAATGAATGAGTCATCAGCCTCCTTTCAGAGGCTCCGGTCAGCCGCCAACATAATTGATGCACATGTGCCGGTTGACGGCACGCTGCAGGTGGTGCCCAAGCAGGAGGGCAAGATACACAACTCGGTGGGTGGCATCTACAGCAGCGTAAGCGATATGGCCCTCTGGGTAACTGCGATGCTCAACAAGGGAAGCTATGGCGCCGGCAACGGGAAGCAACTCTTCTCCGAAGCGGTACACCGTGAGATGTGGTCACCACAGACATTCATCCCGGTGACACCGGGAAGCACATACCGCACCAACTTCGCAGCTTACGGACTGGGGTGGCACCTGACAGACATGAACGGATACCTGCAGGTGTACCATACAGGAAGCCACTCGGGAATAGTGACCAGGGTGACAATGATACCGGAGATAGACCTGGCAATAATAGTACTGACCAACCAGGAGGAGAGCGCAGCCCACCAGGCAGTGACCAACACCATACTTGACGGGTACCTGGGAATAAAAGGCGTTGACAGGGTGAAGATGCTCAAAGAGCAGGTGGTGAAGGAAAACAACAGGGCAAGAGAGATAACCGGAAGGGTGTGGGAGATGGTTAGTGAAGCAGAAGGGAGAGAACAGGCAACCATCGACCATGACAACTTCACCGGAACCTATGCCGACGACTGGTGGGGTGAGGTGATCATCACTGAAGAGGATGGCAGGCTGCGGTTCAGGGCGGTGAAATCGCCAAAAATGCGTGGCGTGATGATGCACTATACTGCCAATACCTTTGTGGTGAAATGGGATGACCGGACTATGAATGCCGATGCATTTGCACTCTTTACTCTCGACAGGGAGGGCAGGGCAGTGGAGTTCACCATGGAGGCTGTCTCACCCCTGACAGACTTCAGCTATGACTTCCATGACCTGCGGCTCAAGAAAAAGGAGGAGTGAATAGCGCGGCGGTGAGAACCAAATTGAGACTGACCGGTTATTGCAATGATAAGGGATGGTACACTGTTCAATGAAACCGACAGATATGTATAACGCTTTTATTAACGGACGATTCTTTACCGGCAGGGAGATGATAAGTGACAGGGTGCTGCTTACCCGTGGCGAGCGGGTAGCCGGGTTTGTCAGTAAAGAGGAGATCCCTGCCGGCGCACACCGGACTGACTGTCACGGCAGCCTGGTGATACCCGGACTGATTGACCTGCAGATAGCCGGCGGCGGCGGATACCTCTTCTCGTCATCACCCGACAGCCACGCTCTGACACATATCACACAGGCTATCATCGCTACCGGCACCACCGGCTACCTGATGGCCATGCCTACTGACAGCCGTGAGGTGTACCGTGCTGCCTTCAGGGCTGCAGCCTCACACACTCACCCCGCCATGCTGGGGCTCCACCTGGAGGGACCCTTTCTCAGTAAAGCCCGTAGGGGCGCACACCCGTCAGAGCTGATCATCACCCCCACCCCTGCCCTGGTGAAGGAGATGCTTGATGAGGCAGAAGGAGCCATCACCATGATGACGGTGGCACCCGAGGTGTGCCCGACGGAAGTAATAGCGTTACTCAGAGAGGGTGGTATCACGCTGGCGGCAGGGCACAGCAATGCCACCTTCAGGCAGGCAGTGAGAGGCTATGAGGCTGGCATAGAGACCACCACACACCTCTTCAATGCCATGTCACCCCTCTACCACCGTGACCCCGGCCTGCCCGGAGCAGCCTTCCTCTCGGCCACCGCACGGGCCAGCATCATCGCTGACGGTATACACACTGACTACGCCACGGTGGCTATCGCCAAGAAGATAATGAAAGAGAGACTGTTCCTTGTCTCCGATGCGGTAGAGGAGAACAGAAGCGGAACCTACCTGCACATAAGGGCAAAAGACCGCTTCACACTGCCCGACGGCACCCTCTCTGGAGCAGCCATAACACTGCTCGATGCTGTAAGAAACAGTATCCGATATGCCGGGATAGAGAGGGATGAGGCTATAAGAATGGCTACACTCTACCCCGCACAACTGATCAGGGCTGAAGGACGCGGAGTGATAGAACCGGGAGCACGGGCCGACCTGGTGATGGTTGATGATGAGATCAACCTGCTGGCGGTATACTTTGGGGGTGAGAGGATACTATCAGAAAAGGGTAAAAGGACATAGTTACAGGACATAGTTACAGGATATGGTAACAGGACATGGTAACAGGACATGGTAAGAGTAAGAAGTAATAATAAAGAGTAATGGCACTGCTGGGTATTGATCTGGGAGGCACAAAGGTGGCCGTTGCACTCTTTGACCATGAGGGCAATATACGCGCCAGGGAGACAATAAACCTCGATGGCCGTACCGGCGGTGAGGTGGGAAGGCTGATAACAGTCAACATAGTACTGAAGATGACTGCTGCTGTCCAGGAGGGTGATCAGGTGGAGGCAATAGGGATATCGGTACCGGGAATAAGCCGCCAGGAGAGCGGAACAGTATGGGCACCAAATATACCGGGATGGGATGACTACCCGCTCTACGATGAGATAAAGTCAATAGCGGAGGAGGTGCCGGTTGTGATAGAGAGTGACAGGTCATGCTATATCTCGGGAGAGGTGTGGAGAGGAAATGCTGCCGGATGCGACAACGCAATATTCCTGGCTGTAGGAACAGGAATAGGGGCAGGAATAACAGTAAACGGCGAACTGCTGAGAGGAGCTGATGATATCGCCGGAGCAATAGGCTGGATGGCACTCTCAAGACCATTCCGAAGCAAATACACATTCTGCGGCAACTTCGAGTACTTCGCCTCAGGAGAGGGAATAGCACGCCAGGCAGCTGAATATGTGGCCAGACATAAGGGCTACCAGGGGGTACTCAAAAAAGCTCCCGGCGAAAAGATCACTACGCGTGACGTGTTTGAAGCAAGGGAGAACGGTGATGTGGCAGCGTCATCAATAATAGAGCTGGCGGTGGAGTACTGGGGCATGGCCACAGCAAACCTGGTAAGCCTCTTCAACCCTGAGAAGATAATATTTGGCGGAGGAGTATTCGGGCCGGCCAGGGTGCTGATACCGGAAATAAGAGGTGAGGCAGCAAAATGGGCACAGCCAATAAGCATGAAGAAGGTGAGCCTTGAACCATCAGCACTGGAAGGCGATGCCGGGGTATATGGTGCAGGCTACCTGGCAAAGAGACACCTCGGAAGACAATCGTACCTACTATGAGCAGCCAATACAACAGACAAAGAGTATTCCTGACAGCATGCATGGGGATGCTGCTCTTCGGGATAGGAATGATCACCCTGGGAGCGGTACTGCCTGACCTACGGCTGAGACACTCATTCGGCGAGGGAGAGGCAGGGATGCTCTTCTCCGTGCTGCCGGCAGGTATAGTGGCAGGGTCACTGCTCTTCGGACCGATATGTGACAGGTATGGATACCGGATGCTGCTGGCTACTGCAGCACTGCTGATGTTCGCAGGGTTTGAAGGTCTCGCATTTGCATCCACACCCACACTGCTGATACTCTCTGTATTCATGTTCGGAGTGGGCGGCGGAGCAATCAACGGAGCTACCAACGCAGTGGTGGCTGACATAAGCACTACCGGCAAGGGAGCCAGCCTCAGTATGCTGGGTGTCTTCTTTGGGATCGGGGCACTGGGTATGCCGCTGCTGCTAAGCCTACTGCGTGAGGTGACCAGCTACCAGACGGTGGTGGCAGGCACCGGCCTGCTGGCACTGGCCACAGCACTGATCACCGCTACGGTACACTTCCCGGCAGCCAAGCAGGCCGAAGGGATCTCCATTAAACAGGTGGGAGCACTCATCAGTGACACCACACTGCTGGTAATAGCACTGTTCCTCTTCTTTCAGAGCGCTTTTGAGGGACTGATAAACAACTGGACCACCACCTATCTCACCACAGTGACGGCACTGCCCGCAGCCAAGGCCCTGCTGGCGCTCTCAGCTTCGGTGGCCGGCATGACGGTGATGAGGCTGATGCTGGGAAGCGTGATGAAGGGCCTCTCTGAGAAGAGGGTGATGGCACTCTCTTTCGGCCTGCTGCTGGTGGCACTGATAGCGCTGACAGCCAGCCGGTCGGCATTGCCTGCCACCATAGCACTCTTTCTGGCAGGGGCCGGACTGGCAGCCGGGTTCCCGGTGATGCTGGGGATGGTGGGAACCAGATACCCTCACCTCTCGGCAACAGCATTCAGCCTGGTGATGGTGATAGCACTGACCGGCAACATGATAATCAACTACTCAATGGGCCAGGTGGCACAAAACCACGGTATAAGACACCTGCTCACCTTCACCTATGCTGAAGTGGCAGTGATGGCAGTAATTGCGATAGTTATATTCAGACGACTGAAACAGAATAATTAACCAAACAAAGAAAAGAGATGTTAGCACTTGAATGGCTTAAGAATGCCAGGGATGTGATGACCCGCATCGAAGAGAGAGAGTTGGAAAATATACGGAAGGCGGCCACCGTGATGGCTGACACCATTGAATGTGGCAGGTGGGTACACACCTTCGGATGTGGCCATGCCACACTGCCGGTGGAGGAGATCTATCCCAGGATAGGAGGATTTGTAGGGTTCCACCCTATGATAGAGCTGCCCCTCACCTTCTTCACACGGATAACCGGTGAGATGGGGGTGCACCAGTTTGTATTCCTGGAGAGGGTCGAAGGGTACGGCGTGGAGATAATGAAGGGATACACCTTCGATGAGCGTGACACCATGTGGCTCTTCTCACATTCGGGAATAAACAATGTCAATATAGATATCGCCCTGGAGGCAGCCAAAAGAGGCATGAAGGTGGTAGTCTTCGGGTCAGCTGCCGAAGCAAAGGGGAAGAAGACCAGGCACTCATCAGGCAAGACAATATTTGACCTGGCAGATATCATCGTAGATACCCATGTGCCGCTCGAAGATGCATCGGTAACACTGAAAAACCATCGTGATAAGATAAGCCCCATATCAACCATAGCCTTCATCACAGCCGTATGGATGACCGTCACCACCGTAGCTGAGATACTGGCTGAGAGAGGAGTGAAACTCTATATACACCCCAGCCATAACGTGCCGGGTGATACCACCGCCCGCGAGAGACTCGATGAGGCGCTGGCTGAATACAAGCGACGCATAGCAGGTGTATGATTTTATAAAAATTCAGGAAAAGGTTCTATCTTTGTTACCTTATCTAAAACAGTTCCAAATGAAACGACGCTACCTCATCACATGCCTGGTACTGCTGATAGCAGCACCAGGCATGGTCGGTCAAAAACCGATCAAAGTGCTTGAAGACAGTATCAGGCACGGCAACTACCTCTACCCCGGGTTCAACGTGACAATACCGGAGGCCTCCTATGACAAGGCACTAAAAAGCTGGGTCAAAAAACAGGAGACAGGTACTAAATCAAAAGTGCAGACCGAACATGGTGAGATGACAATATTCGGTGCTACCATCAAGGGGGTCTCCACCGCACCGGTCAATATCTACAGCCAGATGATGAATGAAGATACTCTCACCAGGCTGCTGGTGGCTATCGAGCTGAAGAAAGACCAGTATGTGGAGGCCGCAACAGGTGATATACAGCTGACGGCAGCAAAAAGCTACCTCAAGGAGTTTGCAAAGGATCAGTATATTGACTTTATCAAGGGCGAGATCTCCGCTGAAGAGAAGAAGCTGAGAGACCTGAATAAAGAGCTGGGCAGCCTGCAGAGCAACAAGAACAAGGCACAGAAAAAGGCACGAACCAAAAGAAATACCGTAAATGATGAACAGGAGAAGCTGCTGGTGAAACAGAA
The DNA here is from genome assembly GCA_964537135.1 of uncultured Rikenella sp. Classification (GTDB taxonomy): domain Bacteria; phylum Bacteroidota; class Bacteroidia; order Bacteroidales; family VadinHA17; genus SR-FBR-E99. The sequence goes on from CAZHZC010000012.1 coordinate 40,000, forward strand.
TGAGCTGAGCGTGCTGGCCAATGAGATCATCTTTAAAAACAATGAGATGATAGCGATGCCGGTAGGCGCAGGAAGGGATGAGCTCACAACGCAGATCAAAGAGCTGGAGAAGAGACGTAAAAAACTGCAGAAGGAGATAGGTAAGAGCGAAAACCGTATCAGCAAGGCCAAGTCGGCAATAAACCAGGCTGACCGGTCAATACCAATAAACGAAAAGGAGCAGTCTGCAATGAGAGTGAAGATTGAAGAACAGCAGGCTGAGGTACAAAAATATAATGATAAGCTCCGTACAGTCAGACTCTACTGATGAAGAAGGTATTAACCATCATAGCAGTGGTGCTGATAACCGCTGCAGCAGTAATATTCTGGTGGCGACACTACTTCGTCTTTGGTGAAGGGGTGAAAGCCGGGAACCTCAACTTCCTCGTAAGAAAGGGATATGTCTTCAAAACATGGGAGGGCAGACTGATACAGACGGGGTTCAAAACCCCGGTACCCGGGGCTATCCAGAGCAATGAGTTTGAGTTCAGCATCACCAGTGACAGCCTGGCAACAATACTGGAGAGAGCCAGCGGTAAGTTTGTAGAGCTGCGCTACAAGGAGTATATAGCTCCGCTGCCATGGCGTGGTATGAGCAAATATGTTGTGATTGAGATACTGTCAATAAGAGATAGGCAGGAGGAGCAGACGATACCTGTTCCGTTCCAGGCAATATGAACAGAAACAGTCAAAAAAGATCTACAGGAGCAGGGGGTATAACGCTTTCTGCTCCTGCCACTTTTAGAGTAACCGGAATTATGAAGAAGAGAAGATTTGCCGGGGCACTACAGTTAATGGCTGCCCTGCCGCTCATACTGCTGCTGACAGGCTGTGCTGAGCTGATGAAAACAATGCAGAGTATTACTGAGTCAGGGGTGCTGACAGAAGCAGAGATCACCGGCGGACTGAAGGAGGCTCTCTCAACCGGAGCCCGCAATGCTGCCGGCAGGCTCGCAGCTACCGACGGATACTGGGGCGACCTGTCAGTGAAAATACCGCTGCCCGACGAGGCGGCAATAATCGTACAGAACATACACAGGATACCCGGGGGTGAACAGCTGCTCGAAAACCTGCTGCTAAGTATCAACCGTGCTGCTGAAGATGCTGCCAAAGGGGCCGCACCGATATTTGTGGAAGCGGTACGTCAGATGACCATCAGTGACGGCTACAACATACTGCACGGAGCAGACAATGCAGCTACCGGCTACCTCAGACAAACCACACGCAGTGAGCTCTACAACCTCTATAAACCGGGAATAGCAAGCTCAACAAAGAAGCCGCTGGTAGCAGGTGTCTCAGCACAGGATACCTGGAACAGTCTCACCGGCAAATGGAACACGTTGGCCAATACCGCCGCAGGCAGAATAGCAGGGTTCAAAACAGTGACCACAGAGCTCGATCACTTCCTGACCGGAAAGGCGCTCGACGGACTCTTCCTGAAGATGGAGGGTGAAGAGTTGAAGATAAGGAGAGAGGTGAGCGCAAGAATCACCCCTCTGCTACAAAAAGTGTTCGGATCACTTGACCGCAAATAGGTGACCATAAATCCTGTTTCATCATCATCAAACAAATAATGACAACTATTGTTATACTTGCAAAAATCAATTAATCATGAAAAACTATACTATTGCACTACTCTCACTGATCCTCATCACAGGATCAGGCCAGACAATCTTTGGGAAAGAGGCTGATACAGTGAAATACTGGAACAACAGCGGCGTCTTCTCGCTCAACATGGCACAGTCATCATTTACAAACTGGTCTGCCGGCGGACAGAACTCGGTGGCTCTGAACGGCCTGGTAAACCTGACAGCCAACTATAAGAGAGACAAGTCGGCCTGGGACAATGCACTGACCCTGGGCTACGGCAAGATGATCCAGAAAGGGAATAACCTGGGATGGGTGAAGACTGACGACCGTATAGATTTTCAGTCGAAGTACGGCTATCAGGCCTCCGAAAAGTGGTTCTACACAGCCCTGGGAAGCTTCAAGACACAGATGGACAAAGGGTTTAACTACCCTGACACAGACAATAAGATATCAGACCTGCTCTCACCGGCATACCTGCTCTTCTCGCTGGGTATGGACTACAAGCCCGACCCGCACTTCTCGATGTTCCTCTCACCACTCACCTCGAAAAATACCATAGTCCTGGATGATCAGCTCTCAGCAGCAGGAGCATTTGGCGTTGACCCGGGTAAACACTTCAGGGGTGAGCTGGGAGCATATGCCAACCTGGCCTGGAAAAAGGATGAGATCATTAAAAATGTAAACTTCCTGACCAAGCTTGACCTCTTTACAAACTACCTGCATAAACCGCAAAATATTGATATCAGCTGGGAGGCACTGCTGGTACTGAAAGTAAATGAGTTTATCTCTGCAACCATCAACACCCTGCTGCTCTATGATGATGATATATTGATAAAGGTGGGTGAAGATACCGCAGGTAATGCGCAGATGGGAAAGAGAGTACAGTTCAAGGAGGTCATTGGAGTGGGGCTCACCTATAAATTTATTAAATAGATAAATTATAAATGGCCAAATGATATGAGGACTATCTTTATACTTGTAATGGCAATGTTGGTATTATCACAGCCGGCTCCGGGGCAGGCAATAGATGATATAAGCCTGAATCCTCCTGACATGGAGAGGGGGCTGACGATCATGAAGGCTCTTGAGAGAAGAGCCTCAACCACCTCCTTCAGTGCTGAGGAGCTGTCACTGCAGGACCTCTCAGACCTGCTGTGGGCCGCCAACGGAATCAACAGGCCGGAGAGCGGAAAACGTACGGCACCATCAGCACTCAATGCACAGGATATCGATATCTATGTGCTGATGAGGAGCGGAACATATCTGTACGACGCGAAAGCACACTCACTCAAGGGGTTGACTGCAGGTGACAACCGCAGGCTGGTAACCGGCAGTCAGGAGAGCTTTGCCGCTGCACCGGTAATGCTGGTGATGGTGTCAGATATATCACGCTTCCCTAATGACAATGAGAGCCAGAACCTCAGATTGGCAGCCCTGGATGCCGGAATGGTATCACAGAATATCAGCCTCTTCTGTGCAGCTGCCGGACTGGTCACCAGGCCAAGGGCCTCAATGGATATTGAGAGACTGAAAAAACTACTGTCGCTGACACCCGGCCAGCACCTGATGATAAACAATCCGGTGGGCTATCCCGAACGATAGACAATTACCCCGGACAGAAGCTGTTAAAGAGATGCTGAAGCTGATAAACCATCCGCTCATAACCCATAAGCTGTCGGTCATCAGACGCAAGGAGACCGGCATGAGAGATTTCCGGCAGAATGTGAATGAGATAGCCGGACTGATGGCTTATGAGATCACCAGGGACCTGCCACTGCGTGAGGTGACCATAGAGACACCCCTCACCATAACCACCGCCGAGGAGCTGTCACGTGAGATCATCCTGGTACCTGTGCTGCGTGCCGGCCTGGGAATGGTAGACGGTATCACCGGACTGATAACCACCGCACGGGTAGGACATATTGGGCTGGTACGTGACCATGAGACGCTTGAGGCGACCGAGTACTACGCCCGGTTTCCGTCAGCCATCGACAACGCCATAGTGATGGTGCTGGACCCGATGCTGGCCACCGGCGGATCAGCCAGCTCGGCGATCACTGCAGTGAAGAAGAGGGGTGCAGACACAATAAAACTGGTATCTATCGTGGGAACACCCGAAGGGGTGAGACGCATAACAAATGAACACCCTGATGTTTCTGTATACCTGGCTGCACTGGACAGCCACCTCGATGAGAACGGTTATATAGTACCCGGACTGGGTGATGCCGGCGACAGACTCTTCGGAACCCAATAATATTAGCGCTGCGACAGCAGCAAAACAATAAGCTTGCTATCTTCGCAGATCACCTTTTAAACCTTACCTGAATGAGACTCAAGAGCAGGCTGATCATAATGAACTTCCTCCAGTTCTTTATCTGGGGGGCATGGCTGATCACAATAGGAGCCTACTGGTTCCAGAACAGGAACTGGTCAGGCACCGACTTCGGGGCTATCTTTTCAACAATGGGTGTGGCATCACTCTTTATGCCGGCAATAGCAGGTATCATTGCCGACAGGTGGGTCAACGCCGAACGGCTCTACGGCATCTTCCACATAGCCGGAGCAATACTCCTTGCACTGCTGCCCACAGTCAACAATCCCGACACATTCTTCTGGGTGCTGCTGCTGACAATGATGTTCTACATGCCTACCATTGCACTGGCCATCACGGTGGCATACAGCTCAATGAAAAACAGCGGCATGGATATCATAAAGGAGTATCCGCAGGTGAGGGTATGGGGTACAATAGGCTTTATAGCAGCACTATGGATGGTGAGCCTTCTCGGGTTTGAGACCTCCCCCATGCAGTTCTATGTGGCAGCGGCAGCATCACTGCTGCTAGGACTCTACTCCTTCACCCTGCCCGCCTGTCCGCCACTGGGTCGCGGACATAAGAAGAAGCTGGCTGAGGAGCTGGGCCTCAATGCCTTCAGGCTGTTCCGTGACAGCCGGATGGCCCTCTTCTTTATCTTCGCCATGCTGCTGGGAGCAGCACTGCAACTCACCAATGCCTATGGTGACACATTCCTTCATGACTTTGCAAAATACCCGCGCTACACTGACCTGCTGGCCGTGAAGTACCCCGCAATAATCATGTCGGTATCACAGATATCAGAGACCCTCTTTATCCTTACCATACCCTTCTTCCTGAAACGGTTCGGAATAAAGAAGGTGATGCTGATGAGTATGGTGGCCTGGGTGCTGCGTTTCTGGCTCTTTGGAATAGGCGATCCTGCCGGCGGCCTGTGGCTGATAATACTCTCATGTATCATCTACGGAATGGCCTTTGACTTCTTCAACATATCGGGGTCACTCTTCGTAGAGACACAGAGCTCACCACAAATAAGGGCCAGCGCGCAGGGGCTCTTCATGATGATGACTAACGGATTCGGAGCGGTACTGGGAAGCCGTATAAGCGGCATACTGATTGACAAGTACTACACCGTCAAATACTATGACCTGCAGATGCTGGCTGAACGCTTCAGCACCGAACCGGGGGCTGCCTGGATACAAAACGTCATAAGTGAGAAGAACATCTCCATCCTGGAGAACGGACTGCTTGATCAGCCCATTGATGTGATAGAGTGGAAGTCGGTATGGTTTGCCTTCGCCGGCTATGCACTGGTGGTAACCATACTCTTCGCCATACTCTTCAGATATAAGCATGTTCCGGAAAAGGGAACAGCTGTCAGCCCATAAGTATGATGCTGGCACCTATCAGCACCATGCCGCTGATAAGTCCGTAGATGGCAACATGATGCTTGCCATACTTGTGTGCCGCAGGCAGCAGCTCATCAAAGGCTATATAGACCATGATACCGGCGACGATGGCAAAGACATACCCGAGACTGAGCTCCGGATTGAAGAGCCTGATCAGGAAATAGCCGGCAAGGGCACCTATCGGCTCGGCAAAGCCGGAGAGCACTGACCATAACAACGCCTTCTTACGTGAGCCGGTAGCATAATATACCGGTACCGAAACTGCAATACCCTCAGGTATGTTGTGTATTCCTACCGCAACGGCTATACTTATACCTATGGTGACGTCAGTCATCGCAGACATGAAGGTGGCTATACCCTCAGGGAAGTTGTGAACCGCAATGGCAATGGCAGTGAAGAGACCCAGCCGCATAAGCTTCTGGTCACCAACTACATGACGACCACGCTGATGGAGACGCCGGCCGCGGCCACCCCTGAAACTCTCCCTCATCACCTCAGGATGCATCTGCTCAACACGCTTGAACTCATGTGGGTTACCCTCGGCAGGCAATATTTTGTCTATGAGGGCCGAGAGAGCTATCCCAATAATGAAAGAGAGAAAGGTGAGCCACGAAGCGACGGAAGGGGCATAGTTCTGAAGCATCATCTCACGGGCCTCGGTAAGAAGCTCGGTAAAAGAGATGAAGATCATTACACCGGCTGAAAAACCGAGTGAAAAAGCAAGGAAAGTTGTCTTGGTACGTTTGGCAAAGAACGCTATCAAACCTCCAATGCCGGTGGCCAGACCAGCTAAGAGGGTGAGGCCAAAGGCAAAGAGCAGCCGGGAACTATCCATGAAGATGTCGTTATTTAGATTGAATTTAAATTGCAAAAATAGAATAAATATCTCAAAAACAACTACAAATCTTTTTTCGCTCACAAAAAAGCTCTTATTTCGAAAATAGTTACGGCGATGAATATTTACGATTATTATAAGATACTGGGTCTGAAGCATAATGCTTCTGATGATGATATCCGGAGAGCCTACCGGAAAAAGGCGATGCTCTATCATCCTGACCGCAACGGCTCACCTGATGCACACGATATCTTCATCCGTATCACCGAAGCGTATGAGTATCTCATCAGCCGGCCCCGCAGAGGTCAAATCACCGGGGAGGAGCTGATGCGCAACTACAAGGCCTGGACCGACTACCGGCAGGCTGAGGCACGCCGGCGCGCCGAGGCCTACGCCGCAGCTTCCTACTCACAGTTCAGGAAGAGTGCCGTCTACCGCAGTACTACAGTCATCGACGGTACCATGGTGATACTGGGCCTCTGGCTGTCGGTCTCGGTGATTGCAATGACACTCTATGGTTACAACTACCGTATGAAGATGGCGGTGACACCTGATGAGGAGCCCTCATTCACACTGGCAGCAATCACCTTTATCATTGGCTGTTTATATCTTGTGATATCGCTTTTGTACCTTAGCGCCTGGATAGCCCGAAAAAAGAACAAAAAGAGAACAGAATGAGTACCCGCAGAAGAGTGACCAATCCGTTTGATGCTGAACAAAATATGTGTTTTGGCTGTGCACCCGCCAATGGCAGCGGCCTGAAGCTGCTGTTTGAGGAGGATGATGAGAAGCTCTACGCCGCCTGGGAGCCGGAACCCCGCTTTCAGGGCTATATCAATGTGCTGCACGGCGGTATCATCGCCACCCTGCTCGATGAGGTGGCTGCATGGTGCGTCTATGTCAAGGTAGGAACGGCAGGCGTCACCTCCGAGATGAGAGTCAGATACCTCAGGCCGGTCAGGCTGGGCAAGGGCAGAGTCTCTGTAGAGGCGATGGTGACCGGCACTAATGAGAAGCAGGCACTCATCACCGCGCTGCTGCGTGACAGTGACGGTGAGGTGTGTGCCGAGGCTGAGCTCGATTACTACATCTATCCGGAGCATATAGCGAGGGCACGGTACCACTACCCCGGCAAGGAGGCCTTCAGGTAGCCACATCGTGATGGTCGCCTGACGGTCAGAGTGACCTCTCATCTGTCAGAGTGCTGCCGGGCTCTCTCTTTGCAGCGTTGACTACCCCGGCAAAGGGCCGTCGGCGGGATGGTCAGAGTGACCCCATACGTGCTGCCGGCACCACGGTGTGGTCTGCAAACTCACCCTTCAGATACTTGTAGTATCCGGTTACACCTATCATGGCTGCATTGTCAGTTGTATACCGCAGCTCGGGCAGGTAGAGCTGCCATCCCCTCCTCTCCGCCTCACGCATGGCTGCACGCCGCAGTCCGCTGTTGGCCGATACGCCGCCGGCAATACCTATCTCCCTGACCCCTGTCTCTTTTGCAGCACGTACCAGCTTGCCTGTAAGTATTGAGACTATCGTGGCCTGTAGTGAGGCGGCAAGGTCATTGACGTTCCTGCTGACAAAGTCAGCATCCTCCCCCACCCTGTCGCGCAGGAAATAGAGAAAACTGGTCTTTAGTCCTGAGAAGCTGAAGTTAAGCCCCCTGATACGCGGCCTGGCGAAGCTGAACGCTCCGGGGTTACCCTCAGCAGCCAGCCTGTCTATCACCGGCCCGCCGGGATAAGGAAGTCCCATCACCCTGGCACACTTGTCAAACGCTTCACCGGCAGCATCATCAATAGTGTTTCCTATGATCTTCATCGAGAGATGATCCTCCATCATTATCAGCTGCGTATGACCTCCTGACACCAGCAGGCACAGAAACGGAAACTGTGGCACACGGTTCACCCTCCCATGCTCCATAACAAAATGAGACATCACATGTGCATGCAGGTGGTTGACAGCGATCAGCGGCACACCGCGGGCCAGTGCAAACCCCTTGGCAAAGGATGCCCCGACAAGCAGTGAACCCAACAGTCCGGGCCCGCCGGTGAAGGCTACCGCATCCACCTCCTCAATAGTGGTCTCCGCATGGGCAAGGGCCTGATCAACCACCGGAACAATATTGGCCTGATGAGCACGGGAGGCCAGCTCAGGAACCACACCCCCATAGGCACGGTGAACCTCCTGTCCCGCTATGAGGTTTGAGATGACATAGCCGTCACGTACAACAGCCGCCGAGGTGTCATCACATGATGATTCTATCGCAAGGATCGTAACTTCCGGCTCCATTTTTGTATTACACTTTTTTATACCTTCGCCAATGGCGGAATTGCACGCATGAATGGCCAAAATTATTAAAAAAAGTATCAGGGTACTATTAATTGCTGCAGCATCACTGTTGGGGCTGGCTATCCTGATATTCCTTCTGCTGCAGATCCCTGCCATACAAACCTATACCGTCAACCGTGTCAGCAGGCTCCTGACTGAAAAGAGCGGAGCTGAGATAACGGTGCAGCGTGTCTCCTACTCACTGCGGCATGACATAGTGCTGGAGGGGCTCCTGCTGCGTGACCTCAGGGGCGATACACTGCTGGCTGTCCGACGTACAGAGCTGAGGATACGTGAGATAAGGCCGGGGCATAACCGCTTTCGCTTCGGACGCATTGCACTCTATGAGGCTGACTTCAGGATGATACAGGACAGTACCGGACTACTAAACCTGACAGAGATTATTGACTCACTAAAGGGCGATAAGGAGCGTGACACACTGAGGCCTGCCGACATACGATTTTCTGCCATCACCCTCAACAACAGCTCATACACCCTGGCAAGCATGGCTGATACCGCAGGCATCATACCCGGCTCGGTCAACTTCAGGGATATGCATGTTGACAGCATCAACGGAAGGGTCAGAGATCTGATGATAAACCGCGATTCTGTCAGTATGGTGGTCAGGAGGCTCGCCTTCGCAGAGCGGGGCGGGTTCACTGCCCGTAACGTGGACATGAACCTGGCGGTGACGGACAATAGCCTCTCATTCAGAGAGGTGGAGATAGTGACTGACTCCTCCTCCCTCTCAGCTGAGAGGCTGCTCTTTATCCCGCGTGACAGCAGCGGATGGCAGCAGTTTGAGACCGGGGTGAGGATGGACCTCCTTTTCAATAACTCACAACTGGGCAGCAGTGATCTCTCATACTTCGTCAGAGCTGTGCAGGGGATGTATGAGCGGGTGAACCTGTCAGGACGTATCAGCGGGACACTGTCGGAGATAAAGGGGCGCAACATGAAGCTTGAGTATGGTCTGGCCACCAGCCTAAGGTTTGACTTTGACGTGTCAGGCCTGCCGGATATCAATGAGAGTTACCTCTATATAGGGTTTACCGGGCTGAAGACACGTGCCGCCGATATAGAGCGTATATCAATACCGGGGGTAAAGGCTTTTGTGATGCCCGAGATGGTGCACGACCTCGGGATCATATCATACAGGGGAAGCTTTACCGGCTTCACTACCGACTTTGTCTCATTCGGAACCTTCACAACCGAAAGGGGGACAGTGGCAACAGATATATCACTCAGGCCTGTCGGCCGGAACACCTTCAGCTTCAAGGGTGCTGTGCGTACCAGTGATGCAGACATCGGACGCCTGGCGAAGAATGAGACGATGTTTGGCAGGTTGTGGGGCCACGCCGAGGTAGACGGATCGGTGATGGCTGACGGTGTCACCAGAAAATTTACCAGCCTCAATGCCACCATCAACGGCGTGATAGACAGCGTAGGGATTAATGGCTACCTCTACCGTAACATAGCCCTGCAGGGAACCTACCTCGACAAGATATGGGATGGCAGCGTAGAGGTGAAAGAGCCCAACATAGAGATGAACCTGCTGGGACGGTTTGACCTTGAGAAGAGCCTGCCTGAGTTTGACTTCACCATGAACCTTGCCGGGGCTGACCTGGTGGCTCTCAGCCTGGTCAGGAGGAAGCCTGACGCCGATACGGCGGCAGCACGCGGAATAGCTACGCTCTTCAGGAGCAGGGATGCGGATCAGGATGACCCGCTATTCAGGGTATCGGCACTGGTGACAGCCAACTTCAGCGGCAACAGGATGGATAACCTGGAGGGTAACCTGCGGCTCATCAACTCTACCCTCGAAAACGCAGAAGGAAAACTAAATATCTATGACCTGATGATAAACTCGGCCATCATCAATGATGAACCTCTTATGACTGTCAGGTCTGACTTTGCTGATGCCGAGGTGCGGGGACACTACACCATCGAATCGGTCAGGGAGACGATCAACGGCATGATGGCGGTACTGCTCCCCTCACGCTACACAACAACAGAGAGCAGTGGAAAAGCAAACGGGATAAGAGCTGCGGAACCAAAAGCCACCAGGGAGAGTGCCTCCGGCGAGAGAGCCCCGGGCATGGGTGCCTCCGGCGAGAGCTCTCACCTTACCTTTAACCTCACCACCAAGAGGCTTGACAGGCTTAACCAGTTCTTCTCTACCGGACTCTCCATTGCTGAGGGGAGCAGGGTGAGCGGCACCCTGCGCTCTGACCTGCCCACCCTCATGGCAGAGGTAGAGTCAGCTTCCATATCGATGGCAGGGATAAGTATGGAGAAGCTGAGCATGAGAGGCACGGTCAGCGAGGGGACGGTCAATGCACTCCTGACAGCTGACAGCGTGAGGCTGCCTGACAGGTCACAGATGGAGCGGTTCACCTTCACCACCAGCGGCAGGAACGATACGATAAGCCTGACGGCCGCATGGGGCGACAGTGAGAGCGGGAAAGGGAAGGGAGATCTGAGAGCCAGGGGGTTCTTCAGCAGCAGCCCGTCGGGAAAGGTGATGCTGACAATGGCACTCCTCCCGGGCGCCGTGACAGTTAACAACACTCCGTGGAGTATCAGCCCGGCACGTATAATAAGTGACACTACCGCCATCCATTTTGACAATATTGTTGTCAGCAGCAGTGAGAACTTCATCAGGCTCGACGGGCGGGTGTCGGAGAGGCCTGATGACCTCCTTGACCTGAGCTTCCGGGGGCTTAATATCGCCTACCTGAACAGGCTGATAAACCGTCCCGGGAAAACAGGGAAAGAGAGTACACCTATGATATTTGAAGGGGTGCTGGAGGGTGGTATCACCTTCTCTGATATTTATCGTAACCTGCTCTTTGAGAGCCTGATAACAATTAACGACTTCAGGTTGAACAACAATGACTACGGTACCATGAGCATCAGCAGTGAATGGGACCCCCACAGGCGGGTGGCACAGCTCTCGGCAGGCAATGATTTTTTTGGAACCAGGTCGATAGCTGTGGACGGAACCTATTCGCCTGCTGAGCGTATCTTCAGCCTCACCGCCACCACCACCGGCCTGCCGCTGGATGTGATCAATCCCGTTGTCAGCTCATTCGCCTCAGACCTGCGCGGCACCGGCACCGGCACCCTGCAGCTGAGGGGCACTCCCGGTGAGCTGGTACTGACCGGGGCGGTGATGGCACGTGATGCCTCCATGAAGATCGATTTCCTGCAGACCAGGTACAGCTTCACCGACAGCATACGGTTCAGGCCGGCAGGTATCAGTTTCAACAATGTACGTATATATGACGAAAAGAGAAACCAGGGAACCCTCAATGGAGTGATCACACACCGCTCATTCAAGGATATAGGTGTCAGCCTTGATATCAATATTGACAAAATGATGGTGCTGAACACCCGGGCAAAGGATAATGACATCTTCTACGGCACAGCCTATGCCACCGGTTATGCCGGTATCAGGAGCAACGGCGAGAGGCTCGCCTTCAATATCTCCGCAAAGACCGCCCCCAATACTGAGTTTTTTATACCGCTCACCTCATCTGCCAGCGTGAGCGACTATCCCTACATCATCTTTGCAGGAGCGGATGATCAGCGTGACGACAGCGGGAATAGCCACTATGAAGGCTCCTATACCACAAATGAAGAGAGTAACATAGAGCTGAGACTCGACCTGGAGGTGACACCTGATGCGGAGGTGCAGCTGCTGCTCGATGAGATGGCAGGTGACGTGATAAGGGCCAAGGGTGAGGGTAAGCTCAACATCTCACTCATGCCCAAAAGCGACGTGAGGCTGGCTGGCAACTATGTCATCAGAGAGGGTGACTACCTCTTTACACTGGGTAACATTCTCAACAAGAGGTTCGCTATCGAATCGGGAGGCACAGTATCATGGAACGGGGCTATCGATGATGCAAACCTCAATATCAGGGCTATATATAAGACCAAGGCATCCCTCTCAGAGATCTTCGGCGAGCAGGAGTTCACCGACCTGAAGGCCAAGCTGCCCGTTGAGTGTGTGCTGAGCCTCTCAGACAAGCTCTTCAACCCGGCCGTCAGCTTCGATGTGGTGCTGCCTACAGCTGATGAGACAACACGTGAGCTGCTGAGGGCAGCTGTCGACAACGAGGAGAAGATGAGCCACCAGTTCCTCTACCTGCTGGTGATGAACAGCTTCTACCCTGACCCCTCACTCTACAACTCGGGAACAACTGCCGGAGCCCAGATGGGGCGTACCGGACTGCCACTCTCTCCGGGCGTGGGGGTAACAACTACCGAGATGCTCTCTAACCAGCTGAGCAACTGGCTGTCACAGATAAGTAACGACTTTGATGTAGGATTCAGCTATAGACCGGGAAATGAGCTGACCGACCAGGAGATGGAGCTGGCACTCTCCACACAGCTGCTCAATGACAAGGTGATAGTGAACGGTAATGTTGACGTCAGGGGTAACCAGTCAAACACACAGGCAAGCAACATCAGTGGTGAGTTCACGGTAGAGGTGAGACTGACAGACATGTTGAGATTCAAAGTGTTCAACAGGTCAAACTATAACCTCTATTACCAGATGCATCCCTATACACAGGGGGTGGGACTATTCTTCAGACGCGACTTTAACAGGCTGGCTGACCTCTTCATAAGGCCTGACGAGAAGAAGCGGAAAACTGTAACGGAGGGAGCGGGAAATGAGAATGAGAACACTGATGAGAATACGACTGAATTACCTTTTTAACAATCGGCCCCATTTATTAACAATGGTATACTTGAATCAGAGATAAATCGTTTTTTACTATATTCGCGCGATGATACACCAAAGTAAGTCAAACTGTTAACATCTTAAATTACAGAAAATGATATCAGCTGCTATTTTACTGATGCAGGATACAATGCCACTGGAGGTTGCAGAGGAGACAACAATGTCACTGGCTGACCTTTACCTCGCTGGAGGATGGGTAATGTACCTGATAACACTCCTCTCGTTTGTTGCACTATATATCTTTATTGAGAGATATCTGGTAATACAGAAGGCATCAAAGAGTGACGCCAACTTCATGAACCGCATAAAAGACTATATGTATGAGGGTAAGGTTGATGCTGCCTTGCAGCTCTGCCGTAAAACCACCTCACCACAGGCACGTATGGTGGAGAAGGGTATCACACGCCTGGGGAGGCCGCTGGCTGACGTGACTGCAGCAGTGGAGAATGTGGGTCGCCTCGAGGTGCACAAGCTGGAGAAGCGATTCCCCACACTGGCAACAATAGCCGGTGCAGCCCCGCTGATGGGTTTCTTTGGAACGGTGATAGGTATGGTACAGGCATTCTATGAGATGTCAATGGCAGGTAACAGCCTTGACATAAGCACCCTCAGCGGCGGTATCTATACAGCGCTGATCACCACAGTAGGCGGACTGATCCTCGGCATACTGGCATACTTCGGGTATAACCTGCTGGTAGTAAGGGTAGAGAACGTGGTGTTCCAGCTCGAGACCACCTCTACCGAGTTCCTTGACATACTCAATGAACCAGTAAACAACTAGGTAACGATGGCTATCAGTAACAAGAATAAAGTCAGTGTACAGTTCAGCAACGCAGGGATGTCAGACATCGTCTTCCTGCTGCTGCTCTTCTTTATGCTGACCTCCACCCTGGTCCATCCCACTGCCCTCAAGCTGCTGCTGCCCAAAGGCACCACACAGAGCTCGGCACGACCGATGACCACCGTATCGATCACACCTGACCTGCAGTACTATATTGAAGACCAGCCTATTGAGCTTGAGTTCCTCGAGGCTGCCCTGCGGTCACGGGTTGAAGACTCCCCTGAGATCTATATATCTGTCCATGCCGATAGGAGCGTGCCTATCGAATATGTGGTCAATGTGATGAATATTGCTGTAAAGAACCAGTACAAGCTGATCCTTGCCACCACACCCAAATAGCAGACGTGAGCCACTCACCAGTGAGAGGAAGACGGGCATCGTACTGAGTGCGGTGATCCACCTCATACTGGCACTGGTGGTCATCTTTGTCACCTTCAGGATCAGGGTGCCTGAGCCGGCAGAGGAGGGTCTGCTCGTCAACTTCGGCTTTGACCAGACCGGGTCAGGACTCTTTGAGCCTGCACCACTACCCGCCTCACCACCCCCGCCACCACCAGCGGCAGGCGCAACGGGAGGTGAGGAGGCGCTGCTGACACAGGACTTTGAGGAGGCGGTGGAGGTGGAAAAGAAGCAGCCTGACCCTGAGGAGCTGAGGCGCCAGGCAGAGGCACGGGCCGCCGAGGTACGACGGCAACAGGAGGCAGAGGCGGAGAGGGAGCGGCAGCGACAGCTGGAGGAGGAGAGACGCAGACGCGAAGAGGAGCAGCGACGTATAGAGGAGACACAGGCACGTACACGAAACGCATTCGGCAATGTGGGTAACGTAGGCCAGACAGGGACGAGCGAAGGCAACACGCAGGGACAGGGTAATATGGGACGTCCGGACGGAACACCCGAGGCGCCGGGATATGACGGCGGAGGAAAAGGTGAAGGTGTCTCTTTCAGCCTCGGTGGAAGGAGAGCCTCGTCACTGGTAATACCCTCGCGTGTACTGCAAAAAGATGGCATAGTGGTGGTCGCCGTGACCGTTGACCGAACAGGGAGGGTAACCGATGCCACCCCGGGGATACAGGGTTCAACCACGCTCGATGCCGAGCTGCTGAGGGTGGCCAAGGAGGCGGCACTGAAGACCACATTTGAAAAGAAGAATGACGCACCGGTGATCCAGAAAGGCACTATCACATACGACTTCAGGCTAAGATAGCTCTTGTCGTCACCATCAGGTTTTCGTTACAGCCAGGGTGCTGTCACAGCCAACAGGCTGAATGTCACCTCACACCTGTTGTGGCTGGCTAGCCAAACAGCCTCATCACCAGGTCAAACAGTCCGGTAAGCTTTATCGCTGATGCCATCACTGCCACCAGCAGAATAATACGTACCACCCGCGGGCCCCAATCCACGGCCACCTTCGATCCCAGCCATGCTCCTACCCCCTGCCCTGCCGCCAGGATAATACCATACAGGTAACAGATCTGGTTGCTGACAATGAATACCACCAGCGAGATGGCGGTCATGGCAGCCACTATCAGCACCTTGTGGGCATTGGCACGCGTCAGTCCGAAGCCGGCACCAAATACCAGTGCTGCCAGCAGAAAGAATCCCACCCCCGCCTGCAGAAATCCGCCATAGATACCTATCAGGAAGAAGATCACCGGCACCCACCAGCGTCGCTGCATCACCGCAGCCCGGGCATGGTCACGCATCCACTTCTCCGGCTTGTAGAGGATAACGAAGAACATAAAGACCAGCAGGCCCCCTATCAGCAGCTCCATCAGCCGCTCATTGATCTTTACAGCCAGTAAGGCTCCCAGCAGCGCGCCGCCTATGGAGGGCAGCGTAAGCCACATACTCTCCCTGACGGTGTAGAGCCGCTGTCTGCGGAAGCTGATACTGCTCACAACACCCTGCACAAAGACACCGATACGGTTGGTGCCATTGGCGATGTTGGCCGGCAGACCCATAAACATAAGCAGCGGCAGCGTGATCAGTGACCCGCTGCCGGCAAGGGTATTGACAAAACCTGCAAAGAGGCCGGCAGCGACAACTGCCAGGTACATATACCATTCCATCAGGAGGGAGGCTATCGGTCGAGTATTGCCTTCACAGACATAAAGAGGTTATCAGACAGGTCGCTATCCTTGATGACGTAGTCAGCTATCCCCTTACGTGCAAACTCAAGCACCACCTCACCCTTCTCCTGTGAGGAGAGCATGATGACCGGCACCTGCGGGGCTATCCTGACAATCTCGTCATAGGCCTCCATACCGTTCATGGGGCTCTCCCCCTCCTTGATGAAGTAGTAGTCAAGAATGATCAGGTCAGGCAGCTCACCCAGAGCCTTGAGCGACTCCTCAGCATAGGGGAATGACCTCACCCTGAAGCCGGCCCCCTGCAGCCGTACAGTAACCAGGGAGGTGATAACCGGATCGTCATCTACTAAAAATATCAGACGTTCATCCTGACTGCTGACTCTTTCCATGAGTGCAAAATTAGAAAAGGAATCTGAAATATCCTATACCGTATGCAGCGGCAGGTCTTTCATCATCTTCACAACCCTCTCGCCCACTGATGCGATCACCGTCTCATTGTCTACATTGACCAGCACCTCATCAATCATCGCCACGATAGTCCTCATATCCTCCTCCTTCAGTCCGCGTGTTGTAACAGCAGGAGTACCTACCCTCAGTCCAGAGGTGAGGAAGGGTGAGCGTGAGTCGAACGGCACCATGTTCTTGTTGACGGTGATATGTGCCTTCACCAGTGTGTTCTCAACCTTCTTGCCAGACATCTCCGGGAAACGTGTACGAAGGTCAATAAGCATCAGATGGTTGTCTGTGCCGCCTGATATCACCTTATAGCCGAGGGCGGTGAAGGCGTCAGCCATGACAGCAGCGTTGCGCTTCACCTGTTTCTGGTACTCACGGAACTCAGGGGTGAGTGCTTCAGCAAAGGAGACCGCCTTGGAGGCGATGACATGCTCAAGCGGCCCGCCCTGTATACCGGGGAAGACGGCTGAGTTGAGCATCGATGACATCATCCTCACCTCACCCTTCATTGTCTTGACACCCCATGGGTTGACGAAATCCTTACCCATAAGTATGATACCGCCACGAGGTCCCCGCAACGTCTTGTGGGTAGTGGAGGTGACGATATGTGCATGGGGAAGCGGGTTATCCAGGAGGCCGGCAGCAATCAGTCCGGCAGGATGAGCCATGTCAATCATCAGCAGAGCACCCACCTTATCAGCTATGGCACGCATCCGGGCATAGTCCCACTCACGTGAATAGGCTGAGGCACCCCCAACGATAAGCTTAGGCTTCTCACGAAGGGCTATCATCTCCATATTGTCATAGTCAACCATACCGCTCTCTTCAGTGACAGTGTATGCCACCGGTCGATATAGCAGACCCGATGAGTTGACCGGTGAGCCATGTGAGAGGTGACCGCCATGTGACAGGTCAAGACCCAAGAAGGTGTCACCAGGCTTGAGCACGGTGAGGAAGACAGCCATATTGGCCTGGGCACCCGAGTGGGGCTGAACGTTGGCATACTCAGCATTGAAGAGCTCTTTGAGCCGGTCGATGGCAAGCTGCTCTACCTGGTCTACCACCTCACAGCCACCGTAGTAGCGTGCCCCGGGGTAACCCTCGGCATATTTATTGGTCAATACTGAGCCCATGGCTTCAAGTACCTGGGGGCTGACAAAGTTCTCTGATGCAATAAGTTCCAGGCCATCCGTCTGGCGTTTGCGCTCAAGGCCGATAAGGTCAAACAAGACACTGTCTCTTTCCATAGTAACAATCTTAATTCAGTTGATAATGACCCGCAAGCCTTAACAGTCAGTGCGGGTTGTGCTGCAGCAAATATACATTTTTAAAATCTATTTCTTTCAGCATGGCCTGCCTGCACCTACTCATCGGAAAACTGTCGTAACAGCTCGCGGTAAGCAGAAAAGATCCGTGATTTTGAGATGAACCCCACATACCTCCCCTTATCCAGTACCGGCAGGTTCCAGGCGCCGGTATGCTCAAAGGCTTCAAGCACCGCATCACCCCTGTCACGTATGTCTACATATGAGGGGGGTATGGTCATCAGATCCCTCACAGTCAGCTTCTCATAGAGTTCAGGCCTGAACATCTTGTCACGTACATCATCCAGCATCACCACCCCCTCCAGTATGTTAAACTTATCTATGACAGGGAAGATGTTGCGGTTTGAGCGCGATATCTGTTTGACAAGGTCTCCGAGCTTATCATCAGGACTGACCGTCAGGAGGTCTTTCTCAACCTCTTCGGTCCATTCAAGCAGTACCATCACCGCCTTGTCCTTGTCATGTGTGATCAGCTCGCCGCTGGCCGCCAGGTGCTTGTTGTAGATTGAGTGCCTGTCAAATGAGCGGGCGGTGATAAATGCCATGGTAGAGGTTATGATCAGAGGCATCAGCAGACTGTACCCCTCTGTTATCTCGGCAATAAGGAATATGCCGGTGAGGGGCGCATGAAGCACCGCCGAGAAGACACCAGCCATGGCAGTGAGGGTGAAGCTGCTCTCTACCAGTGTCAGTCCAAAGAGGTGATTGAGCAGGCTGACCAAAAAATAACCGGCCACCCCTCCCGAGAAGAGCACAGGAGCAACTATACCTCCCACCCCGCCGGCACCATTGGTGGAGGCTGAGGCTACCACCTTGAAGATGAGCAGTCCACCCATCAACAGGGCAAACGAGAGAAACCCGGTGGCAAGAAAACCGAAGACCTCAGGACCGGGGGCATACCCCGGTTCAGCATTGAGAAGCACCTTCACAGTGTCATAACCCTCACCATAGAGGGCAGGATAGAAATAGATAAGCACGCCAAGTACCAGTCCGCCGGTAAGCATCCTGACCCAGATATTGCTGATCTTTGAGTAGAGCTTCTCAATATATACGGTACCACGGGTAAAATAGATACCCACAATGCCGCAGAAGAGACCCAGGATGAGGTAGTAAGGAACCTCGGAGACCTGAAACCCCTCAACCACATGAAACGAGAAGAGCACATTGTCACCCATAAAAAAGTAGGCCACCGTGGCTGCCGTCACGGCAGAGATCAGCAGTGGCACAATAGATGACATCGTCAGGTCAAGCATGAGCACCTCCAGGGTGAAGAGGATACCACCGATGGGTGCCTTGAAGATACCCGCTATGGCACCGGCAGCACCACACCCCAGCAGCAGGGTGACATGCTTGTAGCTGAGCTTGAAGTACTGACCTATGGTAGAGCCGATAGAGGCACCGGTAAGCACTATGGGTGCCTCAGCCCCTACCGAGCCGCCAAACCCGATGGTGAGTGAGCTGGTGAGGATAGATGACCAGTTGTTGTGTGGCTTGATATAGCTCTGCCGACGTGAGATGGCATAGAGCACCCTGCTGATACCGTGTGAGATATTGTCACGTACCAGATACTTGACAGCCAGTACAGTGAGACAGATACCAAAGAGCGGGTAGGCAAGCGCAAGGGCACCACCGGCACCACGCATAACACCCTGGGTGAACAGGAGATGGGTGTAGTGAATGGCATTCTTCATCACCACAGCAGCCAGGGCACAGATGAGACCAACCACAAAACTGAGCAGGTAGATGAGGGTCTGCTGCTCGGCGAAGAAAGATTTTAACTGCGATATAGTTCTGTTAAACAGGGCCTTCAAGGTAGTTGGTAAAATAATCTAAACATTGAATATACAAATATAGAATTAATTGAGCTGCAGACCTTAAATTTGATAAGTTTGAAATATTTTCAGCCCATGATACTGTTTGAACGTTACAGGCTCGCCAACGGACTGAGGGTGATTGCTCATCGTGATGAGGCTACCCCTATGGTAACTACCAACCTCCTCTATGATGTGGGGGCCAGAGATGAGGAGCCTCACTCTACCGGCCTGGCCCACCTCTTTGAGCATCTGATGTTTGGGGGCACAGCAGCAGTGCCGCTCTTCGACTCGCCGGTGATGGTGGCCGGAGGTGAGAATAACGCCTTTACAAGCAACGATATAACAAACTACTACATCACCCTGCCGGCAAACAACCTTGAGACGGCACTCTGGCTCGAGAGTGACAGGATGAGGGGGCTGGATCTTTCCGAAGAGCGTCTCAGCAACCAGAAGAGTGTAGTGACGGAAGAGTACCGGCAGCGGTATCTCAACCAGCCCTATGGCGATCTGATGATGTTGCTCAGGCCACTGGCATACAAGGTGCACCCCTACCGGTGGCCTGCCATTGGAATGGATATCAGTCATATAGAAAATGCCGGCCCGGCTGAGGCGAAAGAGTTTTATGATCGCTTCTACAACCCCTCCAATGCGGTACTGAGTGTAGCCGGCAACATTGATCATGATGAGGTGTTCAGGCTGGCAGAGAACTGGTTTGGTCATATCCCGGCAGGTATACACCCCGGCAGAAGCCTGCCTGCCGAGCCACAGCAGCATGAGAGACGTGAACTAACCGTCTTACGGCCGGTGCCTGCCGCCCACCTGATCATAGCCTTCCATATGGGTAACCGCACCAGTCGTGACTTTTACACCCTCGACCTGCTGACTGACGTGCTGGCCGGCTGCAACTCGGCGAGGCTTCCCACCCTACTGGTGAGAGAGAGGGAACTATTCACCGAGGCTGACATATATATATCAGGTGATGATGACCCCGGACTGGTGATATTCAGTGGCAGGCTGAAGGGCGGGGTGAAGATCGGTGAGGCTGAGAGGGCGGTGATGGACCAGCTGCAGCGTACAGCTGATGAGAGCATCACCGCGACTGAGCTGGAGAAGGCACGCAACCGCTATGAGACACACCACCTGATGGCACAGACCGGGCATGCGGGCAAGGCATTCGGACTGGCATACCATGAGCTGCTGGAGGATGCCTCAGGAATAAACCTTGAGAGAGAGAAATATATGAGCGTAACCACCGGTGAGATAACCACCGTGGCGGCGGCCACCTTCACCAGTAACAACGCCAGCGTGATACATTACCTCCCCGAGAATTGATAAGGAGTAGCGAGTACAAATAAGGAGTAGCGAGTACAAACATTGATTACCAAACACATATAAGGAGTACCGGGCACATATAATGATTACCAAGCACAAATAATGAGTAGCGCATGATCAGAGTACCACAGATTACTGCCCCGTCAGCCGGTGACACCTCATTCCCCGAGCCGGTGATCATCACCGGTGGCATACCGGTATACCTGCTGCCGGGAGGCACCAGCGGGCTCCTCAGGATTGAGTTTCTCTTTCCGGCAGGAGAGGTGACTGAACGGGTACACCTCTCAGCCTCAGCCACCGCTGCGATGCTTACTGAAGGGACCCACAGCCACGATGCCAACAGCATCAACGATATGATAGACCGTACCGGCGCCATGATAAACAGTTCCTCCGGAAAGGAGACGACAGGAACGGTGGTGGTTACCCTTACCCGTATGCTTGATGAGGTGCTGGCACTGACCCATGAGCTGCTATACACCCCCTCCTTCCCCGGCAAAGAGTTCAGTATGCTGACCGAGAAGAGGATACAGGCGTTCCTCACCGGAAGGAAGAGGACTGCCGTCATAGCCAGGGAGCTCTTCTGGGAGGCATTGTGCGGTGGGATGAACCCCTATGGACGTATCACCCGGGAGGAGGACTATCATGCTCTGACCACTGATGACCTGAGAGAGTATCACTACCACAGCTACAGGCCTGAGAAGATCTATATAACCATTGCGGGCAAGGATCCCGACAGGGCACTGCCGCTGGTCGAACGCTATTTCTCATCATCTCTCCCATGGCAGAAGCCATCACCCCTGCCCTTGCCGTTTGCCGCTGCAGAGCCGGGACGCCTCTTCCGCGAGGTGGCAGGATCAGTGCAGAGCACCGTGCGGATAGGGTGGCGCGGTATCACACGTGACCACCCCGACTTCCACGCCCTGGTGGTGGCGGTGACAATTCTGGGTGGCTACTTCGGGTCACGGCTCATGAGAAAGATACGTGAAGAGAAGGGCTTCACATATGGCATACACGCTGTGGCTGGCGCCTTCAGTCAGATAGGGTATATAACCATCATGACCGATGTGGCCAACGGATACCGTGACGAGACCATCAGTGAGATATGGAAGGAGATAGAGAGGCTGCGCAACGAAGAGGTGCAGCCTGACGAGATGAGGCTGGTAATAAACCAGATGCTGGGTGATATGGCACGTATGTTCGACGGACCCTTCTCTCAGGCCGAAACGATAAAGGGGGTTGCCGCACATGAGGTCGATGCCGGATTCTTTAGCCGGTTCGTGGAGACGCTGACAGATATTACACCGGCCAGAGTGAGGGAGATCTTCAACACCTACTTCATACGTGATCAGGCGTATGAGATAATAGCGGGAGCACGATGAGCCGCCGTAAACAGATATCAGATACACTGCGGCAGCAGCTGCCGGGTAAACTCCTTCGTGGGCAGCTGCCTGAAAGACCACTGCTGCTGCTGCTTATAATGCTGCTGTTGTCAGCCATACTGTTGCCACAACCGGCCATGGCGCAGGAGGTGCCGCGCCCCTCGCCCCCACAGCTGGAGATGGTGACCGTTAACCCCGGCACCGGGTTTACCCTGCTGCAGTGGCTCCCCTCATCCTCACCAGCCATCAGCAGCTATGTGGTCTACACCGTGACAGGGGGCACCGCCATCGCCATAGACACCATTGCCGACCCGCTGGCACGCGACTATCTGCATACCGGCTCTCTGGCACGTTACCATAGTGTCACCTATGTGGTTGCCGCTATCGACTCCTCAATGAATATCAGTCCGCTCAGCAACAGCCTCAGCACCCTCTTTCTCAGTGCACGCTATGATCCCTGTACTGCTACAGTGACCGTCAGCTGGACACGCTATGATAATACACGTCACCCGGCAGAGAGCTATAGCGTACTCGTCAGCGGCGCACCTGCCGGACCGTCCACCATAACTGTACCTCTCACTGACACCCTGCTCCTCTTTACCGGCTATGAGCCTGACACGGAGTACTGCTTCACCGTCAGCGCCGACCGTTCCGGGGCACCCCTCTCCACCTCCCCCAGGGCATGTATCACCACCAGCAGTGAGACAGCGCCGGCATGGGTAGCCATCAGCAGGGTGGCGGTAGTGGCTGAGGGAATCACTATGACCCTCACCTGGGACCCCACAACCACCATGGAGCAGTATGCCTTATACCAACATGATGATGCCACAGCGAAGTGGATTGAGCTGGGGGTGACAGGCGGAGGAGCAGGAAGGGGCACCCTTATCATCACAAGTGCCGACACCACCACAATAAATGTCTTCAGGGCGGCAGCACTCAACAGTTGCGGCATGCCCGCCACCTGGTCGGCTACAGCACGTAACATGGTGCTGGAGAGCACCTTCGACGGTACAACTGTCAGACTGAAATGGAACAGTCCGATCGGTGGAGGGGCGAACAGCTACTCAGTATGGCGTGATACGGGCAACGGGGCCAGGGAGGTGGCTGCAGCACTCACCGACACAATATGGTCAGAGAGTTATGCGCTGATGGCACATGAGACAACAGCCCCGGCAGTGGTATACCGGATAAAGGCCCGCGCTCTCAGTACTGGCAGCGGGAACGGGAGCGGGAATGGCAGCGGGAACGGGAGCGGGATCGGAAATGGCACCGGTACCGGTGAGAGTGAACACATCTCCTCAGCAGCAGTGATACCTGTTGTAGAGAATATAGTGATGCCAAACGCCATCACCCCCGGCAGCAACGATATCAATGCACTGTTCAGGCCGGCACTCTCATTCATACCTCTGCACTATGAGATGAGGATCTATTCACGCAATGGAGTACTGCTCTTTCAGAGCGTCAACCCTGAAGAGGGGTGGGATGGCAGCTACAGGGGAGAGCTGATGCCACCCGGTATCTACCTCTGGAGCCTGAGGGTGACAGCACCGTCAGGTGAGCCTCTCGGACGGACCGGCACGGTGACCATACTACCGTGACCATATGGTTATTGTACTCCTTATTTAGTATCTTTGTCTCCTCTGATCACCGTGCCACCAATGGTTAAAACTAAATCAAAACTATTCTCCGCTGATGATGTCAGACAGATAGAGGCTGAATATAAGCTGCTGACAGATAATCTCTACCGGTGTAACAAGCCCGGAGACAGGGAGCTGATTGACAAAGCCTTCAGGTTTGCCAATGAGGCGCACCGTGAGATGTACCGTAACTCAGGAGAACCCTATATCATACACCCTATTGTGGTGGCACGTATCGTCAACCAGGAGATAGGGCTAGGTGCCAAGTCGGTGGCAGCAGCACTGCTGCATGATGTGGTTGAAGATACCGACATAACGCTTGAAGAGATAGACAAAGAGTTTGGGCCCAAGATAGCCTCCCTGATAGACGGGCTCACAAAGATATCAGGCACATACAACAAGGAGACCAACTCACTGCAGGCAGAGAACTTCCGGAAAATGTTGCTGACCCTCTCCGATGACTTCCGGGTAATCTTGATCAAGATTGCCGACAGACTCCACAATATGCGGACACTCGACGCGATGCCTGAGCACAAGAAGATGAAGATTGCCGGGGAGACCATCTATCTCTATGCGCCCCTCGCCCACCGGCTGGGGCTCTTCGCCATCAAGACCGAGCTGGAAGACCTGAGCTTCAAGTTCCGTCACCCGCGTATCTATGATGAGATAGCCCGAAAGGTGAAGCTGGATGAAAAGAAGAACCTGGCACTCATCAACCGGTTCAGCCTCCCGATAATAGATGCTCTCAACAACAGCATGATCATCTTCGACATCTCAGGACGATTCAAGTCTATCTACTCTATCTGGAAGAAGATGCAGACAAAGAGTGTCCCCTTTGAGGAGGTGTTTGACCTGCTGGCAGTGAGAATCGTCTTTGAGCCGTCGCCCGAGCTGAGTGAGAGGGCACAGTGCTGGCAGATATATTCGCTGATAACCGATATATACACTCCCAAGCCAGACAGGATACGCGACTGGATCAGTCGTCCGAAACAGAATGGATATGAGGCGCTGCACCTCACAGTGATGGGGCCCGAAGGGAGATGGGTGGAGGTGCAGATACGCAGCCAGCGGATGGATGACGTGGCAGAAAGGGGTATAGCTGCTCACTGGAAGTACAAGGGTGACCTCTCACTGTCAGAGAGTGAGCTTGACAGATGGCTCAAACATATCAGGGAGATGCTGGCCAACCCCATGTCTGACCCGCTCACCTTCCTTGATGAGTTCAAAATGAGCCTCTTCTCGGCAGAGATAATGGTCTTCACACCTAAAGGGCTGCTTATCAACCTGCCCAAGGGAGCCTCAGCGCTCGACTTCGCCTATGAGATACATACTGACATAGGAAACAGGGCGATAGGTGCCAAGGTAAACTACAGGCTCTCACCAATCTCTACCACACTGCAGAGCGGTGACCAGGTGGAGGTGATCACCTCAAATATCGCCAGACCGGAAAAGGAGTGGCTGGAGTTTGTGCATACAGCCAAAGCCAGAACAGCCATCAAGGATGCACTGCGTGACGAGACCAAAGACCGGATACAGAAGGGGATGAACACCCTGGAGAAGAGACTGGGTGAGATAGGCACGGCCCCCAACTCAGAGAACATCAAGAAGCTGCTCGATCACTATGAGCTGCTCAACAAGGATGAGCTCTACTCACAGATAGGACTGGAGCTGATTGACCTGGATGACCTGCGCAAGATACTCAGGAGGGAGCCTGAGAAGGGAGGACTGCACAAATACTGGCGTCTGGCCACAGGCGGGGGAAGCAAAAAGAACAGCACACCCAGGGAGCAGACCCTGCCAAGGGATAAGATAGACAAGAGCCAGCCATACCTGCTGCGTGAAGATGTTGACAACAGTGGCTACTCATACGTCATAGCCAACTGCTGCCAGCCGATACCGGGTGATGAGGTGGTGGGCTATATGGACCCCAAGGGGAAGATCATAGTGCATAAACCGCAGTGCAATGTAGCCATCAAGCTGATGTCCAGTGAAGGTAACCGTATAATACATGTCAGATGGACAATACACAGACTGGCATCATTCCTGGCAAGGATAAATATTATGGGCCTTGACCGGATAGGATTGGTCAATGAGGTGACTACAATAATATCAAAGGAGCTGAACGTAAATATGAGAAACATAAATGTATCAGTGTATGACGGTATCTTCGAAGGGACAATAGAGGTGTACGTACACCATACCAGTGACCTCAATAACCTGATATTGCAGCTCGCAAACATAAAGGGCATAGCCAGCGTCAAGCGGCTGGAAGAGTTTGAAGAGCAGATGGAATAAGTGAGGAGAGCAGATGAAACAACAGGCAGGAAAGAGTGATGAGGATGCCAGAAAGGTGGTGAGACAACTCTTTACCGAGTATCTGGAGAAAAACTCATACAGAAAGACTCCGGAACGGTATGCAATACTCGATGAGATCTACTCCAGAGAGGGGCACTTCGATATTGAGGCACTCTACAACTACATGAACGAAAAGAACTACCGGGTATCAAGGGCTACCCTCTATAACACCATCGACCTGCTGATAGAGTGTAAACTGGTTATAAGACACAAATATGGCCGTCGCCAGGCATACTACGAAAAGACCTACAGAACGGGGCACCATGACCACCTGATAGACACCCTCACAGGCAAGGTGATAGAGTTCAGTGACCCCCGTATAAATGATATTATTAAGAGTGCCTGTGAAGAGAACTCCTTCGTGCTGCACCACTATGCACTCTACGTTTACGGTGAGCAGAAGATGCCAAAAAAATGAATGGCTGATACCTTGAATTATTTTGTACCTTCGGGGCTGCCTTACCTGGTAAGGCGTAATTCAAAGATTATATATGGATATTTTACTGGGTCTGCAATGGGGTGATGAGGGCAAAGGAAAGATTGTCGATGTCCTTACACCCCGATATGATATTATTGCCCGCTTTCAGGGCGGGCCAAATGCGGGTCATACACTTGAATTTAATGGGGTAAGGCATGTGCTGCACCTTATCCCCTCTGGTATTTTCCATGAAAATAAGACCAATATCATTGGAAACGGGGTGGTGATTGACCCGGTAGTATTCAGGAATGAGACGGGAAGGCTGGGGATGGAGTTGCAGACAGTACGCAAAAGGCTGCTTATCTCCAGCAAGGCACACCTGATCATGCCTACACACAAGCTGCTCGATGCAGCCCGCGAAGAGGCACTGGGTGAGGCGAAGATAGGGTCTACACTGAGGGGGATAGGACCGGCATATACTGATAAGGTATCACGCAACGGACTGAGGGTAGGTGACATATACCGGACTGACTTCAAAGCTGTCTACAAGGAGAGGGCCAGGGAACACCTCAGACAACTGCAGGGGCTCAATTATGACAATAGCCTCAAGGAGCTGGAAGAGGAGTGGTTTGAAACGGTAAATCATCTCCGTCAGTTCACCACCATAGATGCCGGCTATATCATTAATAAGGCTATCAGAGAGGGCAAGAGGGTGCTGGCCGAAGGGGCACAGGGCACCATGCTCGATATTGACTTTGGCACATACCCCTATGTAACATCATCGAATACCGTCGCGGCCGGCGCCTATACCGGACTGGGGGTGGCACCACAACGAACCGGTGAGGTGTACGGTATCTTCAAGGCATACACCACACGGGTAGGTAGCGGTCCATTCCCCACCGAGCTCAATGACCACCATGGGGCGATGATGCGTGATCGTGGTAATGAGTACGGAGCCACCACCGGAAGGGCACGACGCTGCGGATGGCTTGACATACCGGCACTGAGATACGCTGTGATGATCAATGGGGTAACACAGCTCTTTATGATGAAGGCAGACGTGCTGGCAGGGTTTGATGAGGTGAAGGCGTGTGTCTCATATATCACGGGTGAGGGTGAGCAGACTGTGTTACCCTACTGCCTGGAAGAGGTAAAAGACCTCAATTACAAAACATTCAAAGGGTGGAACGACTCTATTAACGGATGCCGTAACTGGAAGCAGCTGCCTGAGGAGCTAAACAGGTTTATACGTTTTGTGGAGGAGCAGACCGGGGTGCCGGTAACAATAGTTTCGGTAGGCCCCGACAGATCAGAGACAATACACCGCTGAAAGTCAATACCGGTTCCAGACCCTCGCCTCACCTCACCGTCAACATGCTCACAGGAACCGAAAAACTACTGCAGATCTGACACCGTCACAAGTTACTGCCTGTTCCAGACCCACGCCTCACCATCTACACGCTCAGTAATAGAGGGAAGGGCATTGTAGGCCTGACGTTGCTGAGGGAAGGAGGCGGCAGAGACCAGTTTCCAGCGGCCTCCATCCATATCCACTATGGTGGCATCGTAGCCAATACCCCTGATATGTTCAAGCCAGGCATCAGCATATTCAGGGGTAAGAAAGCTGCCAACTATGACATGATGACCAGCCATCACCACAGCCTGCTCTTCAGCCTCCCGGGCCAGCTCAGCCTGCCGTAGTCGCTCAGCCTCAGCCTCCTGCTCTCTTACAACACGTATCGAGTCGGCAATACGATAGGCCTCACGCTGCTCCTGCAGTGCCATAGCTTCACGCTTCTTTTTGCCAAATGGATTAATACTCTGCATAAAATTGCAAGAGGTGGCTGAAAGCATGATAAATGCTAAAAAAACAAGCAAAATATTCTTCATAACCGGGCGCTTTTCAAATTCCTGATATCCTGTTTTACAACTATCAACACAAAAATACAACGAATATTCCGGAAACACCCCTCTGACAGACAATTCTTTTCTATATTAGTTCGCTATTTGAAACAATAAAAACTTGTATCAGGATGAAGTCCCTAATCCGTTTCTTCGAAGAAAATGTGGAGAAGTATGCATCTAATATCTACCTGTGGGAGAAGCTACAGGAGAAGTATGAAGGTACCACCTACCTGGAGGCACGACGCCAGGTGCATGAGTTTGGTGCTGGCCTTATACAGCTGGGAATAAAGAAGGGTGACCGTGTGAGCCTGCTGGCTGACGGACGCAACGCATGGGTGATAGGTGAGCTCGGTGTGCTCTATGCCGGGGCTGTCAATGTGCCGCTCTCCATCAAGCTCAACCCCGAGGAGATACGATTCCGTATATCACACTCAGGCTCTAAGATGGTCATCACCTCCAGCACACAGGCAGCCAAGGTGCTTGAGGTGGCTGACAACTGCCCTGAGCTGGAGAAGATAATATTTATGGATCCCAGAGAGGAGTACTCCGAAGGGCAGATACATTTCAACGAGGTGAGAAAGACCGGACGTGAGTGGCTGGAGACACCTGCCAACAGAAAGGAGTTTGAACAGTTCTACTCCTCAATCACCCCCTCTGACTTTGCAAACATATGCTACACCTCAGGCACCACAGCCGACCCCAAGGGTATCATACTTACTCATGGCAACTACGTCTCCAATGTCTACCAGTCATACAGCCTGATGGATATACCACAATATTTCAAGACACTGCTGATACTGCCGTGGGACCACTCATTTGCACATACAGCAGGTATCTATGCCTTTATGGGGAAAGGTGCCAGCATAGCTTCGGTCAAGGTGGGACGCACACCCATGGAGACACTGCGTAACATACCCATCTGCATGAAGGAGATAAAGCCCAACCTGCTCATGAGCGTACCGGCACTGGCGAAGAACTTCCGGAAAAATATTGAGAAAGGGATCAAGGAGAAGGGTAAGATGACTGAGGCACTGTTCAATTTCGCACTCAAAATGGCATACTCATACAACAAAGAGGGGTACAACAGGGGGCGTGGCTTACAGAAGCTTAAAAAGCCGCTGCTCAGACTGTTCGACAAGGTGCTCTTCGAAAAGGTGAGAGAGGCATTTGGTGGTGAGCTGGAATTTTTTATCGGCGGAGGAGCACTGCTCGATATTGAGCTGCAGCGCTTCTTCTATGCAATAGGGGTACCCATGTTCCAGGGATATGGCCTCTCGGAGGCATCACCCATTATCTCATCCAACTCGGCTGCAAGGCATAAGCTCGGGTCATCAGGATACCTGGTAAACAATATGGATCTGAAGATATGTGATGATGATGGTAATGAGTTGCCGGAGGGAGAGCAGGGCGAGATAGTGATACGGGGCGGAAATGTCATGCACGGATACTGGAAGAACGAGACAGCCACCAGCGAGGCACTGCGCGACGGATGGCTATATACCGGAGATATGGGGTATATGGAGAGTGACAGGTTCCTCTATGTGCTGGGACGGTTTAAAAGCCTGCTGATAGCTGATGATGGCGAGAAGTTCAGCCCCGAAGGGATAGAGGAGGCTATCAGTGAGCAGTCGAAATATATTGATCAGTGTATGCTCTACAACAACCAGAAGCCATATACCATAGCACTGATAGTACCCAACCAGCACGCCATGAAGCTATACCTCGAGAGCCGTAACCTGTCGGCAACAACAGAGGAGGGAAAGAGGGCAGTACTCAACCTCATAGAGAATGAGGTCAATGAATACCGTATAAATGGCAAGTATGGGCACCTCTTCCCGCACAGATGGCTGCCGGTGGCCCTGGGAGTACTCAATGAGAGCTTCAATGAGGAGAATGGTATGATGAACTCAACCATGAAGATCGTCAGGGGAAAGATCACCGAGCGCTACCAGGATCTCATCAGCTGGCTCTATACGCCGATGGGAAAGATTATTCACAATGAAAAAAATATGGAAGAGGTCGAGAAGATGAAGCTCGGCTGACCCGTCAATAAACTTTTTGTGATGAGATACTCTGTTGCTCCGGTGCTGCTGATAGCTGCCGGCCTGATGGTATCATGCCTCAGGGAGAAGGCACCCGAATGGATGCCTGCCGATACCCCTCTCCTCACCCGGTGGGGTGAGACCGTTGACCCTGCTGCTCCATGGAGCGAATATCCCAGGCCGGCAATGGAGAGGAGTGAATGGATGAGTCTTAACGGATTGTGGGACTATGCCATCACCACCGAACAGGAGACACCACCCGCCCCGCAGGGGAAGATACTGGTCCCCTACCCTGTTGAGTCTGCCCTCTCAGGGGTGCAGGAGAGGGTGACCGACACAATGGCTATTTGGTATATGCGCCACTTCCGGATACCGGCAGAGTGGAGTGGCAGAGAGGTGATACTCAACTTTGAGGCCTCCGACTGGGAGACCGACGTGTGGGTCGATGGCAGCCACGTACTACACCACCGTGGCGGATATGACCCCTTCTCGTGTAACATAACGCCCTACCTGTCAAAGAGAAAGAGACACTCTCTGCTGGTACGGGTGACCGACCCTACCGACAGGGGCAGGCAGCCACGCGGTAAGCAGGTGCTGGAGCCCAGAGGTATATGGTACACACCCACCAGCGGGATATGGCAGAGCGTATGGCTTGAGCCGGTAGGTAAGACATGGATCGGTGACCTGCGTATCGTCCCCGACATTGACAATAAGAGACTACTGGTAACGGTGATGGAAAAGAGATGCCAGGGGCCCGACGGATGCCCGCCGGTAGATATGGCCCCCTCACTGGCTGAGGTGACCATAAAGGCGGCAGGTGAGACAGTAGCATCACAGTCGGGAATGACAGGCACCGTGATCACCCTGCCAATACCTGATGCCAGGCTGTGGAGCCCTGACGACCCGTTCCTCTATGACCTGGAGGTGAGACTGATAACCGCAGGAGTACCTGGTGATCAGGTGAAGTCATACGCAGGCATGAGAAAAATATCACTGGGCAAAACTGAAGATGGCTACACCCGTATACTGCTCAATAACCAGTTTCTGTGGCAGAATGGTACTCTAGACCAGGGGTACTGGCCCGACGGACTATACACACCACCCTCAGATGAGGCGATGAGATATGACCTTGAGATGCTTAAAAAGATGGGATTCAACATGCTGCGTAAGCATGTCAAGGTGGAGAACAGAAGATTCTACTACCATACTGACCGTATGGGACTGTTGGTATGGCAGGATATGCCCAGCGGTGATGACTATATAGGTGGTGACATGCCTGACATTGTCAAGAGCAGTGCTGACTCGGCAATCTTTATGACCGAACTGACACAGATGATAAACACCAAATACAATCACCCCTCTATTGTCATGTGGGTAATATACAATGAGGGGTGGGGACAGTATGCCACCGGGGAGGTGACACACTATGCTGCTACACTGGATACCACCAGGCTGATAAACAGCGTGTCAGGCTGGAGTGACCGTGGGACAGGCGATGTGCTCGACCTGCACCACTACCCGGAGCCGGTGGCACCAGCACCGGAAAAGAGCAGAGCCACAGTGCTGGGTGAGTTTGGCGGACTGGGACTGGCAGTGCCGGGTCATACATGGGAAGAGAAAAACTGGGGATATGAAAAGATGGGCGATACCGAGACGCTGCTGCAGAAATATGCCCACTTCTATGCAATGGTACGTGAGATGGTGGAGAAGAGGGGCATGAGCGCATCGGTCTATACACAGACAACAGATGTGGAGACCGAGACCAACGGACTGATAACCTATGACCGTAAGGTTGACAAGATGGGCTATGAGGAGGTGAGAAAGGCGATGACCGGCAGGCAGAGGTAGTGCCCCAGAAAAGGTGATACCGGCAGGCAGAGGTAGTGCCCCAGAAAAGGTGATACCGGCAGGCAGAGGTAGTGCCGCCTCCCCATCAGTGGCAGACTGAAAATTAATAGCAGAGTCGCTCATAAGGACCCCGCTATTTTTTATTGGCAGCTGACCACCGGATCATCTGCCGGTATCATACCATGATCTTATCTTATCTGGTACGTTAAACTATCAGCCGGCTCTTAAAGGGAAGGAATGTCATAAAGTCAGCATGATGCACCACATAGGCTTCGGTGGTACGCTTGACCAGGTCACCCTCACCGGCATGAGCAGCAATGATGTGGCACACCTCAGCAGGTACACCGCACTCCTCCGCCAGGCTGACCCCTGAGAAGGGGTGCCTGAGGTACTTGCCATAACTCCCCTGGACCGAGTTGCCATCTTTATCAAGCTCATACTCAAGCAATTTACCCACATCAGCCAGTATGGCGCCGGCAATAACAATATCCATGTTAACCGGCAGGTCATCACCAAAAAACTGGTTCATCTTCTCGCCGGCATCACGTGCCACATGTACCACACATCTCTTGTGATCCATAAAGGTGACCTTCATGTCAGGTCCACACAGCAGGGTGAACGGTATACGGTTCAGGTCGTCGGCAGTGAGCACGCTACGCTCGAGGGCCAGCTCCCAGGTGCGGGCTGTCTTCTCCCTCAGGTCAGGGTCACTGATCCATTCCAGCTCAGGCCACAGCTTTTTTATCTCTTCACTCATCTCCAGACTATTTAAGGTGTGATATAATGGCATCGGTCATCTCAATGGTTGAAGCAGCCCCTTTGGTGACCACATCAGGCCTGCCGGTCATCTTCATCATGTCATAGGTCTTCACCCTGCCCTCCTCAATGACGCTCGCAATGGCTGACCGTATCCTGGCAGAGATCTTCTTCTCATCAATAAAGTCAAGCATCATACATGCCGACTCGATCATTGCAATCGGGTTTATGATGGGCACCTCATAATCGGCATACTTGGGAGCAGAGCCGTGGGTAGGCTCAAACACTCCTATCCCATCCTCTGAGAATTGTGCACTGCAGGCAAAACCGAGTCCGCCAATGAGGCCGGCAAAAGCGTCGGAGACAATATCGCCGAACATGTTGCCAGCAACGATCACACCATAATCCTCAGGGTTCTTGGTGAGCCACATCATCTGGGCATCAATATTGGTGTTCCACACCTCCACACCAGGATACTCATTCTTCTGTATATCCCTGGCCACCTTCCACATCATACCTGAGGTCTCACGTATCACGTTGGGCTTCTCACAGACAGTGACCGACCTGTAGTTATATTTTACGGCATGATCAAATGCAGCCCTGATGATACGCTCAGTATACTTCCTGGTAAAGATACGGGTTGAGACAGCCAGCTCCTCCTTGGGGCACCAGCCAAAGTTGGCCCTGAATCGGGGGTGGGTCATCAGCGCGTCATAGACCTGCTGTGGCGGGTCAGACCACTCAACACCACCATATAGACCCTCGGTATTCTGCCTGAAGATAGCCACATCAACCATCGGCTCCTCAGGAGAGCCATCACGGCTACGACGTATGAAGTTGAGAGGGTTACCCTTGTAACTGCGGCACGGACGAAGACAGATGTCAAGCCCAAAGTGCTGACGCAGTCCTACAATAGGACTACTGTAGACATACCCTTTGCCCTGATGCTCGGGTGCCAGCTCAGCAACAGCATCATCCTTGGGCTTGGAGGTGATAGCACCAAACAGCGCTATCTTATGCTGTGCAATAAGGTCTATGGTACGCTGTGGCAATGGGTTGCCCTCACTGCGCCACAGTTCCCATCCGATATCCCCGTAAACATATTCAGCATCAAAGCCTGCTGCATCGAGCAGACGAATAGCCTCTTTAAGTACAGTGGCTCCTATACCGTCTCCGGGAAGCGCCACAATTGTCCGTTTCGCCATAATCATGAAGTTTTTTATGTTACCGATTTGCGTAAAAATATAGTTTTATTTGAGTTTAAAAAAGAGCAACCAGCGGTTATTACATGAAGTTTACAACATAAAAACTATATTTGACAACAAGTTTTCAAAATCAACTATAAAGCAACTGTTATGGGAAATTTGGGGGATCTGAAACCGACAAGGGTATGGAGCTATTTTGATGATATATGTAAGATACCGCGCCTCTCTAAAAATGAAGGGAAGATCAGAGCGTGGCTACTCGACTTTGCCCGTCAGAACAATCTGGAAGCGAAGGAGGACAGTGTAGGCAACATATTGATCATCAGGGAGGCAGCACCTGGCAAGGAGAGGATCAAAAGTGTGGTGCTGCAGAGTCACCTCGATATGGTGGGTGAGAAGAATGCATCACACCCCCACAACTGGGAGAGCGACCCTATAATTCCGGTTATTGACGGTGGGTGGGTGACCGCCAGTGGCACCACACTGGGTGCTGATGATGGTATCGGTATAGCTGCACAGATGGCTGTTCTGACCGACCCGGAGCTACAGTGTGGCCGCATTGAGTGTCTCTTTACCGTTGATGAGGAGTCAGGTATGACCGGAGCAATAAACCTCACCCCCGGATTCTTTACAAGTGAGATACTGCTCAACCTCGACTCAGAGGATGAGGGGATACTCTATATAGGGTGTGCCGGCGGACTAGATACTCAGGCATACATGAAATATACTCCTGAGACCGTCACCACAGGCCACGCAGCAATCAACATCTCCGTAACGGGGCTACGGGGAGGACACTCGGGTGATGAGATACACAAGGGTTATGGCAACTCGATAAAGATTGTCACCAGGCTGCTGCTGGAGATGGAGAAGAGGTATGGGGTGCGGATAAGCAGCCTGACAGGAGGCAACCTAAGGAATGCCATCCCAAGAGAGGCATTTGTAACCATCACCTTCCTCCCGCAGTACAAAGAGAAGATCGTTGCTGACACCGCTGAGTGGAACAGCTACTATAAAGAGCTGCTGGCACACCTTGAACCTGACCTGAAGATAGCGGCCACACCGGCTGAGCTGCCCGCCAGGGTGATGGATGTTTCGTCACAGCACCGGCTGCTCAATGCACTGACGGTGGTGCCTCACGGTGTGATAGCATGGTCACGGGAGATAGCTGACCTGGTGGAGACCTCAAGCAACCTGGCCACAATAAGGTTTACAGAGAATAATACCATACATGTTGTCTCTACCCAGAGAAGCTCTTCAGAGGAGGAGAAGGCGTATGCTGCACAGATAGCTGAGGCTGCCTTTGACCTGGCAGGCGCAAAGGTGACACACTCTGACGGCTACCCGGGATGGAAACCCAACATGAACTCAGAGATACTGCAGCTGATGAGTGAATCTTACCGGAGACTCTTTAACAGAGAGCCGGAGGTGAAGGCTATACATGCCGGACTGGAGTGCGGACTGATACTGGAGAAGTACAAAGGTATAGATATGATCTCATTCGGCCCAACCATCAGAGGAGCCCATACACCCGAAGAGCGTATTGAGATTGATACCGTGCAGATGTTCTGGGATCTGCTGATAGACGTGCTGATGCACATACCGGAAAAGTAGCAGCCGGAAACACAGTGGCGACAGCTCTGCTACATGTACTCCCGGAAGGCCTGGCCGCCGATAACTTCGCAACAGATACT
Source organism: uncultured Rikenella sp. (assembly GCA_964537135.1). Taxonomy (GTDB): domain Bacteria; phylum Bacteroidota; class Bacteroidia; order Bacteroidales; family VadinHA17; genus SR-FBR-E99. Next base: position 76,362 of record CAZHZC010000012.1, read on the forward strand.
CCCGGAAGGCCTCGCCGCCGATAACTTCGCAACAGGTACTCCCGGAAGGCCTCGCCGCCGATAACTTCGCAACAGGTACTCCTCGAAAGACTCGTCGCCGATAGCTCCGCTACGGATACTCCTCGAAGTCCTCAACACCGGCACCACAGAGCGGGCATACCCACTCTTCCGGCAGATCTTCAAAAGCGGTACCCGGGGCTACACCATTGTCAGGATCACCCTCCGAAGGGTCATAAATATAACCGCAGAGAATACATCTGTAACTTTTCATCGCTTTCTGTTTAAGGTTATGGTATTGATATTTTACTCTCTACTACAGCACCAGTGATTCATAATGTTACAATTATGTGATGTGGTCATCACACCTGCCTCTTCACCTTGTGTACAGCATCTATCACCGTGCCATCAACCCACTTTATGGCTGCCACCACCCTTTCATCAAAGGCAGCCTTCTCCGGTCTGCCACATATCTGTTCAGCTATCTCCTTCAGCTCCTCTATTGTCACCAGCGGCAGCCCCTTGCCACGCACCGCATCTATGAGGTCCTGCCGGCGCGGGTTGATAGCTATGCCCCTCTCGGTGATGATCACGTCAACAAGCTCACCCGGTCCGCACAGGGTGGTGACACGGTCAACTATCACCGGTATACGGTCACGGAAGAGCGGCAGTGGTATTATAACGTTACGGGCATGGAGGCAGTTCTGCCATCCTCCGATACCATGAAGCAGTAGTCCGTCAGAGTGTGTCACCACGTTGCCGTTGAAGCCGGTATCTACCTCGGTGGCTCCCAGTATCATGATATCCATCATGGTGGTGAGGTTACCCTTTGAGTGGTAGTTGTAGGCGTTGAATACCGGGTAGGGTATATGGTTGGGGTTGCTCTCCACTGACCTTACCGCATCAAGGTCAAAAGCCTGGGCATCGAGTATATAGCCCATCTGCCCCTCCTCAAGCATGTCAACCATGTAGCCTGTGCTTCCGCCAAAACCGAAGCTCAGCTTCCACCCCTTTTTGCGCAGCATCTGATGAACAAATACTGCTATTGCAAGACTGGTACCTCCGGCTCCTGCCTGCATGCTGACACCGTCACGCAGCAGTCCTGACTTCTCAAGGAATGAGGCGGTGAGTTCGGCAATAAGGAGCCTGTCAGGGCTTCTGGTTATCTGTGTGGTGCCTGAGACGATCTTTTCGGGAAGCCCTATCTTATCAACCACCACAACATAGTCAACGTAGTTGCCCTCTATCTCCATCGGGAAGCAGGGCAGGTCAACCAGGTTGTCAGTAACAACTATCACCTTGTCAGCGTATAGGTAGTCAGGCTTGGCATAGCCCAGCACACCGGTAGCTGACGGTCCGCCCGTACCGCGTGCATTACCGAATGAGTCGGCAGCCGGGGCAGCAAGAACGGCAATGTCTATCTTAACATCACCATCCTGTATCGCCTGTACTCGTCCGCCATGAGAGCGCAATACAGCCATACCCTTCATCCTCCCTTCTGATACATACATTCCCAGCGGGCCGTTCATGCTACCCTCTATACGGTTGATGGTTCCATTATCAAGGTACTCGATCACCGGCGCATTGCAGGGGAATGATGCTGAGGGCAGCCACACCAGCTCCTTCACTCCCATCTCTGAGGCGATACTGAACACCTGGTTACTTATCAGGTCACCATCACGCAGGTGATGATGGGTTGAGATGGTCATACCATCCTTCAGTCCGCAACGCTCCAGCGCCTCCTTCAGTGAGCCGGCCACCTTGTTATTGTCAGCAGGGTAGTCGATACATGATGGTATGGGCGGACCATACCTGTTTCCCGTAGGACGGTGTTTGCCCACTCCTTTGTACGGGACAGCCTCTTTTCCGTTTATCTCATCCGGCACCAGGCGGCCGGCAGCATTTTCTACCATTCTCATAGCTTGGTTATTGCTTTATGTTTATGGTCTTACTCTTCCCTTTTCACCTTCATCAACCGCCTCCTCTTCATGCCAGTTCTCTGAGAGCAGCCCCAGCCTGACGGCGAGGGTGATGGTCTTCTCTGCCCTGGCAACTACCGGCGGGTCAATCATCTTGGAACCCAGTGCCACCACCCCCAGACCCCTCTTCAGGGCATCACGGTAGGCAATGACAATCTTCCGGGCACCCTCCAGCTCTCTCTCAGTGGGTGAGAAGCCCTCTCTTATCACAGCTATCTGCCGGGGATGGATACACCCCATACCCTCAAAGCCCATACCCTTGGCACTGAGAACGTTCTGTAGCAGCCCCTCCATGTCGGCCACATCAGAAAAGACCGAGTCGATAGGCTGTATACCGGCAGCCTTGCATGCTACCACCAGCCTGTTACGTGCATAGAGCGATTCGCTGCCTGTGGCGGTACGCTGAACACCCAGGTCAGCAGTATAATCTTCAAGGCCGATAGCGGCAGCAACCACACTGTCGGTAGCAGTAACTATCTCTTTCACATGCTCAATACCGGCAGCACTCTCAATGATAGGCATCAGGTAGACCTGCTCCTCCTGCCCCGCCTCACGCTTTATCTCCCTGATCTTATTGTCTATGAGGCGCAGTGAGTCGGCACTCTCGCACTTGGGTACCAGCACCAGGTGTACATTGTGCGGTATCAGCTCCTCCAGATCAGTCACTCCACGCTCACCCTGGTTGATACGTATCATACGCTCAGCACCATAAAAGCTGACAGCCCTCAGCGCATTCCTGACAAGTATCCGCGCCTCATCCTTCCTCTCCGGAGCCACTGAGTCCTCCAGGTCAAGAATGACCCCGTCGGGTGAGTGGAGACCGGCATTGATAAACATGCCGGGGTTGTTGCCGGGGAGGTAGAGCCTCGAGAAACGGTACCTGTCACGTGATGAGCTGTAGTGGTTGGCGCTGTTCATCTCAGGCAGGTATTGCCTGTCAGAGCCTGTGAGAGCCCTGATGGCAGCCTCCAGACGGGCAGCAATGACATAGGGCAGTGCACCTGAGTCAATAGCTGCCAGGCGTGCATGGCTGACACCGTACCACTCAAGCATCGTGCGGCACTGCTCTTCGATGGCATGGCCATACATACTCTTAACCTTTGACTTGATATCCAGCTCTATGCCGCCTGAGTCAGTCAGCTCAAGCATCACCTCAATGTCAGAACGTACCCGTGGTCCGGCATTACCGGTTTTTACCTGTTTCATATTCCTGTTTATGATTATGGAGCAGATACAAACATAAAAATATTAACCAAGAAAGGCGAGCAGTATACCGGCTGCAATTGCTGACCCGATGACACCTGCCACGTTGGGGCCCATCGCATGCATCAGCAGGTGGTTGGAAGGATCAGCCTTGACACCCTCCATCTCAGCCACCCTGGCACTGTCAGGCACCGCAGAGACACCTGAGTTACCGATTAGCGGATTGATCTTCTCACCCTCAGGAAGCCATATATTCATGATCTTGGCAAAGAGGACACCCGAAAAGGTTGCTATGGTAAAAGCAGCAGCCCCCAGACCAAAGATAAGTATTGACTCCTTCTTGATAAAGATATCAGCCTGCGTAGAGGCCCCTACGGTGAGACCGATCATGATGGTCACAATATCTATCAGTGAGGTGCGGGCTGTCTCGGCAAGACGCTTGGTAACACCCGACTCCTTCAGTATGTTGCCGAAGAAGAGCATCCCCAGCAGAGGAAGGGCGGTGGGTGCAATAAAGCAGGTGAGCAGCAGCCCGAATATCGGGAAGAGTATCTTCTCTGTCTTGGTGACGGCACGCGGAGGCTTCATACGTATCAGCCTCTCCTTCTTGCTTGTCAGAAGACGCATGATGGGAGGCTGTATGACTGGCACCAGTGCCATATATGAGTATGCCGCAATGGCAATAGGCCCGATAAGATTCTTTACCGTAGTGCCATCCGACAACTGCAGCACCCCGTTGGCAAGACGCGATGAGATAAAGATTGCGGTCGGACCGTCGGCTCCTCCTATGATGCCGATGGCACCAGCCTCAGGCTTGTTGAAGCCCAGCAAGAGTGCCCCTATAAAAGTGATAAAAATTCCTACCTGGGCAGCTGCCCCAAGCAACATAAGCCGCGGATTGGAGATGAGTGACGAAAAGTCGGTCATGGCACCAATACCCAGGAAGATAAGAGGAGGATAGACACCTTTGATAACACCAAAATAGAGGTAGTTGAGAACACTGCCATCCTGGTAGACACCCACCTGCAGGTTGACACCCCCATCGGCAAAAAATGGTATGTTGCCGATAAGGATTCCGGTACCTATGGGTACCAGCAGCAGTGGCTCATATTCATACTTGATAGCCAGCCAGATAAAAAATAGACCTATCATTATCATCAGGAGGTGCCCGGAGCTCACATTACGAAACCCGGTATAGTCCCAGAACTTTTTCAGACCACCCTCCAGCTGTGATTCAGTACCTGCATCAGGCTGATAGTACCATGCATATGCCGATCCGGCGATACCCGATTCTTCAAGCGCCTTCTGCCTGTCATGCTCAGGCTTGATAAATGCCATCCATGCCAGTGAGGTTATCACCAGCAAGGCAAGCATTGTCCACATCTTTCTTTTTGCCATCACTACCCTATTACAATTAGTACCTCATCCTGCAGCACTGACTGGCCCGGTGAAATATTCACCACTGACACCTTGCCGGCTGTCTCGGCCTTGATAGCATTCTCCATCTTCATGGTCTCAAGGGTACACACTGTCTGTCCGGATGTCACCTCATCACCTGGCCTGACCATCACCTGTACAATCACTCCGGGCAGTGGCGCCCTCACCTCCGAGGCCTTTGCGACGCTCTTCTGCGGAGCAGGGCGCGATGGCTGCTGAACACTCCTGGCTGCCTGTGACGGTGGCTGTATAGGGGCGCGTGGCTGTGGCACCTCACGGTGCATCTCAACATCATATATTGTTCCGTTCACCTCGATCTTTGCAATATTGCCGTCGATCTCGAGAACCTCAACCTCATACTGGTTGCCGCTTATCGTGAACTTGTAGCTTTTCATCTCTCAACTCTTTGAATAACCTTATAATTTTCTCATATTGTACAACTTAGAGCTCCAGGGCGAATAGTGCCTTGAGACCCGGCTGATGGTAACCACCCCGCTCTCCACATCATGTAGTTCATTGAAGTAGTGATAGAGCGCCATAGCGATAGCAGCATTGACCTCACCCGACTGAATAGTTTTGGCAGTCTGGGCCTTCTCAGGGTCTATACCCATCTTACGGGCAAAGTTCTGCAGCCTGAAGTTCAGGATAAATGTCAGTACATACCTGAAAAACCAGTAGATAACAACCAGTGAGAGGAAGACGATGCTTATCCCCACCACAACAACGGTCCAGCTAAGAGCATCAAGTGCTGCCCAGCCTCCTCCTGTAAGCAAAATACCACTTATAACCATGATCATCAGAGTGGAATGTTACCATGTTTCTTCATCGGCCCGGGATCCTTCTTGGTGGCCAGCGTCCGTAGAGCCCTGATCACCCTGAACCTGGTGTTGCGAGGCTCAATCACATCATCAAGGTAGCCATACCTGGCAGCCTCATAGGGGTTGGCAAACTTATCACGGTACTCCTGCTCCTTGCGGGTGACGTACTGTTGTCTCTCCTCCGGATCGGATATCTCGCTTATCGCTTTGCCCTCAAGAACCTCAATAGCTCCTGCCGGACCCATCACCGCTATCTCAGCCGTGGGCCATGCGTAGTTGATATCACCTCTCAGCTGCTTCGATGACATGACACAGTGAGCACCACCGTAAGACTTGCGCAGGGTGACGGTCACCTTGGGCACATTGGCTTCACCATAGGCATACATCAGCTTGGCACCATGAATAATGATACCGCCATACTCCTGGGTTGAGCCGGGCAGGAAGCCGGGCACATCAACAAAGGTGACAATAGGAATGTTGAAAGCATCACAGAAACGTATGAAGCGGGCTGCCTTACGTGATGCCTCAATATCAAGCACCCCGGCAAGGTATGATGGCTGATTGGCCACAATACCAACAGGCATACCATCAAAACGTGCAAACCCTACCACAATATTCCTGGCATACGCCTCATGCACCTCCAGGAAGTCATGGTAGTCGACCACCCGGGTGATCACATCCTTAACATCATAAGGCTGGCTCGGGTTCTCAGGTATAATCTCGTTCAGCTCATCCTCCAGCCTGTCAATCGGGTCATCACACTCAAGCTGTGGTGGCTCCTCCAGGTTGTTTTGCGGCATGAAGCTCAGCATCTTCCTGATCAGCTGCAGCCCCTCTATCTCTTCATCAACAGCGAAGTGTGCCACACCTGACTTGGTGGTATGAACACCTGCACCACCCAGCTCATCAATGGTGATATCCTCACCGGTGACCGCCTTGGCCACCTTGGGACCTGTGACAAACATATAGCTGCTCTTGCGGCTCATAATGATAAAGTCTGTCAGTGCCGGTGAGTAGACTGCACCTCCGGCACACGGACCGAAGATGGCTGATATCTGTGGCACCACGCCCGATGCCAGTATGTTACGCTCAAATATCTCGGCATAACCGGCCAGGCTCCTGACACCCTCCTGTATACGTGCTCCACCGGAGTCATTGATACCTATCACCGGAGCACCGGCACGCATAGCCTGATCCATGATCTTGCATATCTTCTGGGCAAAGGTCTCGGAGAGCGAGCCACCGAAGACAGTAAAGTCCTGAGCAAAAACGTAGACAACCCTGCCATCAATAGTGCCATGGCCGGTGATCACCCCATCTGACAAGTATTTCTTGTCAGCCAGGCCAAAATCTTCTGTCCTGTGCGTAACAAACATATCATACTCCTCAAAGCTGCCCTCATCAAGCAGCAGGGTGATACGCTCACGTGCCATAAGCTTGCCCTTGGAATACTGGGCATCAATACGTTTCTGACCACCTCCCTTTCGTGCCTTCTCCCTGTAATCAAGGAGTTGCTTAATTCTTTCCTGACTGTTCATTAAACCTTAAATTATTTATTGTGGTTAATCTCTTTGTCTTCGCACAGCTCAGTTAATACTCCAAATGTGGATTTGGGATGCAGGAAGGCGATGCTCAGTCCCTCCGCTCCCACCCTTGGTGAGCTGTCAATCAGCCGTATGCCGGCTGCCTCGGCGTCACGCAGCCGATCCTCGATATTCTCTACTGCATAGGCGATATGGTGTATACCCTCGCCACGCTTCTCAATGAACTTCCCTACCGGCCCCTCAGGGTCTGTTGACTCAAGAAGCTCAATCTTGGTCTCACCAATCTTAAAGAAGGCTGTCCTGACCTTCTGGTCAGCTACCTCTTCAATGTTGTAGCACTTCAGGCCAAGCACCTTTTCGTAGAAGGGCAGGGCATCTTCAATAGATTTGACCGCAATCCCAATATGTTCAATATGTGAAGGTTTCATAAAACAATCATTAAAATTAGAGTGATTAAACGTTGTCTGCAAGTTAACAGTTTCCAATCCGAACTCACAAGATAAAAATCATAGTTTCAAAACGGAAAGTCTGTCAGTGCCTCCTCCCTCTCCTCCTCACCGGGCTTGTCTGCTATCTGATGTATCGGGTTGCCGTCAACAAATATTGCCTTATAGGGTGTTGTGGGACATGCATACTCGCACGCACCACATCCGATACATATCTCATCCTCAACCTCAGGTATCATCAGTCTACCTTCATAGGGCACCATCTGGCACGCCTTTGTCGGGCAGTGTTCTGAGCAGGCCCCACAGGCTGTCTTTTCGGTATGTACAATACAGTTATCCCTGATAAAGACCGCTTTTCCTATCTGAACCAGTCTCTTGGCCTCTACCGCCAGCGGCATTATCGCCCCTGTCGGGCATGCATCGGTACAGCGGGTACAGTCATAGTTGCAGAAACCGCTGTGGTAATCCATCCGGGGCTGCATGATACCTGCAATACCATACTCACCTACCGAGGGCTGAAGCACCTTTGTAGGGCAGGCGGTGACACAGAGTGAGCAGGCGGTACAGCGCGAGGTGAAGCTGGCAAGGCTGTATGAGCCGGGGGGTGAGACAGGGTAGAGACGGTCCTCCCTGACGGTTGACTCACTCTCAGGAGTGGGAGCAGCACCCTGCCCCTGCAGCAGATGGCTGGTACCCCCTGCAAGAACCAGTACCCCGGTAATAAAGTTACGACGCGAAGGGTCACTCTTACCGTTGCCGCCGGAGGCAGCATGAAGGCGCACCGGGCCATAAGACATGGCATCCTCCTTGCACACATCAATGCAGTTGAAGCAGGAGACACAACGGCTCAGATCAACATGCCCGTTAAGAAAGTCAATACATGATGACTTGCATACCATGGCACACCGGCCACAGCGGGTGCAGTTTCCGGTATCAAACCTCACCCTGAAGAGTGACACCTTGCTCAGCAGACCCAGAAAGGTGCCAACCGGGCAGACAGTGTTGCAGTAGAGACGGCCATAGGGCAGTGCAAGCAGCACGATAAAGATAAGGAAGGAGGCAGGAACAATGTAGGCTGCAAGCTCGAACGCCTTAATATCAACGCGGTAAAGTGTATAGATATCAAAATTGCCAAGAAGGGAGGAGAAGAGGTTGTTGAGAACCAGCACCACTGGCTGACCAAAACAGCTCATCATACGACCGAAGATGCTGTATGGGTCAAGAACGGTGAGCACAAATATACCACCTGTGGCTGCTATGCCCGCTGTCAGCACCAGAATACCATACCTGACAACGGTATAGGGCTTCTTGTAACCATACCTGCGGAACTTCCTCTTGATAACACCCCCTACCCTGCTGATAACATCCTGAAATATGCCAAGCGGACAGAGGAGTGAGCAGTAGGTACGGCCGGTAAGAAGAGTCAGTACAATGATCACTATGAAGCCGGTGGCTGCAGCCACACCCGCAATAATGAATTTTATCAGTGACGGAACAAACTGAAGGTAGAGAATAGAACCAAAGAGATGCTGGCCGGTGACCCCCCGGAAGTCAGTAAAGATAAAGGTGAACAGAAGAAGCACCATCACTGCAATGATGGTACGGATATGTTTCAGTGCAGAGGATCTCATGCAGTGCTACATTTTCATCCTGTGTATGTTCATGGCTGTCAGGTCTATCTTTCCTGAGCCCATTCCTGCCGCCAGAGCAACATGCTCTATCGTGGAGGGCTCTTTGCCCATCATCTTTGCCCCGGCAGCATCGAGAGCCACCCAGTCAGTGGAGATCATCAACGACTTCATATTGGTGAGATCAGCCACCGAGACACCACGCGGACCGTTACGCATCATCACATTATATGCATCCATAATATGCAGCTGGGGCTTCTTTGAGAAAAGAGTATAGTCGGCAATACACTGGTTCAGGTTATTGCGATGCCAGTAACTGCGGTCCCACACCACACCCATCATATTCTTCAGGGCACCGGTCATCATTGCTGAGCTGTGGTGCTTCAGCACCGGCACATTGATAAAGAGGTCACTCTCAAGCACCAGTTCGTGTACCTTGGTGGTGGTGAGCCTCTTGCCATTGGGAATGGTCACCTCATGATAATAACTCTCAGAGTTTGAAGGTACCATCTTCCCGCCAGCCTCCTTCACAGCAGCCTCAATTCCTGAGTTCTTGTAACACCTCACCCAGTTGTCACATGTATTGTCAAAGACATAAACCTCTTTTGCCCCGGCACGGTAGCAATGCTCTATTATCCGTTTTACGAGCCCCGGGTTGGTGTTGCCACCCCTCTCAGGCGGCACATCCCACCCAATATTGGGCTTTACCAGCACCTTCTGCCCCTTGCCTACAAAGCTACCCATACCGCCCAACGCCTGTATACCCATGTCAAACATGGCGGCAGGCTCACCTCCCATCACTGCTACCAGATCATAATTGGCTGCCGGAGGGAAAGAGCGTCCGGCAAAAACTTTTTCATACCTGCCAAAACCGAGAAAGGCTCCGGCAGCAAGAGAGGCACCCAGCGAATTACGCAGGAAATTACGTCTTTTCATAACCAGCTGTTATGATTCTGTCCCAACAGCGGGAGGTTGTAAAGTAAACATTTTTTTTTAATAATTGTGATGCGGATTATTATCTTAGCAGAGTAGCCGGAATAGCCACAGCCACGGGAGAGAGGGAAATGAGAGGGCAATGTGCCCTGACAGTGAAACCGCAAGATTGGCCGGCAGAGTGGCTGATGGAGGTGACCAAAGGGAAATGATAGAGTAAATGTTATGAAGATATTATACTATGACTGTTTTTCAGGAATAAGCGGTGATATGAACCTCGGAGCACTGCTAGACCTGGGAGTGAGCCGTGAGATACTGCTAAACGGACTGCAGCAGTTGAATATAGAGGGATGGAGAGTTGAGATAAGCACCGACCAGCGGCATGGCATAACCGGTACCAAAGTGACAGTGATAACTGACGAAGGGAGTGAGAGCCACCATGACCATGACCATGACCACCACCACGGTCACAGCCACCAGGAGCATGACCATGACCATGACCATGACCACCACCACAGTCACAGCCACCACCACCCTCATCGTAATCTCGAAGATATCCGTACGATTGTTGACGGCAGCACCCTGCCGGCAGCGGTAAAAGCTCTCGCCATGAGAATTTTCCACCATATTGCTGTGGCTGAGTCTGCCGTACATGACATGCCACTTGAGGAGGTACATTTTCACGAGGTAGGTGCGCTCGACTCGATCATTGATATTGTAGGTGCCGCCATCTGCCTCAACGAGCTGGCGGTAGAGAAGGTATATGTGTCGGTGATAGAGCTGGGCAGCGGCATGGTAAGGTGCCAGCATGGGCTGCTGCCTCTCCCCGCCCCTGCCACCCTAAAGATTATCAGAGGCTTCCCTGTACATACAGGTGGGGTCAGTTTTGAGGCTACCACCCCCACCGGAGCGGCAATCATTGCAGCTGTTGCCGAGCCGTTGCCTCCTGAGATGCATATGACCATCAGTAAATGCGGATATGGCATAGGGCAGAGAGAGAACCCCTCTCGTCCGAATATGTTGAGGGTCTGGCTGGCAGAGGCTGCCGCCGCCCCCACCGCCGGGCACCCTTCCTGGCTGGCAGAGTGCAACATCGATGATATGAACCCTGAGATGTCACAACATGTGGCAGAACGCCTCTTTGCCGCCGGAGCCGATGATGTGTGGTTCACACCGGTAATCATGAAGAAGGGGAGACCGGCATTTACCCTCAGCATTATCTGTGGTGAGGAGAGGCTGGAGAAGGTGAAGGAGGTACTCTTCACCGAGACAACCACCATAGGACTAAGGGTCTCACCATTTACCAAAGAGGCACTCGAGCGCCGGAGTGAGGAGATCGATACACCATACGGAAAGGTGACGATAAAGAAATCGTTCTACAAAGGAAAACTGGTATCGCTAAAACCGGAGGCTGACCGCTGTGCTGAGATATCTGTCACAACAGGGTTGCCAATGAAACTGGTTATAGATGAGATAACGGCGATGGCAACAGTAAATAACGACGCCGGTAACAAGAGATGACTGTGCAGACAGTAGTAGCAACCTGATTGGATGATCGAGATGAGTGCAGAGGAGAAACTTAAGAGGCTGAGAGAGATACTTGCTGCTGAGAGATCAGTGGCGATAGCTCTCTCGGGTGGTGCAGACAGCATCTTCCTTACTGCCATGGCGGCTGAAGTGCCACAGCTGACCCTCATGGCGGTCACCGCAGTGACCCCCTACACCATACCTTCTGCCACTGATGAGGCTGCCCGATTCTGCCGTGAGCAACGGATCGATCACCATATAGTGAGACCTGTGATACCGGCGGTGGTGATGACCAACCCGCCTGAGCGATGCTACCTGTGTAAAAAAAGTATAATGAAGAAGATCGTATCACTGGCACAGAGTGAGGGCTTCATGACAATTATTGACGGTACCAATGCCTCTGATCAAAATGAGTACCGGCCGGGAATAAAGGCCCTGCATGAGGGCGGGGTGAGAAGTCCGCTGGCTGAAGCAGGATTGACAAAAGAGGAGATCAGAATGCTGGCACGGAAGCATGGGCTGAGAGCAGCCACAAGAGCCTCTGACACATGTCTGCTGACACGCTTCCCGGGCTATACCCTGGTAACCGAAAAGGAGCTGTTACGAGTAGCTGAGGCAGAGAGTATTGTTGCCGAATCCGGATTTAACGGTGCAAGGGTGAGAATACATGGTGAGGTGGCACGACTGGAGCTGACAGATGATGAGTTTATGAAGATGGCACAGCCTCAGGTACGTAAGAGAGTTGCAAAAGCCCTTAAGCAGATCGGATACAGATATGTGGCAATCGATGCTATAGGATATATCAGTGGCAGCATGGAGAGTAGAGGTGGAGAGGAACATGAATGAGAGGTGTCGGGCAGTAAACAGAACAGAAAGGCTTAAATATCAACCTGCTAAGGGTCAATAAATTGTGTAATGAATGCCGATGAGCTGAGAAAAATACTGGGTGAGATCAGTAACGGAGAGGTGACCGTCGAAGAGGCAATGGAGAGGCTTAGCAATTTTCACTACACCGATCTGGGGTTTGCACGTATAGACAATCACCGTGAGCTGAGAACCGGGTATCCGGAGGTGATCTACTGCGAAGGGAAGAGCATCACACAGGTGAAGGAGATATTTGAGGCAATGGTGAGTCATGGCAACAACATCATTGCCACACGTGCCGGTAAAGAGCTGGCGGAAACGGTAACAGCTCATTTCCCTGAAGCGCACTACCATGAGACAGCACGCATCATAAGCCTTACCAGGCACCTGATCACCCCTCCATCAGCAAAGATTGCAGTCATAACCGCAGGAACATCTGACATGGCAGTGGCCGAAGAGGCTGCCGTGACAGCCACACTGCTTGGCAACGAGGTGATACGTGTCTATGATGCCGGGGTGGCGGGGATACACCGGCTGGCAGCTTCTCTGCCAGCCATAAGAGAGTGCAGGGTGGCAGTGGTGATAGCAGGTATGGAGGGGGCACTGGCCAGTGTGGTGGGCGGACTGGTAAATATGCCGGTGATTGCGGTACCCACGAGCATAGGATATGGTGCCTCCTTCGGTGGCATCACAGCCCTGCTGGCAATGATGAGCAGCTGTGCTGCCGGAGTGACCGTAGTGAATATTGACAATGGATTCGGAGCAGGGTTTGCTGCAAGCCGTATCAACAGGCTGTGTGAACAATGAGTGACGTGACACTGCTCACATCAGCCTACTTCCCTCCTGCCGTATACTTCAGCCTGGTAGCATGCAGCAGCGAGGTGATGATTGAACGTGAAGAGAACTATCAGAAGCAGACATACCGCAACCGGTGTGTGATACTGGGTGCAAACGGTCCACAGTCGCTCATAATACCGGTAGAGAGAGGATCATTTCACAAGACAGCGATAAAGGAGCTGAGGATAGACAACAGCAGGCGGTGGCGTCATCAGCACCTAAGGGGAATAATAGCAGCGTATGCGGCAGCACCCTACTTTGAATACTATATTGATGTGGTTAGTGAGGTGATTATGAAGCCCTGCTCCTTCCTGATGGAGATGAACAATGAGGCGCTGATGGCAATATGTGAAGCAGCGGGGCTGACGACAAATATAAGCTATAGTGACAGCTTTATGGCGGAGGGTGCAGCGGCCAATGACTATCGTTATGCCATAGTACCTAAGAGAGAGGCTGCTGTACCGCGATACCGTGAGATTTCCTACCAGCAGGTCTTCTCTGACAGATATGGGTTTGTACCGCAGTTGAGTATTTTAGATATCCTCTTCAATAACGGACCAGGGACCTCCGAACTGCTTCAGAGATCCCTGGAAAAAGGCAACTGTTAACCTAATCGTCAGAATTTCCATCCCAACGTTACTGAAAGATATTTATCCCATGAAGTGATATCAGTAGCATGACTATTATAAATAGGTATCTCCCGGTAGTCACCCGGATACATCATGTATGCTTCATGGCTGTTGAGCCACACCATCGCTACATCAAGATAGAAATTGTCCATTCTGTACCCTGCCCCTGCGCTGTAGCCGTTTGATGATGAGTGCTCATTGAGAGTGCCGGTATCAAATGATGAGGCGTGATAGCTGTATCCACCCCGCAGGTAGAGTGGCCCCAGGCGAACCTCACCACCTATCTTCAGGTTGCCGGTCATACGAAGCTCATCAGTGAGGTCACTGTTCTCAGCCGCGAAGTTATAACCGTCGGCACCATGGCTCAGCCGGGCATTGGCATAATCGATCAGCTCATATTCAGCACTGACAAGGCCTATATTGCCTATCTGATAAGCCAGACCCGCATTGAGGCGCCAGGGGGTGGTGACACGGTAACTATAACTCATATTGTTGAGGCTCACCTCCGGATTGAGGTCGTCAGTGGGGTCTGAAGGAGTATCATAATCTAAATGGGCAGTCAGATTGTAGTAGTAGCGCTCACTAACCGAATAGGTGGTTGGGGTGGTGAAGGCTACACCCAGCCGAAGCGACTCTACCGGTCTGGCAATAACCCCAAACTTGAAGTTCCAGCCTGTGCCGGTAGCATTGAAATGATCAGTGAAGCTGAAATTTACAAAGTCAGGTGTCCTCTTCGCCTCATCAATCTCGCGGTGAACGTAGTGGCCGACATAGGAGAGCCTGGAGATACCGACGCCAGCACCTGCATATACCTTGTCACCAAGGTTGACACCTATAGCCATATTGTGTTCACCGGTGAACCCGGAATTCTCTATGGTACGTTTGATCTGCTGACCATAGGCGGGCAGCATATCACCATACCGTTCAAAGATCGACCCGTACTCATCAAGATAGTAAGGGAGGGTATCGATGAGCCAGGCATCGTAGGCCATCCAGGTGGGGCCAGCCAGATTACCGGGACGCAGACCACCGGCCTGCATGGCCCAGAAGTCGGTCATCGAACCATCATCACTGATACCGTCAATTACAATCTTACTGTGGTAGTTGTTTGTACGGTTGTATGAATATGCAAAGGTGAGACTGGTGAGCCCTCCGCTCTTTCCCGTGCGCATGGTTGAAGCGAATCCGGCATTGGCAAGGGTGAAGCCTGAATAGCTGCTGCCAGAGGTGAACCCCCTCCAGCTGGAGTTGATATCACGGAAGAGAAGAATCGGGGTGACAGTAATCTCTGTAGAACGAAAAACACCTGCAGCAGCCGGATTAACAGCTATGGCCGAAACATCTCCACCAAGGGCGGTGAAAGCACCGCTCATGGCATTGTACCTGGCACTCCCCTGGGTAAAGTGCCTGGAGTACCGCAGGGCATCATCCAGGTTTTGTCCTGCCACCTGAAGAGGCAGCCACAAAACTGTTAGCAGGGTTAATAGAACTATCTTTTTCATTTTCTCACTTTTTGATGTACGACTCCTGTTGCTCCAGCATACCGTGAACATTAACTCATTGAATATATGAAATTTAACTTTTACCTGCGAACAGACCCGCTACTGCTCCGCCCTCCCGATGAGGTTGAGACGCTGCTGCTGCTGCTGCTCCTTCCTGATGATGAGTAGCTGCCTCCGGAGCTCATGCTGCTCCTGCTGCCACTTGATACCGTTCCGCCGGTGGAGTATGAGCTCCTTCCGCCTGATGAATATGATGAACCGGATGACCTGCCGGATGAGGTTGCCGGGAAGTTGCTGCTGCGTGTGGCAGGCGCACCATACTGTACAGGTGCCGTATTGGATACCCGTGCAGGTGCAGTACCAACCCTGCTGCCGGTGGTAGTTGTTACCGTTCCGGGTGAAGCACTGCGGGTGGTGACGTTACCTCCTGCTGGAGCAGTCACAGTACTGCGGGTGGTGTTATAAGATGGTCTTGAGCTAACCCTCGGGTTATTGTAGCTTGGTGTGTAACTTCTTCCGGCATTATGGTACTCAGGTCTGTTTACTACCTGTGTAGACCCTGACTGCTGCGACTGTACGGTACGCCCGGTAGTCTCAGCCCTCAGCGGTGTCTGCGTACGGCTCTGAGGCACTGTGGTGCCGGCTGCTTCACGACGCGTATATTCAGGCCTGGCGGTGGTGGCGGTACCTGCTGACCTGTTGTCAATGGTTGTCTCTGCGCGGCGGGGAGTGGTACCTGTTGCAGTTGAGCTGCCACTACGTCCGGCACTGGCGGCCGGCAAAGCTGCCCCCCTGCGGCCGGCAACGCCATCGCCCGAGCTGCCGGCAATACTCCTGCTGTCAGTGACAGAGTAGGAGTCGCGGGCAAGGGTGCTGTAACCACCACGGCGGGCAATATTACTACCTGTCAGATAACCGCTATTGCCATAGTTGCCACCATAATATCCGGGGTAGTAACCTCCGTAATAGCCCGGGTAATAACCTCCATAATAACCTGAGTAGTAGCTGCCATAATAGCCCGGATAGTAGCCGTAATAGTCATACCCCATGTAGGGATAACCATAGTATGACATCCCATAGAGGTCATACATGTACGGATTGTAATAGTTGTATCCGAAAGGTGAATAGCGGAACCCGAGATAACTTCCACCACCAAACATTGCATATGGGGAGTGATAGGAGAAAGGTGAGTAGTAGGGATCCCTCCAGTAGGGATAGAAATAGTCATCGAAAAGATAACCGTGACCGTAGGGAGAGCCGTAGTAATTATTTATCACACCGGGCTGACTCCCTGCCATATCTGAAGGAGCTTCAACATAACCGAGATATTCATCTGCTATGAGGGTGTCAGCTGCATAGATATTGTCATAGAGAGACGGGTCGGTATAGTATTCTGAGCCGTAGGCAACAACGATATCCTCCGAAGGCCTGTAATAGAGGTCATCATTGCTGGTGCCTGTAAAGCTGAGAGACGAGCAGCTGCTCGTCACTGCAACTATAACTATGGCTGGGATTAAAAACCAAAACCTTTTCATTTCTTTCTCCTCCAGGTTGTTTTTCAAAAATATACAAAATCCATACCAATCATACCGAAAATGGCCCTCTTTTAAGGTTTATAGCGCCTCCGGCAGCTTTTTTTAAGGTTTTTAAACTTAATAAGGCCCGGCAGCGGCTTTTTCATGATCATTTGGGCTGCTTCATGATCTGGTACTCTTTCTTGTTTGCAACTTTTATCTATTTTTGGGCAATCCTTTTTATTGATAGACAATTATACGAAAATATCGAATAGAATATGGCGAAGTTTGTTACAGACAGGGATGAAAACTATGCTCAGTGGTACAATGACCTGGTGATCAAGGCTGACCTTGCAGAGAATTCAGCCGTTCGAGGCTGTATGGTTATCAAGCCCTACGGGTATGCCATCTGGGAGAAGATACAGTCACAGCTTGACCGTATGTTCAAGGAGACCGGTCATCTCAATGCCTACTTCCCTCTCTTTATCCCCAAGTCGTTCTTCAGCCGTGAGGCGGCACACGTCGAGGGGTTTGCAAAAGAGTGCGCCGTGGTGACCCACTACAGGCTTAAAAACAACCCTGACGGAAGCGGTATCATGGTTGACCCCGATGCGCGCCTCGAGGAGGAGCTGATAGTAAGACCAACTTCAGAGACAATCATATGGAACACCTATAAAGACTGGATACAGTCGTACCGTGACCTGCCGCTACTGATAAACCAGTGGGCCAACGTGGTGAGGTGGGAGATGCGTACCAGACTATTCCTGCGAACAACCGAGTTTCTGTGGCAGGAGGGGCACACCGCTCATGCCACCGAGCAGGAGGCAAGAGAGGAGGCAAAAATGATACTGGGACTCTACTCTGACTTTGTGGAGAACTATATGGGGGTGCCGGTGGTGCGAGGAGTAAAGACAGAGAGCGAAAAGTTTGCAGGAGCAATAGATACCTATACCATAGAGATGCTGATGCAAGACGGCAAGGCGCTGCAGGGAGGAACAAGCCACTTCCTGGGACAGAACTTTGCAAAGGCATTCGATGTGCAGTTCACCAACAAGGAGGGTAAGCTGGAATATGTGTGGGCCACCTCATGGGGAGTGACCACAAGACTGATAGGTGCTCTTATAATGGCTCATGCCGACAATCACGGACTGGTACTGCCTCCCAGGCTGGCACCGGTGCAGGTGGTGATAATACCTATCTATAAGAGCGATGAGGAGATGGAGAGCGTCTCACAGATAGCCTTCGCATTAAAGGATCAGCTGATAAAGGCGGGGTTCAGCGTCAAATATGATAACCGTGACACCCATAAGCCGGGATTCAAGTTTGCTGAGTATGAACTGAAAGGGGTGCCGGTGAGACTGGCAATAGGGCCACGTGATGCACGGGAGGGAACCGTAGAGGTGGCCAGGCGTGACACCCTCACCAAAGAGACCATAAAGAGGGAGACGATAGTTGAGCATCTCACCAGCCTGATGGATGAGATACAGAAAAATATATTCAGAAAAGCAGAGAGATTCAGAGAGGAAAGCACACGAAGGGCTGACACCTGGGAACAGTTCATGGAGATAATAGAGAACGAGGGCGGATTTATAATGGCTCACTGGGATGGAACACGGGAGACGGAGGAGAAGATAAAGGAGCTGACAAAGGCAACAATAAGAGCTATACCGCTGGATAGCGACGAGGAGAAAGGCAAATGTATCTTCACAGGCAAACCGTCAGAAAGGCGAGTACTCTTTGCAAGGGCATACTGAGAAGTGACAGCCCAAAACAACCACCGGAGAAGAGCTGCAAAACATACCTGTCTGAAAGGAAATAATCAGTAATTTTAAACTATCCAATAGCAGTTACATGACGGAAGAGAATTCCCAGAAGAGAGACCTGATAATAGAGGTGCTGAAGACAAAATCGGTACTGAAGCAAAAGGTCTCAGACAACACCACCGCTGCCTTTATAATGATAAAGGATATTCTCAAGAGCCTGGCTCGTGAGGTCAACTGCAGCCTCACAGGTGTTGACCCCAGAACCCGGATGGAGTATACTGACAGGAGCAGCTACGATGCACAGCTCAAGGTGGCCGGTGACCTGCTGCTCTTCAGTATGCACTCAAACATCTTTCAGTTTGACCGTGAACACCCGGCATGGAAGACCCCCTACATACAGAAAAACCGGTATAACTCCTACAGCGGTGTTATCAATATATACAACTTTCTGGCAGACTCATTCAAGTTCTCAAGGCTTGATGACTTGGGCTATCTCATAGCACGTATCTTTATCAACCATGAGAACCAGTACTTTGTAGAGGGCAAGAGGCAGATGGCAATGCTCTTCACAAACTACGGCAATGAGGCATACAGCCAGGAGTCGCTCCGTAAGATTATCTATACCGCCATCAACTACTCACTGGAGTTTGACCTGCTGGTACCACCCTATGATGCTGTCAAGATCACCTCGGTAGGCCAGACCGAGTCGAAAATACAGCACTCAAAGCTTATCACAGGCAAGAGGATGGGGTTCCAGTTCAACTCTGATGATGTGCTCAATGCAGACTCCAAGGCAGGTAAGGTAACTACGCTCACCTCACAGAAATGATTTGTACCTTTATCTGAAATCTGCCGTGAGTGCTAAACCTGTTTATCCGATATTGTGAAAATGAGAGGCTCTTCACCCCGGAGAGCAGGGTGCTGTTAGCTGTCAGCGGCGGCATAGACTCGATGGTGATGGCCCGTCTCTTCAGTGAGGCGGGAGTGGTACATGGTATCGCCCACTGCAACTTCGCACTGCGTGGCAGCGAGTCTGACGGTGATGAGCAGTTTGTTGCCGGGTGGGCCAGCACAGCCGGTATCCCGTTTCACTCAGCCAGGTTTGAGACAGAGAGCTATGCACAGACAGAAGGCATATCACTCCAGATGGCAGCCCGCCGGCTGCGCTACGAGTGGTTTGACACACTGCTTGACAGTGAAGGCTATGAGACAGTGGCTGTGGCACATAACCGCGACGATAATGCTGAGACCTTCCTGATAAACCTGCTCAGGGGTACCGGGATCAACGGACTGACAGGGATGGCACCCCGCACAGAAAGGGTGATCAGACCATTGCTCTTTGCCGGCAGGGAGCAGATAGAGGCGTTTGCTGCCAGAGAAGGGGTGGGCTGGCGTGAAGACAGCTCCAACAGAGAGCTGAGCTACCTACGCAACCGCATAAGACACAAGGTGATACCTGAGATGGAGAGAGCCTCGGGAGGAGCACGTGATGCCATAGCAAACACCATGGAGCACCTCGCGGAGGCAGCAGTGATCCTCAACAGCCACTTCGATGAGCTGAGAAAAGAGCTCTTCACCACTGAGGGAGAGAGTGTAACGGTACCGGTTAACAGGCTGAGAGTGCTGACCCCCGCCGGGATACATATATTCGGACTCTTCCGTCCCTACGGCATCACGCCGGGCCAGGTGACAGGCATCATCTCACTGCTCAGCTCCCCCACCGGCAGGTGGGTCACCACCGCCACCCACCGCCTGCTCAGTGACCGCGGACGTATCATCATCACCCCGGCCACCGCAGAGCAGGTGCGGGAACAGCTCTTCAACACACCGGAGGAGATGCGCAGATCAAACCTCTTCAGTGAGCTAACCATCACTGCCCCGCCAGAAGAGGTGCATAGCAGCAGCAGGCTTACGGCAGCCTTTGACCTTGATAGTGTCACCTTCCCTGTGACGGTGCGACGATGGCAGCCGGGAGATCGCCTCATGCCACTGGGAATGAAAAATATGAAGAAGGTGAGTGACCTGCTGACCGACCTCAAGGTGCCGGTGACA
>CAZHZC010000013.1:0-96360 GCA_964537135.1 uncultured Rikenella sp.
CATATGTGCAACTGGCAGATATAACCCAAAATTACAACAGATATACATACTGCCTCAATAATCCACTGATATATACGGATCCAGGCGGGGAAATCGTTTGGTTTGTTCCGGTAATCATTGGAGCGGTTATAGGAGCCACATCCGGGGCAATAATGGCAGACCAGGCAGGAGCACAAGGCTTCTGGGAATGGGCTGGTTATGTTGGTGGCAGTGCTTTGATTGGCGGACTGTCGGGAGGTGCAGCCGCAGGGGTAAGCGCATTAGGAGGAGGTGCGATGCTTGCAGGAGCGGCGGCAGGAGCAGCCGGAGGTGCTGGCTTTAGTGGAATGGCTACCGGATGGGATGGTAGTGCGATGCTAACAGGAGCTGTAAACGGAGCAATAGCAGGTTTTGTTGGTGGTGGCATTAGTTCTGCAATTGGTGGTGGCTGGGGAGCTTTGGCCGGTGGAGCAGCTTCAAATCTTACAAGCCAGTTATTATATAAGGATGACGATTTTAGTAAAGTCAACTGGACTGCTGTAGGTATTAGTGGTGCTGCCTCATTGGGTTTATATCATGGAATGTCTTACACTGCTTGGAAATGGGGTGGTGGAAATAAAATAGGTGGCCATGATATAAGTTATCGTCAATTTACAAGAATAAATGCTGATTTTCAGCGATCTAGATTTTGGCATAAAGAATATGGAGGTTATTTACTAAAAGATGGTTCTGTACAAAGATTTCCTGCAAGTGCGAGGCATAATTACGGAATAGATCCTACCCTCCCGGCTCCAAATAATTCTTTTGCATCTTATCATACGCACTGGGCTAAACCAGGTATAAACGTTATGGTAAATCCGATTACCGCTGATAAAGCGACAACAATGGATATATTAAGTGGAAACGCACGATTAATCCAGACAATGAGATATCATAGTCCAGCAGATTTACAATTTGATGCACATGTTGGACTGGATTCATTTGTAATAAACAGATATGATTATTCTTATAATGCGATTGGTGCAGGAGTTTGGCACGATCCGTTTATTAGGTTCTTTATGTTTCCATTTTGGTGGTAAAAAAGGAGGATTTAACTATGGCAAAGATTTTGGTTCAAATAGTATTTGTCTTTTTAAGTTTTAACATTGCTTATAGCCAATCTGATACCGTGCCTGAGATTAAGCTTGGACATAAAATTTCCCCTTATCCTCCATTGTATGTTTTGGATGGACTTAAAATCAGTCAAGAAAAATTTGCTGAATTGCAAATTACTAAGCAATGCATTAAGAAAATAAAAGTTAATGAAGATTATAATTTTTGTGATAGCACCCAAAAGTTTAGTGGGATTATTACTGTATATTCCAAACTGTTAATAGTGCTTAATGATAAGTTACTCTTAGATAGCAAGGATAAAATAGAAACATTGTCAAAGCTCAAACAAGATGAAGTTGTATCGCTCAACATGCTAAATAAACGAGAAGCATCGGATAAATACGGAAAAAATGGGAAGTTTGGAGCTCTCATAATAAAAACAAGATTGAAGTAACTGGGAGCCTGTTAATATTTTTGTGTAAACGAGTAGCTACCGGATTTAAAGAACTCCACATCTGTGACCAAATTGGTAGTATCCCCTTTTGTGTGTAATGAGTTTTTTCAAATTCAAAGTTATTCATTTTTTTTTCAATTATGTATGACTGGCAGCGGAACGAAGGCGTAGCCGAAGTGGAGCTGCCAGTCATTCTTCCCATTGGAATTTATTTTGTTCATAATCTATCTTCGGTATCTTCCTTTGATAGGCTGATCTGGTCATAGCAACATATCCCAGCAGAAGTATTGTGGCAGCGGGATCTGGCAACGCTCCTCTCATTCTGGTTGTTCGTTTACAATTCCGATTAAGGCGTTCTCTCCAGTTGGTAGAGTCATCGCCTATGCCGGGCGCACTAAAAAAAAGAGCTGCCCTGTCGGACAGCTCCTCTCTCTCTGTTCTTTTGTGACAGGCTAGAATATCCTCTCTTTGATACGGGCCTTCTTGCCGGTAAGGCCTCTCAGATAGTAGATACGTGCCCTGCGTACCTTGCCGTGTTTGTTCACCTCCACCTTGTCAATGAATGGTGAGTCAACCGGAAAGATTCTTTCGACACCTATATTGCCTGACATCTTACGGACGGTAAAGGTGGCGTTCATGCCGGCGCCGGCGCGCCGTATCACTACACCGCGATACTGCTGTATCCTCTCCTTATTGCCCTCCCGGATCTTATAATGCACAGTAACTGTATCTCCTGCCCTGAATTTCGGAAACTCATTGCCAGTGGCAAACTCCTTTTCTACAACTTTCATTAAATCCATCACGCAAATCTATTTGTCTGATCTACTCGTTTTAAACAGGACGCAAAGGTACAAATATTTTTATCGTATCTGCAAATAATTTATCGACTCATTTTGGGTGTCACTTCTCCTCCTGATCGGGTACTCTGAGCACGTCGCCATGGTCAACCACTATCCTCATCAGCCACTCCTGCGGGTATCCCGGCCACTCTACCTTTGGCGAGATATACTTATACCCTTCGGGAACCGGTCTGACTGTCTTGGTATTTCCATCCATATATTTAACGAACAGGTACTTGTAAAGCTCCCTCCACTCTTTCACAGTATTATCGCCGGCATTGACTGAGTAGTTTGTAATCAGGTCTGTTGCCCTCTTTTCTGCTCCCCTGGCATTGCTGCCAAGCAGTTCGGCAGCCTTTTCGTCTATCTCAACTGTCTCCCTGATATACTTCTGTTCAAGCTCTTTCTGTTTTGCCTGCAGGTCGGGGGTCATAATGCTTGCCCTGGTATACACGTAGTTGGTCACCTCGTTAAAGACCCAGAATGCCGCATCATAGCTGTAGGTCATCAGATCGCCATTGCCCACCTGGAATGAACGGGGTACTGATGTCATTCCGCAGTACATTGGTGAGTAGACTGTGTAGTAGGTATCATCAACACCGAACCACAGTATGCCGCCCACCGGGTCAGGCAGCCATGAGCGCGACTGTGATACGAATGAGAATGCTGTCTGCTGTGTTGATGTTGCTCTCTCATGTACATACTGCTTACCATCCACCTCCCATGTCATCGGTCTCCACCGTACGGTGTTGGCGTAGGGTCCTGCACCAATATCCTTTGACATGTCCAGCGGTGTGTTCTGGTAGTAGTCTCTCATCATATCAAATACATCTTCAAGGCTGAGCTTGTTGTCAGGCTTGATCCAGAGCGGCATCCTGTTTGTCAGCTCATGTCCCATGGCATAGTTGAGATAGCCACCCATATTGCTGTTCACCCTGTTAAAGCCTGCCCATACGCGTGCCTCACAGAAGCGTGCGCCGCTGAAGTCGACCGGCGCATAGACATCACTGAAGCTGAAGTCAGCATCATTGCCGCTGAACCATCCGCGGTTGCGGGCCACCTCCATCACGTCGGATGAATAGATTGTCTCAACCTCAGGGTTGTGTATCTTGCCCATCTCTGCGGAGGTGACAGAGCTTGTTCCGTTGGCCAGCGGGAAGGTCTGTATACGTGCCTGGTTGGCGTGACCTGAGATATATCCGTCAGGAATACGGCGTGCCACAAAGAGCATCCCTTTCTCTCCCGCCCCCTTGCCAATAACCTCCATGATCCATACCTCATGGGCGTCAGCAATGGAGAATGACTCACCTCCGCTGCAATATCCGTACCGCTCAGTGAGCGAAATCATTGTCTCTATCGCCTCACGTGCATTTTTTGCTCTCTGTAGTGTCAGGTAGATAAGGCTTCCGTAGTCAATAATACCGTCGGGGTTCATCAGCTCCCGCCGTCCCCCGTAGGTTGTCTCTCCTATAGCCAGCTGGTGCTGGTTCATATTGCCTACCACAGAGTAGGTCTCTGCTGCCTGCTCAATGGCGCCCTTGAATTTACCTGAGTCCCACTCATAGACATCAACAACAGTTCCTGCCTTGTACTTCATGGCGGGCCAGTAGTAGAGCTCTCCATAGAGCCCGTGTGAGTCAGCTGAATAGGTGATCATGGTAGAGCCATCCTTGCTGGCTCCCTTGGTGACCAGGAAGTTGGTACATCCATGGCTCTTCTCAGTGGCTGCAAACAGCACGAGAAGAAAGCTCAAAATGAGTGAAGTGCTTCTTTTCATCTTTAATGTAGGTTTTTAAGTTACTCTATTGTTAATATTTATCTCTCTTATTGTGTCTGTGCTACCCTGTCTTTACTGCTTATTCTCTCTTATTTTTTCTGTACTACTCTATTGTTACTGATCTACAATACTACTCCACGCAGTATCTCAATTATTTCAGCGATACGCTCCTGGTCGGCACTCTTGAGGAGGTACTCTGACTGCAGCCTGGGATCTCCCATAAATATACCTTTTCTTCGGAATGTCATCATACTCTCCCTCTCCCGTCGTCCGGAGAGGTGGTACTCATGTGCCCCCGTGCTCACTGCCAGTGGGGCGGCATTATATTCATCGATACCGCCTCCGGGCATGATGATGAGTCTGCCGGCAGTGGCTGCGATCGCTGTTTTTATCAGCGCTGCGCCGGTCATCGCTGTCTTTGCCTGCCCTGATGTCAGGAGCCTCGCTGCTCCGGCAGCAATGACATCCTCAAGCCCCTTTGTGGGGTTACGGCAGAGGTCGAATGCACGATGGAATGTGAGTGACATGGGTGCTGCATACTCAGCCAGCAGTGCTGTACGGCCAACATCGATGGTACCGTCACTCAGCAGCATCCCGGTAACTATTCCGTCAGCGCCCGCCTCGCCTGCCAGCTCTATGTCGCGTCTCATGACGCTGAGCTCATTGTCATTGTAGAGGAAGTCGCCACGCCTCGGTCTTATGAGCACATGCATGGCTATACCGATGTTACGTCTCACCGACTCAATAAGTCCGGCACTGGGAGTGACACCCCCTTCGGCCAGGGCCGAGCAGAGCTCTACCCGTCCGGCGCCCGCAGCCTCTGCCACAACAGCTGACTCAACCGAATCAACGCATATTTCAACTACCAGCGACAATTCTTTTTATTGAGGCTTTGAAAGTAGATATTATTTAGATAATATTGCGTGACACAAAACATAAATCGAATGAAACCTACACTAATGGTACTGGCTGCCGGCATGGGCAGCAGATATGGCGGCAACAAGCAGCTTGACCAGGTTGGACCCTCAGGAGAGACAATCATTGACTACTCAATCTACGATGCCAAGAGGGCCGGTTTTGGAAAGGTGGTCTTTGTTATCAGGCGTGATATTGAGGAGCAGTTCAGGGAGACCTTTGTGGAGAGACTGAAGGATGTGATAGAGATCGATTATGTCTTCCAGGAGCTGGGCAACCTGCCTGCCGGGTACACACTGCCAGAGGGACGTACCAAGCCGTGGGGCACCAGCCATGCCATTCTTGTCACCGAGCCCAAGATAGCTGAGCCGTTCGGCGTCATCAATGCTGATGACTATTACGGCTATGACGCCTTTAAGGTGCTCTACCGGTTTCTGACAGAAGACAGCAATGATACCAACTACTGTATCATAGGTTACCGTCTGGGCAACACCCTCTCAGACCATGGCAACGTCAACCGTGGTATCTGCCGGGTGAGTGAGAGCGGCTACCTTGAGCATATGGTTGAGACACGCGGCATAGGTAAGAGCGGGAAGGGGATCTTTGCACCTGACGCTGACGGTAAGGTGAACCAATATACCGGTGATGAGGTGGTCTCAATGAACCTGTTTGGATTCAAGCCCTCGGTCTACAGATACCTCAACCTGGAGTTCAGTAATTTTCTCAGGGAGCGCATCAGCGACCCCAAGGCTGAGCTTGACATACCCACCTCACTGGACAAGTTTGTGAAGAAGGGTGAGATAACCATACAGGTGCTGAGGAGTGAGAGCCGGTGGTTTGGTGTTACCTACCGTGAAGACAGGCCATTTGTTGTTGAGAGCATAAGGAAGATGGTTGATCAGGGTCTCTACCCTGAGAAACTTTTCTAGAAAGCTATTCTGAGAAGAAATTCCGGGAAGCAATTCCAAAAAGATATAGTGAGAAGCGGTTCCGGGCAGCTATTCCAGAAGCTGGTCTGAGAAGTAATCTTTCCGTCACTTCACCACCTGAAGGTGCTTCGTACGATGGTCAGGTTATCAGCGTTGTCACTTACCCTCAGCTCAATCTCATGCAGCCTGTTGTCACTGATATAATTTTTGTCAGGCCGGTATATCAGCAGGTTGTTTTTTGAGTCGTACTCAGCCAGGGCCCACTGGCCATCGATATAGATATCGTAACTCTTTATTCCGGAGAAATCATCACGTATGGTTGCGGTCAGCAATGACCTGCCAGACAGGTCAGCCCCACCGGCAAATGAGAAGCTGGCAGTGGGAGGGATGGTATCAATGGCAACGGTATAGTCGCCCAGGCTGCCTATCTGTCCGGTCACATACCCATCCTTGTAGGTTCCGCCCGCATAGATAAGGGTTCCCTTTCTGTTTATGCGTGCCAGTGACAGTTTACCTTCCATACCGGTGATGATGGTGTCAGGTCTTACTGAGAGTGTAGGCCGGGCATGGAGAGCCACCCTCTCATCATGTACCGAGTGTATGGGTGCCAGGTGTCGTGATGTTCCCCTCCGGGTGCTGTACCTGAGCCAGAGGGTGTCATAGAGGGCTCCTGCAGGGAAGTTAACCCTTAGCCCCTCTGCGGTGAAGCTGTCAGCCCTGCCCCAGGGTATCATCCGTGTATAGTCCGGCATGAAGGGAGGCAGTGGCGGTTCGGTCTGTGCCTTCACCCTGAAGGCTACTGTCGAGATGTTGTTATGGGCATCACTGACCACAACCTTTATCTCATGCTCACTGTTGTCATTAAACCGCAGCACCCCGCGCCACAGGTGTCCGTCATACATCGAGAGCCTGTCTCCTGGCTGAATATAAAGTCTCTGGATATTCTCACCGGTAGTGGCCTTTGCCTCATAGTCGATATGTGCGTTGATATAACGTGTCTCACCGTATGAGAAGCGGTCTGCCCTCCAGCCAAAGACCCTCATGCCATCAGCATAGAGATCAATAGTATATGCACCACACCTGTTGTTGCTGTTGTCGAAGGTATCCCAGCACTTGATCCCAATACCTGTCTCACCATAAATCACTGGTACGGCATCAGCTGCCAGGCGGTATGAACCGTCACCCGGCGCCGTGCGGAGCGTCAGCTTCTGGTGGCTGTTGTTGACTGCTGATGAGCGGGAAATGGGGTAGATAACCACCTTCTCTATGACCGGCTTCCTGGTATCCTTAACCTCAAAGCCGAGGGTGAGCGGATTTACCGGCTCCTCCGTGGCTGAGTCGCGTATCTCAAAGTGCAGGTGTGGCCCTGTGGAGCTTCCGCTGTTGCCTGACCACGCTATCACCTCACTGCGGCTGACAGTAAACTGATTCTTCCCGGGAAAAAGTGACACTGTGAAGCTTTTGCTACGATACTGATTCTCTTTGACATACTCCTCAATATCAGGACGAAAGCTGCGCAGGTGTGCATAGACCGAGGTGTAACCCGACGGGTGTCTTACATAGAGCGCCTTGCCGAACCCTCCGGGGCTGACCCCCACCCGGTATACATAGCCTTCATCAACGGCCAGCACCTCCCTTCCCTGTACACCACCGGTACGGTAATCGAGCCCTGAATGAAAATGATCAGACCTCAGTTCGGCAAAACTGGCAGAGAGAGACGGGATGCCACTCAGTGGGCTGACAAATGAAACCTCTCCCGATGATTGGGGGTATAGCAGTATGGAACATGACACTGCAATAACGAATAGTGTGATTCTTCCGGACATGGCATTATAAGAACTGCAAATCTAAGTTTCTGTTGTCAAAGGACAAACTTAGCAGCCGCAATCTTTGAATAAAATGAAAAGAAATATTACTTTTGCAATATAGTTGTCAGCCATGAACGCGAAGAGATATGAAGAGTATCTTCAGCTCAGGAGATTGACGCAAGAGCTGATCTCCGCGTATGAGAAGCTGGAGAAGGAGACAGCCGGGTTGAGGGATAACCTGGCAGAGGTGAGGTGGCAGCTGGAGATAAAAAACGAAGAAGTAAAGGTACTTCAGACAAAATATGAAAGAGCTAAGTTCTCTGGATCGATTCTCGGTAGTGGGGAGGATGCCGTTACGGCCAGGAAGAGAGTGAGTGAACTTGTGCGGGAGATTGATAAATGTATTGCTCTTTTGGACAGATAATTATATAGCAATGGATGATAAGCTATCGATCAGGGTAAACGTGGCCGACAGGTATTATCCGTTAAAAGTGGAGATTGAAAATGAGGAACGTATCCGCAAGGCAGCCAGAATGATTAACGAAAAGGTGCTGCAATATAAGCAGCGCTATGTTGACAAAGACACCCAGGACTTCCTGGCGATGGCAGCACTGCAGTACGTGATAAGACTCATTGAGATGGAGGAGAGGGATGATGATCCGTCACTTGAGGAGGGGTTGAGGGAGTTGGCCGGAATGATCGGATCTGCTCTGTCAAAAAGATAGATACACGTTCTTTAAAATAGCAGGATACTACCCGCATTGTTTCTTCATTCGTTTTTGGAAACTCAACAATTTGTACTTTGAAGCAAATCTTGCTCTGGATAGGACAGGCTGCAGCCCGGCTCGCCGGGATCCCGCTTGCGGGACAGCAGAAGCCCGAAACAGAACGGAAGCTTCAGCCATGTAGATATGGGGTTTTTTAAAAGCTGGAGAAACTCTGCGGGTTTTTTTTAATAATAACAATAATACCATGATCATAGCACAGATACCATTATGGGCCAGCGTTGCCATTGGTGCAACTGCCTTTATCGCAGGATTAGGATTGTCATTCTTCTTTTGGCAGCTGATCCTGCGTAACCGTAAGAAACGGATTCTAGCTGAGGCTGAGGCTGAGGCTGAAGTGATAAGAAAGGAGAAAATATTACAGGCAAAGGAGCGGTTCCTGCAGCTTAAGGCTGAACATGAAAAGGTCATCAATGAGCGCAATAACCGGATAGGGCAGGCTGAGAACAAGATAAAACAGAGGGAGCTGACCCTCTCACAGAGGCTCGAAGAGGCACAGCGCCGTAAGAATGAGGCTGATGCCATACGTGAGAACCTGACCCAGCAGATGGGGCTGCTCGATAAACGTTCAGAGGAGGTGTCACGCCTCCACCGCCAGCAGGTGGAGCAGCTGGAAGCTCTCTCAGGCCTCTCTGCCGATGAGGCGAAAAACCAGCTGATGGAGTCACTCAAGGAGGAGGCTCACTCCAATGCCATCTCATATATCAATGAGATCATTGATGATGCCAAGATGACTGCCAGCAAGGAGGCCAAGCGGGTGGTGCTGATGGCTATACAGCGTGTTGCTGCTGAGACCGCCATAGAGAATGCCGTTACCGTTTTTCATATTGAGAGTGATGATATAAAAGGACGTATCATAGGGCGTGAGGGACGTAATATCAGGGCGCTGGAGGCTGCTACCGGTATTGAGATCATCGTTGATGACACACCGGAGGCGATCGTCCTCTCCGGGTTTGATCCGGTACGGCGCGAGGTAGCCAGGCTGGCACTGCATCAGCTGGTCACCGATGGGCGTATCCATCCGGCACGCATAGAAGAGGTGGTTGACAAGGTACGTAAACAGGTTGAGGAGGAGATTATTGAAACCGGAAAACGGACCGCCATTGACCTTGGCATCATGGGTCTCCATCCTGAGCTTATCAGGCTGGTGGGCAAGATGAAATACCGCTCATCATACGGACAGAACCTGCTTCAGCACTCACGTGAGGTGGCCAACCTGGCATCGGTGATGGCAGCTGAGCTGGGACTCAACCCCAAGCTGGCCAAGAGGGCAGGACTGCTGCACGACATAGGCAAGGTGCCTGATGATGAGCCTGAGATGCCACACGCCCTGCTGGGGATGAAGCTGGCTGAGAGGTACAAGGAGAAGCCTGAGGTGGTCAATGCTATCGGGTCACACCATGATGAGACGGAGATGACCTCACTGCTGGCACCCATAGTGCAGGTGTGTGATGCCATCTCGGGTGCACGCCCCGGAGCACGTCGTGAGGTGGTGGAGTCATATATCAAGCGGCTCAATGAGCTAGAGTCGGTGGCACTCTCATACCCCGGGGTGACCAAGACCTATGCCATACAGGCCGGCAGGGAGCTGAGGGTGATAGTGGGTGCAGACAAGGTGAGTGACCAGGAGACCGAGAAACTTTCATTTGATATAGCACGTAAGATACAGAACGAGATGACCTACCCAGGCCAGATAAAGATCACTGTCATAAGAGAGACCAGGGCGGTTAATTATGCAAAATAATAGAGGGTGGGAGTGAACCGTTATCCAGTGAGAGGGTGTGACATTTTCGGAACGTTCCGGAGGAGAGAGGAGGAGGGAAGAGGTAGGTGAGACCCCGGAGGAGGTAGGTGAGACCCCGGACCGGGTACGTGAGGGAGAGAAAGCCGAAGGAGAGGTAGCTGACATATACCATGATATAGATGGATAAGCTTAAGATCTTTAATATTGTTGGTGCCAGGCCTCAGATCATCAAGGCCTCAGCCATCAGCCGTGCTATTGCGGGACACTTTTCCGACCAGATCACCGAGGTGGTGATACATACCGGCCAGCATTATGACCGTGAGCTGTCGGCGGTATTTTTCGATGAGCTGGAGATCAGGAGTCCAGACTATAACCTTCAGGTGGGCTCTGGCAGGCATGGCAGGCAGACCGGCCTGATCATGGAGCGTATGGAGGAGGTGATGCTCAAGGAGCGTCCCGACTGTGTCATCATTTACGGTGACACCAACTCAACACTGGCAGCTGCCCTGGCTGCCTCAAAGCAGCACTTCCCGGTGGTACATATAGAGGCTGGCATGAGGTCATTCAACAAGACGATGCCGGAGGAGCTGAACCGTATCATGGCTGACCACGCCTCAACGCTTCTGGTAGCTCCCACCAATACCGCTTTCAAAAACCTGATGACAGAAGGGTTTCATCCGGAGAATATGGCACCCTACAGCATCAATAACCCCCGTATCTTTCTCACCGGTGACATAATGTATGACAATGCCCTCTTCTATGCCGATCTGGCAGAGAGGAAGAAGCAGCTCTTCCTGGAGAAGCTGGGTGTCGCCGGGGAGAAGTTTGTGCTGGCCACCATACACCGCGAATCAAACACTGATAATCCTGAACGGCTGGATGCAATATTCACAACCATCAGGGCCCTCTCGGAGGAGAACTCGGTGCCTGTGGTTATGCCTCTCCACCCGAGAACCATAATAGCTCTTCGCAATAATATCCCTGAGCTCTTTGCAGCTATCACCGATCATCCGCTGCTGAAGATTATCCCTCCGGTCTCCTACCTCGAGATGATACTCCTAGAGAAGAGGGCCGTAATGATCATGACCGACTCAGGTGGTGTGCAGAAGGAGAGTCACTTCTTTTCGCGCCCCTGCATTGTACTGCGCAGGGAGACTGAGTGGGTGGAGCTGGTACGTAACGGTACCGTCATGCTGGCAGGTGCTGATCCGCAGAAAATACGGGAGATGTGGGATTACTTTATGAACAGCGGTGAGAACCTTAAATACCCCGGATTCTATGGTGACGGTAAGGCTGCAATCACAATCCTCAATGAGGTGCTGGCGGTTTTCAGGAGCTGAGCCGGTCAAGGACCAGGCGTGCCAGGTTACGTACTGACGGGTTGTAGTCGCTGAGAAACTGACCGGTAACCCTGTTGGCTATGATCACACAGATAGATAGTGCCTTATGCCCCATCAGCCTGGAAAGGCCATAGATGGCTGAGCTCTCCATCTCATAATTGGTTATGCGTCCTCCGCCGTAACGGAAGGAGGTGATATTATCATTCAGCTCACTGTCAAAAGGTTCAAGCCTGAGCCTACGGCCCTGCGGTGCATAGAACCCCGGTGATGAGATGGTTATCCCCCTGGTGATCTCCTCAGCCACCCTCTCCAGAAGATCCTCATCAGCAACCACAGCATAGGGGTATGGCAGCGGGTCGGGCCACTCAAGGTGTGAGGCGAGCGCATCAGCCAGACCATGGTCAACACACCACTCATACCCTTCATAGAAGTGTAGCACCCCGTCAAAGCCCACAGCCCTGGCGGTGGCAACAAAAGAGCCGGGCTCAAGATCAGCCTGCAGGCCGCCCGCAGTACCAATCCTCACTATTGTGAGTGACCGTGGCTCATCAGCTGCCACCCCGCTCTGCAGGTCAATATTTACAAGTGCATCGAGCTCATTGAGAACTATATCTATGTTGTCTGTACCTATACCTGATGAGATAATGGTTATATCATGCCCGCGATAGCTTCCGGTTATAGTGGCAAACTCCCTGTTTGACCTGCGTACCCTCACGTCGTCAAGCATCTCACCGATCAGCTCAACACGGGCAGGGTCACCTACCACAATAACCTTATCAGCAACCTCGCCGGGAAGCAGATGAAGGTGATAGATAGAGCCGTCAGGGTTGGTTATCAATTCTGTCTTTTTCATATTTTGAGATGGTAAAGTGCAAAAGTACAAAAAAAGTGCTCGCCGTATACCTCATCTCAGAGGAGATAACTCTAGTTAATAATTGTTAATATGATATCTCTCTTATTGTCGTTCACCTCTTGCACATATATTTGTTCTATTACCTGTACCCTGTACTGATGAACACTTCACAAAGTAACAAAGCAGTAGTCCGGGTGCTTCTGTCAGTGTTACTGTGTGCAATTTTCAAGACATCAGTCGCTTACGGGGTTACCCAGGAGAAGAAGAGGGCTGAGGCTCGGCGCACCTCACATGCCATAACCATTGACGGGAGGCTCGATGAGCCCGCCTGGCAGGCAGCTGCCCCAGCAACGGACTTTATAATCTACAATCCGCGTAACGGTCTCCCCTCTGCATACCACACTGAGGTGAGGGTTCTCTTTGATGATGACGCCCTCTATATCGGAGCAGTGATGTTCGACAGTGCCCCTGACTCAATCTTCACCCACCTGGGTCAGCGCGATGATAACGGTATCAATGCAGACCATTTCTGGATTGAGATCTCTCCCTTCAATGATGGCCTCAATGGTGAGATGTTCAAGGTTACTGCATCCAATGTGCAGATTGATAACAAGATGGCTACCATGGAGAGCTTTATGTTCAATGATACCTGGGATGCAGTCTGGGAGAGCCAGACGATGATCACTGACGAGGGGTGGATTGCCGAGATCAAAATACCCTATTCAGCGCTGCGCTTCCCAAGGTCAGAGTCGCAGTTGTGGGGTATCAACTTCTGGCGTGAGGTGAGGCGCGTGCGGGAGACCTCTTCATGGAACTTTGTGACAAAGGAGTTTGGCTCCTCGATAGCTCATCTGGGTGAGCTGTCAGGTATACGTGAGGTAAAGCCGCCACTACGGCTCTCGCTGGTGCCATATGTCTCAGGATATCTGGAGCACCAGTCCGGCGGCGGCGGAACGGGAACATCATATAACGGAGGGCTGGATCTCAAGCTGGGTCTCTCAGAGAGCTTCACCCTCGATGCTACCCTTATACCTGACTTCGGACAGGTGCAGTCTGATGACCATGTGCTCAACCTGTCGCCCTATGAGGTGCAGTACAATGAGAAGAGACCATTTTTCATGGAGGGTACTGAGCTGTTTGAGAGAGGTAATATATTCTATTCGCGACGAATAGGAGGGACACCACGGCTGGCACATATGGCACATACCATGGCCGGCGAGAATGAGGTGGTGACACGTAACCCGATAGAGGTGAGCCTCCTGAATGCCACAAAAATATCGGGCCGTACCAGGGGCGGACTGGGAATTGGAATCTTCAATGCCCTGACAAACAACACCTGGGCTACCGTTGAAAACCCGGTGACAGGTGAGAGAAGGGAGATTATGACTGAGCCTCTTACCAACTATAATATGGTTGTGCTTGACCAGACCCTGAAGAATGACTCATATGTCAGTATAATGAATACCAGCGTCATACGCGCAGGAAAGCGCGATGAGTATTTCTATACGGCCAATGTGAGCGGGTTTGAGACACTGATCAAGAGCGCAAACAGGCGCTGGTCAGCATCTGCCGGGGCAGTACTAAGTCAGAAGTACTACTCAGATGACCCGACAGCCCTGGGTCACTCACTCAATCTCATGGCAGGCAAGACAGGAGGAAAATTCAGAACCGGATACAGCCTCTCAGTGATGAGTGACACCTATGACCCTACCGATATGGGCTACCTGAGGCGCAATAATGAGATAGAGCATCACCTCAACTTCTCATACAACACCTTTGAGCCGATGGGCAATATCATGTCAACCTCCTCTACCATCGACTTCAGCTACATGCAGCTCTTCAATCCGAGAGCCTTCACCGGGGCCGGCATCATGTTCAACCATATGATGATGCTGATGAACTACTGGACCTTCTTCGTAAATATGGAGCTGAACCCGTGGGGTGAGGATGACTATTTTGAGCCACGTACCCTTGACATGTCTATGTTCTATCACCGGCCACCATCAATGATGGCAGGGGTGAGGGGTGACACTGACAGGAGCAGGCGGCTCTACCTCGACTGGAACCTGTTTATCTCACGGTCATGGTCAGACTATAACCAGTATGGCTTCATGTGGTCAGTGGGGCCTGAGATAAAGATAGGAAGGCGATTCTCATTGAAGTACAGCGTTGGTGCCGAGAAGATGCGGAATGATATCGGTTTTGTCTATGAGAGCCCGACAGAGGGTATCACATTCGGGAAACGTGATGTGACCACCATCACCAACACCCTCTCAGGAGCATTCATCTTCACAGCCAACTCATACCTCACCCTCAGGGGGAGGCACTACTGGTCACGGGCCGACTATGATGGTGACTACTACATATTACAGGATGACGGTTCGTTGTTTGACAGACCCTACTCAACCATTGTGGAAAACAGTGACGTCAATACCAATTTCTTCAATGTGGATATGGTCTATACCTGGCGCTTTGCTCCCGGAAGTGAGCTCTCGCTGGTATGGAAGAATTCAGTCACAGCCTTCGGCAGTGTGATAATCAATAACGGTATCGAAAACTTCAGGGAGATGTTCTCAATGCCACAGACCAACAGTATATCTTTGAAAGTTTTATACTACCTTGACTACCAGAATTTCAGAAAGTTGTTTAGGTAAAAACTGTTACTATTCAATATGATACAGAGGATACAGACTCTTTTTCTGCTGCTGGTGCTGTTGCTTTCTGCCCTCCTCCTCAGGGGTGAGCTGCTTGGTCTGAGTACCGGCAGCAGCATGCTCACTATCGGGTTTCCTGGTGTGAGTGACTCTGGTGGTATGATCCTGCAGCAGTTGTGGCCGTTGCGTATTATCATGGCGCTGGTCCCCCTGCTCACCCTTGTCGCTATTCTACTCTACAGGCGTCGTACGACACAGATGAGGGTGGTGATGATGGTGTTGCTGCTCTCCCTGGGCATCATTATACTGGGTAGCTTCTATGTGCTGATGCTCTCACGGAAGATTGAGTTTACCGTGGTCTGGAGGGTCAGGGCCATCTTTCCGCTGCTGATGGCCATACTCTCATGGCTCGCCTACCGTGCCATACTGAAGGATGAGCTGCTTGTCAAATCGTATGACCGCCTCAGATAATCTCAATTCTCCTGTGGTTTATCTGTCCCGTTGCAGGTAAGGAGAAGTTGCTCACCAGTTTGCCACCATCTCAGATAATCTCCATACTCTCCTGGTCGGTAATCTTCTCACAGTAGTGACACTTCAGGGCTACCGGCTTTTTTGAGACCACCCTGAAGCGGGTGATCACCTTCTCAAAGTTGGTGATACACTTGGGGTTCATGCATCTGGCTATACCCGTTATTGTATCTGGTACCTCCACTACACGCTTCTCCACCACCTTGTACTCCTTTATGATGTTCAGCTTTGCCCTGGGGGCCACCAGCGCTATGCGGTTGACATCATCATCCTGAAAAAACTTGCCGGCAATCTTTATGATAGCCTTTTTACCATCAGCCTTACTGTCAAGGTTTGTTCCGAAGGTTATCTGGCTCTTGTACCTCTCTAGCCCCAGTATCTTTATCACCTTGAAGAGGGTGCTGGCAGGGATATGGTCGATAACAGTACCGCTCTCGATGGCTGAGACCAGCAGCTGCTTTGATTCATTGATATTCTTCATGGCTTCCTATTTTAATCCCAGAAATGCGGTGATGATTGCCTGACGGGCATAGACCCCGTTGAGTGCCTGCTCAAAGTAGTACGCCTTACTGTTTGAATCTACATCAGTGCTGATCTCATTTACCCTGGGTAACGGGTGTAGGATGCGCATATTCTGGCGTGTTTCGGCAAGCATGTACTCATGGAGAACATAGGCATTTTTTACCTTCTCATACTCCATCGGGTCGGAGAATCGTTCACGCTGTACTCTTGTGACATACACGATATCAGCCATGCTGATCACCTCGTTGATGTCAGTTGTCTCATGGTATTCAAGCCCCAGGTTACGCAGGTAGAGCTTGTACTCCTCAGGCATCCTGAGTTCCTCGGGTGAGACGAAGTTGAAGGAGCTCTTCCAGCGTGACATAGCCATCACCAGTGAGTGTACCGTACGGCCATACTTGAGGTCTCCTACCAGGCAGATATTGAGCTTCTCAAGAGTACCCTGCGTCTTTTGTATCGAATAGAGGTCCAGCAGGGTCTGGGTAGGGTGCTGATTGGCACCATCACCGGCATTGATAACCGGTACTGTGGCTATCTCACTGGCAAAGCGTGCACTGCCCTCAATCGGGTGACGCATCACAATCATGTCAACATAGTTGTTTACCGTTCTGATAGTGTCATTCAGTGACTCGCCCTTTGTGACGCTGGAGCTGGAGGAGTCAGTGAAGCCTATCACCCTGCCTCCCAGCTTATTGATAGCGCTTTCGAAGCTAAGGCGGGTACGTGTTGAAGGTTCGAAAAAGAGTGTTGCCACCACCTTGCCGCGAAGAATATCCTGGTCAGGATTTTTCTCAAATTCGGCGGCAAGCCCAAGAATCTTCATGATCTCACCGGTGGTCAGGTCATCAATTGAGACTAAACTTCTGGACTGCATAGGATCTTCTTTAAAATTGCCTTACTGTTACAAATGTAGCACAACTACGGAGCTCGCAAAGAGATGTTAAAAACTATCTGAAAAATTGACGGCTGCTCCGGTGATTCACCCATACGCCCAATCTGACAGCCGTTCACCCCTATGCCCTCTACCCCGGTGATTCACTCCTCCTCCGGCTTTTCCACCTCCACGCCGGTGATCATTCCGAGTCTCTCAATAATAGTCTCTGCAACCGATGATCTGAAGTCTATATTGATTGAGACATCGTTTCCGCTGTAGCGATGTTCAGACTGGGTGCACTCCTCCTCTTTCAGTACCTTCATCACCTCATTCATGGCAGGGTAGGGGAAGGTGATACGCCATCTCTCTGTCAGGTGTCTCACCACTATTTTACCATTGTCTATTGCATCAGCTGCAGCACTGCGGTAAGCATTAATCAGTCCGCCGGTGCCGAGAAGTGTTCCCCCGAAATACCTTATGACAACAATCAGAATATCTGTCAGCTCATTTGAGTTTATCTGGCCCAGGATGGGGCGCCCGGCAGTGCCGGAGGGCTCACCGTCATCATTGGCCCGCCAGTCACTTCTGTGGTGCCCGAGCACCCACGCAAAGCAGTGATGCCTCGCATCGTGATACTCTTTCCGTAGCCTCTCCAGGTGGACCTTTATCTCATCCTGTGTGGTTACCGGCAGGGCGATGGCTATGAAACGGCTGCCACGGTCTTTGAAGAGCCCTCTCGACTCATCTTCAATGGTTTTATATTTAAAATCTGACGCCATGATACGCGAAGGGGTCTACTATCAAAATCCAAAGAGCGACTTCGCACCCTTTGCCAGGGTTAACAGACCCATTATCACCAGCACAATATATATAATAGTTGTAAAGGTCTTCTGGCTGATCTTTGATACCAGCCTGTCACCCGTCCAGAGTCCGGCCAGCAATGCAGGCACCGAGGTGAGGGCCAGCAGTGGCGGATCACGCGTTATCAGTCCGGAGATCA
Source organism: uncultured Rikenella sp. (assembly GCA_964537135.1). Classification (GTDB taxonomy): domain Bacteria; phylum Bacteroidota; class Bacteroidia; order Bacteroidales; family VadinHA17; genus SR-FBR-E99. The sequence continues at coordinate 18,094 of CAZHZC010000013.1, forward strand.
TGTAGAAGAGCAGTGCATAGGATACTGCAAAGAGTATGAAGACAGAGATTATTGCATTGAATTTCTCTTTTGGTGTCTTCATTGATGAGAGGATTATTGCCACCGGCGGGCCGGTGATTCCTGTTGCACCGGCCAGCGCTCCTCCGAACAGTCCGCTCAGGGTCATGGCAGCGGCATCACTCCGTATGGGGAAGCTGAATCCCCTGGTCAGTGAGATCACTATCACTATCAGCAGCACGCCCCAGGTGAGCTGAATGTATGCCGGGTTGACATATTTCAGTACCATTGCTCCGGCGGCCACCCCTATACCTGTCCATAGTGCCATACGTCCGAGTGGCTGCCCTTTGGCTATCTCTTTAGAGCGACGGTAGTATAACACTGAGAATATGAGGTTTATCATTGCAATAAATACAGCGGTATCTGTTACCGGCATGATAAACTGTATCAGTGGCACTGCCACCAGTGCCAGCCCGAAGCCGGTAAAGCCTCTTACCACCGAAGCAATAAAGACTATTAGTGAGAGCAGTACAATATTTACCGGGGTGAACATTCTACTCGTCGTAGAGTGCCATCTGGCTGAACTCTTTCATGAACGGCTCTCTCTGCTCTTCCCACCGTGCTATCTCGTCACTGAGTGATAGTCTGCGGCTCAGCACCTCACGCATCCGGCTGTCGCCCGACAGTATATCGAATGGCATCAGGTCATATTCATACTCATAGGGTGGGGGGAGGAACTCCAGTGCCCCCTCCGGGGATGTCTCTATGATAGCATCAAACAGGTGCAGTGCTGTGATGACCGGCCTGTAGACTGACGGGTCGGTGACATGTATCTGTATGCCCTGGCAGTACTCACCTGCATACTTGTTAAAGGTAGGTATAAAGTCATGCCAGCGAAACCGGCACCCGGGCAGGTTACGGCTCCTCATCTCATTAAGCAGCCGTTGTCCGTTTACCCAGGGGGCGCCTGTAAGCTCAAACGGTATGGTGGTTCCGCGTGCTTCGGAGAGGTTGAGTGCCTCAACCAGCACCGTGCCAGGGTATACCACTGCCGTCTGCAGTGTCGGCATATTTGGTGACGGGAGCACCCATGGGAGTCCAGTCTCATTGTAGAGCATGCTTCGTCTCCACCCTTCAGCCCTTATTATTTTCAGGTCACACCCCTGCACATATCTCTCTCTGATCCAGAGGGCCATCTCACCCAGTGTCATACGGTGGCACAGAGGTATTGATGCTCCTCCGACGAAGGTGAAATACTCCTCCTGCAGCAGTGGTCCGTCAGCCTGTATCTTTCCTATCGGGTTGGGTCTGTCAAGTATCCATACCGGTATTCCTGCCTCTGCACACGCCTCCATACAGAGCTTGACCGTCCAGATATAGGTGTAGAGTCGCGCCCCTACATCCTGCAGGTCAATGACAAACTGCTCAACCCCTTCGAGCATGGCGGGTGTTGGCTTGCGGTGTTCACCGTAGAGGCTGTAGACGGGAAGGCCCAGCTGCGGGTCATCACCCCCTTCCCACTCAATCATGTTGTCCTGTGTCTGGCCAAAGAGGCCGTGCTGTGGACCGAAGAGCGCTGCCAGCTCCCACCGGGAGCCGTTGCCAAACAGTTCGGTGATATGCCTGTAGTCTGAGGTTATGCTTGATGCATGGCACAAGAGGCCGGTCCGCTTGTCCCGCAGGCCGGCGGGCTGGTCACGGAGAGCTACATCAAGTCCTGAGTATACTTTCATGCATACAAAAATAGCGAAAAGTGGCAGCGCCACAAGAGAGTCCGCTAATGCGACAAGGAAATAATCAATATATTTGCAGTCAACCCTGTTGATGGCCGGCCAGGCGCGATTGAAGCACGTCATATGGCGGGGTGTTGCGTGTGCCGGCCACGGCTATATTGGGTAATAGCTGATTAGAGAAGAGATGAGAGTGACAAGATATTTTCTGGCGGCAGTAATTGCGGCAATCACAGCAACGGTGTTGGCATTCTCATGCAGCTCCGGTGCAGGGAAGCTCGAGATATATGCCACCACTGATATCCACGGTTTGCTGCTGCCATTTGACAATATAGAGGGAAGGGCTACCGACAGGTCACTTGCCAACCTGGCATCGGTTATAGAATCATCTGACAAAGAGAATATTATACTGCTGGATAATGGAGATATTCTGCAGGGTGACCCGCTGGTCTATTACTATAACTACATTGATACCACCCCAACCCATATTGTAGCTGATATCCTGAATCATCTGGGGTATGATGCTGCTACAGCCGGTAATCATGACATTGAGGCTGGTCATGCTGTCTATGACCGTGTCAGGGCGCAGTACAACTTTCCGCTCCTGGCAGCCAATGCCGTTGACAAGGCTACCGGAGAGCCTTATTTCACTCCCTACACCGTGATCGACAGGGGAGGGGTCAGGGTAGTGGTCTTTGGTCTTATCACCCCGTCAGTACCCAGGTGGCTTCCTGAGGAGCTCTACAGCGGTATCATCTTCAATGATATGGTCTCCACAGCACGTCAATGGATGCCCCGTATGCTCGATGAGAAGCCCGACCTGGTGATAGGTCTCTTTCATTCGGGGATGGGTGACGAGCCGGACAGTGACCCGACCGGGGGCGACAAAGCCGGAAGCAATAAGCCCGGAGGAGATAATTCTGATGGTGAACGGCATGAAAACAGTACTACCGCTGTGGCCAGGAGTGTTCCCGGATTTGACATTATCTTTTGTGGCCACGATCACCGGCAGGATATGAGGGAGGTGATCAACACAGAGGGTGGCCGGGTGTTGATACTGGATGGCGGCAGCAGGTCAGACGTAGTGATGAATGTCACTGTCACCTTTGAGCGTCAGGCCGACGGCTCACGGAGACCGTTGCTGAGCGGCCGGCTTATTCCCATGAATACCCTTCCTCTTTCGAAGACCTTCCTCAAAAGATTTGCTGGTGTAACAGAGAGTATCAGGAGCTACACCAGCGAGGTGATAGGATTTTCAGACGCATCGGCTACCACGCGTGACGCCTTTTTCGGTCCGTCAGCCTTTGTCGATCTGATACACCGTATGCAGCTCGATTACACAGGTGCAGAGATATCACTGGCTGCCCCTCTCTCGTTTGACCAGTCCATCGAAAGGGGTGAGCTGCGCGTAAGTGATATGTTCCGCCTCTACAGGTTTGAGAACTTCCTATATACAGTGCGGATGACAGGCAGAGAGATAGAGCGTCACCTGGAGCATGCTGCCGGCCAGTGGTTCAACACCATGAAGAGCAGCAGTGACCTTATGATGAATTACCGGCTCACCAGTGACGGCACACCGGTGATGGTCAATGGTACCGCCCGCCTGCGTTTTCCCTCTTACAACTTTGAGTCTGCCAAAGGTATACGCTATACCATTGATGTGAGTAAACCACAGGGATCAAGGGTGACAGTCACCTCCATGAGTGATGGTACCCCATTTGACCCGTCACGCAGCTATACAGTGGCTGTCAACTCATATAGGGCCAATGGTGGCGGTGGTCACTTTGCAGCAGCAGGGATAACCGGCAGTGAGCTGGAGAAGAGGATGATCTCTGCTACCACCCGAGACCTGAGATATTACCTGGCAGAATGGATCAGGGAGCAGGGGACGATCAGTCCTGCACCATCAGCCCAATGGAGCATAATACCGGCCGGATGGGCCAGGGAGGCTGAAGAGCGTGAACGCAAGTTACTGTTTGGAAACAGACAGAGTCAGTATCAGCCGGATAGTGTAAGAAACAACCAGAAGCAGTTAGATACAGTTAGAACCCATTGAGAACAATTGAAAACCTTTATAAAAATGAAACGTTTATTTAAACCAACAACCTTAATTGCAGCACTGGCACTCATCATTGCCGGCTGCAAGAGTGAGAAGCCGCAAAATCTGATCTATATTATTGGTGACGGGATGGGTGTGGCGCAGTTCTATTCCGGTCTGACTGTTGCCGATGGGCCTATGGCGCTGGCTGCCTTCCCGGTAACCGGGTTCAGCCAAACCCATTCGGCAGACAACTATATCACTGACTCAGCTGCCGGCGGCACCGCCCTCTCTACGGGAGAGAAGACCAACAACAGGATGATTGCCATGCGTCCTGACAGCACTCATATGGTGACACTGCTTGAGCATGCCAGGGGTGCAGGCCTCTCCACAGGGGTGGTCTGTACCAGCTCACTCTCAGATGCCACCCCCGCCTCATTTGTGGCACACGTACCATCACGTTATGAGTACCGTGAGATATCACGTCAGTATCTCAACGGGGCAGCCGATATCTTCATCGGCGGAGGGAGGAACTATTTTGAGCCGGAGGTTGACTCGGCAGGAAATGTTATCAGCGGCAGTACCGTTGATGAGCTGATAGCACTCGGATATGATGTCACCTATGACCTTGAGTCGTTTGAGGCCTCTGAGTCAGACCGTATTGCCGGGCTGATGTCAAACGGACATATCCCTACCATCCTTGACGGCAGGGATCCCGGTTACCTGGCCAGGGCCACCGAGAAAGCGCTCAGGGTGCTCTCAAAAAATCGAAAGGGATTTGTGCTGATGATCGAAGGATCGGAGATAGACCACCAGGCACATAAGAATAACAGTGAGGGGGTCACCACAGAGATGCTCGATATGGACCGGGCAGTGGCAGTGGCCCGCAAGTTTGCAGAGGCAGACGGTAACACGCTTATTGTAGTCACTGCTGACCATGAGACGGGTGGTATGAGTATCGTCAGCGGTGATCCTGACAAGAGGGAGTTGAAGGCCCATTTCAGCGTTACCGGTCATACAGGAATAATGGTACCGGTATTTGCCTACGGCCCCGGAGCAATGGAGTTTACCGGTATTCAGGACAACACGGAGGTGTTTAAGAAGATAGTGAGGCTGCTCTCACTTGACACCTCCCGGCAGTAGCGTGTATGACTCCTGATGACCACAACGGCCTGCTGCTCCCGCTGGTAGAGGAGTTTTACTCGGTACAGGGTGAAGGCGCCAATACCGGCAAGGCAGCCTACTTTATCAGGGTGGGCGGATGTGATATCTGTTGCAACTGGTGTGACACAAAGTATTCGTGGAACGCTGAGCTACACCCCCTGGTCACTGTGGAGGAGATCACTGACAATGTGGTCAGGTCGGGAGCCGTGGCAGCAGTAGTAACCGGCGGTGAGCCGCTCACATGGAATATGGGTCCGCTATGCCGCAGCCTTAAGAGGCACGGCATCACCACGTTCCTTGAGACCTCAGGGGCTTATCCGCTGACAGGCGAGTGGGACTGGATCACCCTCTCACCCAAGAGAAGTTCACCCCCGCTGCCTGATATAGTTAAGAGGGCTGATGAGCTGAAGGTGGTCATACAGGATAATTCCGATTTTGAGGAGGCGGAGAAGTACAGCAGGGAGGCAGGTGAGGCGTGTGTGCTCTATCTGCAGCCCGAATGGAGTCGTTACCGCGAGATGGTGGCAGCCATAACTGAGTATGTCAAAAGGAATACCAGATGGAGGGTGTCACTACAGGCACAGAAGTTTATGCATATCCCCTAGGTGGGCGGCAGAATATCAATAACAGCTATCCTGATCCTGACACTGTCACTGTTGCAGCTGTCGGGTCAGGAGCTGCATACCCGTTCCAACAGAGCCCTCAAATACTATGATCTCGGTAAGCGCGACTACGAGCTGCTCTATTACAGCAGGGCAGAGAGCAACCTGAAGCTGGCGGTCAGGGAAGACAGCCGCTTCTATGAGGCTCATATCCTGCTCGGTCAGCTCTATACCGATACAGGTGAGTGGGAGGATGCTGTGACCCATTACCGGGCAGCAATCACCATCGACTCGCTCTTCTATCCTCCTGCACTCTTCAGCCTTGGCAGGGCTGAGCTTCGTACTGGCGACTACTACTCAGCCTCAATACATCTTGATGCATACCTCAAACGACAAGGTAGCAGTGCCAGGCTGAGGAGGGAGGCTGAGAAGATGCTTGCTGACTGCCGGTTTGCCCTCGCCTACCCGGAGAGTGCCTTTGGTGTTGAACCGGTCAATGCCGGTGACTCGGTAAACAGTGAGCTGGATGAGTACTGGCCCACCGTGACCGGTGACGGCCAGATGCTGATATTCACACGTGAGGTGAAACGCTCATCAGGCTATGGCCGCTCATACGGGCATGACAGGCAGGAGGACTTCTATATCAGCAGGTGGAACAGCAACGGCTACTGGGGGCGTGCACGCAATGCAGGGCCACCACTGAACACTGCAGGAAATGAGGGGGCACAATCAATATCTGCCGATGGCAGGTATATGTACTTCACCGCCTGTGACAGGAGTGACGGTCATGGCAGCTGTGATATCTACCTCTCTAAATTTGATGGTGTAAGATGGTCGCCGGGAAAGAATATTGGGTCACAGGTGAACACTTCATACTGGGAGTCACAACCATCAATCAGCCCAAACGGACGTATGCTCTTCTTTGTCAGCAACCGGCCGGGCGGGCTGGGAGGGATGGATCTGTGGTATTCAGTCATGGGCAGTGATGGCACCTGGGGTAATCCGGTCAACCCCGGAAAGAATATCAATACGGCAGGTGATGAGATATCTCCGTTTATCTACTTCAACGGCCGAACCCTTTACTTCTCATCCAACGGGCGCGACTCATTCGGCGGATATGATATCTACTACTCAACCATGAACCGCGACTCATCCTGGAGCGTACCTGTCAATCTCGGCCCGGCAGTGAACACCCCGGCTGATGAGATGGGGCTGGTGATAGAGTCGTCAGGCAGAAGAGCCTATTTCTCGTCGGTACGTGACAAGAGGAGGGGGAAGGATATCTTCTATATTGACCTGCCACAGGAGATACAGCCTGAACAGGTGCTCTACTTCAAGGGAAGGGTGACCGACAAGGCTTCCAGCCAGCCTATTATGGCCAGGTATGAGCTCACTGACCTTACCAGCAGAACGGAGGTGATAACTGATGAAACCGACAGTAACGGTGAATTCTTTGTATGCCTGCCGGAGGGGAGCAGCTATGGCCTCAATGTGACTGCTGCAGGATATATGATCTTCTCCGAGAATTTTGATTTTGCCGGCGGGTACAGCTCGGCCGAACCCTATCAAAAGATAATTGCACTGAACCGGGTACGCGAAGGTGAGTTTATGAGGATGTATAACGTCTTCTATGACCATGACTCATCGGAGCTGCTGGAGACATCAATCCCTGAGCTGGAGCTGCTGCTTGAGTTCCTCACCATTAACAATACGGTGGTGATAGAGGTGGGAGGCCATACCGACTCTGACGGTACGGATGAGTACAACCAGAGGCTCTCCGAGAGAAGGGCCGCCTCCGTCAGGGAGTACCTGGTCAAGAGAGGTATAGAGAGCAGGCGTATCTTCTCACACGGCTATGGCGAGTCAGAGCCGGTGGCTGACAATGTGACCGAGGCAGGCAAACGCCTCAACAGACGTACCGAAATCACCATACTGTCAGAAGGTACCACCAAAAAATAGAGCTAGGGCTGACCCATAAGATCAGCCCTAGACATTCTTTTAACAGACAGATAGATAACTATCTCAAAAAAATCAAATTGCCACCCGATCCTCTGATGAGGTGCCGGACAGTATCTTATACCCTGAACACTCCTTAACCGGTAGTGAGACAAACACTGATGTGGCCTTGCCATCATCTGACTCAACCCTGATGGTACCCTCCATAGTGGAGATAAGATTTCTGGCCAGGATTAAATTCATAGCGGAATAGGTATCCTGACTGTCGGATTGTCGGATTTCAGGATTGTCGGAAAGCAGCAGGTCTCTGCTTTTTGAATAACCCTGGCCAGAATCTTTTACATACATTGTAATTATCTCATCACCGTAGGTGCACCCAACCTTAATAAACCCTGAAAAAGTGTGGTTGAGCGCATTCCTGAACAGATTGCTGACAATACGTGTCAGCCGTGCCGGATCAAGCTTCAGTATCAGCTTCTCAGGCAGATTGTCCTCATGAATGAGAACGACACTGTCGTGTCCCTTTTTCCCCATGTAAACCCTGAAATCTGAGGTTAGTGACTCGAACAGTGATGTTATATCAGTCTCACGGAGTTTCTCGCCTCCTCCGTTAACTGTTTTCAGTATTGCAGTATCAAAGTAGTTTTCAAACAGCCCTATCAGTTGTTCACATGATCGTATGATATGGTCACTGAACTCTCTTCTCTCTGCGTCAGTGAACCGTTCATTGCCAATCAGGTGTGAGAACGCCATTATTGAGTTCATCTGGGTTCTGATCTCATGTGATACCCCAGCTATTATCTCCGGGTTGTTAATCATTCTGTCAAGCTTTTTACGCCCGGCTCTCCCTGCCTCACCTGTCTCCTTCATGAGGGCATTGCGAAGGATCTCGAACATATGATTACCTGTTTAATTACACTTTCTTCTTCAGCCTGCAGCTTACTCAGCTTACTCTTGCCAAACTCTGCGCTTCGTTGAGCTCTGTTTTGTACTACATTATAGCTCTGACCTACCTCATCCTGCGGGCCAGCCGTGCCGCCTTTTTTGCGTAGCGGCTTCCCGAGGCAGCTATCGCTTCGAACTGGGTGACAGCCTTCTCCCTGTTATCGGTCATCATATAGCAGAGTCCCAGATACCATGAAGCATCTTCGAGGTAGAGGTTATCATTGTGATCAATCACACTACGGAATGATCCGCTGGCCTGCTGGTAATTCTTTATCTCCATATTGGCCATCCCGTGCATGAACACCGGTTCCATCTCCTTCTGCCCCTTGTCTATCAGCTGCTCCAGGCAGACTATTGCCTTCTCATACTCCCTGGCATTGTAGGAGGCCATGGCATCCTGCATCAGTGTATTGTCAGTGGTCTCTGCCGATCTCACTGCTCCCTGCAGCTCATACCGTGCATAGTTGGCCAGCAGCAGCTCTTCCGGTGATGAGCCGGGCCTCATAATAAGGTACAGGGCTGCCGTCACCAGCGCTGCGACAGCTACTGCCGCCGCATACCTGCCGGCGCGCACGAGGCCCCGCCGTACTCTCTCTGCCGAGCGTTTTTTACTGTCAAGGTGTATAAGCTTCCTGCGCAGCTCAAGCAGACCGCTGTCTGCCAGTATCTCATCACTCTTCTGCCTCAGGGCAGCCTCACGTTCAGCCGACAACGAATCATTTGTCAAATCAGTGAGCCATGAGTTAACCGCCCTGCCGGGTTTACCTGCAAGGTGCTGGTAGTCCGGGTTGTTTGCGTTATTCCTTTTCATCATATTGTGTTTTACACAGTTAATATCCGTTCAACTCTCTGTTGTGTGCCACCTGGTGGAGAGAGCCGGCAACAATGCCCCTCTCCCTGCCAGCAGCTCAATATATCACTCTTCCCCAGCCCAATATCACTCCCCCCGGCCCAATATCACTCCCCGCTGCTCTGCGTCATTTTCCTCTGTCACCGGACCATGCACCAGTAAAATTCTGGTAACATGCCAGTTCCTTCCACCTGCCGGTTTTTCCGTAGCTCAGCCACCACACCCTTTGCCGGTATCACTGCGTACCGCACCTCTCCGGGAGTATGGCCCCGGCTCTCTCTTCCGGGCCCTTCACCCGCTATGGGTTATGGCGTGGCTCTCTCTACTGCCACTCTTCCCCCGTTTCCCGGATCACCCGGTAAGGCCTGTGCAGCCCTTTACCACCGGGTATAGCTTAAGACTGGCCCAGCCAGCCTTCGCTATGAACAGATATCAGATCAGATCTCAATAATTATCGGAGGCAGGGTCGGACCTATAGGGCCACCCGGGATTGGCTTGGTACCGCCACGAAGGTTAATCATCTCTTCATTTGAAAGAACAAACTCAGCAAGCTTTTCAATTTTCAGGGTTTCCATCTTTTTCATAATTAATTAATAAATCAGGGTTTAATTGCGTTTACATCAATACGTACCCAAAAGGGGCGTTTTGTGACACAAAAAAACGAACTATTTTTAATTTAATTTATATTATGCTCATTAACTGCTACATACAATTACTCTTTTGTGACTGTTTAAGAGTCTGATCTTTTATATTTTTGCAGTCTGAAGCTAGAAGAACCACTTTGATGAGTCAGAAGAGAGCCATACTGACCCTGATTTTTATTGTCTGCTGCCAATTTGTTGTCATGACGGAAGCGCCGGCGAAGGGAGCTGTTGACGGTCAGGTTACGGACCTTATAAGACTGCGTCAGCTGACCGACACCCTCTCAGGTATCCTTGAAGGGGGCAGAACCGAAAGTGACCCGGCGGCCTGTGTGACCGAGATCGAAAGAATATTGTTGACGGGTACCGTTACCGATACACTGGCCCTATCGGACGCTTTCTACTATACCGGCATTCACCATTTTCAGTCCAACAGATTCTCCAGTGCCTCCAAATCCTTCGCCCGATCGCTACGGTTCCGTGAAGCTCTCAGTCTGACAGACCGCCGCTATTCAACCGGCTACAGCAATCTGGCGGCATCACTGGCCAGGGAGGGCGACTATGAAGCTGCCCGTCAGGCAGGAATCAGGGCGCTGGAGGTGAGGAGGCTCACCTCCGGATCCGACTCATCGGGTCTGGCTAATACCTATCTCAACCTGGCCAGTATATCGTCACAGCTGAATGATAATGAACAGGCGATTGTGATGGCTGAGGCCGGACTGGAAATTGCACGTCTCTTCCCGCGAAAGGTCAGTGAGAAGGTGGTTGCCGACCTGTACCATGTAATAGGTCTGAGTCTGTATAATATAAATGAATACAACAAGTCACTTGCCTACTGCCGGCAGGCCCTCACCATTTACGATCGTCAGCAGGATGCCGGCATCGATTCGCGGATACTGATTCACAACACCATAGCCCTGATCTACCAGGCTGTGGGTCAGCCCGGTGAGAGTGAACACTATCTGCGTCGCGGGCTGGCCATAGAGGATGGGGCTGAAACACAGGACAAGTACCTTCTCTATCTGAATTATGCACGACTGCTTGAGGAGATGGGGAGGGTTGATGAGGGTGAGAGGCTTCTTGAGAGAGGGGTTGAGCAGGCGAGCCGCAGCTTTGGGGGAGCCAGCCGGCAATACTTCACAATGCTTGTAGGCCTGGCAGCCTTTGTTGATCAGAGCCTGCATGACCATGTACGCTCACTGGCTCTCTATGACAGCTGCTTCTCATATGTACGCCATAACCCGTGGGACCATATAATGCGAAAGTTTGTCACGGCAGCCTATGCCACCGCACTCTACTCAGCCGGCAGGTATAAGGAGCTGCTGGAGGTGACTGAGGAGGAGGCTGCACTGCCACAGGCATCATACGAGTGGAGATACAACAGGACAGCAGACAGTAGAGCTACAGACAGAAGTGTTGCAGATGGCAGGGCTACAGATGGGAGAGTTGCAGATGGCAGAGCTGCGGACAGAAGAGTTGCAGATGGCAGGGCTACTGATGAATGGGTTACAGACGGCATGACAGGCGAAAATGGCAGGATCTCAGCCAGTGACCTGGCAATACTGAACCTGAGATATGCCTCGCTCAATGCTCTGTCAGCCAGCAGCAGTGACACCCTGCTCATCAGGAAGGCCATCGCCACAGGCCGTCAGCTCACCTCAATCTATGATCGTCGCAGGCTGGAGATGACTGATGATGAGAGTCGTACCAATCTGAGCTCCTCATCAAGGGATGTCTATACCGGCCTGGTAGGCAACTATGCCGCCCTTTACAATGAGGGTGCTGCCCCGGGGCTGGTCAGTGCCTTTTTTGAGTTCACAGAGAGAAGCAAGATGGCGGGATTTCTCTCTTCCATACGTGAGGTTAATGCTGCCCGCTTCTCACTGCCAGTGGAGCTGGTCACGCTCGACGCCACCATACGCAGCCAGACAGGGCTCTATCGTGAGCTGATAGCGAGGGAAGAGATCAGGGCAGCACCCGACACACAACGGCTGGCTACATGGGAAGGACTGATATTCAGGCTGGTCAGGTCTCGTGACTCACTGATACGTCTCTTTGAGGAGGAGTATCCGGCCTACTACAACCTGAAATACAGAAGTGAGGTGACCCCCTCTACAAACATAACGAGGGTGATAGGGCGCCACTCAAACCTACTCAGCTATGTGCTGACCGAGACGAAGCTCTACACCTTTGTGGCCAACCAGAGACACCAGGAGATCATCACCCATGATATTGACAGCTCCTTTATAGCATCACTCTACCGGTTTCGTGAGCTGCTAACCACCATGCCACGTACCAGTGATACCCGTGCCCCCTTCAATGAATATATGGATCTGGCCTACAGCCTTTACCGTGTGCTCCTTGAGCCGGCCCTGCCTTATCTCAGGGGTGACAAGATTGTTATCTCTCCTGACAATATTCTCTCATATATCCCTTTTGAGGCGCTGGTTACCGAGGAGTTTCGCAGCCAGGAGATGCTCTACCGTGATGCGCCCTTCGCACTGAAGAGATTCCGCTTCTCATATATCTATAGCGTTACCCTCTCATCGGAGACGATGGAGAGGAGCAGGAGGTTCAATAACCGGGTAGCTGCATTCGCACCCTCATATTCAGCGATGGAGATTGCTGACTCACTGCTGGTATCATGGCCCACCCTGCGGAGCAATATAAGAGAGCTGCCCTACGCCCTGCTGGAGGCAGAAGATGTGGTGAGGCAGTGTGGCGGCACAGCCTTCCTGGGAGAGGAGGCGGGTGAAGAGAGATTCAAGCGGGAGGCGGCAGGCTACAAAATAATACACCTGGCAACCCATGCCCTGGTTGATGACCGGCAGCCGGCATTCTCAAAGATACTGTTTGCCGGAGGTGACAAGAGCGAAGATGGTATGCTCAATACCTATGAGATATACAGCATGCACCTCAATGCCATGCTGGTGGTACTCAGCTCATGCAATACCGGTGTGGGGAGGCTGGTCAGTGGTGAGGGGATACTGAGCCTCGCCCGCGGATTCCTCTATGCCGGCAGCCGCTCGGTGGTGATGTCAATGTGGGAGGTGGAGGATGTGTCTGCCTCGTTGGTAACACACTCATTTTACAGGAATATGAGGGCGGGGCAGACCAAGAGTGCGGCACTGCGCAGTGCCAGGCTACGCTTCCTGCGGGAGGCAGACCAGACCCGGTCACACCCCTACTACTGGGCAACACTGGTAATCTATGGTGATGACACACCACTGTGGTATAACCATATCACTCTTTACCTGTCACTGCTGGGGGTGCTGGCTGCCGGCACGGTACTTATGGCTCTCTATTACAGAGGGCCAAGGTCATGATATTCGGGATCTGTCCTGATGATCTCCATCAGAGCCTCCTTGCACAGATATTTTTTACGGCGGGCATAAGCCTCACTGCCGAGATTCATGCGGCGGGCAATCTCTTCGTAGGTGTGTCCTTCACTGAACAGGTTTAGAATCATCTGGCAGTCAGCCTTCAACAGCGCAAATGAACGCATCACTATGCGCTCCATGATAGCCTGGCTGATAAGGTCATCATCACGTGAGTCGACCGGCTCAGAGATGATCGGTTCAAGCTTCGAACGGTGTTGAAGCAGCTTGGTCCAGACAATACGTGCCATACCAAAGAAGTAACCTTTAAGGTCACCGGCTACCTGCAGTCTTCCGCCGGTCACCTTACGGTAGAAAAATACAATCGTCTCCTGAAACACCTCATGCACATCATCATCTGTGGCACCATTTTTCAGGAGATAGTCACGTACCATACCGAACCAGTTATCATAGAGGTATGAAAGGATGCGGTTGTCCTGCCTCCTTATCCCATCAATGATGTCAGAATCCGAATACTTTCTGAATAAGCCCAAACCGGCGATTTAATTGACAAATATACAATTTCCGCAATCGATTTCTGAAAAGTGCGCTTCAGTAGCTCTTTCTTGCCCCATGGAAGTGTGTCACATTTATTTTGGATATATTTGCAACGGTTCATCTCCTCACAATTATATGGCGTACCCCTTTGTCAGACAACATGATGCAATGGACTGCGGGCCTGCCTGCATCAGTATGGTGGCACAGTGGCACGGCAAGCACTTCTCACTGGAGACTATCAGACAGAAGGCCTGGATCACCCGGCAGGGTGTCTCAATGATGGGTCTCAGCCAGGCTGCCGTGAGCATGGGGTTGACTGCTGTAGGGGTGAAGATACCTTTCAGCAGGCTGCGGAGTGATGCTCCCCTGCCAGCAGTGGCACACTGGCAGCAGAATCACTTTATTGTTGTCAACAGGATCAGTGACAGGATGGTATGGGTCAGTGACCCGGCCATCGGTCGTATCAGGATGAGCCATGATGAGTTTCTTAGGGGCTGGAGTACGGGCGAGAGAGAGGGTGAGAGGGAGGGTATGGCACTGCTGCTCACCCCGGGGCCCGGCTTCACCGATCAGCCTGATGACCCGCCTGCACGTAGCAGCTTTCGCTTCCTGCTGCCCTACCTGAAGTCCTATCGCAGACAGATCATATGGCTGTTTGCCGGACTGATAGCCTCAAGCGCCATACAGCTGGTCTTTCCCTTCCTCACCCAGGCAATAATAGACAGGGGGATAGCAGCACGTGACATACGTCTTATCTGGCTGATACTGGCCGGGCAGCTGGCACTGACGGCCGGCAGGATGGCTGTGGAGTTCAGTCGCGGCTGGCTGCTGCTTCACCTCGGCACACGGCTTAACATCAGGATAGTCTCTGACTTCCTGGCAAGGCTGATGGGGCTCCCCATCGCCTACTTCGACACCAAGCTTAACGGTGATATCCTGCAGCGTATAGATGACAACAGCAGGGTAGAGGAGTATCTGACCTCCTCGAGCCTTACCATACTCTTCTCGCTCTTTAATTTTGTCATATTTGGTATTGTGCTGGGCATATATAGTATACCGGTACTGCTAGTATTTGTCTCCGGCACAGCACTCTATATCCTCTATGTCACCCTCTTCATGCCTGCCCGTGAGCGGCTGGACAACAGGCGTTTTATGCAGATGGCTGAGGCGGGCAACAGGATCATCAACATTGTCAACGGGATGCAGGAGATAAAGCTGGCAGGTAATGAGGCAGCCAACAGGCTTGAGTGGGAGAAGCATCAGAGAGAGGTTTACTCAACCCGGATCAGGGGGATGCGGATAATGCAATTCCAGACAGCCGGCGGAACACTTATCCATGAGTCGGTAAACGTGATTATCACAATCATATCTGCCACACTGGTAATTGGCGGCTCAATGACCCTGGGGATGATGCTGGCGGTACAGTTTATCACCGGCCAGCTGAATGGTCCGGTATCACAGATAGTGAGCCTGATGAGAGCGACACAGGATGCACGTATAAGCCTTGAACGTATCAGTGAGGTGCATGAGATGACCTCCGAGACTGAAGATGATCAGCAGAAGGCAGCTATGCCTGCTGACGCGCCGGTGACCATCAGGGAGCTCTCATTCAGGTATGAGGGGCCCGGCTCGCCATGGGTGCTGCATCGCCTCAACCTCAACATACCGGCCGGACGTATCACTGCTGTGGTGGGCGAGAGCGGGTCAGGAAAGAGTACCCTTCTTAAGATGCTTCTGGGCTATTACCGACCCGTTGAAGGAGAGATACTGATAGGGGGGAGGAGGCTGGAGGAGATATCTGTCTCATCACTGAGAGAGAATACCGGTGTGGTGATGCAGGAGGGGTATATCTTCCCCGATACCATTCTGGGTAATATTGCCCCCGGTGAAGATGAGCCTGTGATGGAGAGGGTTGAGAGAGCCATTATGACTGCCAACCTCACACCACTGATAGAGATACTCCCGGCAGGCCTCAATACGATGGTGGGGCAGGGCGGTCACGGACTGAGCCAGGGACAGAAACAGCGGATACTGATAGCACGGGTGGTCTACAAGGAGCCGTCACTGCTGCTGCTTGATGAGGCTACCAGTGCCCTTGATGCCTCCAATGAGAGAGTGATTGTTGAGAACCTGGCACAGTTTTATGCAGGACGAACGGTGGTGGTGGTGGCTCACCGGCTGAGCACGGTACGCCATGCTGACAACATAGTGGTGCTTGATCAGGGAAGGGTGACCGAGGAGGGTACCCACGATCAGCTCACCGCCCTCAGAGGTACATACTACAGGCTCATAAGAGACCAGCTGGAGCTGGGAGCCTGACAGGTGGCGGTGTCACTCCTTATCAGGATCTTTTCCGGAATATGGCTCATAGTCATCAGGCTTCTCCCGTGGACTCTCCTTCCTCTTTTCCCCTCCGGTGACATTACCATCGCTGCCAGACCTTCTCTTTTTTTGCATATTTCTATATGCCAGATAACCGGCCAGAGCAGTAAGCAACAGGATAAGAATGAACTGCATGGTTTCCATAAATTCAGAATATCAAACCCGATTGACAAATTTAAACTTTTTGACAATCAGAAGCTATTCATTCCCATTTAATTCAGGTATAGGTTTGACTTTTGCTAATATTCCATTATTTTCGTGGTTTGAAAAAAGGAGGTGAGCTGCACGCCTCCCGCCATTGGCGAAGCACTGAAGAAAAGGGATTTGAAATGACAACAAAAGATCCGGAAAACTCTGTTCATAATGAACAATTCAATGACCCTGACAGGAACATTGAATCTATGGAGAATAACGATATACCGGTAACTGCTCCGGAAGATACTGCTGAAGAGAGAGTTGCTCCACCGGCAGAGGAGAGCGGGGGCGGTGAGCCAAAGACAGCCGCTGAAGAGGAAAAACACCGGGAGGAGCAGAATGAGCCCGGAGAGAAGGAGGAGAATGAGACTGAGGAAAAGAAGGCGGAGGCTGTAGATCAGGTCGAAGGTGACGCTGAGGAGAAGAAGGCGGAGGCTGTAGATCAGGCTGAAGAGAAGGATACTGTCGATCAGGCTGAAGAGGAGAAAAAGGGTGATACTGATGAGAAGACTGTCGATCAGGTCGAAGGTGAAGCTGAAGGGAAGGTTGTAGATCAGACTGAAGAGAAGGATACTGTAGATCAGGCTGAAGAGGAGGAAAAGGATGATACTGATGAGAAGACTGTAGATCAGGTCGAAGGTGAGGCTGAAGAGAAGGAAGAGGAGGAGGAGGAGCTCAATTACGATGAGATAGAGCTGCCACCGGTAGATTATAGCGGCTTCTCAAGAAAGGAGCTGGTAGAGACCCTCGCCCTCATAGTGGAGAACAGGCCGCCAGCGGAGATCATTGATGATGTCAGCCGTATCAAGGAGCTCTTCTACAAAAAGAGCAAGGCTGAATTCAACGAGCGCAGGCTCGAATTTGCCAAGGAGGGTGGTAATATTGAAGATTACAGGCCTGAGCCTGATGAGCTGGAGGGTGAGATAAATACCATTCTGCAGACCTACCGCAGTCGCAGAAGTGACTTCATTAAGGTTCAGGAGAGCGAGAAGCAGGAGAACCTGAAAAAGAAGCTGGATATCATTGAGCAGATTAAGGATCTGGTAAACCGTGAGGAGGCAATAAACAAGACCTTCCAGGAGTTCAGGAACCTGCAGAATGCCTGGCATGCCATAGGCATCGTGCCACAGCCGGCAGTGAAAGATCTGTGGGAGAACTATCATCACAGCGTAGAGATATTCTATGACTATATAAAGATAAACCGTGAGCTGAGAGACCTGGACTTGCGTAAAAATCTCGAAGTCAAGGTATTACTATGTGAGAAGGCTGAGGAGCTGCTTCTTGAGCCCAATGCTGTGGCAGCCTTCAAGCAGCTGCAGGAGTACCACAACCAGTGGCGTGAGGTGGGTCCGGTACCGCATGAGCACAAGAATGAGATTTGGGAGCGGTTCCGTGAGGCTACCTCAAAAGTAAACAAGAGGCACCATGAGTTCTTTGAGAAGCAGAAGGATGAGCAGAAGCGTAACCTGGAGGCCAAGACCGAGCTGTGTAAGAGGGTTGAGGAGATAGCTGCCGGCGAGATACTCACTTTTGCCGATTTCAGGGAGAAGTCAGAGGCGATCCTGGAGGCTCAGAAGCTGTGGAAAACGATCGGGTTTGCTCCCAGGAAACATAATAACAAGATTTATCAGCGTTTCAGGGCAGCATGTGACACCTTCTTCGAAAAGAAGCGCACCTTTTTTGCCGAGAACAAGGAGACACAGGTGAGAAACCTGCAGCTCAAGACAGAGCTCTGTCTCAAGGCTGAGGCGCTGCAGGAGGGTACCGACTGGAAGGAGACCTCTGACATGCTGATAAGGCTTCAGAAAGAGTGGAAAGAGATCGGACCGGTACCTAAAAAATATTCAGACAAGATATGGAAGCGGTTCCGAAGGGCATGCGACACCTTCTTTACCCGTAAGTCTGAATACTTCACCGGCCGTGACTCATCATACGAAGATAATCTCAATGCCAAACTGGCCATACTGGATGAGCTTGACCAGTTTGACCCGGGGGAGGATCTCAGGGCCGGGTTTGAACAGCTGAAGGATATACAGAAGCGATGGACTGATATAGGTTTTGTGCCATACAACAGGAAAGAGGAGATAGCACGGCGATACAAAGAGGCGCTGAACAGGCAGTTTGACAGGCTGAAACTTGATGATGAGGACAAAAATATTCTCAGATATCGTAGCAAGATTGACAGTGCCAGGTCAAACCCGCGCACCGCAAGGAAGGTGAGAGGTGAACGTGAGAAGTTCTACAGCAAAATCAGACAGCTGGAGAGTGATATTGTCCTTTGGGAGAACAATATAGGCTTCTTTGCAAAGTCGGCCAACGCTGACAGTATGATAAAAGAGGTCGAAGAGAAGATAGCCAGCGCCAAAAGAGAGATAAAGATGCTCGAAGAGAAGGTGAGGCTGATTGATAACTCTATGTATGAGGAGTAGGTGACTTCTCAGTACATATCAGTAGATAAGGCGGGGGCGGCTGAAGCAGATCACAAAAAAATCAACATCAACAATCTGAAGTTTATTAACCGGGAATCTTAAAATAATGGATAGGAACACTGTAACCGGCATCATCCTGATCTTCCTGATCTTCGTGGGGTTCAGCATGTATAACAATAACCGGATGAACAAGTTCTTCACTGCCGAGAAGGAGTATGCTGACTCACTCTATACTGCCGGTGACTATGACAATGCGCGTGATTCATATATAAGGGCTCTCAACTATAAGCCAAAGGATCAGCCTACCATTGACAGGGTCTATGAGCTTAACAACCGGCTGGGCCTCGGTACCGGTGAACAGAAGGGTACCTCTGATGAGTCGCCTCTCTCACCGCTCAACGCTGATGATAACCTGTTTTCCCACCCCGCTGACTCAGCCGCCCACTCTCAGTTTGGTGTCAGTGCCAGTGACAGTGCGAAGTTCTATACTATTGAGAATGACCTGATGACCATGAAGATTGCTGCCAATGGCGGTAAGCCCTATTCGGTCACCCTAAAGAACTATTCGGCCCATGACGGCACACCTATCGTTCTGTTTGACGGCGACTCAACAATCTTCGGATTTAAATTTTTTACTACCGACAATAAGCTTGTTGCTACCGATGAGCTGTGGTTTGAGCCTGTGGGATATGATGGTCCGGTACTTGCCGACAAACGGCCCGCAAGCCTGACAATGAGGATGACAGCCGCCGGAGGAGCATCAATAGAGTATATCTACACCATGGAGCCTGACGACTATATGGTGAGCTTCGAGTCACGGTTCAGCTCGCTGGCTGCAGTGATACCCGCAAACACAACCTCAATAGCGCTCGACTGGAAGATGTATATCCCTCAGCAGGAGAAGGGAAGGCAGAACGAGGATATGTATACCGGTATCAAGTACAAGGTCTATCAGGAGAGTGTTGAAAACCTGGGAGGACAGCGGCAGCGGCAGAAAAAGAGCGTGCTGTCAGAGAACCTGATGAGGACCGACTGGATAGCCTACAAGGATCAGTTCTTCTCATCAGTGATCATTGCAGACGACTTTTTCCTCAATGCCTCTATCAGCTCATCAAATACCGACCCCACATCACGTTACCTACGTTATTTTGAGTCGGAGATAGGGGTTCCCTTTGCTCATGGTGACAATACCGGAATGAAGATGAGGTTCTATTTCGGACCCAACAGCTACACCATACTGAAAAAGTATGACCTCAAGCTGGAGGGACTGGTATTCCTGGGTAACAATATCATCAAAGGGATCAACCAGTTTGTCATAATACCGATCTTCAACCTTCTCAACAACCATATCGCAAACTATGGCATCATAATATTGATACTGACGCTGCTGATCAAGCTGGTTCTGGCACCCCTGACCCACAAGTCGTTTATCAGCCAGGCAAAGATGAGGGTGATGAAGCCAATGGTAGATGAGATCGCCAAGAAGTTTCCCAAGCAGGAGGATGCCATGAAGAAGCAGCAGGCGACGATGGATCTCTACAAAAAGGCAGGAGTCAGTCCAATGGGAGGGTGCCTGCCCATGATGCTTCAGATGCCTATCCTGTTTGCAATGTTCCGTTTCTTTCCCACCTCAATAGAGCTGAGACAGCAGCCATTTCTATGGGCCAAGGACCTCTCAACCTATGACAGTATTCTTGACCTCCCCTTTACCATTCCCATGTATGGAGACCATGTGAGCCTCTTCACCCTGCTGATGACAGCCTCCACAATCATCTCAACCAGGCTGAGCAACCCGTCAGGAGGGCAGGAGCAGATGCCGGGAATGAAGTCTATGATGTACCTCATGCCGGTGATGTTCATGCTTATCCTAAACAACTTCTCGGCAGGACTAACCTATTACTATTTCCTTGCAAACCTCATCTCGATAATACAGACACAGGTATCAAGACGGTTTGTCAGTGAGTCAGAGATACTGAAAAAGATCGAGGAGAACAGGAAGAAACCGGTCAAGAAATCCAAATGGCAGCAGCGGCTGGAGGTGGCGGCAAAACAGAGCGGACGCCCTCTGCCTAAAAAATAGCGGTAAAAGGTGCTATAAGGCACATTTTTAATTTTTTCAACGCTAAATCTTACCGGCAAACGGGAAAATAAATTAATTTCGTGGAAGAAATCTAAATGAAATGGGGAAAAAAGTTAAAAACAAAGACATTGCAGCGAGACTAGGTCTCTCCGGCACATTGGTATCACTGGTTCTAAACAACAAGGCTGACCAGCATGGTATAAAAAAAGAGACACAGGAGAGGGTGCTCGCCGTGGCGAGACAGATGGGCTACTTCGATACGGTGAGTGAGAAAGAGGAACCGGCAGCGACAGAGGAGAAGCCTGGTATTATCGGTATGGTGGTACCCTCTATGAATGACCCGTTTATCTATGAGATAACCCCCTACCTGCAGAAGGCATTCGCAAGTATAGGGCTGGGCTTCTCGGTCTTCACCAGAGACCCTGATGACCTTCGGTTTAACAGACTTATCAACTCACTGAAAAAATTCTTCAGCGGTATGATTGTGGTCGGTAATGCTGCCGAAGACAATATGGTCCGTGCGCTTAACCGTGACTCATACCCTTTGGTTCTGCTGGAGAAGAGCATCAAGCGTACCAGGCTCAATACTGTCACCTCTGACCGTGTTGCCGGTGTGGCCGTTATGACACAGCACCTTGACCGTATGGGATTCAGAAACCTGCTGGTTCTCTCCGGTGAGGATAGTGCCAACTATGATAAGGAGATGCTCGAAGAGCTGAAGAACAATACTAAAAAGTCAAAGGTATTCGATTCGGTGAACTTCACTGTCGCTTCCCTCCCTAAGGCGGGTGAGACCTTTGACTTCCAGGTGATAGAGAGCTTCCTCAGACCCCCACACCGGTGTGATGTGGTTATCACCCTCAACTCCGGGCTGGTCTTTCCGCTCTACCAGGCCCTGAATGAGAAGAATATCAGGGTGCCACAAGACCTTGCAGTGGTCTCGATGGAGGACGGGATAGGGTTTGACCTTCTAAATACACCGGTCACCCGTCTGCGCAGGCCCCTGCCCGCCATGTCTCTTAAGGTGGCCAATATCATTTGGTCTGAAGTGAGAAACCAAGGTAAGAGCAAGTACAAGCGTCAGGTTAACCTGGCACCTGAGCTGCTGATCAGAAGCAGCTGCGGCTCTTACCAGAAATAGTTGCCTATGATCACTCCCTACAGATTAATTCTCCCGCTCCTGCTGGCACTGCTAATATCAGGATGCGGTGAGCGACACCTTATCAAAGAGAGGAAGCTGCGTCAGAATATCGAAGAGGAGTTCAGCGCCCGGGCTGCCATGTATGGTGACAAGACGGGCAACCTCTTTGCCCTGGCTGCCGGCAGTGATAGTATAGAGGTACGTGAGGCCGCCACTTTTCTTCTGGCCTATATGCCTATGAGTGATCTGGCTCACTATGACCGCAACCAGCTACTGTCAACCATTACCAGTGCACTCACTGCCCGGGAGGCCACCCCCTGGGGCAGGAAGATTCCCTCATCACTGTTCCTGAATTTTGTGCTGCCCCCACGGGTGAACAATGAGAATCCTGATGAGTTCAGGGAGACCTGCCGTGATGAGCTGCTTGACCGTGTCAGCGGGCTTACGGCCGTGGAGGCTGCCCTGGAGGTGAACCGCTGGTGCCAGGAGAAGGTAGCCTACCAGGCGGCCGACTCCCGCACCTCATCACCCCTGGCCACAATACTATCGGCACGCGGACGATGTGGAGAGGAGTCAACCCTGACAGTGTCTGCTCTGCGGGCGGTCTCTATACCGGCACGTCAGGTATACACACCCCGCTGGGCACATACTGATGATAACCATGCCTGGGTAGAGTTCTGGGCTGACGGCAGATGGCACTATCTGGGTGCATGTGAGCCTGAACCGGTACCTGACAGGGGGTGGTTCACCGAGCCGGCACGCAGAGCGATGATGGTACATACAAAGAGCTTCGGCTTATATGAGGGCAACGAGAAGGTGATCAGGCGGGAGAGGTTCTTTACCGAGCTGAATACCCTGGAGCGGTATGCAGTGACGAAAGAACTGAAGGTGAGGGTCACTGACCCGTCAGGGGAGCCCGTGCCCGGAGCTACCACTGGGTACATGATATATAATTATGCCGAATTCTATCCGCTGGCACAGCTGACAAGCGACGATCAGGGTGAGAGCAGCCTCACTACCGGGCTGGGCACCCTGCTGATATGGGCTGATGATGGTGAGAGGTACGGCTTCTCACCCGCACTGCCTGACCAGAGAGAGGTCACAGTGGTCATCTCACCACGACTCCCGGAAGAGACTACTGAGATTGATGTGATGGTGCCGGTGGTACCAACACCCTTCCCGGAGATAGACCCGCTGCTCGTAGAGGAGAATAACAGGGTGATAGTGAGGGGTGACAGCATCAGGAACCAATATATCGCCTCCTGGATGAGAGGTATCAATATTGCTGACCTCGCAGAGGAGACAGGTATTGAGGTTGATCTGCTGGAAGATCTTCTCAGGCGGTCAATGGGCAACTGGCGTGATATCACCGGCTTCCTTATGCATGCCGGCGGTAAGGGTGACCTGGCATTACGGCTTCTCAGGAATGTCAGCAGTAAGGATCTTCGTGATACGCCTGCTGATATTCTTGCCGATCATCTGGACAATGCTCCCGAGCCTCTGCCTGGCAGTGACCCAGCTCTCTATGACCCCTATGTGCTCTCACCCCGTATCTCCAATGAGATGCTCACACCCTTCCGCAGTCTGTTGCTGGCAGCCCTGCCTGAGGGGTTTGTCGTACGATTCAGGGATAATCCGGCGGCAGCGGCAGCATGGGTCGATAAGACAATAAGAGTCAATAATGATGAGAACCATTACCGGGTCCCCATCGTGCCGGGCGGTGTGCTGAAGCTGATGATGGCTGACAGCCACAGCCGGGAGATCTTTCTGGTAGCCCTGCTGAGGAGCGCCGGTGTGCCCTCACGGCTGGCACCAGGCACAGGCAGGCCACAGTATCATTATGACGGGGTATGGAACGATGTCTGGTTCTCCGATGAGACAGGAGCATCAGGCAGTCCCGGCTTTATCACTTTTGTCAACGGCAGTGACGGTGAAGAGCCGGAGTATCACGTTCATTTCTCACTGGCACGTCTTGAAGGGGGTCGTTACACCACCCTGGACTATGGCTACGAGGTGAGGCTCAGTGCACTGCCCAAACATATTGCCCTTGACCCCGGATCCTATATGCTTACCACGGGAAACAGGGATGAGAATGGAAATGTGATGGCGTCACTCTCATTCTTTGAGCTGACGGCCGGCCAGGAGCTCTCACTGACAATATCACCACGCATCCTGGTGGCTGGCACACCGGCCTCAGGAGCCACAACCTCAGGCAGCCTGACGGGGGGCAGCGCCGACCTCTCCGAGGTGGTGGCTGTCGCCGGGGGCGAGGGGCTCACTCTCAGCTCACTGGCCACAGAGGGTCTGGTAATGATATGGATCGAGCCTGAGCGTGAACCAACCCGTCACCTGCTCAATGACCTGCCCGGCCTCAAGGGTGAGCTTGACCGGTGGAACGGAAGGTTTATAGTACTTACTGACCCGGCGGTGACCCCGGTAGGGTTCGACCCCTCCGCCATCGATGGTATGCCTGAAAATACACTCTTTGCCACTGACCGTGGTCTCAGGCTGCTGGAGGAGCTCTCCGGCGGAGCGCCGGCACGTAGTATGCTGCCGGTGGTGCTCTATACCGCCAGTGACGGCACAATACTGTTTTCGTCGGAAGGGTACCGTATAGGCACCGGGAGGCAGCTGCTCAGCAAGCTGACTAATTAGCCGGCAATGAAAGGCCTTCTCCGGGCAGCTGTATGCATGGTAGTGCTCATGGTCTCATGCCATGCTCCGCTGACGCGTGACCTCACCGCCTTTGTCGATCCGTTTATTGGTACTGACGGTCATGGTCATCTCTTCCCCGGAGCCACCACCCCATTCGGTATGGTACAGCTCAGTCCGGACAATGGCACCTCCGGATGGGACTGGTGTTCAGGCTACCACTACTCTGACTCTCTCATTGCCGGTTTCAGCCACACCCACCTCAGCGGCACCGGCATAGGTGATCTGTGTGACATACTCTTCCTCCCCTCGATGCAACCTTTCAGCCGTGCACTGCCTGACCCTGACGCCTCACTGGCCAGGCTGAACAGGGTATGGTTCTCGCATGATGCCGAGCAGGCGCGCCCCGGATACTATGCCGTAGCACTCTCGTCAGGTGTTGATGTGGAGCTCACCGCCACACCCAGGTGCGGCATACAGAGATATACAGCTGTTGAGGAGGGTACCATGCACGTACTCCTCGATCTGGGCTTCGCCATCAACTGGGATCGTCCTGCTGACTGTATGATCTCATGGGATGGCACTATGCTTACCGGCCGGCGTATCTCTGCCGGCTGGGCCGAGAAGCAGTACCTCTTCTTTGCCACCCGCTTCTCACGTGAGCCGGCAGCAGTGGAGATGATCAATTCAGGCACCACAGAGGGCACTACCCTGACAGAGGGGACAAACATCTCATGTCTGCTCACCTTCAGTATGGGCAGGCAGGAGGAGCTGATCATCAAGACCGGTATCTCGGCAGTGGATATTGACGGTGCAGCTGACGCCCTGACGGCCGAGGTGCCGGGGTGGGACTTCACGGGCAGTGCAGCAGCAGCACGTCAGGCGTGGCAGAAGAGGCTGGAGGTGATAGAGGCAGGGTCATCAGACACCTCACAGCTGAAGGTGTTCTACACCGCGCTCTATCACTCCATGATCGCTCCTAACCTCTATACGGATGTTGACGGCAGGTACCGGGGAACAGATGGTGAGATACACCGTGCTGACGGGTTTGTAAACTATACCCTCTTCTCATTGTGGGATACCTATCGTGCTGCCCATCCGCTCTTCACCATCACCGCACCTGAGATGGTACCCCACTTTATAAATACCATGCTCACCATCAGGGAGGAGCAGGGCAAGCTGCCTGTCTGGTCACTCGCAGGAAATGAGACAAACTGCATGATAGGTTACCATGCCGTGCCGGTGCTTGCTGATGCCATACAGAAGCGGTTCACCGGCTTTGACTATGAGGCAGCACTGGAGGCTGCCATCCACTCGGCATCACTTGACTTCAGAGGCCTTGACCACTACCGCCAATATGGTTATATACCCTCTGATCTCGAGAACGAATCGGTCTCCAAGACGATGGAGTATGCCATTGATGACTGGTGTATATACCAGATGGCTAACCACCTGGGTAAGAGTGATATTGCAGAGGAGTATCTTAAGCGTTCCTACAGCTACCGTAACCTGTTCGACACCACAATGCTCTTTGTCAGGGGGCGGATGAGTGATGGCAGCTGGCGTCAGGACTATGACCCTCTCTATTCACACCATACCGACTCTGACTTCACGGAAGGCAACGGGTGGCAGTATACCTGGCTGGCACCACATGATGTTGACGGACTGATCTCGCTCTTTGGTGGCAGGGAGAGATTCCT
Source organism: uncultured Rikenella sp. (assembly GCA_964537135.1). Taxonomy (GTDB): domain Bacteria; phylum Bacteroidota; class Bacteroidia; order Bacteroidales; family VadinHA17; genus SR-FBR-E99. The sequence continues at coordinate 44,471 of CAZHZC010000013.1, forward strand.
GCAGCGCCTTGACTCACTCTTCATTGTTACCGACCAGGTGAAGGGTGACCACGCATCACCTGACATAAGCGGGCTAATCGGACAGTATGCGCATGGCAATGAGCCCTCGCACCATGTGGCCTACCTCTTCACCATGGCCGGGGCGCCGGAGAGGAGCGAGGTGATGGTGAGAAGGATTATTTCAGAGATGTACAGCGACAGGCCCGACGGAGTGTGCGGGAATGAGGACTGCGGCCAGCTCTCGGCATGGTACATCTTCTCCGCCATGGGGTTCTATCCGGTCAATCCTGCCGATGGCAGGTTCATACTGGGCAGCCCCGCCCTGGAGAGCGCACAGATCACCCTTCCCGGTGGAGGGAGGTTCACCATGGTGGCTGAAGGCAACGCACCCGGCAGGGTGAATGTTGAATCGTGCTACCTCAACGGTATGCTGCTTGACCGTAACTATATCACCTATGACGAGATAATGGCTGGCGGCGAGCTTAGATTTATTATGAGATAGAGAGGTATGCCCCGAGGGCAGCTCGCTGTGCTGCCTTTACTGTGCTACTCTGTTCAGATTCTATTCACAGTGGCAGGGTTAACCACTTTTTACTTACTTTTAGGCCCAAATGGTGTGCCATTGCAAAGAGGTCCCTTCATAGCATTGCTGTTTCTGGTCATGCCCCTTGCTCTCTCAGGGCAGGGTGAGTATGCGGTTGGAAAACCGCTCTTTCCCGCTATAGATCAGTGGCATGAGGTAACTATCGACCAGGAGGCGCTGACCCTCATGCGTTCACTTGACCAGCCCAAGGACCAGCCATGGCAGTTTGCCATCCCTGTCGGTGTATCGCTCACGCCTTTTAACTCAGGCTTTACTGTCAGCCGTGGGGGAGAGACCGTCTGGGTGCTGCCACTCTCCTCCAAGGGAGCCCTCTCGCTCAACCTGATCCTCACCCCCTATGAGCTGCCGGATGGTGCTTATATATATCTGTATGATAATGACCGTACTGTTGTGAGGGGTGCCTTTACTGCCGGCAGTGGGAGCCACACTCTCCCCATCCTTCCTGTGCCCGGTGACCTGATGGTGCTTGAGTGTCATTTCCCCGGTGGTCTCATACCTCCTGATGCAATAGGTGTCAGCCAGGTGGCTCATGACTTTGCGGGCTTCTTCGCCCCGCCTGACACCAAGGATGCCTATTATGGCAGGTCTGGTGAGTGCGAGGTTGATCTCCTCTGTTCATCAGACACCACCCACCATAGGGTTGCAGGCTCGGTGGTGAGGCTGCTGGTAGCAGGTATAGAGCTCTGTACCGGCGTCATGGTCAACACCACCGGCAACGCCAATAAACCCTATCTGCTTACTGCCAACCACTGTATCAGCAATGACAAGGAGGCGGCAAATACCATATTTGTATTTAACTACCGCAGTCCGGTATGCGGGGGACCAGACATAAGCAACATGCATTCGCTCACCGGCTCGTTCCTGCGTGCTACCGGTACTGAGACCGATTTCTCACTGGTTGAGCTGCATCAGTTTCCCCCTATACACTTCAAGCCTTACCTGGCAGGCTGGGATATCAGCGGGACAGCGCCCTCATCAGCCTTCACGCTTCATCATCCTGAAGGTGATATGATGAAGGTGAGCCTTACCGGCAGGGCGCCGGTTGTCAATTCCTATCCGGTACCGGGGTTTGCTGCGTCGGCCTTCTGGAGGGTCATGTTGTGGGATAGTGGCTCTACCGAGCCCGGCTCATCGGGCGCACCCCTCTTTGACCCTGCCGGCCTGATAAGGGGCACCCTCACCGGTGGCTCAGCCACCTGTGCCAATCCCCGTAACGACTATTTTGCCAGGGTAAGCATGATGTTTGACCATGGCGACAGTGAATCGTCGCGCCTGCGACCCTGGCTTGACCCTCTCTCAATAGGCGCCACCCGCACCGGAGGCCGGAATCCATACCAGGCAAACCTGTCACAGTCAGATACGTTAGGAGGTATAACTACCGGTGAGGGCGGTATGATGAGTTCATACCTGCTGCCCGGCTGGGGGCTCTCTACCGGACACAACTCAGACAGCCTGGTCAGCTATGCTGAATATATTCCCTTCGCAGGTAGCGGCGAGCTTATATGGCTAAGAGTCAGGGTAGCTGCAGCTGCTCCCCTCTCTCATGCCGACTCAATACGATTCTACCTGTGGCATGATAGTGACACTCCGGGTAATGTTATTACCAGCAGGAGGCTGAGGGTCAGTGAGGTTATCAGCGGTCATGAGACGGAGCTTGACTTTGGCGGTCCGGTAGCTCTCTCCGGACCTTTCTATGCCGGTTACCGCATCTATTATCGTGAGAGCCTTCATCAGCACCAGCCACTCTTTGGCGTAACCCACTCGGCACCATATCTCTATCCACCACTCAACAGCGCCTTCTTCAGTGACGGTACCAGCTGGAAGCCCTTTACCAGCCACCCGTCATACCCCATGTCGGTATCACTAGGGATAAGGGCTGTCATGGTAAAAAACTCACTCCTCAGGGTGCCAGACACTATCCGTCCGCCTCAGGCAGGGGTGCAGGTATTCCCAAACCCCTTTGTCTCTTACATCACCTTCAGGATAGTTGATGGCGTGGCTGATGAGCTGTCACTGCTGATCTATGACAACGCCGGCCTGGTGGTTCATGCAGGCCACTACAGCATCACCGCCCCCGGTGAGCTCACCGTTGAGCTGCCCCCCCTGTTACCCGGGGTGTACCATTACAGCCTGACAGCAGGCAGGCAACAATACTCAGGCACCGTGATTAAATCTGTAATCAGATGAGTAGCAGCAATATGACTACCGATTCTCTCGCAGGCCGTCCACCGCTGCAGCCACCAGCCGCCACAGAGGTCACTGCCAGTCCTGTTGCAGCTTTCCCCCCGCGGGCACCTCATCATGGAGGTACCCCGGTAACAATGCTGGCCATAACACTTGTGGTCTCCCTGATCATCCTGGCAGCCGGCTGTCGTCACCGTAGCGATCCTTCCCCTTCAGGTCACCCTTCAGGTCCCTCATCGGCCACCGGCGAGGCTACCGGTCTCAGGATAGAGAGGGAGGGAGATGTTGTCAGGGTGACAGTGACCACCCCATGGCAGAAGAGTGGTGGTGCCGGACATATCTGGTACCTGGTGCCGCATGGCAGGGTGCTGCCCGTAGGGGTGAATGAGGGAGAGGTCATAAGGGTTCCCATCAGCAGGATAGTATGTATGTCAACAACACACATAGCCATGCTTCGCGCCCTTGAGGCCGAGAACCTGATAGTCGGCATCTCCGGCACAACGCTGGTGTATGACTCTCTTATACGAAAGGCGATAAGCCGGGGAGAGATAGCAGATGTCGGTTATGAGGCCAGCCTCGACAAGGAGCTGATCATCTCACTCGCTCCTGACCTGGTGATGGCCTACGGCATCACCGGACCGGTCACCGGAAGCATGGCACGACTGTCGGAGACAGGTGTAAAGGTCTTTTACAATGCTGAGCACCTTGAGAGTCATCCGCTGGCACGCAGTGAGTGGATCAGGCTCTTCGGGCTGCTGGCAGGCAAGGAGGCGATGGCTGACTCTATCGTAGTTGCTGTTACTGCCAGCTACCATGAGCTGACAATGATGGTTGACAGCCTCGTCACCCGCCGGCCCCTGGTGCTGCTGGGGGCGCCCTGGGAAGATGTGTGGTACATCTCACCGTCAGACTCATACACCGGCCGCCTGATCAATGATGCCGGTGGTGAGTACCTCTACAGTGAGCTGCGGGGCGCCAACCCCTTCCCCATGTCGGTGGAGTCGGTCTTCCGCAAGGCTGCCGGGGCTGAGATATGGATCAACCCGGGTGAGGCTGCCTCGCTGCAGGCGATCGCTGCTGCTGACCGCCGGCTGGCAGCACTGCCCCTCTTCAGTGGGGGAAGGGTTTGGAACAACCGCCTGAGAACCACAGCTACCGGGGGTAACGACTATTGGGAGAGTGCCGTGGTACGTCCTGACAGGCTTCTCAGTGATTTTATAGCGATTATCCATCCGGAGCTGATGCCCGGCTATGAATATTATTATTACAGGAGAGTGGAGTGAAGAGAGGATTTGCAAGGCCGCTGATGGTGATGGCAGCCCTCATCGTGCTGATGGTGCTGCTCTTCATAGCTGATATCTTCCTCGGAAGTACACGTATCGATGTCTCTGCTGTGCTGCAGGCTCTCCTGGGCAACGGCCCCCCGGGTGACACCATTATCATTATGCAGTTCAGGCTGCCCAAGGCACTCACTGCCGTGATTGCCGGTGCAGCCATGTCTGTCAGCGGACTGCTGATGCAGACCCTCTTCCGTAACCCTCTCGCCGGTCCTGATGTGCTGGGGGTGAGCTCCGGCGCCGGGCTGGGTGTGGCTCTCACCCTGCTGACGCTCTTCCCGCTGATCACTATCCCTGACGGGAGCCTCATGGCAGGGTGGGGGGTGGTGCTGGCAGCATGGGCCGGCGCTGGTGCAGTGATGATGGTCATCATGGCTGTCTCAGCACGTATGCATGACATTATGACTGTCCTGATCACCGGCCTGCTGCTTGCCAGCGCTATCTCAGCCGTAGTGAGCCTCCTGCAATATTTCAGCAACGAGGCGATGCTCAAGACCTATGTCATATGGACCATGGGTAATCTGGGTAATCTATCATACCTACAGGTGAGGGTGCTGGCTATCGCCACAGCCATAGGCCTGGCAGTAGCCGGCGTCATGGTCAAGCCACTCAATGCGATGCTGATGGGAGAGACCTTTTCACAGACGGTGGGTGTGCGGCTGCAGGTGACACGGCTGCTGCTGCTGGCATCGGCAAGCATACTGGCCGGCAGCGTGACAGCTTTCTGTGGGCCCCTGGCATTCATCGGCATTGCGGTACCACATATAGGGAGGCTCCTCTTTAACACCACCGATCATCGTATACTGATGCCGGGGGTGATCATCACCGGTGCAGTGGTACTGCTCTTCAGTGACATCGTCTCCACAATGCCGGGTGGCGGGCATATCATACCGGTAAACTCAGTGACCTCACTGATAGGTATACCTGTGGTACTCTGGATAATTCTCGGAAAGAAGGGGATGGGGAGGAGGTTCTGATGGATAGGATAATGGTCAGCACAAGTGAGCTACAGATAGGGTACCAGGTACGGAGGAGGAGTATCATGGTGATGGAGAACCTCTCTGTCACGGCACGACGCGGTGAGCTGGTGGCACTGATAGGCCGTAACGGTACCGGTAAGAGCACCCTGCTGAAGACCATCACCGGCCTGCTGCCACCACTGGAAGGCACCGTCATGATCGACGGCAGAAGCCTCAGGGAGAGAGGAGCCCCACAGCTGCCCAGGGTGGTGAGCTATGTCTCCACCGAGCCACTGATGGTACGTAACATCAGGGTGCGGGAGGTGGTGGCACTGGGTCGCTTCCCCTATACCAACTGGGTGGGCACACTGACAGAGGCTGACCAGGAGGCGGTGGCAGCAGCGATGAAGGCCACCGGCATAACACCTCTCGCTGATCGTATCATAGACAGCCTCTCCGACGGTGAGAGGCAGCGAACCCTCATAGCACGTTCACTGGCACAGGATACCGGACTGATGGCTATGGATGAGCCTACCGCCTTTCTGGACCTGCCCTCACGATATAGCATTGTCAGCCTGCTCAGGCAGCTGACACGTGAGGCGGATAAGTGTGTGGTATACTCAACCCATGACCTCGATACCGCTATCAGCGAGGCAGACAAGATATGGCTCATGAGTGACGGTGCCATCTATGAGGGTGCCCCTGAAGACCTTCTGCTGCAAGGGACGCTGGCAAAAGCTTTTGAGAGCCCCATGCTCACCTTCAGCCAGAAAGACGGGCGGGTGAGCCTGCTGAGAGAGGGGAGGGGAATGGTGGCCCTCAGCGGCAGCGGACCGGCAGCCGGACTGACGGAAAAGGCACTGTCCAGATGTGGATTTGTTGCTGATGAGAAGGCTGAGACACGGGTAACCATGATAGAAGATACGGAAGGGGTACGGTGGAGAGTGAGAGAGGGGAAGGTTGCAGGAGAAGAGAGAGAAGTAGCAATGGCAGGAGCATCGGCAGAAACCGGGTCAGGAGCAGAGTCAGGAGCATCGGCAGGTATCGTTGTAAGCACAGGGTCAGGAGGGAGTGTGGAATATACCTTCACTTCACTCTATGACCTGCTGAGATACCTGCAGGGTGGTCGCCGGGATGGGCAGCCTTAACCGATAGAGGCCTGCCGGGCTAGAAATGGGGCATGACTCTCACCCGGCAAACGTTACTGCTCTAGCAGCAGCATAGTCACAAAAATGGTCAGTGCTGCATATATTGCCTGTAGCTCTCAATGAATGACGGAATATCATCTATGGAGAGTCGTTTCGCAATGATCCTTTTATCCTTGTCAAGTATATAGAAGAGAGGTGTTGATTCCACATTGTAAAGAGTGTCAAACCGGCTCATCCGCTGAGGGTCCCATCCGTTGATCCATGTGAGTCCGTGCCCCGCTATGTACTCCTGCCAATCACTCTTCTCATGGCGGGTATTCACAGCAAAGACCTCAACACCTGACAACCGGCTACTGTCATAATACTCTTTCAGCTTCGGGGTAGACACCTTACAGTGTCCGCAGTCAGGCTCCCAGAAGTAGAGGATTGTAAACTCTGCCTTTATGTCATAGAGTGATACCCAGTGACCGGTGAACGACTCCAGGAGCAGGTCGGGTGCCTTCTCTCCGATAAGGTTAGGCCGCAGTCGCTCCACACGCTTCTCAAGCTCTGAGAGATACTGTTCGCTGGCCCAGGGAGCCCTGCCGGCAAGGTACACCTTGTCTGCCAGGTGTACCACCACCGCATCGTGTCCCATGATCTCACTGGCCGCATACCTGTTCATCAGCCAGATAGCCACAAACTGAAACATTTCATCATTGACCGAGCTACTGGCCAGTACCCTGTCAGCCTCCCGGTTGATTGAATCAGGAGCCTGTATCACCACCTGCCCAAAAAACTGTTGTAGCCGGCCGTTGATGACAGGACTACGTATCAGTCCGGGCTCTGTGAAATCTATATTGTCAAAAAAGTGCTCCTTGTGATAGAGGTATGAGAGAAGTCTTCCCACTGAGTCGGGTTTATCTGTCCCCGGCGGTATCACCGGTTGCGGTACCTCAACCGGTATTACGGAGCGTGCGATGGCACCAAGGAGTGAGCCGCTGTTTGCCTCAGCTGTCTCACTCAGGAATCTCTTCATGGCAGCTTCATGACCGGTCAGCTCCCTCCTGGCTTGCGTCGCCTCCTGGCTGCCGGGCTGAAGTTCATTAAGTCTCTCACTCAGCCTCATCGCCTCCTCCTGCAGGTTCTTCCATCCTCTCTGATAAGCAATAAACCGACTGTTCTCCTCCGAGTCGGTAAACTGAAGTGTTGAGGCCGGATCATCAAGTAAAAAGCTGATACCAAAATGTTGGTTATCACCTACCAGGAACTCAAAAAAGGTGTTTCCGGGGGTAACGATCATATAAACGCCCTCGGGGAGCCTCTCATCACCGGCAAACTGTGCCATACCATTCAGGTCGGTGACCAGGCTGTCACGCACATACTGCTGATTTCCCACATGGTAGGCCAGTCTGATCTGTGTCTCGGGAGCATCACTGACGGTCAGGCTGAAAGAGTAGCCCTGCCTGGCCCCGAGATGAGGTGACACTGCCTGGAGAATTCCTGTCAGTAACAGTACTGTTAATCTGCCATTCATCTTAATAACTGATTTTGCAAAGATTCCTATCAATTATCCTGCCAGCCCATTTTGACTGTACCCATCCTTTCAACACGACTCAATGATCCATCTACTCAGCTCCATAATCCATGTACACTGTTCAGTGATCCATATTGAGCCTCATTATCTCGGCATATCCACCCGGTTTGATCAGGGCCCGCAAGACAAAATTGAACCGGTTGATATCGGTACATAGAAAGAAGTCTGTTGGCGGACTGAACGTCAGGTTGGCAGGATCAAAAAACCGGCTGCCTGCCCCGTTACGCAGTGATGCTGCCTCTCCTGAGATATCGGGGTCATTGCCCTTCAGCAGCTCCCTGATATACCTGGCACAGAGCAGGTCTTCATCAGCAGAGATGGCTGCACGGTACCCCATTGCCACCAGGGTGACCACTTCAGGCTTTGTCATCAGTATATATGATGCCACAGCGCCAGCATTAACCAGTCCGGCAGCCAGCACCTCGGTTGCTCCGGCAGCACTCATAATACCCCTGGTGCCGGCGGTGGTGCAGTGTATCATTTTCTTGCCTGCAACATTGCCGGTAAGCATCTCGGTAGGACTATTACTGAAATCAAAACCGTCAGGCTTCACCTCGTTCTGCTCGCCTGCAATAATCACATCATTTCCAAGTTTCTCTTTTAGAGCGAATGCTTCAGCCGGGGTGGCTACGTCAAGAAGGCGGCTAATACCGTTATCAAAGGCGTAGCAGGCGGTGCTGAATGCGCGGAAAACATCAATGACAACTGCCACGCCCTTAGCAGACTGTGCCCCACTGATAAATTCGGTAATAATGATCTCCATCTTCTGCCTTTCAAAGTGTGAAGATAACAATAGTGTTTGAAGATCATTTCTTAAATTTGCGTTCCGCCATTTTCAGCAATAATCTGATGAGACCAGTGACAACCATAAGCCGTAAGATAGCCGAGAGTGCAGGGCAGAGTGTCAGAAAAGCGAGAGAGCGACTGAAGAGGTCACTCCCATGGTGGGTTCGTCAACAGCGTATCACATACCTTCTCTATAAGGGTATAAAGCGTGACAACATCTATATCAAGGCGTCAGCACTTACTTTTTTCACCATCCTCTCCCTCATACCGATGATGGCCCTGGCTTTTGGCATAGCCAAGGGCTTTGGACTGCATGAGGAGCTCAGAGCACAGATAATCATGCAGTTTCATAACCAGGAGCAGGTGATGAACTGGATACTGGACTTTGCCAATAAAACCCTTGAGCAGACCAGCGGTGGATGGGTGGCAGGCATAGGGGTAGCCTTTCTCTTCTCAGCGGTGATACAGCTGCTTCGCTATGTTGAGAATGTCTTCAACTCAATCTGGAAGGTTGAGGAGACAAGGGTGTGGTACCGCCAGATAACCGATTACCTGGCAATGATCATTCTGGTACCTGCCCTGCTGATAGCCTCCAGCAGTGTGACCCTGCTGGCCAATACACGACTCAATGAGGTGCTCAGCAGCCATTCAGGTGTGCTGGAGACCTTAAGGCCGGCGGTAGCTGTCATTGTAAAGCTGATACCCTATATCCTCCTCTGGACCCTCTCCACGGCTGCCTACCTGGCAATACCCAATACCAGGGTCAGGTTTAGGGCTGCCCTCCTTGCCGGGCTGGCTGCCGGGGTGGCGCTACAGGTGCTGCAGGTGGTCTATGTGGTCACACAGGTGGGTATCACCAGGCTGGGAACCCTCTATGGCAGCTTTGCAGCCATACCGCTGCTGATGGTGTGGATACAGATGAGCTGGGTGGCGATGCTGATGGGGGCACAGCTCTCATATTACCTGCAGAATATTACGAGGCATGAGTTTGAATTTGATGTGCAGAGGGTCTCTCCCAGGCAGAAAAAAAGATTGTCACTGCTTGTCATGCACTCACTGGTGATCGATTTTATCAAAGGTACCAGGCCCAGGGCACCTGAAGAGATCTCACAGGCACTGAGCCTGCCGGTACGTACCGTGCATGAGTGCCTTGACCAGCTGCGTGAAGCATCAATGGTGACTGAGGTGTGGAGTGATGAGACAGAGAGTTACCTCTACCAGCCTGCTACCGACATCAACAAAATGACTCTGGCATATCTGCTTGAGCAGCTGGACGCTTCGGGCTCTACGCACAAGGTGGTCATCAGGAATTCTGATTACAAAAAGATTGATGCTGCCCTTACACGGTTTGAGGAGATGGTAGCCTCCTCAGATGGGAATATTCTTTTGAGAGATCTATAGATCCCCTCTGTTCCTCTATAAGCCTGTTTGCAGACCTCTGCCCCGGACTGCTGACCACTTAGGCTGTTTGTTGACTCCTGATCCAAACCATCAATCACAGACCCTGTCTGTTTATCTCAGAACTTATTTATTGCGGAAGGGAGAGAGCCGGAATCGTCTGACATATCTGACCATCTCATCCAGTGAATTCCAGTTGTCAAACAGGTAGTGTGGGGCGTCGACGATAATCTGCCTGGTCTCAGGGTGCATTGACCAGTAGCTGATCAGGTTTGAGGCCCTGAATATGCGGTCTTCAGAGCCTATCAGGCTGTAGTCCCATACAAACCCGGTATCCACCGGCTCCATCATACGGTTGTAGAGCCACCTCAGCTCATCATGCAGTGACTTAATGGTGCGGGTAGGTATGAATGCACGGTTCATCTCAAACCGGCTCTTGGTGCCGAAGAGTCTCAGGTAGAACTTCGCCATGCTGTAGTTGGAGATATTGTCAAGGGTAGCCTCAAAAATTTTGAGAGGGATGCCATACTTGTCATCGGCAGCCACCGGTGTGCCGTTAATTGCTATGGTGAGGTCAGGCGTGAGGCCCAGCTTACTGCTGTAGTACTCGGCAGCCCACACCCCCAGTGACCAGCCTATGACAGTGACCCGCCGGTAGGTCTTCATCTCAGGCAGTATCAGCGGCTCATCAGCTGAAAAGTTGTAGAAGAGAATAAAATCAAAGTTGTCAGTACACAGGTTGGAAAAGGATTTCTCGTCAATTCCCCAGGTGCCGAAAAGAATTATAAGATCTCTGTTGTTCTCAAACCTTCTGAGGAACGTTTTCATCGGCCATAATAAAAGGAAAAAGAGGAGAGGGTTTCTTGTGAGACATTAAGGAACGGGCTTATGAGATAATCCCGGAATCTACTGTCTGATAAAAGGAAGTAACCTATGGTAGTCAGCCTTAGGTTCATGTGAAAGTCAATGTCTGCAATACAATCCTATTGAATCTCACAAGTAACCCTAACTCTCCTCTTTTATTTCATCGTTTCTACAAATATATTATATAGGACGATACTTTACAAATATTTCAGAGAAATTATACTCTTATTTTTTACGGTTGTTTATTAAATTCTGATTAGCTATTTTTAACCAGATTATCACCGTATTTATAATCCTGACATTAACCTGTTTACTATGATTCCCGAGATTATCACCATGAAGCGTGATGATGGATCAGGCTTCCGGGTCTCCTGGATGGACAGTGAGAGCAGTTTCCTGCATCTTCATCCTGAGTTTGAGATAGTGCTTAACATCACCGGTAATGGTACCCGTGTAGCGGGCACCTCTGTGGAGTTGTTTGACCGCTATGACCTTGTTATTTTTGGTCCTGAGCTGATGCATTTCTGGAACTTTTACAGGAACAGTGCCTCGGAGAGTGCCTCCCACGCAATAATGGTTCATTTCCGGCGCGACTCACTCGGTGATGATCTGCTCTCCCAGTTTGAGTTTACTGCTCTTAACCAGCTGTTTGAGGATGCCTCCAGGGGGATAGCCTTCCCGTCGGAGACCGGCAGGGCGGCTGAGGAGCCTATGCGACGGCTGCTGGTAGAGAGGGGGATGAGAAAGATGGTCAGTCTCTTCACCCTGCTCGAGATCCTCAGTGCGGCACCGGCACGAAAGATATTGTCTGATGCCAACCCCGAAGGGATGAGTACCCTGGCTGACAGCCGGCTGACAGAGGTATGTGCCTATGTGAGAGAGAATTTTTATCGCCCACTGACAGTCAAGGAGATGGCAGGAGTAGCCAATATGAGTCCGCACTCATTCAGCCGCTACTTCTCACGTAGCACCGGAAGCGGATTTGTTGACTACGTGAATCAGGTGCGAACCAACAAGGCGTGTTATCTTCTTCGCGAGACAAATAACCAGATCAATGATATAGCTTTTCAGTGCGGATTTGCCACCGTCTCTAACTTCAACAAGCAGTTCAGGAAACATGCCGGCATGTCTGCACGTGACTACAGGGCACAATACCGCAACTGACCCGCAGGTAACGTAGTGCAACTGACCTTTAGCCACAGAGGCCTGATGCTACCTTTGCGGTTACTCACGCCTCCGGAAAAGAGCCCTTCCGGGCGTCGCTGCCACACCGGTAAAAGCCTTTCAAAAAATTGTTATGATGTATGATATATATGGTGGCAGGGAATGATTTGTATTGCTAAATTTGTCATTTAACAAAATAAAATATATCTGCCATGGGAATGACCATTACCGAGAAAATCATTGCTTCACACTCGAAATATGACAGTGTAAAGCCGGGTGACATAGTTGATATATCCATTGATGCCAGGGTTGCCAGGGATTTTGGCGGTGCCAATGTCGTCAAAAACCTGAGGGATTTCGGGCTGTCCGTTGATGATCCTGAGAAGACCCTCTTCACCTTCGACTGCAATCCTACCGGATCAGACCAGAAGTATGCCGTCAACCAGCATATCTGCCGGCAGTTTGCGCGCAGCCATGGTATCCGTCTATATGATATCAATGCCGGGATCGGAACCCACCTGCTGATTGAAGAGGGGTATATATGGCCCGGGGCCACCGGCGTCTCTACCGACTCACATGCCAATGTGCTGGGTGCTGTGGGCGCCTTTGGGCAGGGTATGGGTGATATGGATATAGCTGCTGCATGGAACAGTGGCAGGGTATGGTTCAAGGTACCCCATTCGGTCAGGCTCACCTTCACCGGAGAGATGCCCTCTAATGTCAATGCCAAGGATGTTATTCTCAACCTGCTGCAGATATATGGCGCCAACACGCTACTTGGCTACAGCATAGAGCTCTATGGTGATGCCGTTGATCGTATGACGCTGGATGAGCGTATCACCATCGCCTCCATGGCTACCGAGATGGGTGCAATAATTATACTGTTCCCTCCCAGCAAGGAGGTAGTTGACTACTGCCGGGCACGTGCACGTGAACCCTTTGAACCGGTATATGCTGATAAGGATGCCAGCTATAAGCTCACCGCAGAGATAGATGTGACCAGATTCGTTCCTATGGTTGCACGTCCCGGTGAACCACATGATACGGTAGGGGTGAAGGAGCTTACCCGGACCAGAATCGATTCAGCATTCATAGGGAGCTGTACCAACGGACGGATAGAGGATATGCGTACTGCCGCGGAGATACTGAGAGAGAGGAAGGTGGCGCCGGGGGTGGTGCTCAAGATTGTGCCCTCTACCGATGCGGTATGGATGCAGTGCCTTGAAGAGGGGCTGATAGATATCTTCAAGCAGGCCGGAGCGCTGGTCTCCAATGCCGGGTGTGCAGGATGCGCTGCCGGACAGGTGGGGCAGAATGGCCTGGGAGAGGTAACAGTCAGTACCGGCAACCGTAACTTTCCGGGCAAGCAGGGTAAGGGAGAGGTCTTCCTGGCCTCACCGGCAGTGGTGGCAGCATCAGCCCTGGCCGGATATATCACCACACCTGATGCCATACCGGCAACACCGCCGGAGGTACTGTTTGAGACAGCCGTAACGGAGAGTGCGGCAGCACCCAAAGAGGTGAAGGCAGAGAAGAAGCCTGTGGTGATAAGAGGAAGGGTATGGCTGATCGAAAGGGACAATATCGATACCGACATGATATTCCATAACCGCTATCTGGCAATAACTGACATCAACGAGATGGGACAGTACACCTTTGACAACCTGAAAGGTTATGAAGATTTTGCCAGGAGGGCCAAACCGGGTGACATCATAGTAACAGGTAAGAACTTCGGGAGCGGCAGCTCACGCCAGCAGGCAGTAGACTGCTTTGTGGCACTTGGAGTACAGGCTGTTATAGCACAGTCTTTTGGAGCCATTTATGAACGTAATGCAATCAATGCTGCCTTCCCGGTGATGACCTACAACGCGCTGGCGGGCATAGAGCTTAAGGACCAGGACATAATCTCCGTCAATCTGCTTACCGGTGAGGTGACCAATGAGCGTAACGGACTAACCACTTCAATTAATCCGTTCTATGACGCTCAGTATGACATCTATAACAGGGGCGGACTGCTGGGAAGAATCTAAATAACCGATACCGGATATGAAACCAAGAACATTTGTTGAAAAGATACTGGGAGCCCCTGAGGGGGCGGTAGTCTTCAGGAAGCCTGACCTGATACTGACGCATGACAACACTGCAAGCATCTTCCAGACCTTCCGCAAGATGGGAGGCGAAAAGGTGGCTGATCCCGGCCAGATGGTGATAGTGCTTGATCACAATGCCCCGCCTACAGATGCCAAGATTGCCTCTCAGTACCAGGATATCAGGAACATAGTAACCAATCAGGGTATTGACAAGTTTTACGACTCCGGCACCGGCATCTGTCATCAGATGATGGCCGGTCACGCCAGGCCGGGAATGGTTATTGTCGGTTCAGACAGCCACACCTGTACTGCCGGCGCCTTCAATGCGCTGGCTGCAGGTATAGACCGTACTGAGGCAGCAGGTATCTGGAAGAGGGGAGAGACCTGGTTCCTGGTACCACCCTCAATGCGCATTGACCTTACCGGCAGCCTGCGTCCCGGTGTCAGCGCCAAGGATCTCTCACTATGGATTATAGGTATCCTGGGGTCAGACGGTGCCAACTACATGTCAATTGAGTTTCATGGTGACGGCGTCAGTTCACTCAATATCAGTGACCGCATGACGGTGGCCAACCTCGCCTCCGAGATGGGAGCCAAGAATGCTGTCTTCCCCGCTGACCAGGTGCTCTTTAACTATCTGGGTGAAGAGATACCCGGTATATGGGCTGATGAGGAGGCTGAGTATGCCTGCCGCATCTCCATCAACCTGAATGATGTCTTTCCCCTGGTGGCGGCACCACACCATGTTGACAATATCAGATCGGTAGCCTCGGTAGCGGGCACAGCCGTTCAGGAGGGTCTTATCGGCACCTGTACCAACGGACGCATAGAAGATCTCAGGGCTGCCGCAGAGGTGTTGATCGGCAAAAAGGTGAAGGAGGGCTTTCAGCTACATATTATCCCCGCATCGCGGGAGATCTACCTGCAGGCTATCAGGGAAGGTATCATTACCGGGCTGATAGAGTCAGGAGCCAACATACTCAGTCCGAGCTGCGGCCCCTGCCTCGGCACCGGGCAGGGGATACCTGCCAGCGGCCATACGGTTATCTCCACCGCCAACCGCAACTTCCTGGGCAGGATGGGTAACAAGGAGGCCTCCATATACCTGGCCTCACCGGCTACGGTGGCCGCCTCAGCCCTCAGCGGGGTGATCACTGACCCGAGGCAGGAGGGAGGCAGTGAGCAGTTTCCCTTCCGGCGACCGCAGAGCAAGACCAGCCTCATCGGAGAGGGTGAGCAGAGAAGGATCGGCAATGTATGGAACTATGCTGATGTGGATAATCTCAATACTGACCAGATGTTTGCAGGCAAGCACACCTACAGCGTGCTCAGCTCTGACGCCGCAGCAATCATTCCGCTGCTCTTCAGCGACTTCGATCCGGCCTTCAGCACCACCGCCCACGAGGGAGATATTATCATGGCAGGTGATAACTTCGGATGTGGCAGCTCACGTGAGCACCCTGCGGTGGGACTGGCACACCTGGGTATCAGGGCAGTGATAATCAAATCTGTGAACCGCATATTCTACCGGTCGGCAATCAACCAGGGGCTTCCGCTGATCGTTCACCGTGAGGCGGTAGAGGCATGGCAGCCGGGAGAGAGCGTAGAGGTTAACTTTGATAAGGGCTCCTTAAAGGTGGGGGAGAGAAGGTTTGAGTTTGAACCTCTTCCCGCACAGCTGAAAGAGATAATCGAGAAGAGAGGGCTGGTCAACTGGATGAAGAGTGTGTGACACCCTTATATAATGCATTACAAGAGCGGCCATCAACAAAAAAACTGATTATCTTTGCGGCGGCATTTTTTTAGTGCCGTTCGGTTCCGTAGCTCAGTTGGATAGAGCAACAGCCTTCTAAGCTGTGGGTCGAGCGTTCGAGTCGCTCCGGAATCACCACCGGCCGGTATCATTGTCACCGGTCCTATTTTGTCAGGTGTCATGAAAGCTATCAGTATCAGTGCATTATTTGAAAGCAGTGTGACCACCATTTTACCGGGGCCATCATGAGCACCATCAATTTCAGGGTACTGCTCAGGATCATAGGAGTGATACTGCTTATCACCTCAGCCTCATTCCTGCTATGCATTCCGGTAGCCCTTATCTATTCAGAACCGGCAACCCCTTTTCTTCTCTCCTCAGTGACTACGCTCATCCCCGGGATGCTGGCAATTATTCCGGGTCGCAGTAACCCTACAGAGAGGATGGGCAACAGGGAGGGTTATCTCAGTGTCACCCTGGGATGGGTGATACTGGCTCTGGCCGGCACCCTGCCCTTCCTCTTCAGCCATGAGCTAAACGGATTTGTTAACATGCTCTTTGAAAGCATGTCAGGATTTACCACCACCGGCGCAACGATCCTCGCCGACGTTGAGAGCCTGTCACGGTCGGTACTCTTCTGGCGCAGCCTCATGCACTGGATCGGCGGCATCGGTATAATACTACTGGTAATAATTGTATTCCCCTCTCTTAAGGTGGGCGGCTATTCACTCTTTGCACTTGAGTCATCAATGAAGGAGAAGATACTGCCCCGCACCAGGTCGGTAGCCGGAGCAGTACTTATCATCTACCTGATACTGACAGTGGTACTCACCGGGTTGCTCACTGCCGGAGGGATGAGCCTCTATGACAGTATCTGCCATGCCTTTGGTACTATTGCCACTGCGGGCTTCTCAACCCACAACAACAGTATTGCCGGCTACTCCAGTTATATACAGTATCTCCTGGGATTCTTTATGCTGCTCTCAGCAACCAGCTTTGTCATCCTTTATCACCTCTACAAGAGGAACTTTGCAAAGGTGAAGGGTAATGAGGAGCTCTGGTTCTACCTTATCGTCACTCTCACGGCGGTAATAGTGGTTACACTGATACTCTATAGCGATAGCAACCGTACTCTCGAGGAGGCTTTCCGGCACGCCTTTTTTCAGGTTACCGCCACCATCTCTACCACTGGCTATGCCACCTCTGACTATATGAGCTGGCCACAGACCGCGGTGGTGATCATCTTTCTGCTGATGTTTGCCGGCGGCTGTACAGGGTCAACCACCGGTGGCATCAAGATGGCGCGTCATCTGATCGTGGTCAGGAACCTGCGTAATGTTACCATTAGGCTTCAGCACCCCAGTGCAGTGATACCTGTCAGGCTGAATGGCAGGGTGGTACCAGACAACCTCAACATCCAGATGCTGCTCTTTGTGTTCCTCTTTTTTCTGATCTTCATAGCAGGCACCCTTATCCTGCTGCTCACCGGTATCCCCTCCCTTGAGGCTGCCGGCGCCTCCGTGGCTGCTCTCTCATGTGTGGGGCCCGGCCTCGGCTCAGCTGCCAATATGGGTAACTTCGCCCATTTCAATGATGTTGCCAAGCTGACGATGGTGTTGCTGATGATTATAGGCCGGCTGGAGCTCTTCACCTTCATCGCTCTCTTTACCCGCGCCTTCTGGAAGAAGTGACAGTGGCAGCTGACATGCTGCGTGCACAATGTGGTGCTACGAAACTACGGTTTGAGGTTATGCATCGCCGTGCTCAACTTCGCTTAGTCACGCATCACGGCTTATCAGTACAAATCATCACCCTTCTCTCTTCTCACAACCGAGCAGTCCAAACCGCCTCTCGGCAACATTGCATATCAGTCTGACTGTCTCATCTATACCCAGCAGTGATGAGTTGATACATAGGTGGT
Organism: uncultured Rikenella sp.; assembly: GCA_964537135.1. Lineage (GTDB taxonomy): Bacteria > Bacteroidota > Bacteroidia > Bacteroidales > VadinHA17 > SR-FBR-E99. The sequence continues at coordinate 62,255 of CAZHZC010000013.1, forward strand.
ATGACCCTGCTGCTCCCCAATCCTTGCCGGTGAAATAGTTGTAATAGTTTGATCGCCCACGGTCGGTACGCTCTATCAGCTCCTTCGCCTTACTCTCTGTAAGACTCCTGCTACGGGCGATACGCCTTATACGGTCGTCAAGGTCTGCATTGATAAAGAGGTTAAGGCTCTCTCTCTCTTCCTTCATCACATAGTCGGCACAGCGTCCTACAAAGATAGATGCACCTTCGGCGGCGAGCTTCCTCATAACATCACTCTGTATCTTGAAGAGTGACTCACTGCTGAGGTAGTAATTGGAAAAGAGGTCATCGGTAAGCGAAGGCCGCATACCCAGCATCCCGGGAAAGAGGCTGAAATGTTTCTGCTCGTCAACCCTCTCAAAAAACTCCTCCTTCAGTCCGCTCTGCCGGGAAGCTATCTGTATCAGCTCTTTGTCGTAAAAGGCAATACCCAGCCTCGACGACAGTTTCTGACCTATCTCACGGCCGCCGCTACCCAGCTGTCTGCCTATTGTTATTATATAGTGAGCCGCCATATGCCTGAATGGTTACCAACACTCAAATTTACTGTAAAATTTCATTCTATGCCGTGAACAGCTGTAAAATGCGTGCCGGCAGCACTGTTTCATGGTAGCCTGATAAATCAAAAAGTAGTACTTTAGATGCGATGTAACAAAATCTCTGTGTCGGCCTCCTCATGAAGCAGCGCTATATTCTCTCACTTGATCAGGGCACTACCAGTTCAAGGGCAATACTGTTCGACCGGAACGGACGGGTGGTTACCTCGGCACGCCGCGAGTATACCCAGATCTACCCGAAGCCGGGGTGGGTTGAGCATGACCCGGAGGAGATATGGTCTTCACAGGCCTCAGTAGCTGTTGAGGCAATCACAATGGCCGGTATTGCCGGCAGTGAGATAGCTGCCGTCGGTATAGCCAACCAGCGTGAGACCACCATCTTGTGGGACAGGAGGAGTGGCAGGGCACTCTATAATGCCATTGTCTGGCAGGACAGGCGCACTGCCGGATACTGTGACCGGTTGATGGCTGAAGGTTATGGCGGGATGGTAGCTTCACGTACCGGGCTGATCATTGATGCCTACTTCTCTGCCACCAAAATACGCTGGATACTCGATCATGTGGAGGGTGCTGCCGCGCTGGCTGCCAGCGGCCACCTGGCCTTTGGTACGGTTGACACATGGCTTCTCTGGAAGATGACCGGTGGTGAGCTGCATGTCACTGATGTTACCAACGCATCACGCACCATGCTCTTCAATATAGAGACCATGTGCTGGGACAGTGACCTGCTGGAGCTGTTCAGCATACCGGCCTCCCTCATGCCTGAGGTACGCTCATCCAGTGAGGTGTATGGTATGACCACAGGCATCTTCCCCTCACCGATACCTGTTGCTGCCATGGCCGGTGACCAGCAGGCGGCCCTGTTTGGTCAGATGTGTATTGAAGAGGGGATGGTAAAGAATACCTATGGCACCGGCTGTTTTATGATGATGAATACCGGCAGCAGACCTATCTTCTCAGATAACAGGCTGCTGACAACAGTAGCGTGGCAGAGGGGTGGTGAGACCGTCTATGCCCTTGAGGGAAGCATCTTTATAGGGGGAGCAGTGGTGCAGTGGCTCCATGAAGGGCTGGGCATAATAGAGAGCCCGGGTGAGGCTGAGGCGCTGGCACAACACTCCTCACGGAGCGATGGCATCTATTTTGTTCCTGCCTTTGCCGGCCTGGGTGCTCCCTGGTGGAACCCGCATGCCAGGGGGATGATAACCGGACTGACCCGGGGTAGTACGGCAGCGGCCATAGCACGTGCCGCCCTGGACAGCATAGCCTACCAGACACTTGACGTCTTGCTGGCGATGGAGAGGGACGCGCAGCTGAAGATCACTGAGCTGAGGGCTGACGGTGGCGCAGCAGTCAATGATATGCTGATGCAGTTCCAGGCAGACCTGCTTCAGGCAGAGGTGATCAGGCCGCTGGTGACCGAGACCACTGCCCTGGGGGCAGCTTTTCTGGCCGGGCTGGCAACAGGATTCTGGGCGGGGGAAGATGAGCTGAAAGAGCTGTGGCAGGCTGATGCCCGTTTCACCCCGTCAATGGGACCCGGCATGAGGGAGAGGCTCATCAGGGGCTGGCACCGGTCTGTAAGAGCTGCAGAGGGATGGGCTGATGGAGATAACAGTTGAATATTAACAGTAGCTGCCACCGTGAAACACTCCTCTCCATAAAACATTTAATGATGAGAAAACTGGTTCTGACTGTCGCACTGATGACACTGGTGATGAGCTCCGGCATCGTTGCACAGGATATTGACAATGCCGAGGTATATATGCTCACATGTGCTCCCGGTAATGAGAGCTATTCAATCTATGGTCATACCGCAATTCGTATCACCTTCAGCGATACCGGATATGATATGGTATATAACTGGGGTATTTTTGACTTCTCAACTCCCAACTTCGTATACCGGTTTGCAAAGGGGAAGCTTGACTATCTGCTGGGTGCCTACAGCTATGAGCGGTTCCTGGCAGAGTATGTTTACGAGGGGAGGAGTGTATGGTCACAGAAGCTCAACCTGACCGTTGCCGACAAGGCGAGACTCTTCACTCTCATCAGCGAAAACCTCAGGCCGGAGAATATCAGTTACCGCTATGACTTCTTCCATGACAACTGTGCCTCCCGGGTACGTGACATAATCTTTGCTGCAACAGGTGACTCACTGGTTATGCCTGCACAGAGCAGCGTCAAGAGCTTCCGGCAGCTGGTTGATCCCTACCAGAAGGTGCTGCCCTGGCTCGACCTGGGAGCTGATATGCTGCTGGGCCTGCCGGCTGACCGTAAAGCTTCAGTAACAGATGAGATGTTCCTTCCTATATACCTGAGAGACAATCTGGCAGAGATCTATCTCTATCGTGATGGCACCCTGCAGCCTATGGCTGAGCCGGTCATAACCGTCGTGGAGATGCCCCCACCGCCCGCCGGCCAGCCGCCCTGGGTGCCACATGCTGTTCTGTGGCTCCTCTTCCTTGCAGTGGCTCTTATCACCCTCTTCATTACCAACAGGAGGGTACAGACCGTCACCGACATAATAATCTTCACCCTCTACTCAGCCATTGCCCTGCTGCTGCTCTTCACCAACCTGATCTCTGACCATGCCGCCCTCCACTTTAACCTCTTCCTTTTGGGAATAAATATTCTGATACCTTTTGTGGCGGTTATGTTACTGGCAGGCAAGAGGATCACCGGCCTGTGCCGGCTCGCCGTCATTGTCTCAGCCTCCTGGCTGCCCGTCTCACTCATTGCCGGGCAGGGAATACATGCGGCATTGATTCCGGTTGTACTGATCATAATGGTGAGACTCTGCAGGCATTGCTCCTTCAGGAGAGCACTTTAACACTTATTTAACATCCTTTAACAAGGAATTTTAATATCAGAAATGATCTTTGCGCCAGCGCCAGCCACTCTGTAAGCAACACCAGGGCACCGGCAGCCATGGGGCGGACAGTGTCTGGCTTTCTGCCAGATTGTCTATTATAAAACAACATATATGGAACACACTACCGATATTCGGCAACTGAACGAAAAGATTGAACGGGAGAGCGCATTTGTAGATCTGATCAGACAGGAGACAGGCAAGGTTATCATAGGCCAGCGTCACCTCACCGACTCACTGCTTATCGGGCTGCTCTCCAACGGGCATATACTGCTCGAAGGTGTCCCCGGACTGGCAAAGACACTGGCTATCAAGACACTGGCCTCCTCCATCGATACCCGCTTCAGCAGGATACAGTTCACTCCCGACCTGCTGCCTGCTGACCTGGTAGGTACAATGATCTACAGCCAGAAGAGGGAGGAGTTTGTGGTACGTAAGGGACCTCTCTTCGCCAACTTCATACTTGCTGACGAGATAAACCGCTCACCGGCGAAGGTACAGAGTGCACTGCTCGAGGCGATGCAGGAGCGGCAGGTGACGATAGGCGACAACAGCTATCTGCTGGATGAGCCCTTCATGGTTCTGGCGACACAAAACCCGATTGAGCAGGAGGGGACCTATCCGCTGCCTGAGGCACAGGTAGACAGGTTCATGCTTAAGGTGATAATCACCTACCCCGAGAGAGAGGAGGAGAGGCTGATAATACGTGAGAACATGGCCAGGGAGTTTCCGGAAGCATCAAAGGTGGTGGGACCTGCCGAGGTGATACGTGCCAGGGAGGTGGTCAGAGAGGTGTACCTCGATGAGAAGATTGAAAACTATATCCTTGACATAGTCTTTGCCACACGTCAGCCGGAGAGGTACGGCCTGGAGAGCTTCAAGGCACTTATATCATACGGCGCCTCCCCCAGGGCAGGTATCAGCCTGGCACTGGCAGCCAAAGCATACGCCTTCATCAGACGCCGAGGGTTCGTTATACCTGAAGATGTGCGTTCCCTCTGTGCTGATGTGCTCCGTCACCGGATAGGGCTGACCTATGAGGCGGAAGCGGAGAATGTCACTCAGGAGCATATCATTACCGAGATACTCAATAAGGTGGAAGTTCCATAGAGGATAAGGAGGAGAGTGACAAAAGGCTGAGAGGGGAGCGGAGAGCATGGAGCTGAAAGGGGAGCGGAGCATGGAGCAAAAAAGGAGAGCAAAAGGTGGATACAACTGAACTGCTGAAGAAGGTAAGAAAGATTGAGATCAGGTCACGCGGACTGTCACAGCAGATATTTGCCGGTAAGTACCACAGTGCCTTCAAGGGGCGTGGTATGGCTTTCAGCGAAGTGCGGGAGTATCAGTTTGGTGATGATATACGCAGTATCGACTGGAACGTTACGGCACGTTTTGGACACCCCTATGTCAAGATCTTTGAGGAGGAGCGTGAGCTGACGGTGATGCTGCTTGTTGATGTCAGCCGGTCGGGTGACTTTGGGACGCTGCTCTCAACAAAGCGGGAGCTGATGACTGAGATAGCTGCCGTACTCTCCTACTCGGTCATAGCCAACAATGACAAGGTGGGGGTGATACTCTTCTCTGACAGGGTAGAGAAATACATTCCGCCCAAGAATGGCAGGAGCCACCTGCTCAGGATCATACGTGAGATACTCTCTTTCCGGCCTGACGGCTCTGCCACCTCCCTCTCCGAGCCGCTGCGTTTTCTCACCAATGTTATTCGCAAGCGCAGCACCGCCTTTATTCTCTCTGACTTTATGGCACCGCCATTCACCGACTCACTGCGTATCGCCTCCGGCAAGCATGATCTGGTGGCACTGCGTATAAGTGACAGGCGTGAGCGTGAGCTGCCCGATGTGGGCTTTGTGAAGGTCACTGACCCTGAGACCGGCAGGGAGCTGTGGGCTGACACCTCATCAAAGGGTGTCAGAAGCGACTATTCTGCACAATGGCAGAGGCATGATGAGAGCCTCTCTGCAGCATTCATGAGCTGTGGCATTGATGTGGTACAACTATCTACCGGTCAGGACTATGTCAGGCCGCTAATCTCGCTCTTCAAACAGAGGTAGCACAATGAAACGGTTGGTCATATATAGCATTTTGATACTTGTCGGGTTGGCAGAACTCACGGCACAGGAGATAAGAGTCACTGCACTCCCCGATACCGGTACGATAGTAATAGGTGACCAGACAGGCTTCACAGTGACTGCTGACCTGCCGGCAGGCACGGTGGCCTCCCTTGAGAGAGCCGTAGACACCCTCTCCGGCAGGCTCCTTATCCTGCGCCGTGACCCCCGTGATACCATCCTCTTTGCTGACGGCATGATGACCATCACTGACCGCTATCTTATCACCTCCTTTGCCTCAGGCACATATGTCATTCCGCCCTTCAGTCTGGAGATAGTGGCAGGAGACAGCCTGTTGCACTACTATTCAGACTACTCCGCCGTCACGGTGCTGCGGCCCGATATTGTGTTGTCTGATACCACTGATGTTATCTTTGACATCATCCCTCCACGTGGCGCCCCGGTAACCATGAAGGAGGTGGTACCGTGGCTGGCAATCATACTGGTATCAGCGCTGATCATATGGCTGCTGGCCAGATATCTGCCCCGTAATCCGCTGAAGCGGTTTGTCAGACCAGCCCCTCCGCCGGAGCCGGCACATCTTATCGCCCTGCGTGCCCTCAGAGAGCTGAGGGAGGCATCACTCTGGCAACAGGGAGAGATAAAGGAGTACTACTCACGGCTCTCTGACATACTGAGAAGGTATATTGACAACCGTTACGGTATCAGCTCCCCTGAGCTCACCACCGGTGAGACGGTAGCCATGCTCAGCCATGCCCGGGTTACCACCCCGGAGCAGATGAGGCTGGTACGTGAGCTGCTCTCACTCTCTGACATGGTTAAGTTTGCCAGGTATCGGCCTGACAATGATACCAATGAGCTCTCTGTCGACCAGGCGGTCAGCTTTGTCACAGAGACCAGGGAAGCAGAGGAAGAGGCGGAGGCGGATAAGAAGAATGAGGAGAAACAGGAGCAGGAGAAGGAGAGGGAGCAGGAGCAGGAGAAGGAGCAGGAGCAGGATTCCGGCAACGAAAAGGGAGAAGGGAGTGATCATGCATAACATCGTCTTTGAAAACAGGTGGTTCCTCTGGTTCATGCTCATCATTCCGCTGCTGGCCCTCCACTATATATACCGGCAGGGGAAGGCACATGCACCGGTCACCCTCTCCACCACGCCCTTCCTTGATACCGGCCGCCGCACCTTCCGTCACTACCTGAGGCACCTGCTCTTTGTCATGAGACTCACAGCCATTGCACTGATAATAATAGTTATCGCCAGGCCGCAGAGTGTTAACAGATGGCAGAGCTCCACCACCGAGGGGATTGATATTATCCTTACCATTGATGTCTCGGGGTCAATGCTGGCACGTGACCTCACCCCTGACAGGCTTGAGGCCTCGAAGCAGGTGGCCACTGAATTTATCAGCAGCAGGCCGTATGACCGTATAGGACTTACCGTATTTGCTGGTGAGAGCTTCACCCAGTGTCCGCTCACCACCGACCATGCGGCACTGATCAATCTTCTCAGGGAGGTCAAATCCGGAATTATTGAAGATGGAACAGCTATTGGTGTCGGACTGGCTACTGCCATCAACAGGATAAGGGACTCTGATGCTGTCAGCAAGGTGGTGATACTGCTTACTGACGGGGTCAATAACCGCGGTTCAATAGACCCGGTGACTGCAGCTGAGATAGCACGGACATTCGGTGTGAGAGTATATACGGTGGGAGTAGGCAGCAGGGGATATGCCGATTACCCTGTTCAGACACCCTTCGGGGTGAGGTACCAGAAGATGCAGGCAGAGATCGACGAGGCGCTGCTGCAGAGAATAGCGGAGCTGACCGGCGGCCACTACTTCCGGGCAGTAGATAACAGCAGCCTGCGTAACATATATAATGAGATCGATAAGCTTGAGAAATCGAAGATAGAGACACGTGAGCACAGCAGACGTGAAGAGATGTTCATGCCCTGGGCAGTGGCAGCAGCACTGCTCATCGCCCTGGAGCTGCTGATGAGATACCTGCTGATGAGGAACATGTCATAGGTAGTATGATGGAGACATTCAGATTTGCACAGCCCGAAATGCTTTACCTGCTACTGCTGGTGCCGGTGGTGATCATCATATGGCTCTCTGGCAACAGGCGCAGGAGGCTGGCACGTGACCGGTTCGGTGATGATCAGCTGATGAAGAGACTCACACCCGACTATTCACCGTCACGTATGGGTGTCAAATTCTTTATCAGGCTGCTCGCACTGATTCTGGCTATCGTGACTGCCGCCAGGCCACAGTTTGGCTCGCGGTTGGAGGAGGTGAAGCGTGAGGGGGTGGAGGTGGTGATAGCCCTCGACGTGAGCAACTCAATGCTGGCATCAGACATTATGCCCTCCAGGCTTGAGCGTGCCAAGCAGGCTATAACACAACTGGTAGACCAGCTCAGGGAGGACCGGATAGGGCTGATCCTCTTTGCCGGTGATGCCTATACACAGATACCGGTCACCAACGACTACCTCTCAGCAAAGATGTTCCTGGCATCAGCCGGACCCGATGCGGTATCTAAGCAGGGCACAGCTATCGGAGCAGCCATCGACCTGGGGATAAGGTCATTCACTCCGCAGAGTGAGAAGAGCCGCGCACTGGTGATCATCACTGATGGTGAAAACCATGAGGATGATGCGGTGGCCAGGGCACGGCAGGCGGCTGAGAAAGGTATTGTGATACACACCATAGGGATAGGTTCACCCGACGGATCACCCATACCGATAAAGAGCGGCGGGGTGACCAGCTACCTGAAAGACCGTGACGGCAATACAGTGATCTCAAAGCTTGACGAGAGGGGTCTGCGGGAGATAGCCTCCATAACCGGTGGGCGCTATGTGAGAGCCTCCAGCACAAACATCGGCCTTAATGAGATATTCAATGAGATAGGACGAATGAAAAAGAGCGAGATCAGTGCCATGATGTATACCGAGTATAATGAGCAGTACCTGATTCCTGCTGCCATACTCCTGATACTGCTGGTAACTGACCTGCTGCTGGCTGACAGGAAGTATAACCTGTTGAGACGTATAGGAATATTGAAGAATGAGTCAATCAGTGGAACAGGATGAGAGCAGTGACAACATATTACTCAGCCATTCTTGCATTTATTATCATGGTAACATGCCTCTCTGATCTCTCCGGACAGGAGGCCTCCAAATATATCAGGAAGGGCAACAGGATCTACAAAAAGAATGAGTATGCCGGTAGTGAACGTCTCTACAGGCATGCTGAGGAGAGCGCAACATCACCTGATGATGCTCTCTTCAACCTGGGTAATGCACTCTATAAACAGCAGCGGTTCGGCGAGGCATCAGCCGAGTACGGACGGTCGGCTGCTGCCAGTGAAGGTGACTCAGTCAGACAGGCTGAGGGGTACTACAACATGGGAAATGCACTGCTGAAGGAGCAGAAATATGAACAGAGTATCGAGGCATATATCAACTCGTTGAAACTCAATCCTGGTAATATGCAGGCAAAGTATAACCTCACATATGCCCAGGATCAGCTGCAGCAACAGGATCAGCAGGAACAGCAGCAGGGTGATGATCAGAAGGATGATCAGCAGGAGCAGCAGCAGGGCGACGATCAGAAGGATGATCAGCAGGAGCAGCAACAGGGCGACGATCAGAAGGATGATCAGCAGGACCAGCAGCAGGGCGACGATCAGAAGGATGGTCAGCAGGATCAGCAGCAGGCTACCCTGAGCCGTGAGGATGCACAGCGGCTGCTCGATGCTCTTGCTGCAGAGGAGAAGGCTGCCCAGGATAAGGTACAACGTGAGAAGGTATCCAGGGGGAAGGTCAGGGTAATGAAAAACTGGTAATTTTGGCTCTGATGAGAACACTTTTTACAGCAATGGTTTGGCTGCTGGCTATTATGGCAGTGACTGCGCAGGATATCACGATCACCGTTGATGCTCCCGAAACTGTTGCTGCCGGTGAGCGGTTCAGGATTATCTATACCATCAACTCCACTGGTGGCCAGTTTACCCCTCCTGAGTTCGACCGCTCTTTCACTGTGCAGGGGCCGCAGCAGTCTACCAGCCGTAATGTACAATGGATCAACGGAGAGATGAAGAGTGTATCTTCAACCACACTGATCTACTATGTAACCGTATACACCCCCGGCACCTATCAGGTTGCACCAGCCAGGTTTGAAGCAAAGAAGCTTACCGTCAGCTCCCGCCCATTGGAGATAGTGGTGACTGACGGTGGCGGTGTGGCAGCACAGGGCCGGCAGCAGGTGAGGGATGGCGCCGGAGAGGTGTCGGCACCAGAGGGGTCAGACCTTTTTATCAGGCTGCTGTTCAGTAAGCGTGAGGTTTATGCCGGTGAGCCGGTCACCGTAGCCCTTAAGCTCTATTCACGTACCAGCCTCTCAGGCATCCAGGATCTGAGCTATCCTGACTTTAAAGGATTCCTTCGTGAAGAGATTGAGACACCACCACTGCGCAGTCTCGATAATGAGGTTATTGATGGCAGGGAGTATGGTACCGGCACCGTTCAGCGATTTGTACTCTACCCACAGATCGCCGGCGAGATAACTATTGATCCGGTAGAGATGACCCTGCTGGTTCAGGAGCGTACCGGCGGCAGGGACCCGTTTTTTGATGATCCCTTTTTCAGTGGATTCTTCTCCTCGGTCTCCAACGTGCCGCGCAAGGTGGTCACTCCGCCAGTCACCATAAGGGTCAAGGCCCTTCCTGCCCCGCGGCCGGCCGATTTTCACGGTGCAGTAGGTTCATACACCATTGAATCATCACTCTCATCTGTTGAGGCTGAGGTGAATGAGGCAGTTACACTGACGGTGAAGCTTACCGGCAGCGGCAACCTGACTCTTGCCGGTGAGCCGGTGATTCATTTTCCACAGGGGATAGAGAGGTATGATCCGAAGGTTACCCTGCGCAGCAGCGGCACCGCCGCCGGCAGCAAACTGTTTGAGTATCTCCTTATACCCAGAAACAGTGGCACCTTTGAGTTGCCCCCTGTCTCATATGCGGTCTTTGACCCACGTCAGGAGAGGTACCTCACACTGCGCACAGAGGGCTACCGGCTTCATGTCACTGGTGTGTCCGGCAGCGATGAGGCTACCCTCCCTCTCTATGGCTCAGGTGAGGAGATGAAGATTCTGGGGCACGACATCAGGTTTATCCGCAACGGAAAGAGGCGTCTGGCTACCACCACCGTACCGATGGTTGAGAGCCTCCACTACTGGCTCTGGTTTGTGGCTGCCCTCTTCATTGCTGTTATGGTGCTGCTGCTCAGACGTGAACAGATAAGACGCAATGCTGACGTTGCCCGTCTGCGCAGCCGTAAGGCATCACGTAATGCGCGGCGCCGCCTCGCCAGGGCTTCCGCACTGCTCAGGGCAGGTAAGAGTGAGATGGTGAATGCTGAGGTGGCCAGGGCCCTCTGGGGCTACCTGGGTGACAAGCTGAGGATGGCACCCTCGGAGCTCACCCGCGAGAAGTGTTATGCAGCACTGCGCGAGCAGAGAGTTGATGAAGAGCTGATCGGCGAGCTGGAGGCTGTTCTGTCAGCTACCGAGTATTCACAATATGCCCCGGACTCCGGAGCTGAGAGTCCTGATGCTCTATGCAGGCGTGCCACTGAGCTGACAGGCAGGCTTGACAGTGTTCTGAACTAAATTTTTGAGATATGTCCAGGTTGATCACAATAGTTACAGCGCTTCTGGTGGGTGTCTCATCACTGACGGCACAGACACCCTATGAGCGTTACAGTGAAGCTGGTGAGCTATATAATGCAGGTGACTATTCGGGTGCCGCAGCTGCCTACAAAAAGCTCTATGAAGAGGGCTACCGGAGTGCTGATCTCCTCTACAATACCGGCAATGCCTTTTTCAAGTCGGGTGACAACGCCTCGGCAGTACTATTTTATGAGCGGGCCCTGCTGCTGGCACCTGCCGATGAGGACATATCCTATAACCTGCAGATAGTGAGAAGCCGCCTGACAGACAGGATAGAGCCACTGCCCGGACTCTTCTTTGTACGGTGGTATGACTTTGTCTCGCTGCTGCTACCTACAAACAGCTGGGCAATGACTGCGCTGCTGCTGTTTGTCGTCTCACTGGTCATGGCTCTGCTCTTCCTTACCAGGGCCCGTGCCCGTGGCCACCTCCTTACCTTCTGGCTCTCAGTAGCTGCAGTGACCCTCTCGCTCCTCGCAGTGACACTCGCCATACGCAACAACTCACTGATCAACCACAACAGGAAGGCGGTTGTAACCTGCAGTATCGTTACCGGTCGCAGTGCCCCCGGTGAGACAGGCAATGAGCTCTTTGTATTGCATTCAGGCACCACTGTCACCGTGGAGCAGCAGCTGGGAACCTTTCTTGAGGTGAGGCTGCCCGACGGCAACAGGGGCTGGCTCAGTGCCGACTGTATTGAAAAGATCTGATCAGTTTCTGAAACTTTACTACCTTTCCGGTTGATAAGAGCCAACCGGAAATGAGATACACACTATCCCTGTTACTGTTGACTGCCATTCTCTTCACTGGCTGCAGGAAGCGATCCTTCTCGCCCGAAGGCCCTACCGATGTCCGTATCTTCAATAATACCGGACACCTGATTGAGAATGTCACCGTCACAACAACCGATGATGATTCCTATGCCAGGAGAAGCTTTAACTACGGATCTCTATCCGACGGCAGCTACTCTGAATATCACCGCTTCGATATAGCCTTTGTTAAGGCAGAGATCACCCTCACGATAGGGAGCGGGCACTACACAACAGAACCGGTAAACTTCAGCTATCTCACCCCAATGGGGCAGATGCGTATCTCCTACAGGGTGACTATAGCTGACCAGGCTCTCCATCTGCTTGACATAGAGGTTGTTCCCGAAGAGGATATAGATGATCTCTAGGCCTGCCGATGTGTAGCAGGGTAGATAGGGACAACCGGCGAGAGTGTCAGGTGATGATTACCAATCTATCGGCGCCATTCCCTTGTCGGCAAGCCAGGCATTACATCTGCTGAAGTGCGATGATCCGAAGAAGCCGCGTGATGCCGAGAGGGGAGAGGGGTGAACAGTTTTGAGGACCAGGTGTCTTCTCTGATCAATAGCTGCTCCCTTGTTCTGCGCATAGGCACCCCACAACATAAAGACCAGGTTCTCCTTCTCACTGTTAAGCAGGCTTATCACCGCATCGGTGAACCGTTCCCAGCCCCTGTTCTGGTGTGACAACGCCTGGTGGGCGCGTACCGTCAGTATGGCGTTGAGCAGTAAGACACCCTGCTGCGCCCATCGTTCAAGGTTACCTGTTGGCGGAATGTCAATACCCAGGTTACGGTTTAGCTCCTTAAAAATATTGATCAGGCTGGGTGGGAAAGGGATGCCATCATTTACCGAGAAGCAGAGGCCATGGGCCTGACCAAAGTTATGATAGGGATCCTGTCCTAGTATGACCACCCTCACCTGGTCAAAAGGGCAGAGGTCAAAAGCGTTGAAGATCCTGCTGCCGGGAGGGAAGACACGGGCAGTGCGGTACTCATGCCTGACAAAGTCAGTAAGTGCCACAAAGTACTCTTTCTCAAACTCACCCTGCAGCTTCTCTTTCCAGCTGGCTTCGATCTTTACATCCATACCGGTTATCAATAACGATACCGGCAATAAATATAGACTATTTCTGAAAATATGATCAGTGTTAAGTAAGGGGGTGTGTCAGGAGAGGGTCAAGGGGTGAGTCACGGGGAGTCACGGGGAGTCAGGGGGAGTCAGGGGGAGTCAGGGGGAGTCATGAAGAGAGTCAACTATTAACTCTTTACAATATATCAGTTTGTCATCACCCGGACCATAGAACTCACTGAGGGTGGCCGCCAGCTGATAGCCGTTATGGGTATAGAAACTCCTTGTCGGCTCATAGAGTGGTCTGCCGGAGGTTTCAATCCATAGCAGTCTTGCTCCGTGCTGCCTTGCCTGCTCTTCTGTTCTCTTCAGGATCAGTGAGCCCAGGTGTCTGTTCCGGTGCTCGTCACTTATGGCTATCCAGTAGAGGTCCCACGAGTGCGATGATGACGGGTTTGGGCCATAGCAGGCGAATCCGCACAGCCGGTCTCCGATCGTAAGTCTGATCCAGTAGTATCCGCTCTTCTCCTGGCCATGGGCGATTGTCTCATCGGCCAGTGAGAGGGCTATCTCAATCTCATTGTCATAGAAGAACCCGGATGATGCCAGTATTTTCTCCAGCCAGGGTCTGTCGGTATCAGTCAGATGATAAGATATCTCAGGCATTGTTTCTACAGGTTAAGGTCAGCGGCAATCATACCCACCACTTCGGCCGTCGAGAAGCCGGCCCGGGCGGCAGCAGCTACAAAGCCACTGTCAGGTGAGATGCAGGGGTTGGCGTTGGCCTCCAGCACATAGACATTTTCTGATGCATCACACCTGAGGTCAATACGTGCATAGCCCCTCAGGCCGAAGGTGTTCCAGCAGGCAGTAACCGCTTTGACTATCTTATCCATCAGCAGAGGAGCGATATCAGTGGGGAAGTGACGCCTGCTGTTTTGATACTGGAATGTCTCTTCCTCCCATTTGGCCTTATAGGAGACAATCTTAGGCATATGTTCAGGGTATTGGTGAAACAGCATCTCTGCCGGTGGCAGTATTACCGGTTCCTCCTTCCCTGAGACAATACTCACATTAAACTCCCGTCCATCAATATACTCCTCAATAAACCAGTGGCGCTCATCCTTTCCCCTGACGATTGCCGGTATCTCACCGTTATAGGTGAAGACCGACTCTTCGGTTATCCCCAGCGACCCGTCTTCCCATACCGGTTTTAGGATATACCTGCTGCCCGGCACCAGCTCTGTCACTGAGGAGAGGCTGAAGCCGGCTGCCACCGGTATGCCACTGGCTTTCATCACGCTGCGTGCCAGGGTCTTGCTGCCAGTGATAAAGGCAGCTTCCACCGGGCATCCGGTATAAGGTATGTGATGCATATTGAGCAGCGCCGGCACGAAATAGAGTATCTCAGCTCTTCCGCCAACCGACTCGGCCAGGTTAAAGACAAAGTCATATCCTTTACCCGCAATAGCAGCTATCTCATCAAAGAAGTGTTCGGTAAGGCCGTATCTCTCAACTTCATATCCCAGCTCAGCAAGGGCCTTGTCAACCAGTCCGACCTGGTCAAGCACGTCGAGCTCATCAGGCAGGGCATTCTCAGCCGGCCTGTTGTACAGTATCAGACACCTCTTCCTCATGATTGCAGTCCGTACCGTTTTATTGCCGACTCCATTATCATCCTTATCAGGTCACTGTACTCCGTGCCGCTGTAGCGTGCCGCTATTGGCAGGTCAGAGTGAACAGGATTAAGTCCGGCGAGCGGGTTGACCTCCATGAAGCATATCTTCCCGTTCCTGTCGCTCTTCATATCGACTCGTCCCCCGTCCACTGCACCGATTGCTCTCCATGCCCTGAGGGCTATCTCATCGCACTCCCTCCGTACGCTTTCATCATAAGGTCTGTAGCTGACGCCATGGGTGTAGTTCTCCTTCACCTCTACCGAGTAGGGCAGATTATCTTTACAGATCACCTCCATCCCTCCTGTCACCCTCGCCTCTGTGCCGCTGCCGGTTACCCCCACCGTAAACTCCCTGCCAGGCAGGTACTCCTCTATCAGTACCGGCTGCCTGTAGTCGGTCAGCAGGCGGCTCACCACACTCACCAGCTGGCTGCGGTCACTCACCATGCTGCTGGCTGTTATACCCTTTCCTGTGCCCTCGGCCACCGGCTTCACGAAGAGGGGCATCTGCAGTGCTGATGCCTTATCCAGCTGATCTGCCGAGGCTACCACCACCCCTGGTGCTACCGGCACGCCGGCAGCAGACACTATCAGCCGTGTCAGCTGTTTATTGAGCGAGAGTCCCATCACCACCGGGCCGCTAAAGAGATAGGGTATCCGGTACTGGTCGAGCAGTGCAGGTACTGCCGATTCACGACCATCACCGTAGAGCCCTTCAGCAATATTGAAGACCATCTCCCAACGTCTGCCTGCTGCCAGCTGCTCTACCAGCTGAAAGATGTTTCCTATACGTTCCACCTCATGCCCCAGCCGGGTCAGCTCGCTCTCTATGGCTGTCACCGTCTCCTCACGGTCAAACTCAGCCGTCTCTTCCATGGAATAGCCGCGTTCAAGGTACCATGAGCGCAGGTCATAAGTGATTCCTATCTTCATCGTCAGACAGCTATCAGTCAGGGTATGAGTAATGTTGCATGTCATAGTTGCGTAGCACCCATTTCCCATCTCCTCTCTCTACGACATAGTCAGGCAGCAAAGGTATCTTTCCGCCTCCTCCCGGCGCATCCACCACAAACTGTGGTACGGCATAACCGCTGGTATGGCCTCTTAGGTTCTCAATTATCTCTAATCCTTTGTCTATACTGGTGCGGAAGTGTCGTGATCCCGGCACCAGGTCACACTGATAGAGGTAATAGGGTCTCACCCTGGCCATCAGCAGCTTGTGCATCAGACTTTTCATGGTCTCATTATCATCATTGACACCTCTCAGCAGCACCGTCTGGCTGCCAAGCGGTAGTCCGGCATCTGCCAGCCGTCCGCACGCACTGAACACTTCAGGGGTCATCTCCGACGGATGGGTAAAGTGGATACTGAGGTAGAGAGGATGGTATCTTTTCAGCACTGACAGCAGGTGCGGGGTGATACGCTGTGGCAGCACTGCCGGCACCTTGGTGCCTATCCTGAGTATCTCAATATGCCGGATGGCACGCAGCTCTGTAAGGAGTTGTGACAACATGGAGTCATTCATCGTGAGCGGATCACCGCCACTGATGATAACATCTCTGATCTCCCTGTGCTCCCTCAGATATTCCAGCGCCTTTCCCCATTCATTCCTGGCAAGGGCGCCCAGCCTGCCCACCATGTGTGACCGGGTGCAGTACCTGCAGTATGATGAACAGAACCCTGTCACCGTAAAGAGTGCCCTGTCAGGGTAACGGTGTACGATACCAGGTACCGGACTGCTGCCTGACTCATTGAGCGGGTCATGCTTCTCATCACCGGCAATGGCGAGCTCATCACCTGAGGGCACCATTGTGCGGCGCAGCGGTGAGCGTATCCCGCCATCATAGAAAAGTGACAGGTAGTAGGGTGTGATCCTCAGTGGCAGCCTCCCCTTGAGTCCCTGCAATGCACGCTTCTCATTGCTGGTGAGTCGCATCACACGTGAGAGCGACTCAGCCGTGGTAAATGAGTTACGTAGCTGCCACCGCCAGTCATTCCATGTCTGGGTGTCGGTAGAAGGAAAAAAGCGTTGCAGGAAATCCAGGCTTCGTGTGCTAACTGTACGATCGCGGGATCCGACCGGCGGGAAGATCATGGTACCCGCGCCAGGTTCTTCTTCAGAAGAACGATCCATGAGGCGGCTGCCGTCACTGGCAGCAAATGCCTCCACTATGTTAGCGTTCATCTCTCGGTAAATTAAATTTACCTGTTTTGATTATTAATAATTTGCCTCTTTTTAGAATTATGTTTCAAAAAATTTGCGCTAAGATATTAAATGAACAGTCTCATTATGCTTGCTGAAGTAGAAGTTATTAACAGGTAGAGAGGAAATAAATTGTCTGAAAATCATTTTTTTGAATCGGGCTCTGGAAAGTTATTAACCATGAGTGATTTGTCACTTGTCACACTGCTCCGCTACCACGTCAGATATGGTGTCACCCAGCTTCTCTCAGGCTGATTTTCTCACCTCCCCATTGTCGGTTATATAAAGAAGAGAGCCACTCCTGCAACGCTTATCACCGCGCCTGCTATCTCTATGGCAGTAATCTTCTCACGATAGAGCCATGCTGATGGTGCCAGGATCAGTACCGGTACAATAGCCATTATAGTTGATGCAATACCGGTATGGGTATATTTGATTGAGATAAGTGAGAAGCTTATCCCGAGGAATGGACCGAAGATTGAGCCGGCCACCAGCGCCTTCATTGCCGGAGCGTTTCTCAGGGCAGACCACAGGCTGTCCCACCGGCCCAGCAGGGTGATGATCAGTGTCATGCCTGCCAGCCCGGCGATAATCCTTATCTGAGTAGATGCAAACGGGTCATATCCGGCCATACCATATTTGCTGAGAACAATACCCAGGCCCTGACCTGCCGCTCCGATAAGGGCAAAGAGCACACCTTTGGGAGCTATTTTCATCGACAGTCTGACACCCTTCACAGGCTTATTGAAGAGAGCCATTCCTATACCGGAGATTACAATAACCATCCCACCCAGCTGTAACAGGTTAAGCGACTCTCCAAGGATAAAATAGCCAAACAGTGCGGCCATGGGAGGCGCCAGGGTCATTATCAGCATTGCAAACCGTGAGCCGATCATGGTGTAGGAGCGCAGAAGGAAGTAATCGCCTAGCACCAGACCAATAACCCCTGACAGTCCCAGCCATACCCAATTGTGAAGGGAGGCATCAACAGGCAGGAAATGACCACGTGAGAAGAGTGTGCTGATACCCAGAAAAACAAAGGCCAGTGCCAGCCTGAGGGAGTTGACCGTGAGAGAACCAACCTTACTGCTGGCCGACTGGAATGCCAGTGCAGTGATGGTCCAGAAGAGAGCTACAGCCAGAGCAGCAAACTCACCCAGGTGGGCAGTAATATAGTTCATAGCAGAATCAGGATAAAGCGCAAAATTACATAATAGCCTCTATCATGGTAACTTTTAAGATAGTTTAACGAGAGAATAGTGAGAGTCAGGAGAGTTGTTCCGTCTACTGCTCTTCGATATCCGTTTTATGGTATCTTGCAAACTTTCCGGGCCGGAGGCTGTTTTTTGTTTAAATCTGATAAAATGGAAAGATGGACAACAGATCAGATAGGTGATCTGACTGGCAAAAAGGTAGTTATAACCGGTGCCAACCACGGGATAGGATTCACGGCAGCCAGCGTACTGGCACAAAAGGGTGCTGAGGTCACCATGGCGGTACGCAGCATAAAGAGGGGAGAGGAGGCTGCCGGTAAGATCAGGGGTAACCATCCTGATGCGCTGCTCTCCGTCAGTGAGCTTGACCTTGCCGACCTCCGTTCGGTCAGCCTCTTCGCTGAGAGATACAACAGCCTGCACGGGTGGCTGGACCTCCTTATAAATAATGCCGGTGTCATGACCCCTCCCTATGGCCTGACGAAGGATGGGTTCGAGCTGCAGTTTGGTATCAACCACCTGGGGCATTTTGCACTGACAGCACACCTGTTGCCACTGCTGCGTGCCGGCAGTGACTCGCGTATTGTCTCTGTCAGTAGTATTGCTGCCCGAAAGGCAAGAATCAGGTTCAACAATCTTGACGGGTCAAAAGGATATCATCCACTAAGGTTCTACCGGCAGAGCAAACTGGCCAACCTGCTCTTCGCCCTTGAATTGCAGAAGAGGCTGCAGCGTTCGGGAGCCTCCACCATCAGCCTGGCCTGTCACCCCGGCCTCAGTGCCACCAATATTCTCTCAAGGAACTCAGGCAGAGATACCGGTAAGGTGATGATGGCTCTTATGAGGCTGGCAACCCAGTCGGCAGAGATGGGTGCACTGCCCACCCTCTATGCTGCCCTCCATCCCGGCCTGAGCGGTGGTGAGTTTATCGGCCCTGACGGACCCGGCAACCGCCAAGGCTACCCGGTATTGACCAGTGACGGCGAAAAACTCTATCAACCGCAGCTGGCAGAAAGGCTCTGGGAAGTATCGGAGTCGCTTACCGGTGTTCAATACAACGTCTGACCATAACATGCACTGTGTAGCAATGATTGAACAAACAATAAAAATTGTTGTTAAGGATTATGATACTAAAATGTTAAACATAAAATATTGACCATGAAACCAACCAAGTGGATTATTGATCCATCACACAGTGAGATACAGTTTAAAGTAAAGCACATGATGATCTCCACCGTTACCGGTAGCTTCAAGGAGTTTACCTCAGAGGTGGAGACCAGTGGGGAGGATTTTTCTACTGCCCGTATCAGGTTTGAAGCGTCAGCTGCCTCTATTTTTACCAATGCCGAGCAGCGCGATGATCATCTTAAAAGTGCGGATTTCTTTGATTCGGAGAAATATCCCAATCTTCTGTTTATCTCTGAGAGCCTGAAGCAGGAAGATGATGATGAGTGGAAGCTTAAGGGCAACCTCACCATCAAGGATGTCACCAGGCCTGTCAAGTTCAATGTTGAGTTTGGTGGTCTCGGAAAGGATCCCTGGGGTAATACCAAGGCCGGGTTCAGCCTTACCGGAAAGATAAACCGGAAGGATTGGGGCCTTAACTGGAATGCTGCCCTGGAGACGGGTGGTATGCTTGTCAGTGATGAGGTGCGCATCATTGCCGAGGTACAGTATGCCATGCAGGCCTGACCATAAACTGACCGATAACCAGGCACCTTCTCTCAATCTCAATCGCCACCTCTTGATCTGTCTGATGAGGAGCAGGAGTGAAAATTTAGATAAAAGATACTACACTCAGCGAATGAGATGATTTTTTGCCTATGTTTGTCTCCGACATGAGAGAACAATTGAGAGCATACAACTATTCATTCTTCTTCTACTTCTTCTTTTACCGTCCGGCAGAAGGGACCGATTAGTTGTATATCTGTATAACAAGAGATAGAATAAACAAGGTCCCGTGAAAGCGGGACTTTTTTTTTGATATGAGTGTGATGATCAATCAGAGAGAGAGGGTAACGGTAGCGATCCAGGGGGTGACCGGATCATTCCATGAGGCTGCTGCCATCGAATATTTCCATGGCAATGAGGTGGCAATCATCCCCTGTGATACTTTCAGTGATCTCTTCAGGGTGGTTGAGGAGGGGAGGGCAGAGTATGGTATCGTTGCATTTGAAAACTCGGTTGCCGGCAGTATCCTCCCCAACTACGAGCTGCTACGCCGGTCACACCTGACGGTTAACGGCGAGCTCTACCTGCGTGTCAGGCAGAATCTGGTAGCCCTGGCAGGCCAGAGTGTATCAGATATAAGGGAGATACACTCTCATCCGATGGCCATACAGCAGTGTTCAGCTTTTCTCACCATGATGCGAGAGAGGGGTGTCAGGGTGGTTGAGTCTATTGATACCGCACTGAGTGCTAAGCTGATAAAAGATGGCAAGCAGTATGGCCTTGCCGCTATCGCAAGTAGCCGTGCAAGCCATCTTCTGGGACTGGAGATCCTCCGGGCGGAGATAGAGGATGACAGCCGGAACTACACCCGTTTCCTGGTGGTGTCAGCCAACAGGGCCGGAGCAACACAGGACGACCGCCAAAACTATGCAGACAAGGCAATGATCTGCTTCACACTCCCGCACACTGCCGGGTCGCTCTCACAGGTACTGACACGACTCGCCTCCTGGCAGATAAACCTGACGAAGATAGAGTCAGTACCCCTGGTGGGCAGGCCATGGGAGTACCTGTTTCATATAGACCTTGTCTATAGTGATTATGACAGTTACAGAAGAGCACTCGATGACATCAGGCCGATCACCGAGGGGCTGGTGATAACAGGTGAATTCAGGCAGGGAGGTATGGCAGAAGATTTCTCAGGTGCAGGTAGCTTACACCCGGGTGCTGGCGTCCGGATGAATAGAGAGTATTGAATAGATGGTAAGAAGTATATGCATAGCAGGTATGGGCCTTATCGGAGGCTCACTGGCGCGCAGCCTGAGGCTCAATGGTTTTACCGGTACCATCACCGGCGTTGAGAGCAGCCTCCATCACCGTAACATTGCTATCTACAGGGGGCTGGCTGATCAATTCCTGCCGCTGGAGAGAGCTGTTGAGATCTCTGACATAACAGTACTCTGCGCACCGGTAGATGTCAACTGCCTTCTTCTGAAGAGCACCCTGGACCTGATAGCAGGCAGCAGCAAGGTGGTGACTGACATGGGGTCTACCAAGGGAGATATTGCCCTGGCAGCCGACGGCCACCCGGCACGTGGCAGGTATGTGGCAGTACATCCGATGGCAGGGACTGAACATTCCGGTCCAGCTGCAGCAGAAGAGAATCTCTTTAACGGTAAGGTGGCAATAATCTGCGATGCTGAGAAGAGCGATGATGACGCACTGGAGCAGGTGTCTGCTCTGTTGCACTCATTAAATATGAAGATAAACCACATGAACTCGCACGAACATGATCTTCATGTAGCCTATGTCTCACACATATCGCACATAACCTCTTTTGCCCTTGCGCTCTCCGTTCTTGAGAAGGAGAAGAATGAACACAATATCATGTCATTGGCTGCCGGCGGTTTTGCCAGCACCGTTAGGCTTGCCAGGAGTAATCCGGTAACCTGGGCACCAATCTTTACAGGCAATTCTGCGCCTCTGCTGGAGGCTATCGACAGCTGTATAGGGAAGATGGAGCTGTTCAGACAACACATTGCCCAAGGCAACCGGGAGTCACTTAAGGAGCTGATGTCAAGAGCAAACCAGATAGCAAAAATACTCAAATAAAAACCTGATGAAGATGAAAAAGGAAATTGAGACAATGCGTGCCACGCAGGTCACCCCTCTTGAGGAGTGGCCCATCTGGCGCCATCGGCCCTTAGTGATTGCCGGGCCATGCAGTGCTGAGAGTGAGGAGCAGGTGATGGCAACTGCTACTGCTCTGGCCAGGTCAGGACGCACTGATATCTTTCGGGCGGGGGTATGGAAGCCACGTACCCGTCCCGGGCAGTTTGAGGGGGTAGGCTTGCCCGCACTACGTTGGCTGCGCCGGGTCAGGGAAGAGCTCGGTCTGCCGGTAGCCGTTGAGGTAGCCAACAAAAAACATGTCTGCGAGGCGCTCCGTCACGGCATTGATGCCTTATGGATCGGCGCCCGTACCAGTGTCAGTCCGTTTGCACTTAATGAGATAGCCGCAGCGCTCCGTAACAGTGATGTGATGGTGTTTGTCAAGAACCCTGTCAATCCTGACCTGGAGCTGTGGACAGGTGCTCTTGAACGTATCAGCCGTGCCGGTATAAGCCGTCTGGCAGCCATACACCGTGGCTTCTCAACCTGTGATAAGAGCCTATTCAGAAACCAGCCCCACTGGGAGATAGCCCTGGAACTTCGTCACCGTTTCCCTGAGGTTGGAATGATATGTGATCCCAGCCATATGGGAGGTGATCGCCGTTTTATTGGTAAGCTGTCACAAAAGGCGCTTGATCTCAACTATGACGGAGTGATGATAGAGGCACATATTGACCCTGACTCAGCGTTGAGTGACAGCCGGCAACAGGTGACCCCTGACGAGCTTGAAAATATAGTGGAGCAGTTGGTGACCGCGACCGTCAGCGATGAGAAAAACACACTACGTGAGACAATAGAGAGGCTCAGAGGTCAAATTGATATACTTGATATTCAGCTGCTAGATCTGCTACAGGGGAGGATGCAGGTGGCTGAAGCTATCGGGCACTACAAGAAGATGCACAACATCACCATCCTACAGAGTCAACGCTGGAAAGAGATAAGAAGCAATATTGTGGAACAGGGCGTCAGAAAGGGGCTTGATGCCGGCTTTATCAGCACCATACTTGAAGCTATTCACAATGAGTCAATCGCTCATCAGGTAAATGTGATGAAAGATCGGTAGATTAGCACTTGCGGTTTATCTTTACATGGCAGTTGATCATTAATCAGTAGTCAGGAATCAGGAATCAGGAATCAGGATGTACCAATAGTCAGGAATTCAAATCAAGAACCAGGGATCAGCATCAAAATCAGGATCAGAAATAATGAAAGTCACTGTGATACCATCATCAGTTAGTGGAACGCTGGAGGCGCCTCCCAGCAAAAGCATAACCCAAAGGGCTATTGCAGCTGGTCTGCTGGCCAGGGGGATAACAACAATTGAAAGGCCGTCACACTGCAGTGACTCCCGTGCTGCACTGGGCATGGCACAGGCCCTTGGGAGTGTGGTACGCAATGAAGGGGGCAGGATTATCATTGCCACCGGGTCAGAGCCTGAGGGGCCGGTCACACTCAACTGTGGTGAATCAGGACTGGCACTGCGTATGTTTGCTCCTGTCTCGGCATTGCTCGCCGGAAGGGTCACCCTGACCGGTGAGGGCTCTCTCATGAGACGGCCGGTGGAGATGATCTGTGAGGCACTGCCTCAGCTGGGGGTCACAGTCCACAGCCGTAACGGCTTCTTACCCGTGACCCTGACCGGGAGGCTCAAGGGTGGAGAGATAACCATTGATGGCTCTGCCGGCTCACAGCTGCTTACCGGACTGCTGACAGCGCTGCCCCTGGCAGACGATGATAGCCGTATTGAGGTGAAGGGGCTCACCAGCAGACCCTATATAGATCTCACCATTGAGCTGCTTGATAGGTTTGGTGTCATGGTAAAGAATGAGGAGTATCGTATTTTCACAATCAGAGGGAGGCAGTCGTACCAGGCAGGGGAGTACCTGGTTGAGGGAGACTGGAGCGGGGCAGCTTTTATGCTGGTGGCAGGTGCAACAGCAAATGCAACGGCCGGCACGAGGGCAGGCTCAACCACTGGCACAACGTCAGACACAACAGCAGCAGGCAGACGTGCAGGTACAACGGCTGGCGGAACGGTCACTGTCACCAATCTCAGTAGTGAGAGCCGGCAGGCAGACAGAGAGGTTCTTACTGCGCTGAGAGATGCGGGGGCCTCAGTGGTTACAGGTGACGGTGGTATCAGCATATCAGCATCTGCACTGAAGCCATTCATCTTTGATGCCACCGATTCACCCGACCTCTTTCCGCCACTGGCAGCACTGGCAGCCTCCTGCAGTGGCACCAGCATCATCAAAGGGGTGAGCAGGCTAAGGCATAAGGAGAGTGACAGGGCAGGAGCAATACTTGAGATACTGGGAGCACTGAAGATTGGTGTACGCATTATCGGCAATGAGATGCATATAACCGGTGGCAGGGTGGAGGGTGCTGAGGTATCATCACACAATGATCACCGTATCGCAATGATGGCTGCCATCATGGGTGTTGTAGCGGATGGCCCGGTAATCATCACCGGAACTGAGGCTGTCAACAAGTCTTACCCGGAATTTTTCAATGATCTCTCACACCTGGGAGCCGCTGTCAGACAGTAGTAGAGATCTGCTATTTCCCTATACAGAACCTGGAGAATATCTCTCCCAGAATATCATCAGGGGTGATCTGCCCCGTTATCTGACCGAGATAGTAAACTGCTTGTCGTATGTCAGTGGCAATCAATACTGTGGGTATGCCGTCACTAAACCCGTCAAGTACCCTCTGCAAACTTTGAGATACTTTTGTGAGTGCTTCGAAGTGCCTCACATTGGTAACGATATAGTGCGGATTCTCGAGCCTGCCACGATCTACCGAGGCAATAAGCTGTTGCTGCAGCTCATCGATACCGGTTGATTGTGTTGCCGAGACTAGAAGCACCGGGACTGAGCAGAGCTGTTCCAGCTTACTCTTAAGCTGATCGGACTGGCTGGCAGAGATAAGGTCTCTCTTGTTAACCACCAGTATCATTGCCGCTCCGCTCTCACCAGTTATCTCGTCTATTGAAGAGACAATGCCTGTTATTGTGTCTGTATCATCTGTTGCCTCAGCCACTGCCACTATTATGTCAGCCTCCTGCAGGCTTCTTCGTGTACGCGCCATCCCCATCTCTTCCAGCTGATCAGCTGTCGGCCGTAGTCCTGCCGTATCAATAAACCTGTATAGGAAGCCCCCCAGATGAATCACCTCCTCTACCGTGTCACGTGTGGTACCCGGTATATCGGAGACGATAGCGCGCTCTTCGCTGAGCAGCAGATTGAGCAGTGATGATTTTCCCACATTGGGTTTTCCTGCAATAACCACAGGTATACCCCGCCGTATAGCATTACCCAGCCGGAAAGAGGAGGAGAGGGTGTCCACCGAATCCTTTATCCTGATCACTGTATTGGTCATGGCAAAACGGTCTGCAAACTCCACATCCTCCTCACTGAAATCGAGCTCCAGCTCTATGAGTGAAACAAATGAGAGCAGTTCCTGCCTCAGCTGTTCGATACCCCTTGAGAAACCTCCGCGCAGCTGTGAGGAGGCGAGACGGTGTGCCGCCTCAGAGTCTGCTGCAATGATATCTGCTACCGCCTCGGCCTGTGAGAGGTCCATCTTGCCATTCATAAAGGCGCGCATGGTAAATTCACCCGGTGAGGCTGCCTCAGCTCCGCCTTCAATCAGGAGCTCCATGATACGGTACTGTATGAAGGGTGAAGCGTGGCAGCTTATCTCAACCATCTCATCACCGGTGTAGGAGTTGGGTGCACGAAAGATGGCAATGATGACCTGATCGAGGAACCGACCCTGCGAAGATATAGTGCCATAAAACATTCTGTATCCCTTCGCACAAATGATATTAACCTCATTATCTGCAGGTTGGAATATTTTTGCCACCAAATTTACAGCTCCCTCTCCCGAAACCCTTATGAGAGCAATTGCGCCCCCTCCGGAAGTGGCGGGGGCGCAGATTATTCTATCCTCCTGTGCCATTTTCATCATTGGCACAAAGGTAATTTATTTCTCCCGACAGTACTACAACAGCTGATCACTCATCGTGATTATCAGAGACTGGTTACCTTGAGAGGTTGTCAGCAACAAAGGTATTGTCAGGGATATTCACCGAGGTATTTATCTTGTCAAAGATCACCCTCGATGATCTATTGTTCGTATGGTTGACGGCATACATCTCTGTAATAATATAACCGCCATCACTCTTCGGTTCAGTTTTAAGCATCTCAATGGTCTTGAAATGGACACCATCAAAATTGTAGAACTCGATCTTCTTCACCTTGAACTGATTCTTCTCCATTGTTGTCACTTTTCGGGAGTAGCCATACTCATCAGCAATATTGTCATTCACCGGTTTGCTCTCTATAATCCACAGGTTATTATCTCCCGATCCGGGCATATGCTTGATGCTGAAGTCGGCATTATTACCGGTTGTCATATCGGCATTGGAGAATTCCGAGCTCATGAAGCTCTTTCCCTTCTCGGTACTTACGATACGCCGGGTTCGTTTCAGTGCCGGCAGGTATATCCACATATCATCCTGGGCATCTTTATTGTCTATTATCAGCATTGCCGTGCCCCTGACCTCTGCCGGCTCCAGGAACCGGAGCATCCGTTTTTCGGTACCACCATAAGATTTTGATGCCATACTCACCTTCCGGGTACGTACTGCACCGTTTTTCTCGGTTATTGTCAGTGTGATTGTCGACTGCATATTTCCTGACATTGTCAGGTCACGACTTTTGTCCATCAGCTGTACCGGATCTGGCAGCTGTGCATTAAGAGGCAGCAGTGATGCTATCAGCATTACCGCGGCCATGTAAAACATTCTTTTCATCTCTATCTCTTCTTTTAAATGATTTGCTAAGATCTGCCTCAATAAATGCCGGTCTGAACCATAGCATGAAGGCAGGTATTATTATTATTGCGCTCAGCAGGCATGAGCCTATTGAGAGCAGTACGAGGTATCCGAAGTACCTTATTGAAAGGAATCCGGATATAAAGGTTGCCGAGAAGCCAGCCATTACGCTCATGGCGTTAATGACAATGCTTCGTCCTGTTGTTCCAAAGGTTTGTGTAATGGCATCAGTATGGCTGAGTCCTTTCTGCAGCTCACTGTTATACCTCCAGAGGAACTGGATGGTGAAGTCTACCCCAACCCCGATCATGATTGATGAGAGCAGTGCCGTTGCAGCATCTATGGCGATATTTGCCATACCCATCACCCCAAACTGGATAATTATTGATACTGCAAGAGGTATGGAACCTATCAGTCCGCCCTTGACAGACCTGAAGATTACCGCCAGCAGAACGAATACCGTTAACAGTGCAAAGAGCAGTGATGAGACCTGTCCGGCTATTATCTTGTTTGCGAAGTCAGCCATAATGATAGCATAGCCTCCCAGGGTGACTTTAGCCGGAAAATCACTGGTAAAGCTCAGTATCTCACTTCGCAGTGCCCGAATGACATTGTTGTCAGGCTTTGTCAGCTTCACCAGCAGGTGAGCCGCCGTATTGTCAAAGTTCATCAGCTGGTTCCAGTCATCAGGGTCGCCGCTCATATTATAAAGCTCAAACATCTGAGCTATTGCCTCATAAGAGTCTGGTATCCGGTCATAGCCCTCCTCATCCTTATCAAACAGGGCCATACTCATCTCTCTCACCACATCAGATATTGAGAATACGTTTCCTACTCCTTCCTGCCCCTTGAGGTGATGTGTCAGCTGATCGATACCGGTCATCACTTCAGGGTCTTTGATATCACCACTGATCATTATCGAGATGGTTTGGGAGCCTCCGAACTTTGAGCTTATCACTTCCGAGGCCTTTCTTACCGGATGGCGTCCCGGGAAGAAGTTCTCCTGGTTGGTATCTATTCTCAGAAACATTATTCCAGTACCAACTATCAGGGTAATGACAGCTGAGGCCAGCAGTACGCGGCCGGGTCTTCTGACCACCAGGCCCGACAGGCGGGCCAGTGCCCGGCTGATCAGGTCAGTACCCTTTTTACGGCTCTTCTTCGGCCGGCGTGGAGGCTGGTTGCTCTTGAGTGGCTTCACGCGTGACCCTCTCTTCTCTGAGAGCCAGATCACTGCCGGGATGAGCAGCAGGCTCATGGTGAGGGCGAGGGCTACACCTGATGAGGCAAGAACACCCACATGCCTGGCCGGTATAATTGAGTGTGCCAGCAGGCCCAACAGCCCTGCTATGGTCGTTAAGCCACTGAACAGGATTGGCATGTTCAATGATCCGGTGATCGCGCTTATCAGACCATTCCTGTCTGGCTGATTCTCCATGCTTTTCAGCTCCTGGCGTCTCGATACCATATAGATGCCATAGTTATTTGCAACCGAGATCAATATTATAGGTACGAGCAGGCTAAGAATAGAAAATTTCCATCCGAAGAGCGGAATCAGCCCCATTGTGGCAGTAACTGAAAGTACCACCACTGAGAAGGGCAGCAGCACACTCCGCCAGCTTCCCAGGCTGAGTTTAAGCACACTCAGCATGATTATCAGAGCCAGCGGGATCAGGATTATTGCATCATGGTTGACATCGCTCAGTATATGCCTCCTTATATAGGGAAGACCGCCGGTCTCTATCTCCACCACGCCGTCCTGTTGTGCCTGTATAATAGAGTCGACCCTGCTGAGGGTTACATGTTCAGGTACTGCCGGGTTTATTGTGCCGGTAATGGCAGCTGCAGTCATATCTTCTGAGGCCACTATCCCAAGTGCAAACCGGTTATTGAGTATATCCTCCTTAAGTGCCTCGGTCTCTGCAGGATTAGAGGGCGGGCGACGTATCAGCGGATCTACAATCATCATCCCATCTTCGCCTACTATCTTACGTGCCGTATAGAGTGAATTGATAGTACCCAGTCCCTCAACCCTTGAAAAGGCACGATCAAGCTCCTTCACCTTCTCCAGGTTGGAAGGGGTAAGTATAGAGCTGTCTTTGAGCAGCACGATTATCATATCCTGCACTCCGAAATCGACCTCAATAGAGTCGGTACTCAGCCTGGAGGGCATTGTGCGCGGCACATAGTTCCGTATCTCAGGATCTGTCTCTACGGTAGGTATCAGCAATCCCAGCCCGATAGCGATTGCCAGTGAGAGCGAGATAATAAACCACCTGTATCTTATTATAAAACCAGCCATAACTTAAAATTCTATTTTCAATGATATGAAAGCAGCGTTCATAAAGTCATCCACAATATCATACAGACCACCCTTCTTGCCGGAGTAGTGTTCGAGTCCGGCACTGATGGTGATACCGTCAGAGGGTTTGAACCTTATCACAGGCATAATCATCAGGTCACGCGAGGTGAAGTTGTACATGGCTGTTACTGAAGGTACCAGCCTGCCATATAAGAGATCAGTCTCAATGCGTAGCCCCGCCTTATGGTAATACTCTTTGAGCTGGTCATTGTAAAGCCTGACAAATGCCTCTGTCTGAAGCCGGGTAAACTCAACCGGATCAAAGCCCGGTGTGCCGAACAGCTCCGATAGCTCTGCAAGGTCAGGGACAGTGCCTATCAGCGGGTCATAAGGGGGTGTATAATAATCTTTTACCCATTTCCCGGAATATTCAGCTATCACCCTGAAGTTTCCCGGGTTCCAGTCAAATCCTGCCACCCATGACAGCTCGGGGAATGGTATCTCTTCATTTCCTGCCTTATCCTCTACCGGCTGGCTGTAGGCCAGTGCCCCCCTCACTACCAGGGGTGCTATCACTCCTTCAAAATCGATACCTGCGTGATTGATTATATAAGGTACTCCGCTCATTGCTATCTGCGGGTTGAACAGGTTTGAGAAGTCAGCTGACACCATGCTGAGGCCGGGCATAAGGTCAGGACCATGATACCACTGTACTGCGGCATCAAATCCCCTGAGCATAAAATCGCCCCTGAAGCCATAGGAGTGATAACCGTTGCCCGTACGTAGCCCCTCAGGAATGGTCAGCTCAATATTGGACGGGAGCTGAAGAGGCTTTGTCATCAGAACGGAGGGGTACCAGAAGGGTGTGGCCACAGCTGTGAGACTGAAGAAGGAGGCAGGACGGAGGGTGAGCTCAGCAGTAAGATTACCAATATCCTTATCTTCAAAATCGGGTGAACGAAAAGTATAATCCATGGGTGTGAAGCGGGAGAGTGGAGTAAACAGGTCTGTTCGTCCCCATTTTATTATCTTCTTCCCCATGGAGAGGGACATAAAATTGTTGTAATACATGCCCCACGCCTCCCTGACGGTAACCGAATTGACATTCTCTCCAAACTGCTGCCCCATTCTCAGGCGGACATCGGCAAACCCTTTGAAGCTGAACTCATCAGCAGCTGTCAGGGTCAGGGCCGCATCACCAAAGGCAGCATTTACATCATTTATATAGTCGCCGGTACTGAAATAGGCGCCACCCCTGACAAACCCGCCGGCAGTGAAGCTCTTCTCCTGCGCTGACAGGGCAGAGGTGATTACCGACAGTATCATCAGAAGTGAGCATAACAGAGATCTCCTTGCCATAATTTGTTTTTGATCACAAAGGTGGCATCTGTCACTTTGGCAGTCGTCCCTACCGCACGGTACGGACTATAAGAGATACGGAGTGCAGGTACGTGCCATGCGGCTCACACCTTGTCTGCACCTGTCACTCTCTGCCGGTAGAGGCTTGGAGTCTGGCCTGTGTAGGCTTTAAAAAAGCTGTTGAAGGTTGATTTTGAGTTGAATCCGGCATCATAGGCAATAGCCAGAATAGTATAGTGGTGGTATTTGGGATCTTTAATACGTTTTATTACCTCTCTCACGCGGTACTCATTAACAAATGAGAAAAAGTTTCGTCCATACTTCTCGTTCAGCACCTCGGTGATGTAATGTCTGGGTATACCGGTCTTCCTTGAGAGGTCTGAGATGGTAAGGCTGCCATTGAGATATGGCTTTTCTGCCTCCATATATTCGAGCAGGCTGGAGAGATAATCCTTTGCCTGCTCCTCGCGTAGTCCGCTTCGGGCATACCTGGGTGACTCCTCTTCCGTAGCCTTCTCTCTCTGTTCTGACAGCGGCTGCGGAAACTCCAATATTTCAGGCTGTCTTATGGCATAGAAGCTGTATACAAACGAGAAGAATGCCACGAATATGAAGATCAGGACATAAGGGTCAAACGGCAGCAGTCCGGCAAAAATATTGATCCCTCCCAGGGCGAATACTATGATAAAGCCGGCATAGAAGCTGATTGATAAAATCTTAAGCCAGTTGAGTGTCAGCTTGGCTGAGGTATAGGATATCTCATCGTGCAATCTTCTCTGATGTCGCCGAATATCTCTGAATGAGAGAATGCTGTAGGTTGTGACCGACAAGAAGAAGCAGAGCCCGTAAATGATTCTCAGGGGAATGAAGCGGTCAATCACAAAGAAGCCGCTCAGGTCATCAAAAATGGGCTCCTTCCTGAAGATGACCGAGACAGCAAAGAATATTACAAACGGGATGAAATGTATCAGGTTCCACCAGGAGAAGGGGAGTGAGGGTCTGGTCATATGCCTTATGTAGAGCCAGAGCAGCGGACCGTAAGTAAAAGCAATAAAGGGGAATGAGTACATATCCAGTACGGTACGGTTCACCAGTGCAAAGATCATTTCGATACAGAACAGAAAGATCCAGCTGCTCATTATTCTGTCGGCAATCCCGAATGGTTTGCGCGTGGCTATCAGCAGGCCGGCAAAGAATGACTGGGATATTCCGATATAGAGGACAGGCTCGATGAAATCCATTATAACTACAATATAATGCGAAAATAAGAAAAGGTAGAAAAAATAAATTACATTTGAGTGATCAGTCTATAACTTAATTTTACGGGATGAGTATTTTACTTAATAGTGAATCAAAGGTGATCGTACAGGGGTTCACCGGCAGTGAGGGCACATTTCATGCGGGTCAGATGATTGAATACGGTACCAGGGTTGTGGGTGGTGTGACCCCCGGCAAGGGAGGGCAGACACACCTCGGACTGCCGGTATTCAATACTGTCAGGGAGGCATCTCTCGCTACCGGCGCTGACACTTCGGTGATATTTGTTCCTCCGGCATATGCGGCTGACTCTATCATTGAAGCTGCCAATGCAAATCTCAGACTTGTTGTCGCTATCACCGAGGGTATTCCCATTTCCGAGATGGTCAGGGTCAAGAGGCTGATACGTGACTATGAGACAACCCTGATCGGTCCTAACTGTCCGGGAGTGATCACTCCTGGTGAAGCCAAGGTTGGAATTATGCCCGGATTTATTCATAAAAAAGGATGTGTAGGAGTGATCTCACGGTCAGGCACACTCACCTATGAGGCTGTTGATCAGCTTACAAGGATAGGGCTGGGGCAGTCAACCTGTGTCGGTATAGGTGGTGATCCGATTATAGGATCAACTACGCTGGATATCCTCCGGCTGATGATGGATGATGATCAGACGGAGGCGGTAGTAATCATTGGTGAGATAGGTGGTACGATGGAGGCAGAGGTTGCCCGGTGGATGAAGAGCAACGGGAAAAAGCCGGTAATAGGATTCATTGCCGGGCAGACAGCACCCAAGGGGAGGCGTATGGGACATGCCGGAGCTATCATAGGTGATATCAATGACACTGCCGAGGTGAAGATGAAGATCATGGAGGAGGCAGGAATACATGTTGTCAGGTCACCGGCAGATATTGGGGTTACTGTAGCCAGGGTGCTGGGAAAATAATTCCTTACATTTGGGATCAAAAATTTAAACTATGAAACTACTTGAAGGTAAGGTTGCACTGATAACCGGTGGATCACGGGGAATAGGCAAGGAGATCGCCAGACGCTTTGCAGCTGAGGGAGCAGACCTGGCAATCACCAATATCACCAATTGTGATGAGTTTGACGATGCCATCAGTGAGATAGCGGCTCTTGGAACGAAAGTGAAAGGCTACTGCTCCGATGCCTCACTGCTCGCCGACGCTGAGAGTGTGGTAGAGGCTGTCAATAAGGAGTTCGGACGGATAGATATCCTTGTAAACAATGCAGGAATAACACGTGACACTCTCCTGATGAGGATGACCGAAGAGCAGTGGGATCAGGTTATCGCAATTAACCTCAAGTCGGTCTTTAACCTCACCAAGGCAGCCATCAGGCTGATGATGAAGCAGAAAAGCGGATCAATAATCAATATGAGCTCAGTGGTGGGCGTCAACGGAAATGCCGGTCAGGCAAACTATGCCGCCTCCAAAGCTGGAATTATCGGCTTCACCAAAAGCGTTGCAAAGGAGGTGGGTTCCCGAAATATCAGGTGCAATGCCATTGCACCCGGGTTTATTATCACTGAGATGACTGACCGGCTGCCTGAAGATGTGAAGCGCGACTGGATCGGCCAGATACCTCTCAGACGTGGCGGTACGGCCGGTGATGTGGCCAGTGCAGCACTCTTCCTGGCCTCTGACCTCTCAGCCTATATCACCGGGCAGACTCTCCATGTCTGCGGCGGGATGGCCATGTAAAATAAAAATTGCAAATTGATTAATTTGCTATATTTGCACCGGCAGGGCGCTATTCCCTCAAGCACGAGGAAATGCAGCGAGACATAATTATTCCACACTTATTTCTTATGCGCCCTGCTTTTTTTATTGTATATATGCCTCCTTAGCTCAGTGGCAGAGCAGCTCACTCGTAATGAGCAGGTCGTGGGTTCAACTCCCATGGGAGGCTCTGAGTACCAGAGGTGAGGATAAACAACAAATGCGGGAATAGCTCAGTCGGTAGTCCGCCGGCTGGCGGATCCCAGGCTGACAGAAGACAACAAGGATAAACAGTAAACGCGGGAATAGCTCAGTCGGTAGTCCGCCGGCTGGCGGATCCCAGGCTGACATTAGGCAACAAAGAGAAACAGTAGGCAACAAGGATAAACAGTAAATGCGGGAATAGCTCAGTCGGTAGTCCGCCGGCTGGCGGATCCCAGGCTGACATTAGGTAACAAGGATAAACAGTAGACAACCAGGATAAACAGTAAATGCGGGAATAGCTCAGTCGGTAGTCCGCCGGATGGCGGATCCCA
>CAZHZC010000014.1:0-87878 GCA_964537135.1 uncultured Rikenella sp.
TAACCTGTTTATCAACATATTAAACAGACAATTATACTTTCTCAGCAGGCCCTAAAATATATAACCCTATTCGTAAAACTAACCTTAAATCAAACCGTATGAGAACCAAGCTGTTAATGTTGTTTACGGTTTTTGGGCTTTTAATGTCGCAGATCATTTCGGCGCAGCCCAAGATCGTGACAGGAACTGTCACAGATGCCTCGACAAATGAGACTTTGCCGGGGGTCAATGTGATAATCAAGAACACTACCACAGGTACCAGTACTGACGTTTTCGGCAACTATTCGATCACTGTTGCCCAGGGTCAGGTACTTGTATTCAGTTCTCTGGGGTATGCCACACGTGAAGTTACCGTAGGTGCAGGTAACACTATCAGTGTAGGTCTTACTCCAGATATTCAGATGATTGAGGATGTGGTTATAACCTCTGAATTTGGGATGAAGCGTGTTGCCCGCGCTGTCGGCTCCTCTGTGCAGAATGTTAAGGCATCAGATATTGCCGAGTCGGGTCGTGACAACTTCATCACAGCACTTCAGGGGCGTGTGGCCGGGATGACCGTTGGCAGCACCAGCGGTGCGCCCGGAGCCTCCACCACTGTTGTTCTCAGGAGCATCACCTCTATCTCCGGGAATAACCAGCCTCTCTATATTGTTGATGGTATACCCATGAACAATACAACCTTTGACCCTCTTCAGATGGTTCAGCCTACTGAGACGTTTGCGGTACGTAACCTCGACTTCTCCTCCAGGGGCAACGACTTCAACCCTGAGGATATTGAGTCGATGACCGTTCTGAAGGGTGCAGCTGCGGCAGCCCTTTACGGCTCAGACGCCTCCAACGGTGCTATTATCATAACCACCAAAAAGGGTGCTGCCGGCAAGGGGAAGGTATCCTACAACAACTCGTTAAGGTGGGACAATGCCTATGGTATACCTGAGCTGCAGAAGAAGTATTCGAACGGCTACTATGGTACCACCAACTACTATAACCTGAGTCGTTTCGGTGGCCGGTATATTGAAGGTATGACGCTCTATGACAATATAGATGCCATACTTCAGACCGGTTTCACCATGAGGCACAACATCTCTGTTGAGGGAGGGTCAGACAAGGTTACCCTTCGTGGTTCAGCCTCCACCCTTAACCAGGAGGGTATTATCAAGACCTCAGAGTTCTCCAGGTTCAACATCTCGCTCAGCGGGCGTGCAGAGGTCACCAGGTGGATGACGGTTGAGTCATCAATGCAGTATGTCTCCACCGAGAACAACAAGGTGCCGATAGGTACTGACGGCCCGCTCTACAGGTCGATGCGCTGGCCCATGGTGGATGATATGTCGGTCTGGCTTGATGAAGACGGCTCACATATGAGTACACCCAACTACTATCTTGACGGTGACCTTGTCAACCCGATCTTCGGGCTTCACAAGAACAAGCTTTATGATGACTCTGACCGATTCATCTCAAACATCTCCGCCACCTTCGTTCCGATAGTCAACACCTTCCTGCGGGCTCAGGTGGGATGGGACGTCGGGATGCAGACCTTCATCGCCACCAGGCATCCCTATTACCAGGCTTACCAGGCCGGTAACGGTATTTACAATATTACCAAGTCCAACTTCTCTGATCCTACTCTTAACATACTGGCGGGTTATGCCAACAACTTTATTGATGACCGGCTCTCTGTGTCAGCACAGTTCGGTTACCACCAGCTTGAGAACGGCATTACCCGTCTCGGCACCTATGGCAGTAAGTTTGCGGTGATAGACTTCCAGAGTATCAATAACTGTGATCCGCTCTCTATCAGCTCATCACAGACCCATACCAAGAGGAGGATACAGGCACTCTCAGGGCAGATTGAGGTGGGCTACAACCAGATGGCATACATCACCCTGCGTGCCCGTAACGACTGGTCATCAACACTGCCTGTTGATAACAACCGTTACTTCTACCCGGCTATTGAGGGCTCATTTATCGTTACCGAGCTACCCTTCCTGAAGGGGAACCGTACCCTCAACTACTTCAAGCTACGTGCTTCGGTGGCCCAGGTAGGTAAAGATGCCGGTCCGCTGGAGATCGACCCGCAGCTTGAGCCCACACTCCTTACCGGTGGCGGTTACAAGTACGGTTTTACCGGTCCTAACAGGAGCCTTCGTCCTGAGATGACCACCTCCAGGGAGGTAGGTTTTGAGGGTCGTTTTCTTGATGACCGTCTCAATGCCGACTTTACCTACTTCTGGACACACTGCGATGATCAGATTGTCAAGGGTTTTCGCCTCAGCTACGGTACCGGGTTTGTGCTTAACAACATGAACGTTGGTACATTTGACACCTGGGGCTGGGAGGCGATGATTAACGGCGATATCCTGAGGATGGGTAACGGCCTGCGCTGGAATGTCGGTGTCACAGCCTCACATACCAGCTCAGAGGTGGTTTACCTGCCTGAGAACGTTACCGAGTACTACAACGCCTACACCTGGAACTCAGGCAATATACGTAACGGTATCATGCTGGGCTATCCGGTTACAACCATTACCGGCCGCGGCTTCTTACGCAATGATGCCGGTGATGTTCTGATAACACCCTCTACCGGCCTTCCTGTCATTGATGGCAATTGGAGTGTGCTGGGTGACCGTGAGCCCAAGCTGCGCTTTGGCATGACCACCAACCTGAGTTATAAGGGGTTCCGCCTCTCTGCCATGTTCTCCGGCCGCTACAAGGCTACCGTGGTGAACGGTACCAAGCGGACGATGATGGGTGAAGGGCTCAGCCTTGAGTCGGTGAAGCTGCGTGAGAGTGGCCCGGTGGTATTTAACGGTGTGCTGCAGGATGGCAATGAGAATAGTACCAATCCTACCAGAAACAATATTGCTGTTAACTTCAACCTCTATCCCTCTATCTATACGGGCGGAGATGAAGACTGGATCGAGACCGGTGTTCACTACCTGCGTATGCAGGAGCTGCGTCTGGCATACATCATTCCGGAGAGGCTGCTGAGCAAAACAGCCATACTGTCACAGGCCAGTATCTTTATCACAGGCAATGACCTTGCTGTATGGACAAATTACTCAGGTATTGATGCGGTAGGTAATACGGTCTCTGCCGCTGCCGGAGGTACCGGTGGCGAGGGTATCGATGTCTGGTCACTGCCCAGCCCCCGAGGACTGTCGGTTGGCATCAATGTGACATTCAAATAGTGAACAATAAAATAACGAAACAATGATAAAGAAGATATCAATTTCGGTCGTTTTGCTGGCATCAGTTCTCTTCATCAACACCAGTTGTGAAAAATGGCTTGATGTCAACAATAACGTGGATGCTCCTGACCAGATTGAGGGTTACCTTTACCTGGCAGGTATCCTGCAACAATACCAGGGAATGTATTGGGACATTCGTGCTGTTGGCCCTCTGACCCAGATGATGGGTACCAGTTCATACACCTCATTTGCCACACACTACTACAGTGCCGGATCAGATGCTGCAGGTGAGATATGGAGGGTTGTCTATTGGCTACAGGGTATGAATCTGGAGAATATGATCAACCAGTCGGTTGAAGCAGAGAACTGGACTCTTGCCGGCATTGGTTATGCCGTCAAGGCATTCTCATGGGACCAGATGACAAAACTGCATGGTGAGCTTATTCTGAAGGATGCTTTTGCTCCCGGACTGCTCTCTCACCATTATGATTACCAGGACACCATTTACCAGGCTGTTCGCGACTGGGCCTACAAGGCTATTGAGTACCTTGAGATGCCTGATGTTACCGGCTATGGTACAAAGATCAGCTCCAATGACTATATCTATGGTGGAGACAAAGAGAAGTGGATAAAGTTTGCCTATGGTGTTATTGTTCGTAACCTGGCCTCACTCACCAATAAGAATGACTTTGCCACAGCCTATGCCAATGAGCTGATCGATGCAGCTGCCAAAACATTCAGCTCCAATGGTGACAACGCCACACTGACAGTTGCCGGCGGAGGTGCCGGAGCTGCTCAGAGTACCTATAATAACTTCTGGGGTACTCACAGGGGTAACCTCTCTCGTGTCTATTGGCAGCATGATTATGCTGTTCAGGTATTTACCGGCACAGTGCCTGAGTATGACCAGGCTACCGGCAACAAGATACCTGTGACAGATAACAGCAATTATCCTTTCCAGTTGGCTGAGAAGCAGATTGTGTGTGATACCATGATGACCGTCCCTGGTCACTTTGACCCGCGTGTAGCTGTAAAGCTGGCTACGGTTGATGATGCTGAGTATACCAATCTTGATGACCCCGAGATGATTAAGAAGCGCAGGTATTATGGTGGTTCCTTTACCGGTCTGACCGGCTCAGTGGGTACTGCCCCCTCATTTTATGGTCGTAACTCGGGATCGGCAGCCAGCAGCGCCAATGAGGCTGCTCATGATGGTGCCGGCCGCTGGCTCTATCATAATGAAGCACCCTATATACTTATGACACATGCCGAGCTGAAGTTTTGCCTTGCAGAGGCATTATGGAAGCTCGACCGCAAGGATGCCGCACTGCAGGCATTCCGTGAAGGGGTGAAGGCTGATCTGGAGTTTACCGGTCAGTATATTGTCACCGGCAAGCCCGGAAAGATCGTTGATGAGGTACCAACAACCCTTGGGGTTGAGGGTGGTGACAAGATTACCAGGGGTGCCTTTAACATTATGGCTGATGAGTATGCTGCCGGGCCCTATGTAGATGGACTGTCACTGGCGGATTTCTCACTCTCACATATAATGATGCAGAAGTGGGTTTCACTCTATCCGTGGGGTGCACTGGAAGCCTGGGTTGACATGAGGAAGTATCACTATGATATTGATTATACCGGAGACTATCCGTCACAGGGTAATGGCTGGGATCTTGCAACAATTACCCACAAGTGGGACACTGATCCTGACAAGGTATATAAGGGACTTTACCTCCTTCCGGCACAGGTTGAAGGGCGTAAGACACGGTTCAACGCATTCAATGAGGGCTCACCCTGTTACCGTATTCGTCCGAGGTACAACTCCGAATATATGTGGAACAAACCCTCTCTCGAGCAGTTGAAGCCTATCTCGGGTATGGCTCCCAACTATCAGTGCTCCATGCCCTGGTTTGCCTATCCGGGTAATATGCCATCGAATTAATCAAAGAACCAGAAAAATCAACGGAAATGAAACTGATAAAATATTTAAGTCTGATTCTGGCAGTGACTCTGATGGTCTCATGTGAGAAGCATGAAATAGAGTATGATGCCATTCCGGCAGGTGAGATGGCTGAGATACAGCTTCACTATATTGAGCCGGTTACCGCCATTGCTGCCAACTACTTTATCAGGGTTGACCTGAATAATGAGATGGTGACAAACAGGGTTACTCCGCTTGTCACATACAATGCCATACCCAGCGGTGGTGTTGGCAGGTTCTATGCAGTACCTGCGGGAACGGTTAATATCAAGCTCTACAGAGACGGAAAGGTTAATGCTGACTCGCTCGTTTATGATCAGAGTGTCACAGTGAAGGCGGGCAAACAGAACCTGTTTGTGCATGACCTGAGCAAGCCACCCGTAGTGATAGAGAATGGGTTTCCCTATATAAGGCGTGAGACGGTTGAGACTGACTCCATGACATGGGTAAAGTTCTACAACTTCCTCTATGAGACTACTGGTGTACCTACAGACCTGAGGCTGCAGTACCAGTATGTCAGTCACCGTACCGGTGAGCTGGTCAATGTTGGCAAGCCGGTAGCCTTTGGTGAGGGTACAGGATGGCAGGAGGTGCTTGTTGTAAAGCTGCCTACCGAGCTGATTACACAGGGCTCAAGGAGGGTTGACTACCGTATCAAGGTGATCGATGCTGATGGTAACAGCCTTGGTGACCTGCAGGTAGGCACCAGCACAGGCACCATTGTTGACTATTCTGACTGGTGGACAGGTAACATTGGCAGGAGGGTGCATCATATCTTCTGCGGACTGCGTACCGCTGCACCTTTATGTGCCATAAGGCAGTTCACAGCACTATAGTGCGTATGAACCGATAACACTGTTTTGCGGGAGGGGCAGTCAGTAACCTCCTGTTGCAGGGGTGCCATCACAGGTACCCCTGTTTTATCTTTTCATACCCTGTCAAATCCGCTTCTCTCTATCAGCGGTCTGACAGAGGGCTCTCTGCCCCGGAAGGCTCTGAACAGTATGTCAGGCTCACGGCTGCCTCCTTTCTCAAGTATATTGGTGCGGAAGGAGTGTGCTGTCTCACTGTCAAATATACCCTTCTCCCGGAAGAGACTAAAGGCGTCAGCATCGAGCACCTCAGCCCACTTGTAGCCATAATAACCGGCGGCATAGCCCCCTGAGAAGAGATGGCCAAACGAGACACTCATACAGGCCTCGTCTGCCGGTGGCAGCAGCTCAGCGGGCTCCATGGCCTTACGTTCAAAGGAGACTATCTCCTTTGTCGGGGGTATGGTGATACTGTGCCATGCCATGTCAAGCAGTCCGAACCCCAGCTGTCTCATGGCAGCATACCCCTCATTATAGGTGTGTGACTCCTTCAGTTTATGTAGTATCTCATCAGGTATCTTCTCACCTGTCTGGTAGTGAGCAGCCCAGGTGTCGAGCCACTCTTTCTCCCATGCCCAGTTCTCCATTATCTGTGATGGCAGCTCCACAAAGTCTCTTCTGACATTTGTTCCTGACAGGCTCTCATAGGTACAGTCAGACAGTATACCGTGCAGCGCATGGCCAAACTCATGCAGAAAGGTGTTCATCTCACCGTGTGAGAGCAATGAGGGTCTTGAGGGTGTCGGCCGGGTGAAGTTCATCACCAGTGATACTACCGGTATCACCCTCTTACCATTCTCTTTTCTCTGTTCACGGAAGGAGGTCATCC
This sequence comes from uncultured Rikenella sp., assembly GCA_964537135.1. Lineage (GTDB taxonomy): Bacteria > Bacteroidota > Bacteroidia > Bacteroidales > VadinHA17 > SR-FBR-E99. Next base: position 6,874 of record CAZHZC010000014.1, read on the forward strand.
ACGCCCCGCCGCTCTTTCCTTTTCTGGGGTGGAAGTCGAGCATCAGTATGGCTACTATGCCATTATCACCGTCATGCACCTCATAGGCGGTTACCTCACTGTTGTATACCGGTATCAGGCTGTTCTCACGGAATGTCAGATGGTAGAGTCTGGTTGCCAGTCCCAGCACAGCCTCCTTTACCCTCTCCAGCGGCATGTATGGTCTGAGCGCCTCATCATCGATACTGTACCTCTCCTTACGCAGTTTCTCTGCCCAGTAGTGCCAGTCCCATCGCTCAACTGTTCCGTTATGACCGTTTCTTCGGGCATGCACGGTAATATCGTTCAGGTCTCTTCTTCCGGCAGGGGCTGCAGCCTCCAGCAGCTCTCTGAGGAAGCTGTTCACCTTTTCCGGTGTTGATGCCATCCGCTCTTCCAGCACATAATCGGCGAAGGAGGCATATCCAAGCAGTGTAGCCAGCTCCAGCCGCAGCTGGACTATTCTGGTTACCAGCTCACTGTTATCGTGTTCATTCTCTCTGAATGCCCGCCGTGCATACTCTGTAAAGAGTCTCTGGCGCAGGTCACGCCGGTCTGCATACTGCATGAAGGGGAGGTAACTTGGCGCATGGAGGGTGAAGAGCCACCCCTCCACTCCTCTCTCTTGTGCCAGGGTGGCAGCAGCCTCGCGCACCCCTTCCGGCAGGCCTGACAGCTCATCAGCGGAGGTGAGGTGCAGGGTAAAGTCATTTGTCTCAGCAAGCAGGTTCTCCTCAAACCGGAGTGAGAGGGTCGATAGCTCACCGGTAATTGCTCTGAGCTTCGCTCGTTCACTTTCTGGCAGTGCCGCACCGCCTCTTATAAAGCTTTTATAACGGCGTTCAAGCAGTATAAGCTGCTCAGGGTCAGTAATATTTTCTCTCTGGTCATATACCTGCTTTACCCGCCTGAAGAGAAGCGGGTTAAGGTTAATGTCATTGATCAGGGCAGTGATCATGGGTGAGACCTCACGGGCAGCCCGTTGCAGCTCAGGGGAGGTGTCACAGCTGTTAAGGTTGAAGAGTACGGGGGTGATACGGCTGAGCAGCGAGCCGGCACCCTCAAGGGCCTCAATGGTATTGGCAAAGGAGGGCTCATCATCTGACCGGGCAATCTGTTCAGTCTCCTCCCTGGCATCAGCGATGGCCTTCTCTATGGCGGGTATAAACTGCTCTGGGGTGAGACGATCAAACGGTACAACACCGAAAGGGGTGTCCCACTCTATCAAAAGGGGGTTTGATATGGGGGAGTGGCTGCCGGTCTCCATAGTCAGAAAGGGAGATCATCCATCTCAGGGTCAGGTGGAGGTGTATCTTCAAGCCGGTCTGTGGTCTCTGCGGGTGTCTCGCTTACAGCTGTTCCTGTGCCACGTGTCACCGAAAGGGCATTGAGGTTGGTGATATAGCTGACCCTGCCCTCTCTCTCCCAGCGATTACCCCTGATGCTGAAGGCTACAGTCACCTCCTCCCTCAGCCACGATTCGTCAATTATTTCACACCTCTCCTGTGTGAGCTGAAACTTGATAAAATCAACCCATATCTGTCCGTCGCGACCTCTTTTGTGCTCTATCACAAACTCGCGCTTACGGAACCGTTCACTGATCCTGCTTACAGGATAGACTTCGACTACCTTGCCTGTGATCTGGTACTCCATCATTCTCTCACTCACTCTCTGCTATCACTATCTTCTCTATACGGTCTCCTACCCTGATCAGGTCTATCACCCCGTCTCCCTCTGCTACTTTTCCAAAGCATGTATGTTTTCCGTCAAGGTGACTGGTATTATTCCGGCTATGGCATATAAAGAACTGTGATCCGCCGGTATCCTTGCCGGCATGTGCCATTGAGATGACACCGCGGTCATGATACTGTCTGCCACCTGTCAGCTCACACTTGATGGTATATCCCGGTCCTCCGGTTCCCACGCGTGTGTCACTCATATCCTTTGAATAGGGGCATCCTCCCTGTATCACAAAGTCAGGTATCACACGGTGGAATGCCAGTCCGTCATAGAAGCCCGATTTTGCCAGTGAGACAAAATTGGCAACGGTGCCTGGCGCATCATCATCATACAGATGTACACTCATCACCCCCTTTGAGGTGTGTATCTCAGCTATGGTCATTGTTTTTCTATTGAGAGCAGTTCAACATCAAAGATGAGTGTTGAGTATGGCGGTATTGGGCCAGCACCCTGTTCACCATAGCCCAGTTCATAGGGGATATAGAATTTGAATTTCGACCCTGCCGGCATCAGTTGTATACCCTCCTGCCACCCTTGTATCACCTGGTTGACAGCGAATTGTGCCGGCTCACCGCGCTCTACCGATGAGTCAAACTGGGTTTCGTCAATCAGTGTACCAATATAGTGTACGCTGACCATGTCTGTCGGGCCCGGTTTTTCACCACTACCCATCGTTATTACCTCATACTGGAGTCCGCTGGCGGTCTCCTCCACGCCGTCACGTTTTTTATTTTCGGCAAGGAATTTTTCACCGTCATCAATATTCTTTCCATACATCTTTTTCATATTCTCCATCTGCCTCTTCTGCATATACATCATGACGTAGCCCTGTGCCATCTGATCGTCAAGGGTATTTTTGTTATTCTTTGCATCAAGCATCCCCTTTGCAAGAAGGATTGGATCAATCTCCATACTGTCCTGTGAGAGGTAGAAATAGTAGTTGGCAATTCCAAGTGCATATGAGAGCGAGTCTTCGGCACTCTTTACCCTGGTTGAGGTAACTCCTGATCTGGGATTGCATGATGATGTGATGACAGCTACAGCCACCGCCATTAGAACTAAGCCTTTGATTTTCATGGTCTATTTTTCATTTTTAAATTGTGGCAAAGATAGTGATTTGGTTGGCAAGTCACCGTTGCTCATCATCTTTTATTACTTCCAGCAGCTCAACCTCAAATATCAGTGTCTCAAACGGCTTTATTATATTACCCGCCCCTCTCTCACCATATGCGAGCTGGTACGGAATAAAGAGTATTGCCTGCGCCCCCTCTTTCATCAGACTTAGTCCTTCAGTCCACCCACTTATCACCTGGTTCAACCTGAACTGTGCCGGTTCACCCCTCTCATAAGATGAGTCAAACTGGCTCCCGCCGGTTGTCTTTCCGGTGTAGTGTACCCTGACTATATCATCAGGACCCGGCATTGATCCGTCACCCTCTTTCAGCATACGGTACTGAAGACCGCTCTCTGTCACCACTACACCCTCAGCACGAGCGTTCTCTTCGAGCCATGCCCTGGCGGAGTCTATCTGCTGGCTGTACTCTGTCATCAGGCGCTCCTTCTCACGTCTCTGCATATAGCTTACTATAAAGGTGCTTGCCTCTGTCTCATCCATCACAGCCTTCTCTTTAGAGGCGTCAGTCATACCTTTGGAAAAAAGTTTTGCATTGATGTTGATGTTGTCGCCCTCATAGTATCTGTAGTTTGCAACCCCGAGGGCATATGAGAGTGAGTCATCTGCATCAGCCAGCAGCTTTTTCTGTGCAGTGGCTGGTACTGCTGTCATTACCGTTACGGCAATAAGAAGAAGAGTTCTGAATATTTCCATAATACCGCTGTTTGTTTGATTGTTTGATTGATTGCCGGCATGCGGAGTTGGTTCCACATCTCATCGGCGGCACAAAGATATTACAATTCACTTTTTTACGGCACGGGTGATCACTCTTTTTCCCCGTGGCCCCGGCAACAGGGTAACCTCAAATCCGTAGCGTTTCAACTTTCTCTTCACCTCGCCCTTTGCCGAATATGTTACCAGTACTGTTCCCGGGTGTGACATCCCGCTGATTCTGGCCATCACGTCGCTGCTCCACATCGCAGGCTGCTTGTCAGGGCCGAACGGGTCGAAATAGATGAGATCATATGCTCCTTCAGCACCTTCAGTCGTCAGGTCGGTGATACGTTTCTCGAGGGTGAACCACTCATTCAGTTCTATAGGGCTGTTCCAAGGGGTCTCATGTATCTCCGTGAAGAGCCTCATACCCTCCTCACCTGTGAGTGAGCCGTAGTTGAGACGGTTGATAAGCTCCATGGGCAGGGGGCTTGTCTCAAGCGAGAGATAACATATTGTTGACCGGTGCTCAGTGGCATAGAGGGCTGTCAGCAGTGCGTTGAGCCCGGTACCGAAACCGGCCTCCAGGATGGTTAAGGGTTTGCTGTGGTGGCTGCTGTCATCAGCCGGTTTCCCGGCGCTGCTGCCCGGATGTCTGCCGCTGCTACTGTCTCTGCTGCCGCTGTCAGGGTGTCTGCTGGCGCTGCTGCCGCTGTCAGGGTATTTGCTGGCGCTGTTGCCGCTGTCAGGATGTCTGCTGCCGATGCCAGCTTGCGGAACAGTCCCTTCGCTCTCTCTCTTCGAGATGAGGTACTCCAGTCCGGCACCAATAAAGAGATGTTTTGACTCGGTTACCGCTCCGAAGAGTGAGTGGTAGTGCTCATCCATCCACGGCAGGTAGAGGGTGTGTGAGCCGTCTCCCGTCACCCTCAGCTCAGGCTCACCTCTTGTCACTCTTCGTGCCACTCCTCCTGCCTGCTCCCTCGTTTCCATTTCCCTGCCAGTCAGAGATGTACCATGGTCGTACGTCGGTAGCTTGCATGCCTGCCCGCCGGGCTGCCTCAATCCCCAGGTCGCCATCTTCAAACACCTCACAGAGTGCAGGGTCAATATTCATTAGCCGTGCACAGGTGAGAAATGTCTCGGGGTGTGGTTTATGGTTGGTGACATCATTTGCTGTCACCACAATCTCAAAGTAGTCACTCAGCCCTGTCACCTCCAGTGTCAGCTCCACGGCCCTGCGGTGCCCTCCTGTGCCGACAGCCATTGGCATCATGCCATGATACCTCCTGACCAGTGCAACCACAGGCTCAATAGGTTTGACGTTATGCTGCAGTGTAATAAACTCCTCCAGTTTCACCTGCAGGAGTTCGTCGGGTGATATCCTGCCACTCATATTGTTGGTTTTTATCACTTCGCCCGCTATTTTCCATCCCGGTGCACCGGTCAATGCCTGCAGCAGGTGTGGGTCCATCACCATATTGTATCTGCTGCAGGTGATTTGCCATGCCTTGTAGTGCCATGGCATACTGTCGGCGAGGGTACCGTCAAGGTCAAATATGAGTCCTTTCACCCCCGGCGTAATATCATGGTTCTCCATTATCCCAGTCTAACCCTTTATCCTGATTATATCCCTTATCCCTGTTATTTCCGTCCAAGCAAACTCTTTACCTCTGCCACCACATTGGCAGCTGTGAACCCCAGCTTCTCGTCGAGCACCTTATAGGGAGCTGAGAAGCCAAAGCTCTCCATACCCCATATACGGCCCTGTGGCCCTGCCAGTCCCAGCATGGTCACCGGCAGCCCGGCAGTAAGGCAGAAGCGTGGTATGCCGGGGGTGAGCACACTGTTACGGTACTCTTCATCCTGCTGGCGGAAGAGCCCTTCGGAGGGTACCGAAACGATTCTTGACCGTATCCCGGCGTTAGCGAGGAGCGGTGCTGCCTCAACCAGTGTAGCCACCTCTGAGCCGCTGGCAATCATTATTATATCAGGACTACCATCAGCATCAGTGATAATGTAAGCTCCTCTGTTGACTCCCTCCGCCGCCTCCTGGCGTGTACGCCCGACGGCAGGCAGGGTGGTGATTCCCTGGCGTGAGAGGATGAGTGCTGTGGGGGTGCTCCTGTTTTCCAGTGCCAGCCGCCATGCAACATTTGTCTCAACAGCATCAGCCGGACGCAGTACCAGCATGCTGCTTTCGCCACGGTGGTTCTTCAGGTGCTCCATCAGGCGTATCTGTGCCTCCTGCTCTACCGGCTGGTGGGTGGGGCCATCTTCACCCACACGAAAGGCGTCATGGCTCCATACATACTTGACAGGCAGTCCCATAAGGGCAGCCAGCCTCACTGCCGGCTTCATGAAGTCAGAGAAGACAAAGAAGGTGCCGCACACCGGAATAACACCGCCATGCAGTGCCAGTCCGTTCATGATTGCAGCCATCGTCAGCTCAGAGACGCCGGCATGTAGAAATGCTCCCGTGAAGTCGTTTTTGGTGAGTGGAGTGCTCTTTTTCAGGAATCCGTCAGTCTTATCTGAGTTGGCCAGGTCAGCCGAGGCGACCACCATGTTGGGTATCTTCTCAGCAAAGAGGGCCAGTAGTCTGGCAGAGGCGTTACGTGTTGCATCATTCTCCTTCTGTGCCACCTGGCTGAAATCAACCGGTGGGATCTTTCCTGACCAGAACTGCTCAAGCCTCTTTGCTGCCTCAGGGTTTTCGGCTGCCCATCTCTCTCGTCTGCTCCTCCACGCTTCCGCACTGCTCCTTTTAGCTGCCAGCCTCTCGCCGTAGAGCTGCTTCACCTCACTGAATATTGCGAAAGGCTCTTCAGGGTTACCTCCCAGGCTCTCCACTGTTTTGCTGAATGAGGCTCCTGCCTGTGATACCGGCATACCATGTGTTGATGTTCTGCCTTCGAAGCTGTTACCCTCCTCATCTATCAGTCCCTTTCCCATCACCGTTTTGCCAATTATCAGTACCGGCTTCTCCTGCTCCTCATTGGCCTGTCTCAGGGCGCTGCGTATCTGGTCATGGTTGTGGCCGTCAATCTCTATCACGCGCCAGCCCCATGCCCTGTACTTGGCTGCAGTATCTTCCGAGGTTACTGCAGCGGTATCGGTGGAGAGCTGTATATTGTTGGAATCAAAGAACATTATGAGGTTGCTGAGCCCCAGATGGCCTGCCACTCTTCCGGCACCCTGTGAGATCTCCTCCTGTATGCCGCCATCTGATATATAGGTATAGGTCTTGTGTTCAAACAACTTGCCAAACCGGGCAGCCAGAAACCGCTCGGCAATGGCTGCACCCACTGCCATGGTATGCCCGAGGCCGAGAGGGCCTGAGGTATTCTCAACACCACGTGCTACATCGAGCTCGGGGTGACCCGGTGTTACGCTGCCCCACCTGCGGAACTGCAGGATATCGTCTGGTGAGTAGTGGCCGGTCAGCAGAAGCACCGAATAGAGCATGGGTGACATATGCCCCGGGTCAAGGAAGAAGCGGTCACGGTTGATCCACTCCGGGTCGGCAGGGTCAAACTGCAGGAATTCAGAATAGAGAATGTGAATAAAATCTGCTCCGCCCATGGCTCCGCCAGGGTGACCTGAGCCTGCGTTCTCAACCATGGCCATCGAAAGGATCCTGATGTTGTCAGCAGCGCGTTCGTTTACATCTTTTGTCATGATAATAGAAGCCTTAAATATAGTTTGTGTAAAAATAGAGAAAATTGCCATCTTTCCCTGCTGTCACAGGTGAGAGTGAAGGTGAAAAGGGCCCTCAATGCAGAAACAGCCACTCTCAAATCACATTATTTCATAAAAACATGACATAAGTAAGGTTTTTTCGCGTTTTATTGTTATTAATTTCACAGTTGAAACGCCGGGATATATTGCCGGTACCGAATAACAACTAAAACCGCAAGAGAAATGTATCAAACAGGTAACATGGTGAAGGAGCTGGCAGACAAGTATGGGCGGAAGAGGGAGAGCCTCATGCCAATCCTTCAGGACATTGTAAAGCAACACAATTACCTCTCTGATGATGCTATGGTGAAGGTAGCCACCGAGCTTGACATATCAGCAGCTGAGGTTTACGGAACGGCATCGTTCTACACTTTCCTTGACACCACGGAGAGGGGGAAGTATGTTATCAGGGTCTGTAAGACTATTACCTGCTCAATGAAAGGTAAGGCTGATATTATCAGTACCATTGAAGACGTCCTGAAGATCAGGGTAGGTCAGACCACTCCTGACAAGATGTTCACCCTTCTGGAGACCAACTGTATAGGTTGGTGCCATAAGGCTCCGGCAATTTTGATCAATGATATGCCCTACATTGATCTGACGCCTGAGACGGTTATAGATGTGATTAAAGGATATATGCAAAAATAGAGAGGAGGCACCACAATGAAACGCAAAGGACTAACCAAAGTAGATCTGATATTTGAGCCGGTTAATGTGAGGGAGGTACTCTCCAAGGCCTTCTCGATGACTGGTGAAGAGATTATTCAGCAGGTACTCGACTCGGGGTTGCGGGGCAGGGGGGGCGCCGGTTTCCCTACCGGCATGAAGTGGAGGCTGACCGCCGGTGAGAAGGATCCTGAGAAGTATGTTGTATGTAATGCCGATGAGGGTGAGCCCGGCACCTTTAAGGATCGTGAGATTCTTGACCGTGTTGCATCCAAGGCGTATGCTGGTATGGCGATTGCCGGCTATGCGATGGGGGCAAAAAAGGGTTATATCTACCTCAGGGGTGAGTACAGGTTCCTGCTGCCACAGCTTCATCTGGAGCTGGAGAGGTTTCATAATATGATAGCAGAGATAGGCTATGACTTTAATATTGAGTATCGTATGGGCAGCGGGGCATATATCTGCGGTGAAGAGAGTGCCCTGTTCGAGTCGATTGAGGGCTTTCGCGGTGAGCCGCGTAACAAGCCGCCCTATCCCACCGTCTCCGGCCTATTCTGCAAGCCCACCTCTATAAATAATGTTGAGACGCTGGTCACTGCCATGATGATCATTGCCAGGGGTCCGGAAGAGTATGTTAAGCTGGGTACCAAAGATTCACGTGGCTCAAAGGTTTTCTCCATCTCGGGTGACACGCCGGTACCGGGAATATTTGAGCTTGAGCTGGGGATGACGGTACAGGAGTTTGTGGATGAGTTTGGTGATGGTGACACCAAGGCGGTGCAGGTGGGAGGCGCCTCAGGGTTCTGTGTCCCCCGCAAGCGGTTTGCTGATACCATCATCGGGTTTGAGGGGGTACCTACCGGTGGCTCCATGAAGCTCTTCAACAGCTCCCGTTCAATGTACAATGTGCTTCACAACTACCTCGACTTTTTTGCTGAGGAGTCATGCGGGCAGTGCACCCCCTGCCGGGTAGGCACGCAGCAGCTGCTCAAGGGTGTTGAGAAGGTTAAGAAGGGTGAATCAAAGTCAACCTACCTGAATGAACTTGTCAAGCTGGCTGACACCATGAAGCAGGCATCAAAATGCGGGCTGGGGCAGTCGGTAGGCAACGCCTTCAAATCAATAGTCGAGAATTTCAGGGAAGAGATAATTTACTAAATCACGTATAAGAAATGGTTACTCTTAAGATAAACGATCAGGAAATAAAGGTGGCAGAGGGCACTATGGTGCTTGATGCTGCCAGAGAGCTGGGTATAATCATACCTACGCTATGTAACCACCCCGACCTGTGTGTGGCTGGCAACTGCCGTGTCTGCGTGGTTGAGCAGGAGGGTGCCAAGGCACTGATAGCGGCATGTGCCATGCCTGTTGCCGAGGGGATGGTTATACAGACCAACTCACTGAAGGTACGCAATGCACGCAAGCATATAGTTGAGCTGCTCCTCTCAGAGCACCGTGCCGACTGTACCAAGTGTTACAAGAACCAGAAGTGTGAGCTGCAGACACTGGCCAATGAGTACTCTTTTGGCGAGCATCTCTTCCTCGACCTTGTTGAAGATCATAATTATGTTATTGACAGGTCGTCACCCGCCTTCCTTAAGGATGACAGCAAGTGTATCAGGTGTCAGCGTTGTGTACGTACCTGTACTGAGCTGCAGCATGTCTCAGCCATAGCTGTTGCCAACAAGGGAGCCAGGATGAAGATCTCCTCATTCCATGACCGGCCGATGAGCCATGTTGTATGTACCAACTGCGGCCAGTGCGTCAACCGTTGTCCGACAGGTGCACTGACAGAGAAGACCTATATCGATCAGGTGTGGGATGCTATCTATGACTCTGACAAGCATGTGGTTGTTCAGACTGCCCCGGCAGTAAGGGTGGCACTTGGTGAAGACCTGGGCTATGACCCCGGTGAGAGGGTCACCGGCAAGATGGTGACTGCTCTCAGGCAGCTGGGCTTTGACTCGGTGCTGGATACCGACTTCACCGCTGACCTCACAATCATTGAAGAGGGTAATGAGCTGCTTACCAGGCTTAAGAAAGTATTGGTTGAGAATGATCACAGCATGGCACTGCCCATGTTCACCTCATGCTCACCCGGCTGGATAAAGTTTATTGAGCACAAGTACCCGCACATGCTTCCCAACCTGTCAACATGCAAGTCGCCGCAGCAGATGTTCGGCGCTCTGGCCAAGACATTCTATGCTGAGAAGCGCAACCTTGACCCATCAAAGGTGGTCTCGGTATCGATCATGCCCTGTACCGCCAAGAAGTATGAGGCAGACAGGCCTGAGATGAGGTCAAGCGGCTACAAAGACATCGACTATGTGCTTACCACCCGTGAGCTGGCGGTGATGATCAGGCAGGCCGGTATTGATTTCCGTACCCTTGAGTCAGGTACCTATGACTCGATCATGGGCTCCTCAACCGGTGCAGGGGTGATCTTTGGAGCTACCGGTGGTGTGATGGAGGCTGCCCTGCGAACAGCCTATGAGGTGGTGACGGGGCGCCCCGTGCCTTTCAAGAACCTGAACATCATGCCGGTGCGTGGCATGGAGGGGGTGAAGGAGGCCACTGTAAAGATTGAAGGCACCCTTGATGAGTGGAAATTCCTCGAGGGGGCTGAGCTCAATGTGGCGATAGCCCATGGGCTTGTCAATGCCAATAAGGTTGCCAGGGCTGTGAGTGAAGGGAAGGCCAACTATCACTTCATAGAGATAATGGCCTGTCCGGGAGGGTGTCTTGGAGGTGGCGGCCAGCCCATACCTACCAACGAGACGGTTCGTCAGAAGCGTATGGAGGCTATCTATGCCGAAGACATGCACATGGATATCAGGAAGTCACATGATAATCCCGAGATCATTGCCATCTATGAGGAGTTTCTTGAGAAGCCCCTGGGCCACAAATCGCATGAGCTGCTACATACAACCTACATTGAGAGAGAGCCTTATTGATAAGGTGAGATAGTTATCACTGCCGCAGAGAGACCCTGACGGGGCCTCTGCGGCTTTTTCAATATTGGCCTTACCGTGGCAGTGTGGGTACAGCAGATAAGGGGTATGTTTTTCTGTTTTTAAACAGGAAAGGTTGCTGAACCGGAGTTTTTCGCCAATTTTAGCATGCCGGGTATCCGGTTTAATCAAAGCGGCAATAATAATGAGTGGTTTCGACTTTTCAAAGAGAGACTCTTTCGGGAGCAGGATCGGGGTGGTCGCTGCAGCAGCCGGGTCAGCCATCGGCCTGGGTAATATATGGCGTTTCCCATATATCCTTGGTGAGAATGGCGGTGGCGCCTTCCTGCTGATCTACCTGGCCATTGTCTTTTCAATAGGCATTCCGGTGATGATGTCAGAGTTGGTCATCGGGAGACGATCGCAGCGTAACCCTGTCGGAGCCTTCCGTATCCTGGCGCCCGGCAGACCCTGGTACCTGGTTGGTATGATGGGTATCGTGGCTGCCTTTATGATACTGGCTTTCTATACCGCCGTTGCCGGGTGGATCCTTGAGTATCTCTACCAGACGATCACAGGCGGTTTCCGCAACCAGGATTCTGCTGGTCTCACCCAGATGTTTGAGCACTTCAGGAGGGAGTCATTCAGGCCCGCTCTCTGGTTCGCCATCTTTCTTCTTGCAACCTCAGGTATTGTGTGGGGTGGTGTGCGCAAGGGGATAGAGAAGTCTACAAAGCTGCTTATGCCACTCCTTCTTGTTCTGCTGATCATGCTGTGCATCAAGTCACTCACCCTGCCCGGCTCAGGTGCCGGCATGAAGTTTCTCTTTAAGCCCGACTTCTCTAAGATCACCGGCACAACAGTACTCATGGCACTTGGTCAGGCCTTCTTCTCTCTCAGCATAGGGATGGGTACCCTGATCACCTACGGGTCATACATACCTAAAGATAACAATCTGGCTTCCACGGCGGTGCAGGTGTCAATAGTTGACCTGACGGTGGCTGTGCTTGCCGGTGTGGCTATCTTCCCGGCAGTCTTTGCATTTGGTATCTCACCTGCGTCGGGTGAGGCACTGACCTTTGTGGTTCTGCCCGGTATCTTTCAAAAGATGCCCGGCGGGATGATCTTCTCATTTACCTTCTTCTTCCTGCTGGCCATTGCAGCCCTCACCTCCACCGTCTCGGTTCTTGAGGTCATTGTGGCCTACTTCTCCGAGCAGCTCAATATCAGCCGGCGTCTGGCGATCATTATAGCCACTGCTGCCATGTTTATTGTGGGCAGCTCGGCAGCTCTCTCCTGGGGTATGATGAAGGGGGTTACACTCTTTGGTCTCAATATTTTTGATCTGTTTAACTATACAACAGCCAATATACTGCTTCCTCTCGGAGGGCTTCTTATCGTCGCTTTTCTCGGTTGGTTCTTTCCCGACCGCAGTATCAGGGATGAGCTCTCCAATAGTGGTTCACTGAAGATTGGTTACTACCGTCTCTTCAGAATCGCAGTCAGGTTTATTGCGCCGGTAGCTATCGCTCTGGTCTTCCTTCACGGTCTGGGAATAGTTAAATTCTAAAATTTACCATCGCCAACATGCAAAAGATTAACGATTTTCTTGAGATGCTTGACGGATACCTGGGTGGTCATCCCTGGTTCATGGTACTGCTGATAGGTACCGGTCTCTTTTTTACTATCTACCTCGGCTTTCCGCAGTTTAAGTTTTTTCGTCATGCCATACGTATTACCCGTGGCAAGTATGATCATATACATGATGTTGGTGACACCTCACACTTTCAGTCGCTGGCTACGGCCCTCTCCGGTACTGTAGGTACGGGCAATATTGCCGGTGTGGCACTGGCTATTCACATGGGAGGCCCTGCTGCTCTCTTCTGGATGCTGATAACAGCCTTCATAGGTATGTGTACCAAGATGGTTGAGGTCTCTATCTCACACAAATACCGTGATATTCTTCCTGATGGCTCCATCTCAGGCGGACCGATGTATTACATGAAGAAGCGTCTCAATTTCACCACCCGCAATGGCAGGGTTATCAAGACAGGTGTGATTATGGGAGCCTTCTTTGCCGGCGCTACCATGCTATGCTCATTCAGTACCGGCAGTCTGCCCCAGATAAACAGTATCTCAAACTCAGTCTTTGCCTCTTTCGGTATAAAGCATATTTTTACCGGCGCGGTGCTGTCGCTCTTACTGGCACTGGTGATTATCGGAGGTATCAAACGTATTGCCAGGGTCACCTCGGTGCTGGTACCCTTTATGGCTATGCTCTATCTGATAGGTGCCCTGCTGGTTATCTTCTCCAACCCGGGTAGTATTCTGCCATCACTCGCCTCTGTCTTTACCGATGCCTTTACCGGCTCAGCTGCTGCCGGAGGCTTTCTTGGTGCCTCCTTCGCCTTTGCCATGAACAGGGGTGTTAACCGCGGTCTCTTTTCCAATGAGGCAGGGCAGGGCTCAGCCCCGATAGCCCACTCGGCGGCCCGTGCTCCGGAGCCTGTCTCTGAAGGAATGGTGGCACTGCTTGAACCGTTCATTGATACCATCTGTATCTGTACCCTCACAGGACTGGTGCTGCTGGCATCAGGTGCCTGGAACACCAAGATTGACAACCAGTTCCAGCTTACTGATGTGCAGGTGCTGGCAGGACTCTATGATGACTCCCACCAGGAGGATGTAGAGCGCCTCGGAATGCATATCAGGGGCACTGCACCACTAAAGCTCTTCAGTGGCAGCCTTGAGGTTGCCAACGGTGAGATAGTGACTGAAGGTGTCTCAGTAATTCATGCCCGCTCCCTGGCAGAGAATATCAGGATTCTCTCAGGCAGGGAGCCCTACAGCGGTGCACTGACAGTCTCTGCCGGCAAGCTGTCACCCACGTCATCAATAGTGCTGAGGGGTGAGTCACTCATCCACAGTGCCCCGCTCACCACTTTTGCCTTCAGCCGCAGCATACTGAAAGGGTTCGGGTCATATATTGTCACCTTCTCCCTGCTGCTCTTCGCCTTCTCAACGGCAATATCATGGTCATACTATGGTGACAGGGCAACCACCTACCTCTTTGGACAGAAGTATGTGCTTCTCTTCAGACTGGTCTTTGTGGCTGCCTTCTTTGTGGCCTCATTCACTGACACCACTATTGTGTGGTCACTCTCATACGTGGCTATCGTGCTGATGGCCATGCCCAACCTGATAGGGATCTTCCTGCTCAGGAAGGAGATGAAGAGCTCTGTACGTGACTATTGGCGTGACTTCTCGGCACAGTACCCTGATGAGAAGATCTCAGCGAAGATGCGCAGACGTTACCGCCTGGAGCGGTAGTGCTTTTCACGCTGCATTGGAGCATGGGAGTGTCTGCCTGTGTCATCAGCCGCTTGCCGGACGGCTGCCCCGGCTCCTTTAACGGCTGACCTTATTGGTTGTCAGGCATCTTGGGATAGAGGTCCTCAACACGTACTCTCTGGCTCTCCGTGCTCTCCGTCACCGTTACAGCCTCCCCGGTGCCACGGCTGCGGAAGTAAAGAATAAATGCCAGTATTGGCAGTACCGGTGTGACCAGTGCACCTGTCAGCGAGCTGACTCCTATATAGAGAGGGTTGCGTGCCAGCTCTACGGCAGTAGCTGCCTCCTCATGGTTGCCCAGTGAGCGGATCAATGAACCGGTAAAAGGGACCATAGTAATTGCAGATATCATTATTGCCACAACAACCAGCATCAGGATCATTACTGTCACCCACCCTACGTTTGGCCAGAGGCGGGTATGTGTAAGCCTGAAGGCGCGTGCGAAAGCTTTGAGCGGACTGGTGGTCTCAGTGAGCATGACAGGCATCACAAATAGTCCCACCGTGATCATATAGAAGAGGGCAAACAGCCCCGGCAGGATAAGCAGCACCAGCCCGATGGAGATGAGCATGGTGGCTGACACTATAACGATAATCATTACTGCCATATAGGGTATCAGGGTGGTGAGAGACACCTTCAACAGCTCGCCAAGGTAACCTTCACTGCTTCCCGGCCTTAACAGTATCCACGCATGGAGGAGGAGACTGAGGAGAAGAGTGACCAGCAGCGCCAGGAGGTAAGGCACCCTGTAAGGCTTTAAAAACGCAATTAACTCCTGCGGATCGGTGATCCCCTGCATTGATGTGGTGTCTATGCCTGACAGCAGCAGTGACGAGAGGAGGGAGGCAGCCACGGAGATGAGCCAGAGCCCCGCAAAGTATTTTTTGTAGAAGCTCCACAGCTTGTTGAAGGCACTGTCAATATCAGTGGCACCGGTAAGCGGATGATCATGGTAACTCTTCATATCAGCATCTGTTAATGGTCACTGGGAACCAGCCTCCCAAATGTATAAAAAAAGTGCCAGACAGTGACAGGGGTGCCGGGCGCTGCCCGCCGGAAGCAGCCGGCAGGACTGGTGACACGATGGCTGAAGGGTCAGCTTTATTGGCAGGAGGGCGACGGGCTGAAATGAATATTTTATTTATCTTTCCACCTCATTTACCACCACGAGGCCTATGAAAAGGTTGTTTATACTATCTCTGTTTATAACTTTTTCCGCTCTCCTGTCTGCACAGGAGACCCCTCTCACCGCCGGGTGGAGGGCAAAGCGGGTGTCAGAGGTCTCACTTGACGGTAGTCAGCTAACTGCCGATGAGCCTGACCTGACAGGCTGGCTCAATGCTACCGTCCCGGGCACGGTGCTGACCACCCTGGTAAATAACGGTGTAATGCCTGACCCCTGGTATGGGACCAATAATGAAGAGATACCCGATATCTGGGATGTTGGTCGTGACTACTACACCTACTGGTTCTTCACCCGCTTCTCATCTGCAAATATCGACTCCACCAGACAGGTATGGATTAACTTCAGGGGTATAAACTATCGGGCAGAGATATGGCTTAATGGCACGATGATCAGCGACGGCAGCAATGAAGGTATGTTTCTTCGTCAGAAGTACAACATCACCTCACTGCTCAACCGGGAAGGCCATAATCGCCTTGCTGTCAGGGTTGAACCCCCTTATAATCCGGGTAAGCCCAATGGGGGGCAGGGTGGTGACGGCACCATCGGCCGTGATGTGACGATGCAGTTCACTGCGGGGTGGGACTGGGTGCAGCCTGTCAGGGACAGGAATACCGGTATATGGGATAAGGTGACCATTGAGGTTACCGGTGATATTGACCTCAGAAACGGCTTTGCACGTACCCGGGTGCCCGGCGTGCGCTCTCCGGGT
Organism: uncultured Rikenella sp.; assembly: GCA_964537135.1. Classification (GTDB taxonomy): domain Bacteria; phylum Bacteroidota; class Bacteroidia; order Bacteroidales; family VadinHA17; genus SR-FBR-E99. The sequence goes on from CAZHZC010000014.1 coordinate 23,064, forward strand.
GAGCTGCAGGCGCCGGCATATGTCACCTTTTCAGTAGAGCTGGTCAACCCTACTGACCAGATGGTTGATGGTGAGCTGCGGCTCAGCTATCTGACATCAACCGAGAGGAAGAGGGTCAGGGTAATGCCCCACACAACTATCACTTATACCTTCGCTGAGAAAAAGCAGACCGACCCCAGGCTGTGGTGGCCCAACGGTATCGGTCAGCCAGCCCTCTATCCGGCAGCAATAACCTTTCATGACCGTAAGGGCAATACTCTTGACAGTGAGGAGATCATGTTTGGTTTTCGTGAGGCAGACAGCTATTTTGATGATAGTACCGGTGCCCGCATCTTCACTATTAACGGGCAGAAGCTGTTTGTGAGAGGTGCCAACTGGATAGCCTCTGATGCCATGCTGCGACTGACGCCTGAGAGGTATGAGGCTGAGGTGAAGATGCATGCCGCCATGAACATGAATATGATCAGGGTATGGGGCGGCTCTATCACTGAGCGACCAGAGTTTTATGAGGCGTGTGACCGCAACGGTATACTGGTATGGCAAGACCTGTGGATCACCGGCGACTGCAACGGCAGGTGGCATGATACCCTCAAGGCTGACAGCCGTGAGGTGAGGCGTACCTACCCTGATGACCATGACCTCTTCCTCCGATCGGCTGAAGACCAGGTTCTGATGCTCAGGAACCATCCCTCACTGTATATTATCTGTGGTGGTAATGAGTTTCCCCCACCCTCCGGCCCTGATACCCTCCTCCCACGTATGCTCACAGAGAGTGCCGGCACACATATCTACCTCAGTGAGTCAACCTCCCCTGACCTTCTTCATAATGCCACCGGAGGGACAGCCGACGGGCCCTACACCATAATGGACCCACTCTGGTTCTTTAATGAAAGGTGGCACCCGTTTAACCCCGAGATAGGCTCTGTTGGGCTGCCCAATATTGAAGGGCTGCAAAGGATAATGGATGAGAAAGACCTTGTTGCCCCTGCCGGCCAGGAGCTCAATGAGGTGTGGAGATATCATAAGTATGCCGGATATGGCAATATGGTAGAGCAGCTTGGTCAGCCGGCGGATGCTGCTGATTTTGTCAGAAAGGCGCAGCTGATCAACTATGAGCAGTACCGGTCAATGGTTGAGGGATATACTTCCCATATGTGGCAATGGTACACCGGCTTCCTGGTATGGAAGAGCCAAAACCCATGGCCAGGCCTGCGAGGGCAGCTCTATGACTGGTTTCTAGACCAGAATGGCGGCTATTATGGTTTTAGGCATGGCGCCGCCCCCGTACACCTTATGTTTAACCCCGCCGACTCATCAATATCACTGGTGAACACCACTCCCAGGGAGCGTAAAGGGCTCAGACTGGAAGCCAGGCTTACCGATGAATATGGGTATGAGCTCTGGAAGAGAGAGGAGGAGAGAGCGATAGAGGGGAACACTGTTGAGAAGGTGTGGGTGCCTGACATGACACGTGGCAGCGCAGCAGTACGGTTTCTGAAGCTGAAGGTAACCTATGTCACCACAGGAATGCCGCTGGATGAGAGCGTATACTGGCTGCCAGACAAAGGGGAGAGGGAGAGGCTGACCACACTGCCGGAGGCGAAGCTGGTAGGGCAGATGATGAAAAGCAATAATGGCCGTTATAGTGTCGATATCGCCAACAGCGGAAATGTGGCAGCCTTTTTTGTGAGGATGAAGGTGGTACGTGCCACTGACGGTGGTATTGTGTTGCCTCTCTTTGCCGATGACAATTATATTGTACTGTTGCCTGGTGAGAGGAGAACAGTTGAGCTGGATGTGACCAGGGCGACGGATGAAGATCGTAATACACCGCTAATGTTGCAGCTTGAGGGACTCAACCTCCCTCCTGTGCTGATCAGGCTGTAGCCCTGCCGGCCATCCCCGGACTCTACAGGCTACTCACTCACCCTGTACGGCTGATCTCCTCCAGCCGGGCGCGGTTGAGAATAGTTATACTTCTCTCTTTGAGCCTGATAATACCATCTTTTTCAAGGCTTTTGAGTATTTTTACTGCCCCCTCGGTTGAGATACCTGCAAAGTCAGCCAGCTCACGTCGTGAGAGATGGCTAAACAGGTCCATCCCATCAAAGTTGTCAGGCGCGAGCCTCAGCAGCACCGTGGCCATACGACCATTGGCCTGCAGATTAAGCAGCTGGTCAAGTGATGAGTAGAGCAGTGCGTTGTGCCGGCAGTAGCGTCTTATTATGTTAAAGGCGAAGGTGCCGTTCTGCTTCACCAGGCCGGTAATTGCCTCCTTCTCAATCAGCAGCCCGGTGGTCTCAGTCACCGTCACCACTGAATAGTTGAAGGTGTTACGGTTAAACAGGGCTGAGAGGCCCAGCATCTCACCGGGACTGATTATGCGCAGGTTGTAGTCGCGGCCGCCGCTGCCCTCTATGTACTGTCTTGAGTATCCTTCAACAATAAAGATAATATATGAAGCAAAGGCACCCTGTTTGGTGATATTCTCACCACGCCTGAAGTTAACCTGCACACGGCTTTCACGTACAAGAGCCACCTCCTCAGGTGTGAGTGAGGCGAAGCATGGCAGTGTGATGTCACAGCTAAACCCGTTATCGCTATTGGTGATTGCTTTCATCTGGCAACAATTGCAGCAAATTTATAAATTATGAGCCACTTATTCATGGCTGACAGCAGTAATCGAACGGTGAGGGTAAATCGCTATCGCAGGGTTGCAACAATTTTTTTGTTGTCATGTTTCAACTCATGTTATGATATGGCCGGGGTTCACGCTGTTCAACGGCTTAGTTAATGGTGCTACCTTTGCATAAAAATTTTAAACAACTTTTATGAAAACCAGGATAGAGACCGCATGGCAGGGCGGTATGAAGTTTGACGCCGAAGTAAATGGTCACCACTTTTTTATTGATACAGCAGGCGAAGAGGGCAGTGACAGTGGTCCGCGCCCAAAACCACTGATGCTGGCTGCGCTGGCAGGGTGTACAGCGATGGATGTGATCTCTATTCTGAAGAAGATGAGGCAGGAGGTGGAGCACTTCAATGTTGTTGTGGAGGGAGAGATGGCTGAAGAGCACCCCAAATCCTATGTAAAGATCCATCTGATCTATGAGTTCAGGGGTGAGGAGCTTGATCTCTCAAAGATTGAAAAGGCTATCTCACTTTCTATGGAGCGCTATTGTGGTGTCTCTGATGTATACCGTAAGGCCGGTATTGTTATGACCCATGAGATAAAATTTGTGTAACTCAAAAAAAATCAGAAATGCTCTATACCAACCTCGATCACGTTGAGAGCGCTCGTCAGCTTGAAGAGATCATAAGTGAGAATGAGAACGTGATGCTCTGCTGCGGACGTATGGGCCCAATGTGTATCCCGGTATTTAACATTATGGAGAAGCTGCAACCCGGCTACCCCCACGTCAGGTTTTTTGATATGCACTTTGATAACCCTGAGGCACATATAATACGTCATGCACCCATGACACATGGTTTCATGGGGCTGCCATTTACCGTCTATTATAGAAATGGAGAGATGGTAAAGGCCACCGCAGGTATCCAGTCTCTGGAACAGGTGCAATCGATTCTGGAGAGTGAGTTTGGAGAGCCGGGTGTTGCCGGGTGATGGATGTTAAGACTACTCACTTTCCGGCAGGCTCGCCGGTGAATAATTGTCCCGACTCATTTCCCGGCCGGCCCGCGGTTGAAGGTTGGCACCACCTCGGGGCAGACCCGACGGTTAACAATTGAGATGACTTTACGGCAGACCCGATGGTCAACGAATGTCAAATACACTTAGTAAAAATTAATCAGAGATGAAGATGAAAGGATTGATCATAGCACTGGCAGTAATAGCTGTGCTGGTAATACTTGTAATGAGATCCTACAACAGGATGAAAAATGCTCCTGCGGTGAGTGACAGTGAGCTGATTGAACACCTTACCGACCAGAATTTTGTACATAAGACAAAAAGTGGGGTGGTGCTGGTTGATTTCTGGGCTGACTGGTGTATGCCATGCAAGATGATGGCACCGATACTAAATGAGGTGGCTGAGGCTGCCGAAGGGAAGGCGACCATATATAAACTCAACGTTGATGAGCATCAGGCTGTCGCCGCCAAATATGGAATCAGAAATATCCCTACTATAATTCTGTTCAGGGATGGGAAAGAGGTTGAGCGAATAATCGGGGTGAAACAGAAGGATTATATCCTGGGCAGCATCAACAAGGCGGCAGGCGGATGATAACAGAAAAACTGGCAGTATAAAAAGAGTGTGGTGCACCAGAAACTCTGTTCCTGACCTGCACCACTCCTTCTGACCTGCACCACTCCCTGTTGCCCTCTTCCGGAGCGTACATAATGCTATTTCCCTGCCTCAGCGGCTGCTACTGCTTCTGTTGCTGCTTCGAGATAGTCGCATATCTCGTTATTGTTCAGGTCAATAAAGGCTGGCCCCCTGCCAAAATAGCGTCCGCCGCCCGGTCTGGTCATTGCTGGTCCGCGGCCCACACCTCTTCCGCCGGTCATTGCTGCTCCGCGGCCCACACCTCTTCCGCCGGTCATTGCTGCTCCGCGACCCATTCCTGGTCTGGCACCTGCCGGAACAGCATATCTCTCACCCGGCAGAGTGGCTGCTCCACGACCCAGGCCTATCCCCGGTCCGCGATTGGCAGCCTGCTGGTTTGCACCTGCTGAGTAGGGTCTGCGTCCCATCCTGGTTCCATCTTCAAAGTGGTCACAGATACCGTTGTCATTGGTGTCAATAAAGAGATTTCCAGCCTGACGTCCCCGACCCGGTCGCCAGTACTGCTGCTGCTGCTCCTGCTGTTGTGCCTGCTGTTCCTGCTGTGCCTTCGTCTGCTCCTGCTGCTCCTCTCTCTTCTGTGCCGTGGCAATGGTTCCTGCAGCCACAAAGGCCAATAGTGTAATAAATAGTCTTGTTTTCATGAATGATTCCTATTCAGTTAATACTTTCGGTTTTCATCTACTCAGATGAGATGAAGAGTGAAAGGTTTAATGTGGAATATGAAAAAATAGTTTAATGGGTAGCGCCGGTACGGCTCTTGCCGGCGTAATCATTCACAGTGTGACTATTGAATCTCCGGGCAGCGCTCTCTACAGTTTTATACCTCTTAGTCTCAGTGCATTCCATACCACTGATACTGAACTGAAGCTCATAGCTGCCGCAGCTATCATCGGGTTGAGCAATGGACCGCCAAACAGATGGAGCACCCCCATTGCTACCGGAATACCCAATATGTTGTAGAAGAATGCCCAGAAGAGGTTCTGTTTGATGTTGCGCAGGGTGAGGTGACTCAGCCTTAGTGTACGTACCACATCCTGCAGGTCACTTTTTATAAGTACTATATCTGCTGCCTCAATAGCTACGTCTGTCCCTGATCCTATGGCTATCCCTACGTCGGCTGTTGCCAGTGCCGGAGCATCATTAATTCCGTCACCCACCATGATTACTCTTTTCCCGTTGCTGCTTATCTTTCTGATCTCTTCGGCCTTGTCTCCCGGCAGCACTCCGGCGATCACCTTCTTTATGCCTGCCTCTTTTGCTATATGGTTTGCTGTCCGGAGGGTATCACCCGTTATCATTACCACCTCTGTTCCCATGGCCTCTATGGCAGCTATTGCTTCGGCTGAGCTCTCTCTTATTGTGTCTGCCACGGCTATCACCCCCATACATCTTCCATTAGCTGTCACATACATTACGGTTTTTCCTTCTGCCGCCATCCTTTCGGCAGCGTGGTCAGACCCTGTAGTCTCTATCTTCCTCTCAGTCATCAGTCTTTTGTTGCCGGCCAGAATATGTGTTCCGTCAGCATAGGCCTCCACACCGTACCCGGGCAGTGCACTGAACCTCTCCGGCTCAGCCCGTTTAATACCCTTCTCATTGGCATAGTTGATAACAGCTTTTGCCACAGGGTGCTCTGACCGGCTCTCTGCTGCTGCTGCCAGGGCTATCATTCTCTTCTCATCAACCCCCTCCACCGGCTCAACACCGGTTACCACCGCCACACCCGTAGTGATGGTTCCGGTCTTGTCAAGTACCACTACATCAGCCTTGTGTGCTGTCTCCAGTGCTTCACCTCCCTTGATCAGTATCCCCTGCTGTGCACCTCTCCCTGTGCCCACCATTACCGCTACCGGTGTTGCCAGTCCGAGTGCGCAGGGACATGCAATTATCAGTACAGAGATAAGTACGGTGAATGCGAGCCGGAAGTCGCCCGTAGCTATGAGCCATGCTGCTCCTGAGAGCAGTGCCAGGGTGATCACTACCGGCACAAAGATGCCTGATATCTTGTCTGCCAGGCGGGCTATGGGTGCTTTGGAGCCCTGTGCCTCCTCCATCAGCTTCACAATTCTTGCCAGGGTAGTCTCACTTCCTACCCGTGTGGTACGGCATATTACCGATCCGTTCAGGTTAATGCTTCCGCCGGTCACCTCAGATCCCTCTCCCTTCTCTACCGGTATGCTCTCACCGGTTAGCATCGACTCATCGGCAGAGCTGCTTCCGCTGGTTACAATACCATCAGTAGGAAACCGTTCACCCGGTTTTACCACCACCAGCTCATCAACCTTCACCTTTGCTGCCGGCACCCTCTTCTCTGTACCGTTACGCAGCACGGTTGCCAGGGGCGGTGCAAGGTTAAGCAGCTTCTGTATGGCACTCCCTGCCCGCGCCTTGGAGCGCGACTCAAGGTAGCGGCCGGTAGTTATCAGCGTGATGATGGTTGCTGCTGACTCATAGTAGAGGTTATGCACAAAGTGAGTATCACCAAAGGCTATCCGTATGGTGGCATAGAGACCATAGAGGAAGGCTGCAGCGGTACCCATTGCCACGAGGGTATCCATCCCGGGGTTACCCCTGAGAAGTGTTTTGGTGCCGGTGGTATAAAAGTTTTTTCCTATGATTATTACCGGAGCGGTCAGCAGCAGCTGTAGCAGTGCAAACGCCAGGGGTGAGCTCTCAGGTGAGACAAAGGCCGGCAGTCTGGCACCTGCCATCGATGACATGGCTATAACCAGAAGGGGTACGGTGAAGATAAGTGACCACACCAGGCGTTCCCTGAGCTTATCTGTCTCAGGCCTTGCTGCCCGGCGCTCCTTCTCATCATCAATGGCACGGTAGCCTGCCCTGCTGACTGCCTCAAAGATTTTGCCGGCAGCAGCACTGCCCTCATCATAGGTGATGGTCAGACGCTCGGTAGCCAGGTTGACGCTGGCAAAGGTGATACCTTCAACCTTCGAAGCGGCCTTCTCCACATGCGCAGCACATGATGCGCAGTTCATACCCTCTATTGCGAACGATTTTTCTGCCATGGTAAAAATTTGCTACAAATATACAACAATGGCATCGTTGTAATGTTTGTGGCGATTACCTGAAAAGAGGCTTCAGGCGGGGAAGCGGTTATGCTACCGCTCGTCCGGTACCGGGGTAATTAATTGTACGGTATCATCTGCCGGTCAGGGCAGTCTGCGCAGTCGCTCTTTCACCTCTGCCCGTGGCTGTGCCGGTGGTATCACCTCCGGATAGCCCAGTGCCAGTACACCTGCCACCCTTCTATCCTCAGGTGTCCCTAGCACCTCACGTGCCCGAGGTGTATTGCCAAATGAGAGCCACACCCCTGCTATGCCTTTATCCCAGGCATCAAGGAAGATGTTTTGTATGGCTGCAGCGGCTGACATGGGGAAGTCATACCTCTCAAGATCTGTCAGTGCCGGTGGTGAGACCACTGCCATTACTACCGGTGCATCACCAAAGTTGACAGCGAAGCTCCGTATAGCCTCTTTCCTCTCCTCCGGCAGGTCAGGGTCAGCCAGTGGACCGGCCTCCATTGTCATCAGGAAGGCTTCCAGCAATTTTGTACGTGTCTCCGGACCGATAATGAGAAACTCCCATGGCTGGTTGTTGCCATGTGAGGGTGCCCAGGTGCCTGCCTCCAGTATCTCATGAAGGGTCTCATCAGGTATCTCTGTTGCTTTGAACTTCCGGGTCGTACGTCGTGTCAATATCGCTTCTCTGAGTTTCATCCGTACAGCTTATCAGTTGCTCCTTATCATTGTAAGCACCATCTTAAACCGCTCTACCGCCCTGAGTGCATGCGGCTGGTTAGCTGGCATGATGATGGTTTCACCTGCATGCAGTATGTGAGAGACCCCGTTAATGATAATATCGGCCTTTCCATCTACAATCTGCACCACGGCATCAAAAGGAGCGGTATGCTCACTCAGCCCCTCACCCTTGTCAAAGGCAAAGAGGGTGATGCTTCCTGTCTCCTTTTTCAGTACATGCTTGCTGACTACTGCCTTGTCAGAGTAGTCGATACTCTCATTGAAAGAGAAGCTGTTACCCTTCTCAAACTCGTTCTTTGACATCTCTCTATTCGTTTACCCAGGTAAGAATATCTTCAATATCGGGTATACAGCCGCCACAGACGGTTCCCGCTTCAGTTGCTTCCTGTACCTCTTCAACAGTTTTGAGTCCTTTGGTTTTGATCGCCTCAACGATCTCGCTTCTCATAACGCCCATGCAGTGGCAAATCTCAATGTCTTCCATATTTCTCTTTGATAATGATTAATTGAACCGGCGGCAAAAATAATCAAATTTCACTATCCGGGATATTCATCTCCTGAATCATACACTATAACCGGTATCTGATGGAAAAGTTGAGGTAGTGTGGTTCCTGGTTCCGGTTTTCCTGAAAAGTGACCCCGCCCTGCAGCGTTTACTGCCTTTGAACCGTAATGGGGGTATAAGAGAGTTGTAACTTCAGGAGTTATAACTTCACTAAAAGTGATAATGTAATGAGACGGATCCCAATACTCTTTTTTATTGCCCTGCTGACTGTAGGACTCTTTTCTTCATGCACAAAAAATAACCCGGGTGAGGTAACTCCCAAGAGCCTTGTTCTTACTGCTGAGGCGCCCCAGGCGATTAGCAGCAGCAACCAGTTCGGCATTGAACTGTTCACCAGGGTTGCCGAAAGTGACAACCAGAACCTGATGCTGTCACCACTGAGTGCGAGCGTTGCCCTGACGATGCTCCTTAACGGCTGTGATGGCGACACCTATAGGCAGCTGAAAGAGATGCTTTGCTATCCGGACGGTCTGAGTATCAGTGATATAAATGAGGCATACAAGAGTCTTGTCAGGCAGCTGCTCGAGGCTGATCCGAAGGTTAAGCTTTCAATTGCCAATGCCATCTTCTACAAGAACGGCTTCAATGTCAAGCCTCCCTTCCTTGCCACCATGAGCAACGATTTTGATGCTACGGTCAGTGCGCTTGACTTTGGCTCTCCCTCAGCCCTCAATACCGTTAATAAATGGGCCAGCGCCAATACCAGCGGAAAAATACCGAAGGTATTGGATGAGATAGACCCCGGGCTTGTTATGCTTATCATGAATGCGCTCTATTTCAATGGCGACTGGAGCCACAAGTTTGACAAGTCGCTGACAGAGCCTCGCCCTTTCTATCCTGATGGTGGCAGCATGTATAATGTCAGCACCATGAGTGGTGAACCGGGGTCGAAAATTTCTGTAGGTGCCGGGTATAGGGCTATAGAGCTGCCCTATGGCCGTACAAATTTTACCATGGTAGTTGTGGTACCTGACAAAACACTGGCTGAGTTCTACCCTTCGTTCACCCCGCAGCTATGGGAGCAGCTTACATCTGACCTTGATGCGGTTGTTGAGTATGGTAAATGGGAGGTTCTGATGCCTAAATTCAAATTTGAGTATGATAAGGTGCTTAATGATCAGTTAATGGCTATGGGTATGGTCGATGCCTTTAATCCTTTTAAGGCTGATCTGTCAGGCATAGCCGGTAATGATCTCGATAATATTTACGTCAGCTTCGTTAAGCAGAACACTTTCGTGGATGTTGATGAGAGGGGTACCGAAGCGGCAGCAGTGACCACCATTGGTATAGGGATGACCAGCTCCGGCCCTCCGTCGCGATTTATTATCGACAAGTCGTTCATCTTCGGGATCCGCGAGCGGACAACCAATACGCTCCTCTTCATCGGGCAGGTGATCAGCCCTGGCAATTAGTTGAAAACAATATGATTAAGAGTACAACTGCAAATAAATCCGATTAAAAACAAGAATATGAAAACTGTTATCAGATCATCATTTACCCTTCTGCTTCTGGCAGCTGCACTGTCAGGCTGTATGGACAGGAAGGTCGAACGTATAACATACGAAGCCAACGTTCCTGTCTATATGTCATTCAGCGAGTTCCGCTCCAGCTTTACCAAGAGCGCCCCGGCTGAGATCACTTCACCCGGAAAGATCTATTTCAAGGATAACTATATCTTTATCAATGAGGTGGAAGAGGGGATCCATGTCATTGACAATGCTGATCCGGCCAATCCTGAAAAGGTCGCCTTCTATGATATTATGGGTAACGTTGATATGGCGATCCGCGGGAACATCCTCTATGCTGACAGCTACATCGACCTGCTGGCCATTGATATCACCGATATTGATAATCCGGTTGTGACCGCCAGGCTCGAGAACGTCTTTCCCGATGTTATACCTGAAGGCGATCAGTGGCACCCCTATGCCATGGTCGACAAGTCGAAGGGTGTTATTGTGGGATGGGAGGTGAAGATGATCACCGAAGAGGTTGAGACAGGTGGCCGGTGGGGCAACTGGTTATATGCTGAAGATATGATGTTTGCCACCTATTCCACTGCCGGTGGAAACTGGTCGGCAGGCGCCGGAACGGCCGGCTCCATGGCCAGATTTATGCTCAATGGTGAATACCTGCATCTCATTGCACACCCCTGGATGATGAAGACGGTTGATGTTGGCAACAGTGAGGAGATGAGCATTGTTGACAGTGTAGAGGTGCCCCGCAACATGGAGACACTCTTCCTGCTGGGCAACAGGATGTTCATAGGCACCACCACCGGCATGCTTATCTGGGATGTCACTGATGCCACAAACCCCAGGCAGATCTCGCACTATGACCATATCACTGCATGTGACCCGGTGGTGGCTGACGGCAACTACGCCTACGTCACCCTGCGCACCGGCACACGCTGCGCCAATGGTCAGAACCTGCTTGATGTGATAGATATCTCATCGATTGAGAATCCCTACCTGGTAAAATCATACCCGATGTTTAACCCGCACGGGCTCGGTATTGACGGTGACCTGCTCTTTATCTGTGACGGCAAGGCCGGACTTAAGATTTATGACAAGTCAGACCCGCTGGAGATCATCAACAGGAGACTGGCTCATTACCCTGATCTCTTTGCCTTTGATGTAATCCCCATGAAGGGAACCCTGATGCTGATTGCTGAGGAGGGACTCTATCAGTATGACTATTCCGACCCTCAGAATATTGTGGAGATAAGCTATATAGCGGTCAGGAACGCCAATAAATAGAGAAACATAATGAGATCCGCCGTAACTTCTCTACTGCTACTTCTGAGCCTCACCCTCTGTGCTCAAAAACGTGAATACCAGGTTGTTGTAACTGACGGCGGAACCAGGCTTGCCGGCACGGTGGTGGAAGAGACCCCGCTTTACCTGAAACTAAGAATAACTACTCCACAGGTTGTAACGATAAGGAAAGCGGACATCTCCTCTGCCGCCCCGGCGGGCATCACTGACAATGATCTGTTTGACCGGAACGGCTATTGGATATTGCTCTCCTCCTCAGTGCTGACAGGGAGTATGGAGGAGATGCATGTCAGTAGTTTTAGTGTGCACCTCTCCAACGGGTATCTCTTTGGGAACGGCGTGAGCCTGGGCCTCGGCACCGGGCTCGAGAGGTTTGAGGTGCCTCTCATGCCTCTCTATGCCGATCTCAGGTTTTACCCCCTTAAGAGCCGTATCTCACCCTATGTGTGGGTCAAGGGCGGCTGGGCAGTGACCTTTGACAATAATTTTGAGGGTACCTGTTATTACTACACTAACTATACAAAGTCAAGAGGAGGCCCGATGTTCAATGCCGGTGCCGGTATAGAGCTCGCCTCGTGGAGGAGAAATGCGGTCACTATCGGCGTCGGTTACCGGTATCAGAAGGTCACCTTCATCACTGCGAATGGTTATCGGGAGCAGGTAACACGTAAGCTTGATAGCTATTTTAACCGGGCAGAAGTGCAGCTCGGTTTTATATTCAGGTAATTATATGTCATTGAATCATGGAAAAAGTCATCCGGATGAAGTTACTTTGAGGAGGTTTAACCGGGATGGCTGCAATGAGAAAGAGTAGGAAGGATGAACAATCGGTGTCAGACCTGGAGCTTGCCAGAGGCTGCTCAGAGGGGAACCCCCTTGCGCAGGAGCTACTCTACAGGCGCCATTTCTCATTTGCCATGGCTCTGTGTGTCAGATATACGAGAGACCACTCCGAAGCGATGGAGGTTGTTAATGACAGCTTTATGAAGGTACTGGAAAATATCAGGTCGTTTGACGGGTCGAAGCCTTTCACCGCATGGTATGGGCGGATCTTGGTCAACACCGCTATTGACCATTACCGCAGGAATAGCCGGCACTCATCCTTCCTTCAGATAACTGACACTGTGGTGACCGCCGGGCAGGAGCCGGCGATCGATGCTGAGCTGTCAGCCAGTGAGATACTCTCCCTCTTCAGCCAGCTGCCTGACCAGTACAGGGTGACCTTTAACCTCTACGAGATTGAGGGTTACTCACATGAGGAGATAGGAGAGATGCTTGAGATAACCAGCTCTACCTCACGATCAAACCTGACGCGGGCAAAGAAGATGCTGCGTGAGCTGTACATAAAAAACTTTAACCCTGACAGGAAGAGAGATGCAGCGGTTTGACGAACAGTTCAGGGATAATGTAAAGAAGGCGTTTGGCAGTTACAACGCCGAGCACCTGGCCGATGAGGGGTGGAAAGCCCTTGCCGGCAGGCGTGGCGCTCTTCGCAGACGTGGCGCTCTTCGCAGACGTGCAGCGCTGATCCCCTTCTGGATGCGTGCCGCATCGGTGGCACTGCTGATAGCTGCCGGATCGTTTATCACATACAGGCTCCTTACACCGCAGCCCGCCAGGGAGATGGAGAGAGCCCAACAGATAGCAGCAGGGAGGGAGGATGACAGTAGTGCAGTCGTGGCAGCACCCGCAGTGTTGGCAGAGGCTACGGCAGTGACAGCTGAAGGTGCCGGGAGAAATAAGGCTGTCGGCGCAACTGTCGGGCTGGTTGTTGCTGAAGGTACAGCTGAGACTATGAAGTCGATTGTCGCCGGAGGAGCAGCCGGGACTATGGAGAATGTTGCTGCTGATGCTGTTGGCGGAGGTTTGGGGACAGTTTTGGCTGCCGGCAAGGCTGACAGAGCTGTGACAGATATCAGTCCATTGAATAGGTTCACCGCCTTGGCGGTGCCCGGGTCCTATGCTACAGGCCATCAGTCGCCGGTGACAGTTTATGAGCTGTCTCACCGTGAGAGGCGCCCCGGAGCACCGTCATTGATGGCAGGCTTGTCAGGACTCTATTCCCAGGGCAGAGGAACCTCCTCTCCGGGGTCGGGAATGTCAGCAGGAGTCTACCTTGACCAGAGGCTTACACGACGTATATCGTTCCGTCCCGGTCTGACCATTGCCATGAACAGAATAGGACTTGAGAATGGTGATTTTTTTGACGGGCCTCAAAATGCGCCCTCCCTTAGTGACGGGACGCAAGGAATGCCACACTCCTACAGTGCGCGGCTGAATATGGTAGCGATGGAGGTTCCTCTCAATTTTGTCTTCAGGGTGACAGGTAGTGAGCGGTCGGGTCTTTTTCTCTCGGCAGGGGCCTCTACTGTGGTTTACCTTAATCAGCAATATTCGGCTGACGTTGTCACGGCCTATACCCGTCCTGTCTACAATACGACCACTGGCAGCTTCTCCTCTGAGACCCGCTACTCAACCGTTGAGGTGACAAACGAATATGGCTCTTTCACCCGTGCCGACTTTCTTGGCCTTGCCAACTTCTCCGCCGGTTATTCACTGCCATATGGGAAGAGTGGTAGCCTGCTGATAGAGCCCTTCCTTCAGCTCCCGGTGAGTGACCTTACCGACCTGCACCTGAGGATCAGGTACGGTGGCGTATCGGTAAAGATGCAATTCGGAAGCACTATCTTCGGCAAATAGCTTTTCCGGAACAGGGGTTTCGGTAAAATCAGTTAGTGGCTTAATAATGTGTCCGGTTTATTGTGCAGATCCAAACAGGGAAACTGGGTTAAAGACTAAAATCAATCAACTTGCCGAAAAGAAAGAAGACCCAAAGGTGAATCTTTACACTTAATGACGAATTTATGAATTAGTCAGGCTAAGCCAATAATGTCAAAAACAATCCGGCAAATGGATTATATCCGGAAAGCAGGTCAATCTTGACTCCTGGAAATTGAATGAGGACAAAAACCCCTGAAAACAAGTAGAAGTTTATCCAAAACAGCACCATGCTGGTTTTCCTGTTTAAAAAAATGAGCGAAGCATAACAAAAGCTTAAAGAGCAAAGCAATACGAGAAATATTCTTATTACAGAAAGACCAGAATGGTTTAGAATGAGGACAAACGCAAAAACCAATATAGTAGATATCCCCAGGCTTCCCTTGTCTGCCAATATTGAATTTGCTCTTTTAGGTAGATCTTCATCTTCCCAATTATACTTCCGTAAGTGAATCAGACACAATGAAAGGTACAGCAATGACATAATCCAGTTTGCCTGTGCTGGTGAAATAGCAACATCCCGCACCAAGGGAAAGAGTGCAATAAACAGTATGGTGAGGAGGATCAGCCATAGGGAAGCTTGTCGGACAGTTTGTGCATTCATAATTCATTTTTTTAAGGTGGTGCCAGCCCTGACATTCAAAATATTTAAGCATATATGTCGGTATATTGGCACAACTCTCTTAATTTATTCACCTGATTTTAGGAGAGACATGCATTCCAGCCAGACCCCGGAAACGAAACAAGCTTTCACCACTTACTCTTTTCAGGCTTTTCGGTATCTGCCTGCAGACGAAAGGTATTAAATCTCATCTGCATCAGCAAATTAAAAATATGGTAGCCCGGCAGAAGCTATGAATGCCCCCACCATTTGGTGGGTTTTCTGTTTTTACGTCATGCTCCTCGCAAGCAAGCTTTCTCCGTTCATTCCATAAAAACAGAACCAGCCACGCCTTTGGCGCGGCTGGCATTCATTGCTTCTGCGGAGAGAGAGGGATTCGAACCCCCGGTCCGCGCAAGCAGACAACGGTTTTCGAGACCGCCCCAATCGACCACTCTGGCATCTCTCCGTTGGGGCATGCATAATCGCATTGCGGCTGCAAATATAATTCAATTTCCACATAATGAGTTCTCGCCTTCAAACAGGTTAGCTCTCTCCTGTTTCATACCGTGATCAGCTTTTGCCGGATCAAAATAGAGGAGGAGAAGACCATCTGGAAGTTTATATTGCAGAGATTGAGTCTTTTATGAGACATATTTTACAGGTCGTCTATTTTTTTATGTTAATATGTAAACAATCACCTCTTTTTACCGTCTTTATACAAAGAGATGTTCATAGATCTCCTTTGGTTGGTTTAGGTTGACTTTTTTAAGCCGCTTCACGGAGCGGCTTTTTTTACGGTGCTGGCACAGAACAGCCTGTCGGAAATCCAGCAGAAAAAGGAGTATATAGTTGCGGCAGGCCTGATGGGTGGCAGGGTGTTTACCCATGAGACAAAAAGAAGACCGCCCGGAAGGAACTCCCGGGCGGTCAGAGTATAAAAAAAGAACGTGCCGGTTATCTTTTTACTCTTTAATAATACGTTTCATTACTGTGGCTCCGGAAGAGATGAACCTGACAAAATAGACACCTTTCTTCAGCTGTGACACCTCAATGGTTGTCTGGTCATGATCTTCACAAACCTGAGTGAGACACTTGTTACCCGTAACATCAAAAATTTCAATCATTGTAATGCCCTTGATATTGTCAGCTACCAATTCACTCTTGACAGGATTGGGGTATACCTTTATCCTTTCCGAGAGGCTCTGTGCTGCTGAATCTGCGGGGGCACTCCTGCCGGTGGCAGCCTTGCTGGTGCCGGTCTGGCCCGACACACTGCCCAGCGTGATGGCCAGGAGGCAGAAGGAGATTGAAAACAGAATAATTCCGGGTAAATATTTTTTCATAGGCGTTGTTATTCTTTGGAAAGGTTTGCTTATTCTGCCGCATCAAATTTATATGATGCAACTGCACTTTATACTGGAGGAATGGCAATAATGTTTCAAACTCTGACAAGTTATCAACAAAAATTTGAGTCCGGACACAATAAATCTGTCCATGACCGTCATCCTTCCGGCTTCGCTCTCATTTGTCAATAAGGGTATTGTATAAAAAACTTAACTTTGAAGCCAGAAGTATCATTAAAACAGTTTAAAAGTGAAAAAAGTAATCTTTCTCATGATTGCGGTCACCCTCATGGCCCATTCATGTACCAACCAGAAAAAGGAGATGATCAACCCCTTTTTCACTGAATGGGATACCCCATTTGGTGTTCCGCCATTTGATCAGATCACCAGTGATCATTACCTCCCGGCTTTTGACTCGGCCATTGCTCTTGCAAGGCTGAATATAGCTGAGATCACCGGCGATACCGGGAGCCCTACCTTTGCCAATACGGTTGCTGCCTACGACCGCTCGGGGGAGCTTCTCAGCAAGGTAGCTGCGGTGTTCTTTTCACAGACCAGTGCCAACACCAATGATGCACTTGAGAAGCTTCAGTTTGAGATAGCCCCGAAGCTCTCTGCCTTCGGTGATGAGGTGTTACTTAACAGTGAACTGTTTGGCAGGATAAAGAGTGTATGGGAAAACAGGGAGAGTGAGCAGCTGAATGATGAGGAGCTGTTCATGCTTGAGAACCTCTACAAAGGTTTTGTAAGGAATGGTGCACTCCTCACTCCTGACGATCAGGAGAAGCTGAAGGAGCTTAACAGTGAGCTCTCCGTGCTGACTGTCAGGTTCAGCCAGAACGTGCTTGCCGAGACCAACGGCTACAAGCTTGTCATTGATGATGAGAATGACCTGGCGGGCCTGCCGGAGACTGTCATCATCACTGCTGCCGAGATGGCTGGCGCTGATGGCATGGAGGGGAGATGGATATTCACCACCCAGAAACCCAGCATGATACCCTTCCTGCAGTATGCCGAGAACCGCGACCTGCGCAGGCAGCTCTACGACGCCTACCTCAATCGTGGCAACAACGGTAATGAATATGACAATAATAAGATAGTTGCAGACATTGTAAGGCTGAAGGCTGAAAAGGCAAAACTGCTCGGATACAGGACCCATGCCGATTTTGTTCTTGAGACCCGTATGGCGAAGAGTCCGGGTAATGTGCTCAACCTGCTCAATGACCTGCTGAGGCGTTCACTGGTTGTTGCCAAGCGTGAGCGTGACGAGATGCAGAAGATCATTGCGGCTGAGGGTGGCTCCTTCAGGCTTGAGCCCCATGACTGGTGGTACTATGCCGAGAAGCTGCGCAAGGAGAAGTACGACCTTGATGAGAATGAGCTGAGACCCTACTTCAGCCTTGACAATGTGCGTGATGGAGCCTTTGAGGTGGCCAACAGGCTCTATGGTATCACCTTCACCCGCATTGCAGAAATTCCTCTGCCACATCCCGATGCACAGGCGTTCGAGGTGAAAGAGGCTGATGGCAGCCCCGTAGGGCTTCTCTATATGGATTTCTTTCCGCGTGAGAGCAAGCGTCAGGGAGCATGGTGCGGAGGGTACCGTGAACACCAGGTGACAGACGGCAGGGAGATTACGCCTATAGTAACAATAGTGGGCAACTTCACCAGACCGGCAGGCGACAAGCCAGCACTGCTCAGCATGGATGATGTTACCACACTCTTCCATGAGTTTGGCCATGGCCTGCAAGCTCTCTTCTCTGCAAACACCTATTCCTCAACGACAGTGGCATGGGATATTGTTGAGCTGCCATCGCAGATAATGGAGCACTGGGCTACCGAGCCATCAGTGCTGGCCAGCTATGCCAGACACTATGAGACGGGTGAGCCCATTCCGGCTGAGCTGATCGAGAAGATCAGGAACAGCAGCTACTTCAATACCGGTTTCGACAATGTTGAGATAATGGCGGCATCACTGCTCGATATGGCATATTACTCACTTGAGGCACCGGTAGAGGTTGACCCACAGAAGTTTGAGAAGGAGACGATGAAGAGCATAGGACTGATACCGGAGATAGAGCCCAGGTACCGTACTACCTATTTCGGTCACATGATTGGCGGATACGATGCAGGCTACTATGTATATACATGGGCAGCAGTGCTTGACAACGATGCCTTCGAGGCCTTCAAGGAGCACGGTATATATGATCAGACAACAGCCAGCTCCTTCAGGAAAAATGTGCTGGAGCAGATGGGGATCAGAGATGCTGAAGAGATGTATCTCAATTTCCGCGGCCGCGAGCCGGACATTGCTCCACTGCTGCGGAACAGAGGGCTTAACTGAAATGCCGGAGAGATTGAAAGTGAGATTGACAGTGAGCCTGGTGTATCTCCTCTTCTGAGAAACAGCGCACTTAAAACAGATGCCGGGAAGTACCGGCAGTGACAGATGGTGGCTCTTCGCCTCAGGGGTGAAGAGCCACTCTCTTTTGCTATCAATAACTCCAGGATTGATATTTAGAATTGGTGGTTTTGTTCCGGGAGTTATGCTGTCAGACTATCTCCCGTTGTGACTGTGCGTTGACGAACAGTATTGTTCCTACTCCGTCATAGCCGCCCAGTACCGCCTCTTCACCTGGTTTAAGTCCATCTGTCCTGAAGCCTGTCATCACCATTGCGGCGCCTGCCGAGCGTTCATTTATAAGGCTCTTTACCGTTCCGCCGTGTGTTATCTCAATAATCTCAACATTCTTTTCAGAGATGGGCAGGCGTCCGGTGTTGATCAGTTCAGTCATGGCATTGCGTGTCTCTTCGTACTGATCAGGCTTACAGGTGCTGAAGACCTTGATAAACGACTTCTTCCAGTCGGGGTGCCCCAGTATTATAAAGCTGAGCAGTATCTGAAGGCTTGCATTCTCCGGCTCATTGAAGTCGATCCATATGTGTATCCCCTTACGGTAGACCATCTCCTTGGAGGCGGTGGCCAGCAGGCAGATATCAAAGTTGCCGGCTCTGATAAGCCGTATATTGTCGATTATCTCCGGCAGGTCTTCAGGGTTCTCCTTGTCATATTCAAATACGACCATATTGTTTTCCATGCCGGAGATGCCAGGAACCTGTATTGCCTGAACAATGGCTGAGGTGTATGATGGCGAGATAATGGTATCTACATATACATGGTTGTTGGAGGTGTCATATATCTCAATCAGCCGCTCCAGCTCCTCAGCTGCCTGCTGGCTGGTAGCCCTTGAGTAATAGCCGTCTATCCTGTGCAGGTATGTGCTGAAGCCATAGCTGTATGAGAGCCAGTTAAGCAGTCTGAATGCCTTCTCACGCCTGAATGAGTCTTTTGAGATACAGATGACACCCGGTCGCCACTCCTTCTCCTTACGTTTGCTCTCCGACTTCTGGAGGTAGACCTGCAGGTTGCGGTTAACCTGAAAGAGGACGTTGGCGAAGAGTGACTCAAGGCCTGTGCGGCTTTTGTGATAATGGTTTATATAGGTATAGATAAGTACTATAAGCAGTGAGGCGGTGATGGCATAGAGGGTATTTATTCGGAACATGATGATCACTGCTGCAACAAACCCGATAAGTGAGAGGTACCATTTAGATCTGAATGAGGGTCTGTATGAGGGTGATGATCCGAAGTGGTTGAGGAATGAGATGAGGCAGAGTGAGCCGTAGGTCACCAGGAAGAACATTGAGATTATCTCTGCCACGGCGTTGACGTTCCCGACAGTCACAAACACAAGGGCAATGACTATGGTGATGAGGGTTGCATTGATCGGTTCACCGTCGCCGCGCCGGCCTGTGGCCAGCCATCTGTTAAGTCGTTTTGAGGGGAATGAGGTATCTATGGCCAGTGCCTGTAGTGTGCGCGGTGCGACAAGCACTGAGCCGAGGGCTGATGAGAAGGTGGAGGCTGCCAGCCCCAGAGGTATGATAAATGCTCCGCCGATGGCGATCTTGCCCATGATAAGCTGCTCTTCAAGCATCTCAGCGGCCGAGGCAGAGATAACCAGCTTGTAGATCACAAACAGATAGATTATCATTCCGGTCACCGTCGCCATAATAGTTCCAAACGGTATCGCCTTTGCCGGGTTACGCAGGTCGCCCGAGAGCCCCACACCTGCCGTCATACCGGTAAAAGCCGGGAAGACAATGGCAAACACAATGAAGAAGTCGCTCATGTTGCGCATATCACGAATCGGCAGTCCGCCCCCGGCCGGTGCGCCGGCAGTGGGTTTACCGAGGAAGAAGAGTAGTAGGGAGATGAAGAGGATAGCTACCACGATATATAGCATTCTCATTCCGGTGCCAGCCCCTTTGCGAAGAATGACAATACCCAGACCGACCGCCACCGGGAGGCTGATAACCTGCCTGGGAAGCATGATGGAGAAGCGATCGTAGACAAAATTGAAGAAAAACTCAAACGCTTCGGTAAAGGCAATTATATAGAAGGCAACACTGATAGCCTGTGACATGAAGAGAGCTATTCCGATGGTGGCGCCGATGTTAAGACCAAAGGAGCGGGATATGATAAAATATTCACCTCCACCTTCAACCTTTTTGTTGGTGGCCAGCTCAGAGAGAGCCATGGCGGTGGGAATAGTTACCGCATGACCAGCCAGTATGATCAGCAGAGCACCCCAGAAACCCAGTGTGCCCACCGCATACCCGAAGCGCAGGAAGAGAATGGCGCCCAGTATGGTTGAGACAGCTGTAAAATAGACTGGTGCGGTTCCAAACCGCCTCTTTGACCCGTTCACTCCCATGACAACAGTTTTGGTATTTTGAGGGGGATCATATCTGCTGATAAAGATGTGAAAAAAATCTGTACGCAGCATATTTGATATCTTTGTAGCTGTGGAGAGATCATCACAACGATATGACTTTGCAGGGTCATCATGGCGACATGCTGATTCAGGGTCATCACGGCGACATGCTGATTCAGGGTCATCACGGCCATATGCCATTGCAGGGTCATCTCTGGCTGAGATGGAGCTGTTTCTGGCGGCAGAAGGAATAGATGTCCGTTATGCCCGACGGCTTCTCTACTGGGTATATGTGAGGCAGGTAAGACTATTTTCAGAGATTGATGATATACCCCGCACAGTTCTTGACCAGCTCAGCCGGTGTGCCACGCCGGGGCTGACCCCGCCGCTCTCATCACACCGCTCAGCTGATGGTACTGTTAAGTATCTCTTTGACACTCATGATGGTCTGATACATGAGACAGTCTTTATCCCGGATGGCAGGCGTCAGACGGTATGTCTGTCGGTACAGTCGGGCTGCCGCATGGGCTGCCGTTTCTGTGCTACCGGCCGCAATGGGTGGAGAGGAGACCTGAGTGCAACGGAGATAGTGAACCAGGTAGTCTCTCTGCCGCACCGGGTGACCCACGTAGTTATGATGGGCATGGGTGAGGCGGGAGACAATATTGATGAGGTGATAAGAGCCTGCACCATCCTCACCGCTGAGTGGGGACTGGCCGTAGGCAGACGGAAGGTGACAGTTTCAACGGTGGGGGTGACAGAGGCGACGGAGAGGCTCCTCAGGGAGACCACCTGTAACATAACGCTCAGCCTGCACTCTCCCTTTCCGGAGGAGAGGGCAGAGGTGGTGCCGGCTGAGAGAACATGGCCCTTCCGTGAGTCGCTGAAGCTGCTGAAGGGTTATGAGAACCGCAGTAAGAGACGTTTCTCGGTAGCCTATGTGATGATAGAGGGGGTGAACGACTCACTGAGACACCTGAGAGAGCTGGCTGACCTGCTGTCAGGAACAGAGATAAGGGTTAACCTGCTTCCCTGTCATCCACCTGAGGGCGATAACGGTATGAGAGGCACCGGCAGTGAGGAGATGATGCAGTTCAGGCATGAGCTGATGAAGGCAGGTATAAGCGCCTCAGTGAGACGATCGAGAGGAGGTGATATTGCTGCTGCCTGCGGAATGCTGGCTGCCGGGAAGAGAAAAGGCGATATCGGCAGCTGACTGAGAATACGGTGGTGCTGCTTCAGCCGTCGGTGGGCTGTGATGAAGGGTTGATCAGCTGCAGGGTGTGTTCTGTCTCATAACCTGTTCCGCTCTTAACCCACTCCCGCCGGCTGCCGCAGAGAGAGAAGCCGTGGCGCATGAAGAGCTGCATGCTCTCATTGTTGCTGTCTAGTATGTTGCACCAGAGCTGATGCAGCCCTACCGTCTCAAAAGCGTAGCTGATGATGATCTTCAGGGCTGCCGAGGCGTACCCTCTGCCCCGCTCGCTGCTGTCAGCAATGAGTATTCCGACCCCTGCCCTGGAGTGGTAGGGGTCAAAATCGTACAGGTCAACGGTGCCGACGGTCTTTCCGGTAGCCTTAACCACTATCATCATCCTCAGCTTACCGCTCTCCCAGATATTTTTGCCTGCCTCGGCGATATACTGTTTCAGGGCATACCTTGACCAGGGAACCAGTGTATCGGTATGGCGCCAGTTGGCTATATCATTCTCCCACCGGTAGAGCAGCTCCAGATCTTCCGGCTCTGTGGCACGCAGCCTGATCAGCTCATTCTCCAGTGTCATCCCTGTAAACCTTCTTTACAAATATATCATCAGGGTATCCAAGTCTCAGCAGCCGCTGTTTTTCGGCAATTGCCTCAGCCCTGGAGTTGAACTGCCCGGTAATATATCGATAGAACCGGTCTTCACTGTTGTAGATGACCTGTATGGTGGCAAACTCAAAATAGTCAGGGTCAACGGGGAAGTAGAGGGCCATTACCTGTACCGTATAGAACAGTACATCAGGATCGTTGTCAGGATCGCTCTCCCTGACATCACGTATCACCATGTTGGTTATCAGCATGGAGGAGTCGATGCCGCTCAGATAGGGCAGGTCTGCCGGGTTAAAGCTGATGGTGACGGTATCTCTGACCTCTTTGTCAGGCGGATTGAAGGTTACCAGTGCTATCTCCTTCCTTTTGTATCCGGTCATGATTGAGTAGTAACCATATTTACCCACCTCAGTGGGGTGATAACCAATGTTGTCATCAGTGGTGCTCAGCGGATACCCGATATTCACCGGGGTGGCCCACTTCTCTCCGGCGAGTGTTGAGGTGAAAATATCATAGCCGCCCATTGAGTTGTGTCCTTCCGAGCTGAAGGTCAGTATGGTTCCATCTTGTGAGATGAATGGTGTCTCCTCATTGTATGGGGTATTGACGGTGCCTCCCAGGTTGACGGCAGGTCCCCACTCCTGGCCCGGTTCTCTCTCCGAGACCCATATATCCAGTTCACCATACCCCCCTTCACGGTTTGAGGTGAAGTAGAGTCTTTTGCCATCGGCAGAGATGGCGGCATGTGACTCATAATATCGTGTGTTGATATTCTTGTTGAGCTTCTCTATGGGTCTCCAGCGGCCATCCTCATATCTGGTAACATAGATGTTGCCGTCATAATTATCATTCTTGAAGAGGTAGAGCTCACTCCCGTTACTATTGAGTGATGTGGTATGGCAGTCGGTGCCCATCTCGGCCTCCGGGGTGATATCCTGAGGGGTTCCCCATGACTCCCCCTCACGCCTGGTCACATAGACAACACTCTCTGTCCCCCTCCGCTCGGTATAAGCCATGGTGTTTCCGTCATGGCTGACCACCGGATAGTCATTGACCGCCCCCTGGTTGATATACTCTTTGAGAGGTTCAACGCTCACGTTCAGGGGTGACCGCATCAGCTCAGAGGCTATATTGCATGCCTGTATCTGCTGGTCAACAAACTCTGCATTCAGCATTACCGATGATTCGGTTATTAGTCTCTGGAAGAAGCGATAGGTGTTGAGAGCGCTGTCGAGCCGGTTGGTTATCCGGTAAGCATTGGCCAGTGAGAAGTATGCATCGAGTGGAGCATACAGCTCATTGAGCCGCCCTGTTCGCGAGTTGTAGCTGGTACTTCTTACCGCCTCTTCAAGGAAGGGTATCGCCTTTGGCTTCTCATCAAATATATTTAGGTAGCAGTTGCCTATCTTATATTTGATATTGAAGTTTCCTGGTCTGAGTTCATTGAGCATCAGATAGAGGGGGTTTGCCAGCTCATACTCACCATAGAGGTAGTGTGACTCAGCCTCCATCCATATCTCTTTCAGGTCGCTGTTTCTCTGCCCTGTCAGGGGCAGTATCACAATCAGCGTCATGATCAGCATTGCAACTATTGTCTTCCCTCTTTTCCCCATTTCCATTGTCAGGATCTCTCTTATTTATTCAGCATCTCACTATCTCTTGTATCTCCGCTTATCTGAACCTGATACGGTAGATGTCAGCTCCTCCGGAGCTACCATCCCGGCCTGTCAGTGATATATATCCCGACTTGCCATCTTCTGCCGGGCAGAAGAAGATGTTATCATCAGGCGTATTGAGCGGATAGCCTATATTGACCGGCGTGCTCCACAGTCCGTTCTCCTGCAGGTCACTTCTGAAGATATCATACCCTCCCATATTGTTATGTCCCTGTGATGCAAAGAAGAGTCTCTTTCCGCCATTCACCAGGAATGCCCTGTCTTCATTAAAGGGGGTATTTATTTCGGGTCCCATATTCACCGGTGTTCCCCACTCGCCATCATCACCCATCCTTGAGATATAGAGGTCGAGCCCGCCAAACCCTCCCGGCCTGTCACTGGAGAAGATCAGCGTCTTACCATCGGCGGTAATAAACCCGTGCGACTCCCAGTATTTGGTGTTGATTCCTTTCTTGAGCTTTTTTGCCGGCTCCCAGCTGGTGCCGTCAAAGTGGCTTATCCACAGGTCACTGCTGAAGTTATCATGTCTTGAGAGCAGGATAGTGTTGTTGTTGCCGGTAAGAGATGAGACATAGTGGTTACCATCTGACTGCAGCTGCTGTGTTATGTTGACCGGGGGTGACCATTCGTGCTTAGTCATGGTTGAGAACATGATAGCGTCATAAAATTTCATTGAGGTCATAAAGGCCATTGCCCTGCCATCAGCTGATACTACCGGAAAGAAATTGTCATTGGAATCATTGATTACCGGGTCAACCTTATCTATGGTGAACTTCACCGGCAGGGCCATCAGCGCCGGTGCATTGCTGCATACGGCTATCTGCTGGTCAACAAACATTATATTCTCCACATCACCCGGCAGCAGTGTCTGCCGGTAGCGGGCATATGCCTCCCTGGCTCTCTCGAACATATAGTTTATACGGTATGCATCACCAAGGTAGTAGAGCGCCTCATAGGGGGCCCTGGTCTCCCTGAGTGACCCCTCGCGGAATTTGCCTGTCAGGTTCTGTGTGGCCTTCTCCAGATACTCTATGGCCAGCTGCTTGCTCCCTTCAATGTTCAGGTAGCAGAGCCCTATACGGTAGGCCAGTCCGGCATTCTCAGGCATGGCTGAATAGAGCCCTTCATAGTAGGGGAGGGCATCAGAGAAGTTGCCACGCATAAGGAAATATTCTGCTTCATAAAACGCCTCCTGCATCCTCAGGTTGTCCTGTGACCAGCATACCAGTGAGGCTGCAAGAAAAGCGATTATTAAAAAGAGTCTGTTCATTGTCACCAGGTTATTGTTCTTTTTTGTTTTCTTCTTTTTTTCTTCTCAGGAAGATGATCAGGATAGTCACAAGGAGTGCTGCCAGCAGCAGCCAGCGGAAGCAGCCCGCCCCACTGGTGACCTCCGCCCCTTCACCGGCTGTGTCTCCTGCGGTGACTGACCTGTCCACTTCACCGTTGTCAGTGTCCGGATCACCGTTATCAATTTCCGGTGTCAGATCAGGCATCGGTGGGTCAGCTGGCTCCCTGGTATCAGCAGGTCTGCCGGAGTCAGTGCCCGTTAGCCTGTCATCATCTTTACGCTCATCAGCCGTTACCTTGTCGTCAATACTCTCCCTGTCGGCTGCCGGGAGATCTTTTATCCTTGCCTCTTTGTCAGTGCGGTGCACCCACACCACTGCTGAGGTGTCATTGCCAAACCTGTCGGTGAGGGTTAGTCCTACCCTGGTCACTCCTCTCTGCGGCTGCAGTGAGTAGGTGAATATGCTCTCTGTGAGGCGGAACAGCTCTACTGTCAGGGATGAGTCGGGGCTGGTCACCTCCACCTCGAGCAGTGATCTCTTCTCGGCCATCAGCTCAATGTCAGCCGGTGAGTCATCTGACAGCTCAATGATGGTATCTGTCAGCAGCTGCAACCATGCTGAAAAGTCAGTTGCAGCCAGTATTACCGGTTGCATCCTGAGGGTATCACCTATCTTTCCGGGCGTCAGCTCTATCTCATACTCCTCAGTGACGGTATCATCAGAGTGGTACCCTACTGTGTAGGCTCCTGCAGGCAGCTTCATAAGGTAGTAGCCGCTTTCCGGCGTGGTCTCTGTGGCGGTAATATCTTTTACGTCACTCCTGTTGACGGCGGTAACCGTTACCGGCTGCAGAAATTCAGCCGACAGGTTACTCACCAGGGCCTTGCCGGTGACGATAAATTTCCGCGGATTGAGGTCGCTGTATATATCACAGCTGTAGATATCCATCTTACCTGAGCCCTCCATGTCATACCTTGCATAGTAGCCCCGGCCTCCTCCTCTTACCGGCATAAAGTGCAGGTCATCATCCGGGGTGTTGACCGGGTATCCGATATTGACGGGTGTGCTCCAGTTACCATCACTGTCGAGGTCAGACCTGAAGATATCATAGCCACCCATATTCTCATGCCCTCGTGAGCTGAAGAAGAGGGTGCTGTCATTGTTGGCAAGGAACGGTGTATCTTCGTTGTAGATGGTATTTATTGTGGGGCCCAGGTTTACTGCCGGCCCCCATCTGCCTGAGCTGTCACGTTCGGAGACAAATATATCGAGTCCGCCGATGCTCTCTCGCCTGTTGCTGGAGAAGAAGAGCCTCTTGCCGTCGCTGCTTATTGTGGCATGCGACTCCCAGTATTTGGTGTTGATATTGCTGTTGAGCTTCTCCACTCTTCCCCAGGTATCACCCTCCAGGCGGCTCATGTAGATGTTACCGTCATAGGTGTCTGCCTTGTACATCAGCAGCAGCTTCCCGTCAGGGGAGAGTGATGAGGTGTAATAGTCCTGATCGATCCCCAGCTGCGGTGTCAGGTTGACCGGCTCACTCCATTGGCCATCTCTCTTCCTCGACCAGAAGATCGCATCATAGAAGGGGAGGCTGCGGGTGAAGAGGAGGGTCTTCTCATCAGCAGATATGACCGGATTGAATTCGGAGAACTGACTGTTTATCGTTTCACCCAGTTTCTTTTCAACCACTGAGACAGGTCTGCGCATCATCTTTTGCGCGGTGTGGCATGTCTGCATCTGAAACCTGATCAGTGCGGTATCATATTTTTCTGCGTCAACACCGGCCATAAAGAGTTGATAGGTGTCAAGCGCCTTCTCAAAGTTGCCGTCAATACGGTAGGCATTGGCCAGGTGGTAGAGCACATCGTATGGCGCGTGCCTCTGGCTGAACCTGCTGTTGCCATACTTCAGGCTGATATTTTTTGCGGCGGTCTCAAGGTAAGGGATTGCCTTTGCCTTCTCACCCGGGGTGTTGAGGTAGCACTGCCCGATACGGAAGTAGAGGTTGTAATTTTCGGGATAGATCTGTAACAGACTGAGGTACTTGGGAAGAGCCTCTGCATACTCTTCAAAGAGAAGCTCACCCTCAGCTGAGACAAACATCTCTCTCAGAGTACTTTTTGACTGACCTGCAAGCAACAGGGCATGAGCCAAAAAGGCTATACAGAGAATGTATTTAATCCTTCCCATCAGACTTAACAGCTTTATCTGTACCTAATATAACTCAAATTATATGATAAGATTATAACAGGCAGTCTGCTTTTTTATTACAGGGCTCTCTTTTCTTTTCGCTGCCTTATCTTTTCTCTGGTTATGGCAGCTCTCCTCATCAGTGCCACCACCATCTTCACAGGGCGGTGCCACCCCTTTCCGAGATGTTTTTGAGTGAATATGTTCATCGCCACATAGAAATGGTTTAGGGCTCTCTCCCTCTCCTGGATGCTGCTCCTGCCCTTGAAGTGAATGATCTCCACATCATGAAGGTAATGGTTGCTGTATCCTGCTTTTCTGATACGCCAGCTGAGATCGATATCTTCACCATACATAAAGAATGCTGTATCAAGGAGGCCGCTCTTTATCAGCGCCTCACGGCGGATAAGCATAAAGGCGCCGGTCAGTATATCCACTGGGCTGCTCTCATCTTCAGGTTTGTTACCTGCATAGTAGGCATTTATCACCGGTGACCGCGGAAAGAGTCGCCATAGCCCCGTAAACCGGAAGAGGGAGGTGGCGGGGGAGGGGAACCCTCTTTTGGACTCAGGAAGGAACTGGCCGTTGCCATCTCTCATACGTGCTCCGGCAGCCCCGGCGCCGGGATGCGCCTCCATAAACGCTACAGCTCTGCCGACAGACGGTGGGTCAACCAGTGTGTCCGGGTTGAGGAGAAGGATATATCTGCCTTGTGAGATCTTGATAGCCCTGTTGCTGGCAGCAGCAAAACCCTCATTTACAGGTGAGGCTATCACCCTGACTTCAGGAAACTCATTCACCACCATGGCTGCCGACCCGTCTGAGGAGTTGTTGTCTGTAACAATCACCTCACAGCTGATATCAGCCGTGGCGGTGAGAAGGGCTCTGAGTGCATTGCGCAGGTGGCTGCACACGTTGTATGAGACAATGACTACCGAGAGGGTTACTTCAGCTGCTGCCCCCTCTTCCGGAAAGGTTATTGTCTCAATGGTCATAATGGCATGACTCCCTGATGTCAGAGCATCAAAACAGCTATTGCTCCTGTGACGGCAGAGAGAATCTCCTGCGGTTAATTATCGACTGTCCGAGAGTAATCTCATCAGTATATTCAAGAATATCTCCAATAGCCACACCCCGGGCGAGGGTTGTAATGGTTATCTCATAGCCTGACAGGCGCTTGTAGATGTAATAGTTGGTGGTGTCACCCTCCATGGTGGTACTGAGGGCCAGTATCACCTCCTTCACCTCGCCGCTGCGTACCCTCTCCTCCAGGCTGTTGATGGTCAGGTCAGAGGGACCAACACCATCTACCGGCGAGATAATCCCTCCCAGCACATGGTAGAGCCCTTTGAACTGTCTGGTATTCTCTATGGCCATGACATTCTGAATGGTCTCCACCACACATATCACCGCTCTCTCCCTCGACCCGTTGCTGCATATATTGCACACAGGCGTATCACTTATACCGTGGCAGACACTGCAGTAACAAATATCTTCACGCAGCCTGATAATTGTTTCGCCGAAACGCTTCACCTCCGAACTGTTGCGTCTGAGCAGGTGCATCACCAGCCTGAAGGCGGTCTTGCGGCCTATGCCGGGCAGTGAGGCAAACTCTTCAACAGCCTCATCGAGCAGTCTTGACGGAAAATGTGACAGCATAATTATGATTTGCGACAAAAATAAGGCATTATTCACTCTATTCGTACTACCTTGCCCGCTTTATCCAGAATCTTTTTCACTATCCTTGTACTTTCTTTTTTTATGATATGACTCCATTTCTTATTCTCTCGGTATTCATTGCCTACACGGCAGTACTCTTTATTATCACCTATATCACTGCCCGTAAGGCAAACAGCCAGTCATTTTATATCGGAAACAAGTCGTCACCCTGGTTTGTGGTAGCCTACGGTATGATCGGCGCCTCACTCTCCGGGGTGACCTTTATGTCGGTCCCCGGCTGGGTTGGAGAGACACAGTTCTCATATATGATGGTAGCGTTCGGCTATTTTTTCGGTTATCTGGTGATCGCACTGGTTCTGCTGCCACTCTACTACCGTCTCAAGCTGACCTCTATCTACGGCTACCTGGAGCAGCGGTTCGGATTCTGGTCATACAAGACCGGGGCGGGGTTTTTTATCCTCTCGAGGGTTTTGGGTGCCTCGTTGCGTATGTTCCTGGTGATCAATGTGCTGCAGATTTTTATCTTTGATGCATGGAATATTCCCTTCTGGGTCAATGTGCTCATCTTTATCTTGCTGGTAATTGCCTATACCGTTAAGGGCGGTATACGTACCATTATCTGGACTGACACTCTTCAGACCACCTTTATGTTACTTGCTGTTGTCTTATCAGTGCACTATATCAGCCGTGAGCTTGGTTCACCGATCAGTGCCCTTATGGGTAACCTTTTTGATAGTGACATGTCACGTATAGTGATCACCGAATGGAACCATCCGCGCCACTTCATCAAGCAGTTTTTCAGTGGTATGTTTATCACCATAACCATGACTGGCCTTGACCAGGAGATGATGCAGAAGAATCTCAGTATCAGGAATCTGAAGGATGCACAAAAGAATATGTTCACCTTCAGCACCATCAACCTGGTGGTTGTATTCATGTTCCTGGTGCTGGGTGCCTTCCTGGTCTTCTTTGCCACCGCCCGTGGTATCACCGTGGCTATGACTGATGATCTCTTCCCCACTATCGCACTTAAATATATGGGTCCGGCTGCAGGCATAATCTTTATGGTAGGGCTGATCTCAGCAGCTTTTCCCAGCGCTGACGGGGCGCTCACCTCACTCACCACCTCATTCAGTATTGACTTCCTCGGCCTTGAGAAAAAAGATAAGATGGACAATGCCAGGAAGACCCGTATCAGATATTCGGTACATATCTCCTTTGCTGTAATCTTCTTTATCAGTATTCTTATATTCAGGCAGATGAATGACCGTGCCATCATTGACAAACTCTTTACCATAGCGGGCTATACCTATGGTCCGCTGCTGGGGCTCTACAGCTTCGGGCTCTTTACAAAGAGGAGGGTACGGGACAGTGTCACTCCATGGATAGCGATCATCTCACCGGTTATCTGCTTTATAATAGGTCAGAATTCGGAGCATCTCTTCAATGGTTACAAGTTTGGGTTTGAGATGTTGCTGGTGAACGGCTTTCTTACCTTTTTGGGTCTTCTTATGTTCAGTAAGAGGGGATCAGCCGATAATGCTCCCGGCACCCTGCCGGTGACTGACTGACGGTTTTATGGCCTGCCGGTGGCTGACAGACGGCCGCGATCCGGGTTAGCCTCTGGCTTGCCGTGAGAGCCTTCGGGCCGACTCTTACAGACCAATAGCTTTTACAGACTTACAGCTTTTATTACCTGCCGGTGACACCCGGCATCACTGATCCGCTGGTAGTTACTCCCTGACGTTCATCATCATCATCACTCTCCTGCACCTTGGGTCTGATGATTGTCTTCACCTTGCGGTATGGCAGGGTGAGTGAGATATAGTATTCAGCCCAGGCTGCCGTTGGTGAGGTGCCGGTGCCATAGCCGGGCATCCATACCGGCTTGAGGCCACTGCCGGCGCCGGTACTTAGCAGCAGCCTCAAGTAGATGTTCCATCCGATTGTCACGCCCGGGAAGAGACGCGTACGTACGCCGGGGGTGAGCTCGACAAAATGGCCGGTATGGCGTTCCGGCGGAAGGGTTGTCTCACCTGCGCCCCACTCATTGGTATATCTGATCATTGATGCCTCCTCCCGGTAGAAGCTTAGTCCGTACCTCATACCTATACCGGCATAGTGCTCTCCCTTTGATATATTGGCTTTGAGGAAGTTATAGTCAACACCGGCACGGATGTCCATCCCCCTGCTACGAAAATCATATATTGGCCTGGTGCTGTGATATGATGAGTAGCCTATGGCTGTGGTGACGGCAAGGGCAGGGGTGAGGTCAGTTGAGGCGTTGACGCGGTAGCTGATCAGCTCTTTGCTGACCAGCTTCATTACCGGTCCGGAGAGGTCGACTCCGGCCCTGATATACAGTGGCACGGTCACCGTGTCCTGTGACCAGGTGAGTGCTTCACCTGCCAGCAGCAGGCTGATAAAAAAGATGCAGATTCTGATGGCCATTCAGGTTGACGCTTTTGTTTTCGATGATCACTGTGTCTATAATATTATGGGTACTCATCACTCCCGTCAGCTCACTTACCATGGTATATCCGCATGCCGGCGAGACCAGGTACGGCTTACGGTCATACTGTACCACAGCTGTATCGGTGATACCGTTGAGTGTGATCATAAAGGTGGAGTGGTCATGTGACGGGTCAAGCGGCAGTGAGAAGCGGTTGACCCTGGTACTGTTTACAAAGAGCAGGGTATCACTCCCTGTGACAGACCACACCCTGAGTGAGTCTGCCACAGCCTGCTCACCGGTGCCGGAGAGCAGCAGGCGGGTATGCATCAGCGGATCGGTATCTTCATAGCATGGTTGTGCTGAGCATGAGAGCAGCAGGAGTGTGGCCAGAGCGGTCACCAGTGGTAATATTGCTGTCACCCTTTTCATCTGGTTTTTCCTCTGGCTTTTTCTCTGACTTTTCATATGGTTTTTACTCTGGCTTCTCCTCTGATCTGACTTTTCCTCTGGTTTCTCTTGTCGCTTCTCCTCTGGTTTCTCTTCTGGTTTCTCCTCTGATCTGACTTTTCCTTTGGTTTCTCTTGTCGCTTCTCATCTGGTTCTCATCTGGTTTCTCTTCTGGCTTCTCCTCCGGGGTTTCTTCTCTGGTTTCTCTTGTGGCTTCTCATCCGGTTCTCTCCCGGGCCATTGTCACTGCACGGGCTATCGCCTCCGGCAGCCCTTCGGGCCTTTTCCCTCCTGCTGTTGCCAGGAAGGGTTGTCCTCCTCCTCCGCCACCGATCTCGCCGGCCACCGCCCTGATGATTGTAGCAGCGTTGAGGGTACCTGCTGCTACACACTTATCACCCAGTCCCACTACCAGGGCAGCCTTACCCTCATACTCTGATCCGATAATGATGATACTTCTCTGGTCACTCTGCCTTATCTGGTGTGTGATGGTTTTCAGTGTCTCGGGTGATGTCTTCTCCAGCACCCCTGAATAGATACGGCCGTTGCCCGTCTCCTCAGCCTGTGCTGTCAGCTCACTGCGTGCTGCTGCTGCTGCTGCCTGTACCATCTCTGCGAGGCTGCTCCTCAGCTGAGCATTCTCTTCCAGCAGTCTGGTTACACCGGCTACCGGGTTACCGCTGGTTTTCAGCAGTGATGTTATCTCATTGACTATCTGTAGCTTCTCATTCAGGTATCTTATTGCGATGCGTCCGGTAACCGCCTCTATACGGCGTACACCGGCCGCTATGGCCCCTTCCGATACGATCTTGAAGAGTCCTATGCGAGCTGTCTGGTCTACATGTGTCCCTCCGCACAGCTCTACCGAGTCACCGAACGATATCACCCTCACCCTCTCACCATATTTTTCACCAAAGAGTGCTATCGCCCCCATGGCCATCGCCTCCTCCATCGGTGTGTCATCATGTACCTCCGAGTGTAGGTTCTGCATGATCATGTTGTTGACCATCTCCTCTACGGCAGCCAGCTCCTCGTCGCTCAGCTGGCTGTAGTGGGTGAAGTCAAACCTCAGTCTCTCGGGGGTGACCAGTGAGCCCTTCTGTTCCACATGGCTGCCCAGCACCTCACGCAGTGCATGGTGCATCAGGTGTGTTGCCGTATGATTGTTTGCCGTCTCCTGCCTGGCCATGCCATCTACTACGGCTCTGAAGCTTGCGGAGGGGTCATCGGGCAGCTTCTCGGCGATATGTATTATGAGGTTGTTCTCCTTCACCGTATCACTGATGGCAATCGTTTCTCCCTCTCCTTCGATATACCCTTTATCACCAGCCTGTCCGCCCGCCTCGGCATAGAAGGGTGTACGGTCAAACACCAGCTGTATGGTGTCACGTCCGTGCGAGGTCACCTTGCGGTACCGGGCTATCAGCACCTCATCCTCGGTATGGTCATAGCCGGTGAAGAGGGTGGTCTCTGTGTCACGTATCACTACCCAGTCACCTGCCGAGAAGGCAGCATCATCACGTGACCGCTCCTTCTGCTCTGCCAGCTCACGTGCATACCCCTCCTCATCGAGGGTGAGTCCGTTCTCACGCAGTATCAGCTGGGTAAGGTCAGCAGGGAAGCCATAGGTATCAAACAGCACAAAGGCATCGTGGCCGGGGAGCACTATGTTTCCCTCCTCTTTCAGTTGTGCTATCCTCCTTTCAATCATCCTGATCCCTTTACCCAGTGTCCTGAGGAAGGAATGCTCCTCCTGGCGTATCACCCTGGATATGGTCTCCTGCTGTGCCGGCAGCTCGGGGTAGTGATCACCCATCGTCTCTACCAGTGCAGGCATCAGACGGTAGATAAAGGGTTCACTCATCCCCAGTGAGGTGTAGCCATACCGTACTGCCCGGCGCAATATCCGGCGTATGACATAGCCGGCCCTGTTGTTGGAAGGCAGCTGCCCGTCGGCTACGGAGAAGGCTGCCGTACGCAGGTGGTCAGCTATGACCCGGTGGGCTATGTCCCACTCCTCCCTCTCACCATACGGTTTGCCTGTCACCTCTGCCGAGGCCTTCAGCAACGGCTGAAACAGGTCGGTATCATAGTTTGACTTTTTGCCCTGTATCACCATGCAGAGCCGTTCAAACCCCATACCTGTATCTACATGCTTGTCGGGCAACGGCTCCAGATCACCGTTGCTGCGACGGTTATACTGTATGAATACCAGGTTCCATATCTCTATCACATGTGGATGGTCACTGTTAACCAGCTGGTGGCCAGGTATCGCTTTTCGCTCCTCATCACTTCGCATGTCAATATGTACCTCTGAGCATGGGCCGCAGGGGCCTGTCTCACCCATCTCCCAGAAGTTGTCTTTTTTTGACCCCTCCAGGATATGGTTATCATATGATCCCAGATATTTTTTCCAGTATCTCTCTGACTCATCATCACGTGGCACACCGTCACCGGGGTCACCTTCAAAGATGGTGGCATAGAGTCTGTCACCCTCAATACCGAGCCGTTCTGTCAGGAACTCCCACGCCCAGCCTATCGCCTCCTCCTTGAAGTAGTCACCGAATGACCAGTTGCCCAGCATCTCAAACATAGTGTGATGGTAGGTGTCAAGCCCCACCTCCTCCAGATCATTGTGCTTGCCGGAGACACGCAGGCACTTCTGTGAGTTGGCAACCCTGTGGTGGGTGGCAGCCTCATTACCCAGAAAGATATCCTTGAACTGGTTCATGCCTGCATTGGTGAACATCAGTGTAGGGTCATTTTTAATAACCATAGGTGCTGATGGCACTATCGTGTGCTCCCTCTCCCTGAAAAAAGAGAGGAACTGCTCCCTTATCTCGCTCGCCTTCATTTTATGATCTTATGCCGTTTTGAAACTATTTTTAACAAGGTGCGTAAAATTAATTCAAAAAGGTGACGTTTGGAAGTTAGTCGGAGAATTTGGGGGAGTATTCGTTATTATGTGGTTGTTTAAGAGAAAAAGATATGTGTTTGATTCGTCAGACCTGCAGTTTGTACGGCACCGGCGGAATACCAGGGACAGGCTGGTAAGGTTTGGGGTATGGTTTGCTCTTTCTGTCGTGGCCACTCTCTTTTACAGCCTTATCTTTCACCGTCTTGCAGGCTCACCCAAAGAGGATCATCTAAGGCAGCAGATTGAAGAGCTACGCCTGAGCTACTCGCTTCTTGAGAGACAGATAGATCACTCGGCCCGGCTCGTTGCCGATATGCGTGCCAGTGACATACACACCTACCGTGCGGTGCTTGACATGCCGGCTATTGCTGCTGACATCACTGAGGGTGGTGCGGGTGGTACCAACAGGATGACCGACCTTACCGGTTTCATGAACACAGGCATGATGATGAGGGTGAGGTCAAAGTTTGATAACCTGCGTACCCAGACCAATATACAGTATGCATCACTGTCAGAGCTCACCGGACGTGCTGCCGACTGGAGGGAGATGTGGGAGCATCTACCCTATATAAGGCCGGTAAATGTTACCATGAAGCTGGGTGACGGTCTCAAGTTTCGCGAGAGGCACCCTGTGCTCGGTTCGCCACGATGGCACTTCGGTCAGGACTTCCGTTGTCCGACAGGCACCGAGGTGTTTGCGACAGGGGCAGGTATAGTAGCCTTCTCCGGTGACCAGAGGGATGGCTTTGGAATAAAGGTGGTGATTGATCACGGTTATGGGTACCGCACTATCTACGGTCACCTGAGTGAGACCAGCGTCAGGAAGGGAGAGAAGGTGAGGCGCGGTGCACTGCTGGGTCTGTCAGGAAGTACCGGCATCTCTTCAGGGCCACACCTCCACTACCAGATAGACCTCTTTGGAGCACACATGAACCCGCTGTGGTATTTTACTGATAACCTGACAGAAGAGGAGTACTTCAATATGCTCGACTACCTCTCAAGGCCGTGATGACCTTCGCTCTGCCTGAAGAGCTCATACTGTGAGATGTTGTGTCAGATATTGTGTGAGATGTTGTGTCAGATATTGTGTGAGATGTTGTGTCAGAAGTTGTTTGTATTTTAGCTATTAATTTTTTATGTTTGCGAGGCATTCGGTATGTCACCACACGAGATGCTAAAGACAAAGTACAAGTTCAATCATGAGACCCTAAGCTTTGATAAGATCAGGATTGGTCTCAGACAGCTATTTCTAAGATTTTTCGGATATTTTGTAGCCTCCCTCTTCCTGGCAGGGGTGTATGGTTTCATATTTGCTTTTGTCTTTGACTCGCCCAAGGAGAAGGCCCTGAAGAGGGAGATAGCACAGCTCAGGCTGCAGTATGAGCTTATGAACAGGGAGATGGAGAATGTTGATAAGGTACTTGTGCATCTGCAGGAGACCGATGATAACCTCTATCGTACAATTTTTGAGTCGGAGCCGCTGCCATCATCATACCGTAACGGAGGTATCGGCGGAATAAACAGGTATGAGAAGCTCGAAGGGTTTAACAACTCTGAGCTGGTAATAGAGACTGCCACCAGGCTCGACCGCATCAGGAAAAAGATATATGTACAGTCACAGTCGTTTGATGAGCTGATAGCCTATGCCAGGGAGAAGGATGAGATGCTTGGCTGTATACCTGCCATAATGCCCCTCTCCAACAAAGACCTGAAGCGTACGGCATCAGGCTTTGGCTATCGTATTCATCCCATCTACAAGATATCCAAGTTCCATTCAGGAATGGACTTTACTGCACCTACCGGTACTGAGGTGTATGCTACCGGCAATGGTGTCATACATGAGGTTAAGGCTGCCCGCCGTGAGCTGGGCAACCATATAGTTATTGACCATGGCTTTGGCCATCAGACGGTCTATGCCCACCTTGACAAGTTCAATGTGCGTAAGGGGCAGAAGGTGAAGAGAGGTGATGTGATCGGCTTTGTCGGCAGCACCGGGCTCTCAACCGCCCCCCACCTTCATTATGAGGTTCGTGTCAATGGCAGGCACGTTGACCCATCCCTCTACTACTTCAATGATCTGACCCCTGAGGAGTATGAGCGGATGCTGGAGATCTCAAGCAAGATGGGGCAGACATTCGACTGACACCTTTTTATTATTTGCCTGCCTATGCCTTACAGGGAAAAGAAAGTAGAGAAGCTCTTCTACCAGATAGGAGAGGTTGCTGAGATGTTCTCAGAGCCTGTCACCACTATTCGTTTCTGGGAGAAGGAGTTTGATATCCTGAAACCCAGGAAGAACAATAAGGGTAACCGCCTCTTTATGGAGGAGGATATCCGTAATCTGAGAGTAATACACCATCTGCTGCGTGAGAGGGGCATGACCATTGAGGGTGCCCGGCGATACCTCAGACATAACCGTGAAGAGACCGACTACCGGCTTGAGATAGCTGACAGGCTGCGTACCATCAGGGAGATGCTGACGGCAATAAGGGATGAGATCAGCTGAGCCATGAGAGTAGTTACCCTTGCATCGTTTGTCAGCTGGATAGAGCAGCTGATACCGCT
This sequence comes from uncultured Rikenella sp., assembly GCA_964537135.1. GTDB lineage: Bacteria > Bacteroidota > Bacteroidia > Bacteroidales > VadinHA17 > SR-FBR-E99. Next base: position 61,027 of record CAZHZC010000014.1, read on the forward strand.
CTCATATCAGGAGGAGTATGATAACAGCGGCCTACAGGTTGGTGACCCCGATACTGAGGTGAGCTCTGTGCTGCTCACTGTCGATGTAACCCCTGAGGTGATGGCTGAAGCACATCACCATGGCTGTGACCTGGTGCTCTCTCACCATCCTGTTATCTTTCGCCCCCTCCGGCGCCTCACCTATGGCAGTAACAGTGAAAAATGCGTGGCTGCTGCACTGCGGAACAATATATCGATCTATTCGGCACATACCAATTTTGACAACCTGGGTAACGGGGTGAGCCATATCCTGGCAGAGAAGATAGGGCTGCAGAAGATTGAGGTGCTGGAGCCGGTGAAGGGGAGGCTGATGAAGCTTGTTACCTATGTTCCGGGGTCACATGCCGATGCAGTGAGAGAGGCGCTCTTTGCTGCCGGGGCAGGACATATAGGCAACTATGACCGTTGCAGCTTCAACATACCGGGTGAGGGCACCTACCGGGCGGGTGAGGGGAGCGACCCTTTCCTGGGTGGTGTGGGTGAGTACCACCGTGAGCCTGAGGTACGTATTGAGGTGGTGGTGCCGTCACACCTGCAGCGGGCCTGTGTCAATGCAATGGTCAGTGCACACCCCTATGAGGAGGTGGCATGGGACCTCTTTGCCCTTGAGAACGAATATCGTGGTGCCGGCTCGGGAGCGATAGGCACCCTGCCGCAGCCGGTGACAGGTGAGGAGCTGCTGGGTCAGCTCAGCAGAGTGACCGGCGGGAGGCCCATACGTTACAGCGGTGACAGTGACAGGTCAGTGACAAGGGTGGCCGTCTGCGGCGGGGCAGGAGCAGGACTGACAGAGAGTGCCATACGTGCCGGCGCTGACGCTTTCATTACCGGTGATATCAAATATCACACCTTCCTTGAGGCTCCCAAAGAGCTCCTGCTGGCAGATATAGGACATTATGAGAGTGAAAAATTTTCACTTGAGATTCTGCATGACATGATACAGAAAAAATTTCCTAACTTTGCACTCCGGTTTTCCGAAATAAAAACAAATCCGATAAACTTTTACGGGTATGACAAAACAGACCAGGCCAGCAGAGACCGAAATGACGGTTGAAGAGAAGCTGAGAGCGTTCTATGCATTACAGATAGTAGACACAGAGATAGATAAGATCCGCACATTACGCGGCGAACTGCCGCTTGAGGTTCAAGACCTTGAGGATGATGTAGCGGGACTGGAGACCAGAATCAACAATCTCAGGCAGGAGGTGAGTGACCTTGAGAAGGCTGTGGCAGGCAAAAATAATGAGATTGTAGCTTCACAGGCCCTGATAAAGAAGTATGAGGAGCAGCAGAACAATGTACGTAATAACCGTGAGTATGACTCTCTTTCCAAGGAGATAGAGTTTCAGAGCCTTGAGATAGAGCTGTGCAACAAAAAGATAGGTGAGTTTACGGTACAGGCTGACACCAAGCGCGAGGCGGTGGCTGAGGCTGAGGCAGCCCTGGAGGAGCGTATCAAAGACCTTGAGAGCAAGAAGGCTGAGCTGGAGGAGATCACCCATGACACACAGAAGGAGGAGGAGCAGCTGGTGGAGAGGTCTGCAGAGCTGGAGTCACGTATTGAGGAGAGGCTGCTGACAGCCTACAAGCGTATCCGCTCCAATGCGCGCAACGGACTGGCCGTAGTGCCGGTCAAGAGAGACGCCTGTGGCGGATGCTTTAACCAGATACCACCTCAGCGCCAGCTCGATATCAGGTCACGTAAGAAGATTATTGTCTGCGAATATTGTGGTCGTATACTGGTTGACGATGAGATCGTCAGTGAGACACCTGACACTGACTGATACAGCCTGACAACGTCTTTTACAGCTGACCTCCGGACACAGCCAGGTTGTAGCCTGGCGGCGCATGACAACGTCTGACACAACAATCTTTTAGAATTGCTATTTCCCTTCGGAGGCTTTTCGGCCTCTGATGCTCTTTTACTAGTAGCGCTGTTTTGCTATATTTGTTGACCGATCAACAATGGTTAACACAATGAATGAGTTCAAGTCACAGATCAGGGAGGGTATTCCCGATTATCTCCCTGAGCCTATGCCCCGTGATGCCGGGGTCAATCATGCTCCCCGTCGCCGCGATATCCTTACCCCTGACGAGAAGAGGCTTGCCCTGCGTAATGCCCTGAGATACTTCCCCGCCTCACTGCATCCGGTGCTGGCGCCTGAGTTTGCGGCTGAGCTGCGCGATTATGGCCGTATCTATATGTATCGTTACCGTCCCCGCTATGAGATGCGGGCCAGGCCTCTCAGTGAGTATCCATACCGCTCGGTGCAGGCTGCAGCCATCATGCTTATGATCACCAATAACCTTGATCCGGCGGTGGCACAGCACCCGCATGAGCTGATCACCTATGGTGGTAATGGAGCTGTATTTCAGAACTGGGCACAGTACCGTCTCACCATGAAGTACCTCTCTGAGATGAGTGATGAGCAGACCCTGGTTATCTACTCGGGTCATCCACTGGGCCTCTTCCCCTCACACCGTGAGGCACCCCGTGCGGTGGTCACCAACGGACTGGTGATACCCAACTACTCGTCACAGGAGCACTGGGAGCGGTTCAATGCCCTTGGGGTGTCACAGTATGGTCAGATGACTGCCGGATCATATATGTATATCGGTCCGCAGGGTATAGTACATGGCACCACCATCACCCTGCTCAATGCCTTGCGCAGGGCTGCCCCCGTGGCTGCCGGCGAGCGCCGCAGCAGACTCTTTATCTCGTCGGGGCTGGGAGGTATGTCAGGGGCACAGCCCAAGGCGGGTAACATTGCCGGGCTGGTGTCGGTCATCGCGGAGGTGAACCCCAGGGCGCTGGAGAGACGCCACTCACAGGGGTGGGTTGATGAGCTGCATAGTGACCTCGACACGCTGGTGGCACGCGTGCGTCGCGCCTGCCGCGATGGTGAGGTGGTCTCACTGGGCTGCCAATGCAATATTGTAGAGCTGTGGGAGCGGTTTGCCGATGAGGGAGTATGGGCTGACCTGGGCTCAGACCAGACCTCACTGCACAATCCGTGGGCCGGCGGATACTACCCGGCAGGCATCAGCTTTGATGAGGCCAACCGGCTGATGGCTGATGAGCCGGAGCAGTTCCGTACGCTGGTACAGGCCTCCCTGCGTCGTCAGGCAGAGGCTATTAACAGGCATACAGCCCATGGCACCTACTTCTTCGATTATGGCAATGCCTTCCTGCTGGAGTCATTACGTGCCGGTGCTGATGTGGGTGACGGCAGGGGAGGGTTTCGATACCCCTCTTATGTTGAGGATATTATGGGTCCTATCTGCTTCGACTACGGCTTTGGCCCGTTCCGGTGGGTATGCTGCTCGGGTGACCCTGCTGACCTGGAGAAGAGTGATGCCATCGCCGCCAGGGTGCTGGATCAGCTGATGAAGGAGTCGCCTGAAGATATACGGCAGCAGATGTCTGACAATATACACTGGATCACCGAGGCGGGGCGTAACCGCCTGGTGGTGGGCTCCCAGGCACGTATACTCTATGCTGACGCCGCCGGCCGTATGATGATAGCCACCGCTTTCAATGAGGCGATCGCTTCAGGTGTTATCAGCGGCCCGATAGTGCTGGGGCGTGACCACCACGATGTGTCGGGCACCGACTCACCCTTCCGTGAGACAGCCAATATATATGACGGCTCGCGCTTCACCGCTGACATGGCGGTACAGAATGTGATAGGTGATGCCTTCCGCGGCGCCACATGGGTCTCACTCCATAATGGAGGCGGAGTGGGGTGGGGTGAGGTGATCAACGGCGGCTTCGGTATGCTGCTTGACGGCTCACCCGAGGCGACCGCCCGACTACGCTCAATGCTCTTCTGGGATGTCAACAACGGTATAGCTCGCCGCAGCTGGGCACGTAACAGCGGTGCCGTTGCTGCAATAAAGAGAGAGATGGAGCGCACACCGGGACTGAAGGTTACCATGCCCGAAGAGGCTGACGAGAACCTGCTCGACAGCGTGCTGTAGCGGGTGAGGGAGGGGCAGAGGATACTGGTTTTCAGATCAGATCTTGTCAGAGATAATATCTGCGAGGAGGCATACAGCCAGTGCTGCCACCCCTTCGCCGCGTCCCGTGAAGCCCATCTTCTCGCTGGTGGTGGCCTTCACATTCACCGCATCGGCCGGTATACCGGCAACGGAGGCTATGGTTGTGCGCATGGCATCAATATATGGTGCCAGCCGGGGCTCCTCCAGGCAGATGGTACTGTCAATATTGATGATGCGGTAGCCCTTCCCGGTAACCATCTCCACCGTACGTCTCAGTAAAATCTTACTGTCGATCTCCTTATAGAGGGGTGAGCTGTCAGGGAAGTGGTACCCTATGTCATTGAGTCCGGCAGCACCCAGCAGCGCATCACAGATGGCATGCAGCAGCACATCGCCGTCAGAGTGCGCCACACACCCTTTGGGAGAGCTGATCTCTATACCACCCAGCCACAGGACCCGCCCCTCTTCAAGCCGGTGAAAATCTATCCCTTGTCCTATCCGGTGGTTGAGGCTCATGGCAACAAGTCAGCTATTGGGTATCGTTAGATCAGTTATTTGGCAGCGCTGCGATGGGAATCAAATTCAAACCCGAGGGTGAAGCGCAGCGTACGTGCCAGAGGGTTGTTGTGAGCCAGCGGCATCAGGTAGGAGAAGTCAAGGGAGAAGACGTTTAGCTTGAATCCTGCCCCTGCAGTGAAATACTTCCTGTTGCCCTTGCTCTGTGCCTCATTGAAGAATCCGGCCCTGAGAGCAAACTGCCTGTTGTACCAATATTCCACCCCTATTGACTGGGTGAACTCACGCAGCTCCTCCTTGAATCCGTCGGGAGCATCATAAAAGGATTGAAATATTGCTACCGGTACTGATACGTTAGGGTCTTTGCCGGCTATGATGTTGCGATCTATCTCATTGTCATAGATGGGTGGGGTAGGTACCAGCAGCTTGTTGATATCTACAGAGAAGCAGAAGGTGTTGTAGTTGTCAAGGTCAACGCTGAAGGTGCTTCCCAGCCTCATGTTCATAGGTATGAAGTCGGGATCCATATCGTTGGTATAGCTGATCTTTGATCCGATATTTGAGAAGTTGATTCCGGCAGAAATGTTGCCACTCCGTGAGCCCAGATCGAGCCGGTTGGTATAGAAGGCAGAGACGTCAGCAGCATAGGCAATGCCCGGCTTGGTGTCAGTGTCGTCAATGGTGATGCCGCCGGTGATATTTGAAAAGATGAGCCTCATGGCCACTGAGCCGGACCAGTGCTCTGAGAGCAGCCTTGAGTATGCCAGGTCAAACGAGAACTCATTGGGAATATATTCACGTATCTCATTGCCGTAGACATCCATAAATCTTATGCTACCCAGGTTCATATAGAGGAGGCTGGCGGCAACCACCTGCAGCTTGTCGATACGGTAGTAGCCATTCAGGCTGGCCATATTCATATCGGGTACCAGTGCCCTGAGCCAGGGTATGTATGAAATACCGAAACCGCCATTGCCATCTATGAAGGCATATTTGGCCGGATTCCAGTGCATACTGTAGAGGTCGGGCGTGGTAGCGGCACCCACGTCGCCAAGAGCACCGGCACGTGAGTCGGGGGCGATAGTGAGAAATGGCACAACGGTCTGAATGGGTCTGTAGGTATTATCACCCTGTGCCCGGGAGGGCAGTGAAACAAAAAGTAGAATGAGTAGTATAAGGGAGTAAGTCAGCGCATTCTTTTTCATGTTGTCCTTTTTTCAAGATTTGTGCAAATATAGAACAAAAAAAAGGGCAGCTTATTGTGTTGTATCACAAAATGATGATACGCCCTGTGGCTGAGGCTTTTTCGCCCTCTGCCGTGACCGCTTTGGCACGCCAGAGGTATATTCCCTTTGCCACCCTCCCTCCGTAGCTGTCACATCCGTCCCAAACCAGGTCAGGTATTGTATATCCGCCACTCTGATCTTTCAGGCGCAATATGCGTATTGGCCGTCCGTCAGCGGTGAAGATCGTAATGGTCAGCCCTATCTCTGCCCCCGGCCTGTTATGGCTTACCGAGAACCGGGTCTCAGCAGCGGCAGGGTTGGGTGAGGCAGCCAGCCTGGTGAGCCTGAAGGCGGGGTTGGTCTCCACCACAAACCGCAGTGTGGCGACAGAGTGATTGTTGAGGTTGTCCCATGCCCTCACCGTGACGCTATGTTCACCTCTCAGAGGCACCTGCAGCGGGTACCTGACCGTTCCTGATGAGTGGAGGCCCAGGTCGGCTGTGAAGTAGCTGTTGAGCACTACAGCTGATGAGATATCGTCATCAAGCCAGACGATGATATCGTGTCCTATACCTGTTCCGGAAGTGTTTATGCCTGAGCTGTCACTTATCAGTGCCAGCAGGGTGGGTGAGGTGTCAGTCACACCCCCTTCCCTGAAGAGGGTATCATTCATGAAGAGCCTTATCTGCGGCCCTGCGGTGTCACTGTACGATCTCTCCGAGAAGCCCCCCACGATAATATTGTCATAGCTGCCGTTCATATCGCCCTGGTCACTCCAGGCATAGTATTTTATTGACCCCTTTCCGTAGCTGTAGTCAATGTCCAGCGGAACCATGAATGAGAAGCTGAAGCGTCCGCCGGTGACGGTGCTCTTTCCTCTGAAGAGGACATTTCCGTCGGCCTGGTAGCGCATCGGGGTGCCGCCGTCATTGGCCAGTGTGGTGACCCATGACGGCTTGTCGAGCACGGTGGCTTCAACGGTGCCATTGAAGCTGCTCATCAGGCTGCCGTCAGGCGCCTCAATATGGCCGCTTACCCTTACCAGTGCCAGCGCCCTTAGGGTATCGGCTGTCACTGAGATCTCCCTGCCGTTAATACTGTCGGTGACCACCCTGCCACCGTCAGGCCATGCCAGCCGCAGGGCGGGGTCACCCAGCAGCAGGAAGCTCCGTTTGTTGATCCCTGTTCCCGAGCTCACCTTGGCCATTCTGATGATGTCGCCCAGCCTCATTGACCGTCCCTCTTCATCACGTGTGAAGGCGTGCTCAAAAATTGCCTTGTTGAGTGAATAGTTTGGTGCCGAATAGACCACCCTGGTGGTACTCATCAGTGCAATACCGCCGCCGTCAGGGTTGAGCAGTACCATCTCGCCTGCGGAGTTCCTGGGTGAGATAGTGCCGGTAGCGCTGTTGATATCCACATTGTCAAAGCGTGAGAATTCGCATGTTGCCGTGATGAAGAGAGGCAGCCGGGGAAAATTTTTCCACGAGTTGATATTATGTGGTCTGACCACCCCCTCATGGGCCAGCCCCAGCTCATTGCCATGACCCACATAGTTCATGATGAGGCACCCTGCATTGATCCTCTCATCTATCGCCTTTGTTGCGTCAGGGTATGAGGCACCGGTGGCGGTGGTCACCTGCCGGTATGCGTCGAGGTATATCTTTTCGATGGTGAGGGGTGGCGCAGCTGCCGCGGCTGTCTCAGCAAGCCCTTCGGCATCAAACATGTGCAGGTTGGAGTCCTCATCGTCAGCCACCAGTAGCAGCGTGTTGCGCCACGCCCCCTGTCCGCTGCCGTTGAGGTAGGCTGATATCTTCCTTATCATGATGCCGGCCGAGGCGGTATCTGAGACCGGCAGCCTCCCTATCCCTATGTCGAGGAGGCCCTCCGCCTCACCCTCCCCCTCGTCGAGCAGCCCGAAAAAGTCATCAGAGGTGAACGACTCGACACCACCGGTTGAGTTTATCGATTGCCATGTAGGTATGAATGAGCTGTTTCCCGGCGGCGGCGTCTTGTTCTCATATGAGCCGTCGCCAAAGAGCAGCAGGTAGCGCAGCGGGGTAGGTGAGCTCTTGCCCCGCTCCCTGATCATCCTGATAAAGTTCCTGAGTGCCACCGCATCGGGTATACCACCGGAAAACTCATTGTAGATCTCTTCGGGGGTGACAATGATGGAGGTGGTGCCGTCATCTTCAAGGTGCATCTCTGCCAGACGACGAGCATAGTCGAGGAAGAGGGGATGGGTAATGATGATCATATCGGCAGGCGAGAGGGCATGCAGGTTCTGGTTGCAGACAGCCATGCTCCTGACCGGCCTCATCAGGTCAGCGGGGGTGAAGGCAATAAACCTGCGCAGGCTGTCGGTGGCGGCGGTGAAGTGGGTCTCGCCTGCTGAGGAGGTGACAGCCATGGCCCGTGGAGCAGAGGGATCGGTCACATCCCACACCGTCAGTGAGGGTGAGCCGGCAATGGTGAACCGTGTCACGGCCGACGGGGCGACGCTGTGGCTGTCACTGATGGTGAGGGGGGTGCCACGGTAGACCAGGGCTGCCCTGCCACTCAGCTCGGCATAGTCAATATATCCTGAGGCGGTGCCGCCACTGCCACTGCCGGGAGAGAAGACCATTGTCAGCAGGGGAGAGGGTGAGAGCGGCATAAGGGAGTCGCTGACGGTGACAGAGGAGGCGTAGAGGCCATTGAGGTCTGAGAGGGTGACGGCAGGGAGGGTGATGGCTCTGACAGCGTTGCCATCCTGCCAGAGGGTAAATGTGCTGGCACGGTCAGAACGTGCCAGTACCCTTATTCTGTACTTTAGTGGTACTGAGGGTAGCAGGTCGGTGACGCGCCCCTCGCCCAGCCGGGTGGTGACGCCGGGGGCCACCTGTTGAAACCATTCGCGTCCTGACCTGATCAGGTTCACCTCATCAATCTCGTGCCTGAGATAGAAGTCTGTTGAGGCTGAGGTGGCGGTATAGGGCGTGGTGACCGCCTCCTCCTCTACCATCACCGGGCTGCCGGGTTGTGAGGTGAGGAAGTACCAGGCGGTGTCAGAGTAGTGGTGACGCTGGTAGCGGTGACTGCCTGTAGCGTTGTCATAGACCCTCCGGTGGCTCCCCTCGGCATAGAAGATGTAGTAGTCACCCTCATTGAAGAGATTGTCACTGCCCTTCTCTGCCACCATGGCCACAGGCCTCAGGTCATCAGGTGCTGAGCCGTCATTATAAAAAGAGAGCTGTCCGCTATTGTTGCCATAGAGAGCTACCGCAGAGGGGTCACTGAAGCCCATACTGCGCAGCATCTCATAGTCGATCCTGCAGGGCCCTTCGCGGGTGACAGCTATCTTTACCCACCGGCCGGTGGCGAGCAGTGAGGTGGCAGCATGCTCCTGTGCCATGATAGTGCCTGTAAACAGCAATAACATCATGCCGGTGAAAACAGTTTTTCTCCTCATCATGGCAAAGATAATCAAGAGACTTATCTTTACCCTGCAATAATTTCTAACAGACTAAAAAGGGGTGCCGGCCCGGCCCGGTAGTGTCTGAGTGAGAAGCCTGAGCTACATAACTCTTTCTGTGGCTGTTCTGCTATACTGTACGCCAGCCCTCAAGGGGCAGGATACATGGTATGGGTTGGTATCGGGTATGGAGCTGATGTACAATCCTGCTTTTGCAGGTGTGGAAGGGGCTGCCTCACTCAGGGTGTCGGCCTTCTCCTTCATGCCGGGAAAAGGATACGGCCTCAGTTCGGCATACGCCTCCTGTGATGCATATATCGATGCGCTCCATGGTGGTGCCGGGGTATGGATCGCGGATGACCATCTGGGTGAAATAATGAATGATTTTCGTGCCGGGGCAGGATATGCCTATCACTTCCGTGCGGGCCGCCGTCTCTATATCACCGGCGGACTGACCGCCTCGGTTATCTCGCGGGGCATCAGGAGCGGTGCAGTGATCCTTCCCGGTGATATTGACCCTTTCAGGGGTGGTGCCGGCGGGCCGTCAATGTACATGCCACAGGAGCCTGTCACCCGCTTTGATCTTGGCACAGGTATTACGGCTGCTGCCGGGCCATGGTACGCAGGGGTGTCAGTGATGCACCTGACCAGACCGGCACTCGATAAGGATAACCGTTCCGGAGCAGCGATAGAGCGGCTCTATACGGTGATGGGAGGGGTGAGGGTACCCCTTCCCGGTGACCAGGTTTTTCTCAACCCCTCAGCAGTATTACAGCTGCAGGGGGGAGAGATGAGGGTCTGCCTGGCTGGTGAGGCGTCATGGCGCTCACTGTCAGCCTCTTTTTTTGCCTGGCATGTGACAAAGGGATTTACTGCGGCAGGAGCGTCGGCAGGATGGGGGACAGAGGCTGTCCGCATCTCAATATCATATAGTTATATTGTGTCAGGAGGTGATGCCCTCTTTGCAGGAACGGCTATTGTCAGGGCGGGGCTGCTCTTCACATTATCAAATGTTGAAAAAAGTAGGGTCCCACACATAATAAAGCTACCCCTTTTGTAGTTATTTGGTTGCAGAGTTTTATCAATGATAAGCAATTTGAACTTAAAAGTATCAGTAAATACTATTTAGCTATGCATAGATTGAGAGCTTTACCGGTTTTTGTGGTAGTGGCACTTTTTCTCTTTTCCTGCAAGGGAGGGAAGAAGGATAACGTATCTCCGACCACCGGGTGGAGTTACAGGGATCCGAAATCAAGTGATGTCAACGATCTGGGTTACCCGATAGGAGAGGCCTCGGAACAGGTCACCGGTCCCAACCTTGTCTTGATAGAGGGAGGTACCTTCACCATGGGCCGGATCGAACAGGATGTGATGTATGAGTGGAATAACGCTCCGCGTCGGGTGACCGTCTCCTCCTTCTATATGGATGAGACTGAGATCACCAACCTTGACTATCGCGAGTATCTATACTGGCTCAGAAGGGTTTACAGTGACTATCCGGAGGTTCACCGCCGTGCCCTTCCTGATACTCTTGTATGGCGTAGTCCACTCGCCTTCAATGAGCCCTATGTGCAGTACTACTTCCGCCATCCCTCATACAACAACTATCCGGTTGTCGGGGTGAGCTGGCTGCAGGCCAATGACTACTGTGTGTGGCGTACAGACAGGGTAAACGAGCAGATACTGCTTGACGCCAGGTGGCAGGAGGCCAATGTAGAGCAGTCAGGAGCCAACAACTTCAATACTGAGTCTTACCTTGCCGGTCAGTATGAGGGTATACCCGGGAAGAGGGTTGATGAGCTGCACCCGCGGGTGCGCCAGGAGGATGGCATACTGCTGCCACGCTACCGGCTGCCGACGGAGGCTGAGTGGGAGTTTGCTGCCTATGGCCTCAGGGGCAACACCTTTGAAGAGCGGATCTATGAGAGGGCTATCTACCCATGGGACGGCCATAATGTGCGCAATGCAGCAAGAAAGCACCGTGGACAGTTCATGGCCAACTTCGTACGCGGGCGCGGTGATATGATGGGTGTGGCAGGTAACCTGAACGACGGTGGTAGTATCACTGTTGATGTAAGGTCATACTGGCCCAATGACTATGGCCTCTACTGTATGGCCGGCAACGTCAATGAGTGGGTACAGGATGTATACCGTCCACTCTCGCATGAAGATGTTGATATGTTTAACCCCTTCAGAGGGAACGTCTTCACCGATCTGCGGCGTGATGCCAACGGACAGGTGGTTGAGAAGGACAGGCTGGGAAGGCTGCAGATAGATACTGTCAGGCCTGAAGATGTGGCACACCGTTACAACTATCAGAAGGCTGACTACCGTAACTATCTCGATGGTGATATTATCTCAAGTATCTCATCGAGCCTTGAGTGGTCAGGCGGAGCTGATGTGAGCCAGACAGAGACGATGTATGCACAGAACGAGACCGATAATGACTATGTCACACTTATAAATGACAGGGCAAGGGTTTACAAGGGCGGCTCATGGAAAGACAGGGCCTACTGGCTCAACCCCTCTACCCGTCGCTACCTCGACCAGGAGGCATCACGTGATGACCTGGGCTTCAGGTGTGCAATGATAAGGGTTGGCAGCCCTTCGGGACTGAAATAACTCATTCTGGGTAATGTGATGATTATGGCCTCATTGTGTCGCGACATAATGAGGCCTCTTTTTTAGTTAATTATGGAGCTGGAACGACTATACTGTCTGTATCGTAATTCTGCCGGGGCCACCACCGACTCGCGCAGTGTTGGCAAAGGTGAGATCTTCTTTGCCCTGAGGGGCCCCACCCATGACGGCAACAGCTATGCCGCCGCCGCCCTGGAGGCCGGTGCCCTGGCTGCTGTGGTTGACGACCCGTCGATACGTGGTGAGAGGATCATTGTTGTTGATGATGTTCTTGAGACCATGACAGCTTTGGCCTCCAGCCACCGGCACAGGCTGCCGGTACCTATGATTGCCATTACCGGCACCAACGGCAAGACCACCACCAAGGAGCTGCTGGCTGCTGTCCTCTCACGCAAGGGTAGGGTACACTCCACCCCCGGTAACTACAACAACCATATCGGTGTCCCGCTCACACTGCTGAGTGCTCCTGATGATGTTGCATTCATGGTGGTGGAGATGGGGGCCAGCCATAGCGGTGAGATAGCGTCGTTATGTATGACGGCAAGGCCTACACATGGCCTGATAACCAATATCGGTACTGCGCATATTGAGGGGTTTGGCTCTCCTGAGAATATCATCACTGCCAAGGATGAGCTCTTCCGGTGGCTGGGAGGGAACGGGGGTACCATTATATATAATGATGAGGATGAGCTGGTCACCGGGCTGGCCCGTAATCATCACGGTGCTGTACCCTACTCGTCACCCGGCTCTCACCGGCTCACTGCTGTTACTGCCGGTGGTGAGGGTATGATGATGAAGGTGAAGGCTCTCATTGACGGGAGTGAGTACGCTTTTGATACCGCCCTCTTCGGCAACTACAATATTGACAATGTCAGGGCAGCCATGGCTGCCGGACTGCTCTTTGATATTCCTGCCGGTGAGATTGTGGAGGCGATCTCTGCATACCGGCCTGACAACAACCGCTCACAGGTGACCACCAGCAGCAGGAACATCATAATAAGGGATTCATACAATGCCAATCCCACCTCCATGGAGCAGGCACTCAACTCTTTTGGTGCTCTCCATGCCGGACCTAAGATGGTTATTCTGGGCGATATGCTTGAGCTGGGTGAGATGAGTGACGAGGGTCATGCATCGGTCATCAGGCAGCTGTCAGAAATGGGTGAGGTGACTGTTCTGCTGGTGGGGCCACGTTTCCGTGAGGCAGCCGGCACCATACCCGCCAGGCTGTTTGCCACCGCCGCTGAGGCTGCCACATGGCTGGCACATGAGAAGCCGGAGGGGTATACCATACTGGTGAAGGGCTCTCGAAGTATGATGCTCGAGAAGGTTTACCCATCACTCTGAGAATACGCCCTTTACTACGAAGCGGCACGTATCACATTGAGGTTATACCCTTTACTTTGCGGCGACACACCTCACACCGGGGTTACTTCCACTACTCCGATGCGGCACTCTTCAGTGTTACTGACAGTACCTCAGCCTTTGTTCCCAGCCGCATACGTGGTCCCCAGATGCCAAATCCTGATGAGACAATGACATCAGTGGCGCCATACCTGGCATGGCCATAGCTCAGTTCATAGATGGCGCCGGTGATCAGGCTGAGAGGCCATATCTGTCCGTTATGTGTATGTCCCGACAGCTGCAGGTCGGCCCCGCTGCCGGCCAGTCCAGCCAGCTGATAGGGCTGGTGGTCAAGTACTATCACCGGCCGGCTGCTGTCGGTCACAGCCATCAGCTCTTCAAGGCTGCGTCGTCCGCCGGACCTGTTATGGCCTGCTGACCTGTCCAGTCGTCCGACGATCTGCAACCCGTTGTCGAGGGTTATCACCTCATCCTTCAGCACCCTGATACCTTTGCTCTCGATATATGGAACTGTCATTGCTGCTCCTCCTATATATTCGTGGTTGCCGGTGATGGCCCATACGCCGTATCGGAGGGGAGGCAGGGTGAGTGATGCCAGCAGGTCATCACGCAACACAGGCGCCATGCTGCCGTCAATCAGGTCACCCAGGAAGAGAACGATGTCAGGCTCCTCGGCAGCGAGCAGTGATGAGAGCTGACGCATGCTTCTGCGACGTATAGTGCTTCCCAGGTGTATGTCAGAGACTGCTGCAATGCGTATCTGCTGCTCTCCGCCATCAAGCCTCTTTGCGGTGGTGACCTCATACCTGGTTACTGACGGAGTGACAGCCATAATAAAACCGGTAAGAATGAGCAGCAGGGTGCCCCCGGTGATGCCGGCCATCAGCCACAGCCTCACCCCCGGCAGGGTCGGTGAAGGGATAAGGTGGAACGGTCGCTGTATCAGCAGGAGGAGGTCGGCGGCCAGCCAGGCGAGAGTGCCGTAGAGCATGAAGGCGAGCCAGAACCCCCCGGTGACATTCAGAATATCGGTAAGTATACCCGAGGAGTAGTGCTCCAGCAGCTTGCCGGCGATAAATGCAGCGGCGAGTATGGTGAAGGTGATGGTGTACCACCTGGTGGAGATACCTGCGCCGGAGAGCGCACGGTAGCCCTTTAGCCAGAGATAGAGGTTAACAACCGTATAAATGGTGATGACTACAGCAAAAAATATGCTCATCTGCGCTTTTCTCTTCAGTTCCACTTCAGTTGACGGAAAGTTTTTCTGCCACGGATATAATACTCATAGATGAGGTATTTGTTCATCATGACAGGTGGCAGCTGCTGGCTGTCATGATGTGTGACGGTTGCCCTGTAGGCGCGTATGGCCTCTCGTTGCGTGCGGTAGTCACGGTGTGCCCTCACCACCGCCCGGGCTGCCTGACGTCCGCCCACCATGAGGAGCCTGACAGCTGCCACCCCGTCAAGCAGGCGACGCAGCAGAAGGGTGCGCCTGAGATGTTTTGATGGTAGGTTTTTGGCCAGCATAATGAGGCTGTTACGGAAGTTGTAGTAGATCTTTTCAGGAGACCCGTAACCCAGGGTGCCGCCACCCAGGTGCCACACTGTTACCCCCGGCATATAGACAATCCGGTAGCCGGACTTCAGCATACGCCAGCAGAGGTCGATCTCCTCCATGTGTAGAAAGAAGGAGTCATCCAGTCCGCCACACTGCTGATAGGCGGTACCCCTCACCATCATGCACGATCCTGATGCCCAGAAGATATCAACGCTGTCGTCATACTGGCCATGATCCTCCTCAACAGTATCAAATATCCGTCCGCGACAGAAGGGGTAGCCCAGCCTGTCAATATATCCGCCGGCAGCACCTGCATATTCGAATGAATAGCGGTTGTTGTATGCCCTGATCTTGGGCTGGCAGGCTCCCACGCCGGGGTGTGCCTCCATAAAGGAGGTGAGTCTCTCAGCCCACCCGTGCTCCACCTCCACATCTGAGTTGAGCAGTATATAGTATTCAGCGGTGACCTCTCTGAGTGCCCTGTTATATCCGCCGGCATAGCCATGGTTGCTTTGAAGATTCACTACCGTCACCTCCGGATGGCTGGCGGCTACCCACTCTGCTGAGCCGTCATCGGAGCCGTTGTCAGCAACCACAACGCTTATCTCCGGTGAGAGGGTATTACTGATCACGCCGGGCAGGAACTGTTCTAGGTACTTTTTGCCGTTCCAGTTGAGTATTATCACTGCGGTCTTACTCATTTATTGTCTCCCTCATATTATATCTCCATCTGTCGTTTATCTTTCTGCCTGCCGTTTGTCTTTCCACGCCCCGGTTTCTACTTCCTCTTGCCGTTTGTATCTCCATCTGCCGTTTGTCTTTCTGCCTGCCGTTTGTATTTCCATGTCCCGGTTTCTACTCCCACCTGGGGTATCTGCATTCCTAAACGGTTATACTTCCTCTTGCCGTTTGTATTTCCATCTGCGGTGCGACCAGAGCCAGTATTGAGGCTCTCTCCTTATCTCCTCCTCCAGCATCTCAGCATATCGTTGTGTGATGGCATCAGTCTCCTCCTCCCCGGGATATTCAGAGATCAGTCTGTACTCCAGCTCATAGTAGCCTCTTTTGCGTCGCGCTATATGTATAAATATCACTGCTGCATCATATTTCCTGGCTATCTTCTCTGCGCCGCGGTAGAAGGCTGTCTCCTGGTTGAGGAAGGTGGTCCAGTAAGCGTTGTCATTGCGTGGTGGCCGCTGGTCGGCAACAATTCCCGAGAGGGTGACTCTTTTTTCAGCGCGTAACGTTGCCAGCTCCCTGGCGATCCGGCTCATGGGAGTTAGTATCACTCCAAACCGCTCTCTAAGCTTCAGGAGGTACTGGTCAAACATCTTGTCACTGAGTGGCTTGTAGATAGTTACCACCCTGTGTCTGGCATTGAGCTGCATTCCTGAGATCCACTCCCAGTTGCCGTAGTGGCTGGTGAGGGCCACCACGTCACGCCCTTCGTTAAAGAATCTGTCGGTGAGTGATCTGTCTGTTGCGTTGAACCGCCTGTTCATCTCTTCAGGGGTGAAGCGCATCGCCTTCAACGTCTCGAAGATCATATCGGTAAGGTGTCGGTAGAATTTTCTGGCTATCGCTTTGCGTTCTCTGTTGCTCTTCTCCGGAAAGGCATTTTTCAGATTCATCTCCACTACGCTACGTCGGTATCGCACCAGGTGGTACATGACGGGGCATAATATGTCGGAGAGGATAAAGAGAGCCCTCATTGGCAATAGTGTGATGACTCTTGCTGCTGCAACGAAGATGTGATATCCGGCATGTTTCATCATAGCTCACTACCTGTCAGTTCACAGCTCATAGTCCCGTCACTCAGCACTGATGACAGTCTCACCTCCCTGATGGTTCCCGGCAGCCCCTCTCTCCATGGTGTCACCACCCTTATATAGTTGCCGGTCAGTCCTGACACCATACCATTGTTGTCACGCTTCTCAAACAGCACCTCCTCCGTTCTGCCCACAGCGTTGTTCATGAACTGCATCTTCTGCCTTCCGGCCAGTCTTATCAGCTCTCTGCTCCGCCGCTCTTTCTCCCTGCTCTCTGTCGGGTCCGGCAGTGTGGCTGCCGGGGTGCCGGGACGTGGTGAGTAGGTGAATACATGAAGGTATGTAAGGGGCAGTCTATTCAGGAAGAGGTAACCATCTTTATGGTCATCATCTGTCTCACCGGGGAAGCCGGTAATTATGTCAGCCCCTATTGCTGCGTGTGGCATCAGCTCTCTGATACGTGTGGCTCTCTCTTCAAACAGCTCTCTCTGGTAGCGTCTGCGCATCAGCCCCAGTATCCTGTTGCTGCCGCTCTGTAGTGGCATATGTATATGTGGCATCAGCACCTTCTCCCTGGCCACCATCTCAATTATCTTGTCTGTGAGCAGGTTGGGCTCTACAGAGGTGAGGCGTAGCCGTTCCAGGCCCTCTACCTTCACCAGGGCTGTCAGCAGCTGCTCCAGCGTCTCACCTGTGGTACGTCCGAAGTCGCCCACATTGACACCGGTAAGTACTATCTCGCTTACCCCGGTATCAACTATCTGCTGCGCCTCAGCCACAAGGGTAGCTATTGGCGCGTTCCTGCTTTTTCCTCTTGCCAGCGGCACGGTACAGTATGAGCAGTGATAGTCACACCCATCCTGTACCTTCAGGAATGAGCGGGTACGTTCACCTGCTGACCATGCTGCCATGAACCCGTCGGCGGCGGCTGTGTCACAGGAGCGGATCATCGGGGTGCTCCCCTTCTCCAGGTTATCTATATAGCTGACTATATCAAATTTTTCATATGTCCCCAGCACCAGGTCAACCCCTTCGATGGCTGCCGCCTCCTCCTTACGTAGCTGTGCCCAGCATCCTGTCACTGCAATAAATGCATCGGGGTTACGCCTGATGAACCTCCTCACCGCCTGTCTGCACTTGCGGTCAGCACCATCGGTTACGGTACAGCTGTTGATCACATAGATATCTGCGTGATCATCAGGTGATACCCGCTCAAACCTCTCCTCAGTAAAGGTACGTGCTATTGTTGAGGTCTCTGCAAAGTTAAGCTTGCATCCCAGGGTGTGAAACGCTACTCTCCTCTTCAAAATTTGTTATGATTGTTGTTCCGGCTGCAAAAATAGCAAAAAAGCCGCTTTAGAGCAGCTTGCTTGCCAGCTCCGCCAGGAAGCTCCTCTCACCCTTGATGAGGTGTACATGTGCAAAAAGGTCCAGTCCGCGCATCTTGTCAGAGAGGTAGCTCAGCCCGTTGGAACCGGAGTCGAGGTATGGTGAATCTATCTGCTCTATATCACCGGTAAAGATCATCTTGGTACCTTCGCCTGCCCTGGTGATAATCGTTTTAACCTCATGGGGTGTCAGGTTCTGTGCCTCGTCAACAATAAAGAAGATGTTTGAGAGACTACGGCCCCTGATATAGGCCAGTGGAGTGATTACCAGTTTGTCATCCTTGATCATATCATTGATACGTATAAACTCAGGGCTCTGGGCACTGAAGCGGTGCTTGATAACGGTGAGGTTATCATAGAGAGGCTGCATGTAGGGATCCATCTTCTCCTTGATATCTCCGGGAAGGAACCCCAGATCACGGTTGGCCAGAGGTACAATGGGGCGTGCCAGGAAGATCTGCTTGTAGCGCTTATGCTGATGGAGGGCTGCTGCCAGCGCCAGCAGTGTCTTTCCCGTGCCTGCCTTGCCGGTGAGTGAGATAAGCTGTATATCGGGGTTGCACAGTGCATGAAGTGCAAAGGTCTGTTCGGCATTGCGGGGGTCAATACCGTAGGTGGTATGTTTTAGCACCCTGGTAAGCATCTTTGTGGCCGGATTATAGTGTGCCAGGGCACTCATGTTGGTGTTGCGCAGAATAAAGAAGTGATGGCCGGTCTCACTATCCTCTATCTTTAGCTCCGCGGCCGGCACACCTTCCGGCTGCTCATAGAGCTTATTTATGAGCTGATGGTCAATATTCTCAATTATCCTGATCCCTTTGTAGAGGTCGTCAAGGTTGACAACCTTGTCGGTCTGATAGTCTTCAGCTTTGATGCCCAGCGATTTGGCCTTCATTCTCAGGTTGATGTCCTTGGTGATAAGAACAACTATCTTGTTCTTGTTCTCCTGAGTGACAAAATCGGCTATGGCCAGTATACGATGATCAGGCGTTCTCTCCGGGAACGACTCCGTTACCCTCTCTGAAAACTGTTTACCGGTCTCAATATGGAGGCTTCCCAGGTGCTCACCCAGTGGTATCTCTCCGGTAAGCAGCTGGTCGCCGGCGATCTTGTCCAGCTCACGGGTGAACTCACGTGCATGGAAGTTTATGAGATCATTTCCCCGCTTGAAACGGTCAAGCTCCTCCAGCACAACGATCGGAATGATCACATCATTCTCCTCAAAGTTATAGATACATTTGTAGTCGTGCAGCAGCACATTGGTGTCAAGAATAAAAATCTTCTTTTTCAGTGTCTTCTTTGCCATAACAGAATGTTTTGTAACGATAACGCATCTCCCTTTGCCTCCTGCCGCGGCTCAGGCGTTACACGAAGTAACAAAGATAGCGGTAGCGTGTCTGGGCAGTTCACCCTTTTTGTAAATTTGCAAACAACAGATAAAAGGTTATCAACATGACTTACCAGGAGACATTGGAGTATCTTTTCAGCATGCTGCCGGCCTATCATCGTGTGGGTGCTGCGGCCTACAAGGCTGACCTTGCTGTCACCCTTGAGCTTGACCGTTATTTTGGTCACCCTCACAACCGCTACCGTACGATTCATGTGGCGGGTACCAACGGCAAGGGGTCGGTATCGCATATGATCGCTTCGGTGTTGCAGGAAGCCGGATACCGTACCGGTCTCTACACCTCTCCCCACCTGAAGGATTTCAGGGAGAGGATAAGGGTTGACGGAGAGATGATAAGTGAAGAGGAGGTGATCAGCTTTATCGGGCAACATGAGGCTCTGATCAGCAGTATCACACCCTCATTTTTTGAGATGACGGTGGCAATGGCGTTTGACTGGTTTGCCAGGCAGGAGGTTGATATTGCTGTTATTGAGACAGGTATGGGCGGGAGGCTCGACTCCACAAACATTATTACTCCAATGCTCTCGGTGATAACCAATATCGGTCATGACCATATGGAGTTTCTGGGTGATACACTGGCAGCTGTGGCGGGTGAGAAGGCCGGCATCATAAAGAGGGGTGTGCCGGTAGTGATAGGTGAATGTCAGCCGGAGATCAGCGGGGTGTTCACCACCAGGGCGGGTATGATGGATGCTCCGATACTTTTTGCCGACAGGCATTATTGCTGCCGTCTGGAGCCGTGGCAGCCCGGCACCGCGCAGCGTCACTATCTTCTGGTGGGGGTGGATGGTGACCGGTCCTCTGGATGTCAGGAGCCACCCTCTCTTTCTGAGGGGGTGAAGATGAAGGTATCCGGCTCTCTGCGGCTCAGTGGCACCACCCCTCTTCCCGGTGAGGTGCAGCATAAGAATATACAGACGGTGGCAGCTGCTGTTGAGCAGCTCACGCCTCACCTGGGTCTTACTGATGACCATCTTGTCAGGGGGGTGGCCGGGGTAATGGCAAATACCGGACTTATGGGCCGCTGGCAGGTACTTGCCCATGACCCTCTGACGATATGTGACACAGGGCACAACCGGGAGGGGCTTGAGCAGGTGATAAGGCAGTTGATGAGCCTCGGGAGAGAGAGGCTTCACATGGTGATCGGACTGGTGAATGATAAGGATACTGACATTATACTGCCCCTCTTTCCGGCTGAGGCTGAATACTATTTTACCAGGGCATCTGTCCCCCGTGCCCTCAGCCCGGAGGTACTGAAGAGCAGGGCAGCCGCCTATGGCCTGAAGGGTGACGCCTGGCCTTCTGTGGATAAGGCACTCTCAGCGGCACTGGCTGCCGCCGGTAGTGATGATCTGGTCTTTATAGGGGGATCAACATTTGTGGTGGCTGATGCGCTTAACATAAAAGGCTGATACCGCTTCTCTGCCTCCGTTACGCCATTAGACAGCTTCAATCGTTGATGGTGGTTTTGTAGTTATATTGTATGTTACTGACACCACCTCCGGAACCTTCTCAGTTATTTCTGCTGCCATCTCCGTCAGCAGCTCATACGGCAATCTGGTAGGGTATGCCTGTCGCGCATCGGTGCTGTCCCAGCAGCGTACCTCAATCTGTCTCCCGAACTGTCGTTTCCCGTCGCGCATGCCAGTCACCCTGTCATCATGCAGTATCGCCATATATTGAAAGGCGCCACTCCCCTCAAGGTGTTTCTCCACTATCTGGTTGGCCATCCGCACCACCTTCAGCTTTTCGGGTGTCACCTCGCCAATGATCCGTGCTGCCAGTCCCGGTCCCGGGAAGGGTATACGGTTAAACATCTCTTCCGGCAGTCCCAGTGCACGTCCTGTCATCCGTACACCCTCCTTGCGCAGCTGTATCAGCGGCTCAATGATGTTGTATCCAAACTCCTCCTCAGGGTCTATCCCCAGCTGTGCAAAAACATTGTGTTGTCTCTTGATGCCTGCCACTGTCTCATCGATATCTGTCAGGATGGTTCCCTGCAGCAGGTGACGTGCACCGCTCTCCCTCACTATCTTACCGAACACATTGGCGTAGAAGGCCTGAGTGATCGCTTCACGCTTCTCTTCCGGGTCAGTTATTCCGCTGAGGGCATCCAGAAACACCTGTCTGGCATCAACCACCTCCACCTTTACACCCAGTCCGGCAAATATCTCTACCACCGACTCTATCTCACCCTCACGCATCAGTCCGTTTTGCACCAGCACCGTTCTCAGCCTCTCTCCCAGTGCCAGGTGGCCTATCAATGTGACTACGGAAGAGTCAACCCCTCCTGAGAGGGCATTTATTGCCGTACCATCTCCTACGGCACCCTTTATCTCCTCTATCCTCTCGTTAATAAACTGTCCGGTATTCAGCTCCTCAGCCCTTATCTCAGTAACCATCACTCTCTATTTTAAGGCTGGTACAAATATAACAAAAGGGCTCCTCTCTCATTACCGGCACTGATAATTTCCTCACAGACTCTTGTTATTGAATGATGTCGGAGTTTTATCCTTTTTGTCTAACTTAACCTCAAATTTCATCCGCCATGAGACCACAGTTTTTTATCACACTGTTTTTTGCTATCTCCACGCTCCTCTCTGCTCAGCAGGGCCGGCAGATTACCATTCTGCACACCAACGACTTTCATTCGCATCTGCAGGGCTTTGCCCCTGAGTCGGCATACACCCCCCTGCTGGTCGACGGTGATCCCACCCGGGGAGGCTTTGCGCGTATAGCAGGCATCATTGCGGCTGTCAGGGAGGAGAGACCCGGTTCAACACTGGTTGTTGATGGGGGTGACTGCCTGATGGGTACCCTGTTTCATGCCCTTGAGCCGGAGACCGGATTTCAGATCCCGCTAATGAAGAAGGCGGGGTATGATGTGGTTGCCATGGGTAACCACGATTTTGATTTTGGCCCTGCAGCCTTTGCCGGTATACTCAGAAAAGCCCTTGACAGGGGTGAGATACCTGTTATACTGTGTGGCAATGCCATTACCGATCCGCGTGACCCGGCTGATGATCCTTTTGAGGAGGCTGTTGCTGACCAGCTGATCAGGCGGTGGGTGATTAAGGAGGTGAACGGTGTCAGGGTAGGACTCTTCTCATTGCTGGGTGAGGATGCTGATGATTCAGCACCCTATGCAGTACCAATAAAGTTTGAAAAGAATATCAGGGCGGCAAAAGCAATTGTCAGTGAGCTGAGAGGTGAAGGGTGTGATATAGTGATCTGTCTCTCACATAGTGGTGTCACCCGTGACAAGAAGGGCAACTGGGCCGGTGAGGATGTACAGCTGGCAGAAAAGGTGCGGGGCATCGATATGATCATTTCGGGTCATACCCATACCCGCCTTGATGAACCGCTGATGGTCAACGGTGTACCTATCGTACAGACCGGCAGCGCAGGCATGAATGTAGGCAGGGCTGACATAACATATACCGGCAGCGGTATTACCCTTGACAGCTACCGGCTGATAGCTGTTGATGACAGCTCTCCTGCAGTGGCTGCCATCCAGGAGGCGATAGAAGAGCAGAAGCTGGTGATTGACAGGATGGTGCTGGCTCCGCTGCAGCTGGCCTGTGATATGCCCGTAGCTGTAGCCCCCTTTGTGATGGAGAGTGATGAGTATGGAGATCAGGCCGGCAGCAACCTGGGTGCGCTGATGGCCGATGCCATCTGGTATTATGTCAATGAGCACGGCCCCGGAACAGATATTGCCATGGTGGCTGCCGGTGTTATACGTGACCCGATAATGCCCGGTATACAGAGTGTGTCAGACCTCTTCAGGGTCATGTCACTCGGGAAGGGGAGTGATGCGGTGCCGGGATATCCCCTTTCGCGATTGTGGGTCACCGGACGAGAGCTGAAAAATATTGCGGAGATACTGATCATGTCATCAGCCTCTAACCCAAACCACTTCTGCTATTATGCCCCGCTGCGGATTGAGTATGACCCTAAAGGCGGGTTCCTGAACAAGATCCGTAAGATGGAGCTGATTGATGCTGCCGGTGTTTCGACTGTGATAAACACCTCCAGAAGCGCTGACAGGCTATACTCTATTGTTGCAAATTCATATATGCTTGACTTTGTAGGTATTATCAAAAAGAAGTCGCTGGGGCTGGTAAATGTGGTACCCAAGGGGCCTGATGGTAATCCGGTGACAGATATGCGGCTGGCAGTGATCGATTTCGACCCTGAGGCGCCGGGTGTACAGGAGGGGAAGGAGTGGCTGGCACTGGTGAGGTACCTGCAGCAGTTTGCGCCAGCAGGGGAGAGTGGGTTGCCGGTGATACCCGATTACTATCACTCACCGTTACCTTCATTGAAACCAGTAGGAAGAGAGTGATGATTAAGGCACGGCATAACCGTTTCTATGTCTGGTTTTTCAGCTTTCTGGCAAAGAGAGGTCTGAGGTGCTGCTTCCGCAGTGTCAACGTAACCTGTAATGCTGATCCCGCCGGGAGACCCGTACTGATTATTGGTAACCGCTTCAGCTGGTGGGATGCCCTTATCGCATATTACCTCAATGATAAGCTTTTCAAAAAGAAGTTCCATATTATGGTGCTTGAAGAGCAGCTTATCGCTCACCCTTCAATGAACAGGGCGGGAGCTTTTCCTGTACGGCGGGCATCCCGAACATCGGTCGATACCCTGAAATATGCCTCAGGCCTGATGCACGACTCCGACAACCTGCTGGCTCTCTATCCGCAGGATTCGATAAGCTCAATTCACCGGAGGCCGATACGGTTTGAAAGGGGTGTCGAACGAATAATTGCAGGATCATCAGACCGGCTGATGATACTCTTCTATGTAGCCCTGCCAGACTGGTTCACAGGAAAAAGACCCAGCCTCTCTGTCAGAATAATTGAGTACTCTGCCAGAGAGAGAACGCTCGCAGACCTGGAGGAGACCTACAACATGTTTTTTGAGGAGGCTGTCATGAGCCAGCAGCCTCCACGCCACAGTTGACCCGCTGCTCTTCATAAACCACTGCGATCAGCAGATAAGCCGGTTAGAGTCAAATTAAAAATATAGTCAAACATTTTATGAAATTAGTTGACTGACTAATGAAATAGTTATATATTTGCAACGAATATTGAAGCAGGTGATATGAAGAAGAAGTTACAGCTTACCAGGGCAGAGGAGCAGGTGATGCAAATTCTGTGGGAGATGGGGGAGGGGCTGGTCAGGGATATCCTTGAGCAGTTTGATGAACCCAGGCCCGCGAGAAACACTGTCTCCACAGTGGTCAGGATCCTTGAGAAAAAGGGTTTTGTTGATCACAAGTCTTACGGTAATGTCTATCTCTACTTTCCGTTGGTGACCCGCGAGGAGTATTCCCGTCACCAGCTTTTCGGGCTCCTTGAGAGCTATTTTGACAACTCATTTCCTGCCATGGCATCATTCTTTGCACGTGAAAAGGATCTCACCATGGCTGAGATGGAGGAGCTGATAGCTGAGACAAAGAGAGATCTGGCCCGATCCAAAAAGGCGAAGTAATGGAAACAGTTTCTCTTTATCTTCTCAGGTCAGCGGTATGGATTACCGCGATCGCCCTGGTCTACCGGGCCTTTCTCAGCAACGAGCGTTTTTTTCTGCTTAACCGTATCTATCTGGTTTCCGGTATCCTTGCATCGTTGGTCCTTCCGCTTGTTACTATCCGGTATGTGGTTGAGCTGCCCATTCAGCAGGTGGCTGTCACTACCGGGGCTGTAGCTGCCGGTTCCGCTGCTGCCGGGGAGATCGGTGGTGCTGCCGGTGTCGGGCATCTCATTAAGACGGTTCTGTTGGCGGTCTGGCTGTCAGGAGTACTGTTTCTGCTGATCCGTCATGCTTTGCAGGCAGTTACGGTGTTTCGGGCTCTCCGCAGGGGGGAGAGGCTTCAGGGTCATCCGGTCAGCGTACTGCTGTCACCTGATTTTTCAGGCTCCTTTTCATGGTTCTCTTTGGTAGTAATAAATCCTTCACTTGCTGAGAGGGAGGTCAGGGAGATCATCAATCATGAGATGGTACATGTCAGGCAGAAGCATTGGGTAGATCTGTTGTTGTCGTCATTTCTATGTATGGTACAGTGGTTTAACCCAGCTGCATGGGCCTGTTCACGCTTTATCAGACAGAACCATGAGTATCTTGCTGATAAGGAGGCACTCATGCGGTCAGCTGACCCGGCTTTTTACAGGGCGGTGCTGCTCAACCAGATCGCAGGCTCACCGCTCATTGAGACGGGCAGCTATTTCAGTCACTCACTAAACAAAAAACGATTTATCATGATGAAAAATAAAATCTCCTCTCCGTACAGGAAGCTTAGGCTCCTGCTGATACTGCCGGTTGCGGCTCTGGTACTCTATGCTTTTGCCGAGCCGAGGTATGAGTTTATTGCAGGTGAGGCTGCAGAGAATACTCTGTGGTCTGTTACCGGCGCTCCGGGTGATATCACTGATGGTCAGGCAGCAGCCAATGGTGAAGCGCGATCTGTCATACGTGATAATCAGCCTGACAGAAGGATCAGGGGGGTGGTCACTGATGAGCACGGCAGGTCTCTGACCGGGGCCATAATAGTGATCAGGGGCACCACTACCGGCACAGCCACTGACGCTGCCGGACGCTTCACCCTGGAGGGTGTTTCGCCCGATGCCAGGCTCGTTGTCTCTCATGTGGGTTATGAGGTCCAGACCCTCGAAGTGAAAACGATCAGTAATAATATCAAGGTCAGGATGCACCCCGAGGTACTGATCACTCCGGTGGTGACAGTCACGCCCCCGCCTCCTCCGGGATCACGTATGTCAGATGCACTATTGGTGGTTGATGGCAAGGTCTCTGATTTAGCGGTTGATGAGATATCTCCCTCAGAGATAGCACAGATTACTGTGCTCAAGGGTGAAACGGCTATCGCAAAGTACGGTGAGAGAGGAGGTAACGGTGTTATTGAGATCATCACTGTGGCGGCTGCAGGTCAGCCGGAAAGTGTTAAAGTGGTCACCGGATACCCCATTGACGAGGTAGCTGCTCCTGCACAGCAGGAAGAGGGCATAGCTGTTAAAGTGGTCACCGGCTATCCCATTGATGAGGTAGCTGCTCCAGCACAGCAGGAAGAGGAGCTCTTTGTTGTTGTTGAAGAGCTACCCCGGTTTCCGGGTGGCGATCAGGCAAGGGACGCCTGGATCATGCGTAATATCCGCTACCCTAAGCAGGCAGCCCTGAACGGTATTGCCGGTGAGGTACATGTCTCCTTTGTGGTTGGCATTGGTGGCAAGATATCTGATATCAGTGTGGTGAGGTCTGTTGACCCGCTTCTTGATGCTGAGGCTGTCAGGGTGCTGGAGGCAATGCCTGACTGGAAGCCCGGCACTCAGAGAGGGCAGCCGGTCGTGGTGAAGGTGGTCATTCCGGTGAAATTCTCCCTGCAGTAGCTCTCACTCATTCCTGGCAAGCTCTCACTCTTTCCTGGAATGCTCTCATTCTTTCCTGGTAAGCTCTCATTC
>CAZHZC010000015.1:0-72343 GCA_964537135.1 uncultured Rikenella sp.
AAAACAGAAATCTCAGATTACTTAAATGCTTAAACTGATTTTTCAGCAAACCCTATTTTAGTGTTTAGTGATTCACAAGCCTACACTAATATAGAGGTTTTTTTTGCATGATGTATTACATCTTTTAACTTTATTAAGTTACAGCAATTTAGAACTCTTCTAAACAGAGCTGGTATCAACGTGAGCTGCGGCTGAGGCAGTGGAGTTGCCGGCCGGGGGGCACAAAAAAAGAGCCGGCATAGCTGCCGGCCCTTCTCTTTTGTTAAGATTAACCTTATACCTGTGATGGTATCACTACTCCTTGTCCCACCATACCGGATCACTCCAGATGGCATCTTTCATGGCAAGCGGATTGGATTTCATCAGCTCGGTATTGTTATAGTTGCTCTCATGGGGGCTCTGGCTGAAGCGACGGAACCAGTAGTTGAGGTCTGTCGGGCTGGAGCCGGTCATCACGTTTGTTGCAGTGAACTCATAAGGCCTCTTATAGTCAGTATAGACAACACCAAATGAGCCGATATTGCCTGCGCTGTAGTTAAAGCGACGCATATCATTCCAGTTCTGCAGGTTGATACCCATTGCTATCATCTTCTGCCTCATGATGTCAGCCATGGTGAGGTCACCGGCATCCTGCACCACTGCGGCACTGGCCATATAGGCAGCAATGTCAGCCTCATCCATCGGCATCTGGTCAGGGTTGGTCGTTCCTGCAGCCTTCCACTCATTAAGCTTGATCTGCATACGGTCAAAGCTTGCCTGTATACCCTCCCTGTATGCAAGGTGGGCCTGGCCGCTATTACCCTGCCTCAGGTACACCTCTGCCTTAATGAAGCACATCTCGGCATAGGTGAGAATATCAGAGTCTGAGTCAGGACGTACCCAGAAGCTTCCGGTGCCGCCCACTGCCCTCTCACCGATCACCGGATAATAGAACATGTCAGTGGCAGAGAGGCCGCTGGTAGAGAGGCTGTTGGCCCTCATATTGACATATACGGTATCTCCCGCTCTTCTGTAGTTTGTAGAGTTAATGTAGAAGGAGCCCGCCGGGTAGGTGACATTAACATCATCACCTTCAACGGTGTAGGGGTGTGGTACCGTTGCTATGAAGGCTGCCCTTTCAGTAGCATCGGCAATTGTATATGTCATAACTTTCGCTGCGTTGAGATAGGTAGATGCCAGCGGGCCGCCATTGCGACGGATGTCTGACTCCAGCATATCAACACCTATATCCCTTACCCACTCATAGCTTACAATATCACCTGATGAGTTGAGAGCAATATTTCTCATCATACCGGGGATTACCCTGGAGAGACGTGGGTCCTCAACACCTGAGCCACCGCTGAAATTGTTGGTGAACTGGTTCACCCACCAGCGGGTAGCACGCTGGGTAACACCATAGGCAGTTGAGTTCCAGGTTGCGTTGGTCTGATAGGGGTCACCCACGGTGAAGTTGGTAGCGTCACCGGCCACATTGTAGTGTCTCATAATGGTATTCTCACTATTTGCCTTGGGTGCCTTGTCAAGGGCAGCCAGTACGGCAGCACCATCATAGACTGACTTCTTGGAGACCTGCAGCAGGTAACGGGCCTTGAGGCCGTAACAGAGCTTGATCCACTTGCTGACATCACCACCGTTCCAGGTATCACCCAGGCTGAGTGACGGCGCACCTGCCTCCTGATCCTTCGTAAAGTAGTCAATAGCCTTGTCAAGATCCTCCATACAGCCGTTATAGATAACGTCACCCTGATCATATACCGGATTGTACTTGCCGGTCAGTGCCTCTGTATAAGGCATCTCACCATGCAGGTCAAGCATCATCAGAAAGCCCATAGCCTTGATACAGTAGGCTGCACCTACATAATGGTAGGCGCCCAGCTCTTCGGCACGGGCAATCAGCGGGACAATGTTGACTGCACCTCCGAGGAACCAGTTCTGGTAGATGGTGGTACAGCTTGACTGTGCCGGATTCCAGGCGGCCAGCAGGCCGTTGGCAGTGGTGGCAGAGGTCTGTGTAAGCAGCCCCGCAATGGTGTTAGACCGCATATTGGCGGTGCCCCATGCATACATATAGTAGTGCTGTATCCATGGCAGTCTGATCTCCGGGGTGGCACTGACGTCGTTCGGGTTATCCGGATCAACGTTGACATCAAGCCACTTGTCACATGAAGCAGAGCCCAGAAGGAATATCAGACTAAATGTTATATATAGTATCCTTTTCATAATAATTGATTTTGAAGAGATGGTTAAAATGTTGCATTCAGACCGAATGTAATATTCCTGGTTGCCGGAACACCGCAATAGTCAATGCCCATTGAGCCTGAACCACCCGTTCCTGAACCTGAGACGCTCACCTCGGGGTCCATACCCTTGTAGTTGGTCAGCAGCCAGAGGTTATAGCCTGCTACTGATGCTGAAAGCCCCTTTATGAAGCCGTTGGTGCCTATCAGGCTGCCAAAGTCATATGAGAGGGAGACAGAACGCAGTCTCAGCCAGTTGGTGCTGGTCATAAAGTTATAGGCATTGGTAGCATAGTTGTTCCAGTACTGCTGTATCATATACTCTCCGGAGCGTGAGCCACCGGCGATATCATATGTCTTGCCAGCCTCATAGGTGACCGTGAGTGGCTCACCACTCGACTTGGATACACCAGTCAGGGTGACCGAGTTGCGGTCAAGTGTCTGTGGGCTGAGTCCTCTTACAGTCAGGTAATACTCAGTACCGTTATAGATGTCTCCACCCTTCCTGATATCAAACAGGAATGAGAAGTTGAGGTTCTTGTATCTGAAGTTGTTGTTCCAGCCGCCGATAAAGTCGGGCTCCCTGTTGCCGATGACGTTGGTCTGTACCTTGGTTACATCATAGAGGCCGGTAGCCTCATCAATGACATACCTTCCGTTCGGAATCTGGTTACCCTCGGAATCCTTCTCCCTGACCCAGTAGTCACCGGTAAGTCCGAGGAAGTAGCCGCCGTTGGGTACTGAAGCAGCCTTCACCCCACCTATCTGTACGTCGGTGACGTAGAAGAGGTCTACCCCGTCGAGGAAGTCACCCAGCACACCACGGTTGCCTGACAGGTTCAGTGTCATGTCCCATGTGAAGTCTCTCTTCTTAACAGGCGTGGCATTTATTGAGAGCTCCAGGCCCTTGTTTATTACCGACCCGCTGTTGAGGGTAAGGAAGATATAGCCTGTTGACTGTGCCAGACGCGGGCTGGCAAGCTGGTTCTCAGTCACACTGTGATAGTAGGTGATATCAAGCCCCAGCCTCCCCTTGAGGAACTGCAGCTCACCACCAAACTCGGTAGAGGTCTGTATCTCAGGCACCAGGTTGGGACTGCCACCGGTCCAGCTGTTACCGATACCGACAAACTGTCCGCTGACAACCTGCGGTGCCCAGAGATAGGTGTTGGTGGCATAGGCATCGGTGTCTTTACCCACCTGTGCCCATGAGAGACGCAACTTACCGAATGAGAGAATATCATTCTTGGGAAGCAGCTCGGTAAAGACCAGGCTACCTGATACTGACGGGTAGAAGTATGACCTGTTCTCAATAGGAAGGGTTGATGACCAGTCATTTCGTCCGGTAACGGTAATATAGGCTATGCTCTTGTAAGCTGCCCTGAATTCACCGAAGACACCGATCAGGCGCTTCTTCACATTCCGCTCGGTAAAGAACTTCTGATCGTCAACAATATTACCAAAGCTGATCGTTCCCGGGGTAGAGAAGCCATAGCCCCAGTTGGTACGTACCACCCTGTTGGTGCTCTCGGCAGTGTGGCCCAGCAACAGGTTGAGGTCAAAGTCACTCACCTTCTTGTTGAAGTTGAGCATCAGGTTTGATGTGAGGAACTCATAGTCTGAAGTGCTCTTGTTGAGGCGCCCGCTCTGATACTTCTCAAGGACAGCTCCTCCGGGAGCGATATAGGTATATGAACCACTGTTGTAGGAGTCAAAGCCCAGACGATAAAGCACATTGAACCAGTCGGTAATATCAAGTGAAGTATTGACACCGCCGGTAAAACGGCTCACCTTGTCTGTAAGCTCATTCTTGTTGATAATCCAGTAGGGGTTCTCAACATCGCTGGCCAGCTCCTGCAGCCCTTCAAACATCCTGTACTTGGTGCCGTCTTCGTTCAGGTAGTGCTGTATGTCATCACTCCTTGACCAGCCGTAGAGCGCTGTCATGGTTCCGTTTCCTCCGCCGTTGTATAGACCGGCAGAGGTGAGGGTCTTGGCTGTTGAGGTGATTGAATAGGAGGCATTGGCACCTACAGTGAGCTTACCATACTTCTGGTCTCCGTTGAAGCGGAAGGTGCTCTTGTCAAATCCGGTATTGGGCACCACACCTGTCTGGTCAAAGTTGGAGGCAGAGAGGTAGTAGCTGTTGTTCTTGCTGCCACCAGAGATGCTGATGGTGTTGTCAAAAACGTTACCGCCCTGGAAGAAGGTGCCAACGTTATCAAAGGCCTGACCGGTGATCTGCTTGCCCCACGACTGGGTGGTGTAGTCATTGAAGACACCTGCCTCATTGTAAAAGCCTCTGCCATATACATCCTGCAGCTCAGGAAGTATACCCACCCATGAGTATGAGTACTTGGTGCTGAAGTCTACCCTGACCGGCCCTTCACTACCCCTCTTGGTGGTTATGATAACCACTCCGTCGGCGGCACGTGAGCCGTAGAGGGCAGCAGCAGCTGCTCCCTTGAGTATTGAGAGGCTCTCAATATCATCAGGGTTGATATCCATCACCCGGTTACCAAATGAGGTGGCATTCTTTGTCATACCATCGGTAGCCGAGTTGCCGCTGTTGACCGTTGAGTTGTCATAGATGATACCGTCAACCACGAAGAGTGGCTGGTTGTCACGTGACTCACTGGCTGAGTTGCCACCACGGATGATGATTGTTGAGCCTGCCCCTGCCGAGCCGCTCGACTGGGTGATGTTAACCCCTGCAACCTTGCCTGCCAGCGAGTTGACCACGTTGGTCTGCTTGTTGCGCATGATCTCATCACTCTTGAGGTCCTGCACGGCATAGCCAAGAGCTTTTTTCTCCTTCTCGATGCCGAGTGCTGTCACCACCACCTCTTCAACGGCAATAGCTGATTCAGCCATTGTGACATTTATGACACTCTGGTTGTTCACCTGGACCCTCTGGGTCTCCATGCCTATGGCAGAGAATTGAAGTACCCCGTCAGGCGCCACATTGATTGAATAGGAACCGTCAGGAGCGGTAGCCACACCTGAGGTGGTGCCAGCAACCAGTACTGTCACCCCCGGCACAGGTATGCCGCTGTTGTCGGTAACCTTCCCGGAAACGCGTATGGTCTGTGCAATCATGCTCCCTGGCAACAGGACAAGCATGAGCGCAAAAAGCATAAGGCGCTTCCTCTGTTCAAAAACTCCCCGGATTGAGGAGATTAATGATTTTGTTCTCATGTTAGTGTTATTAAGAGTTTAAAGTAAAGAAGAACCACTATCGAAAAAACAGTGGTCCAAGATAGCTGTTTTCCTCCATCTGGTGGCATTTTCACACGTTTTAACAGTTGTATGTTTAAGAGCAGGTTCACAACAATTCCACCAGCTGAGAGAGGGTTTCTGTTTATATTCTAATATGACAGAGACACCCTTTGTGTCTCTGTCATATTTATTATTGTAAAACTCATTGAGGTTACAAGTCACTAATTCTACCAGCCTGCTGTCTGTGTCAGTTTATACCCTTTATCGGCGTACTGCGCTATCTGCTGCATACCGACGGGGGCCAGGTAGACCCGGTCATTAAAGGCATCGCGTGGCGAGATGTTTTCAGGGATATAGTATCCCACCATAGCAGCGCCATTGGTACCATCGTAGGTGAGAATATCGCCGTCGGCATTCATCACCTGCAGCTTGTCAACCTTTGCAGGAACCAGCCACTCGGCATACTCCTGGGCAATATTGATCCACAGGCCCAGGTGCAGGTCGGGGTTCTGGCTCACATCCATATAGCTGATCTTCTTCCAGCGCTTGATGTCAAGCAGGCGTGAGTGTTCAAAGACAAACTCCATACGGCGCTCACGGCGTATCTCCCACAGCAGGGGCGAGACATCAGCGTCACGGGCAGGGTCATCAGGCAGGCTGGCCAGCAGCAGCGGAGCGGTCTTAACCACCCCTTTTGCATCAGCCACCGCATCGAGCGGACGGCTGCGAATGGCATTGATTGAGGCATCAATATCAGCCTGGGTGACTGCTGCGCCACCCAGGGTGGCCAGCTCAGCCTTGGCCTCTATCCAGTTAAGAACCACCTCTCCCAGCCTCATCACCGGCGCATCATTGGTATTGGTATTTGAGCCATACTGCGGCGGGTATGAGCTGCCGTAATAGGTGGGCCCCACCCTGTCAATAAACTTGTCTGAGATAAGCAGTGTGGCTGCCTCTTTCATCGGCTTGTCCCAGAAGGTAGCCTCAAAGCGCGAATCACGCGTGGCTATCATGCTGGCAAGATCAAGCTTGCCGGCATCGGTGAGGGCTGATGACTGGTAGACATTCCCATCAGTACATATAAATGACTTGGCCAGCCAGAGATTGGCCGACTGGGGCTGACTCTCGGTAGTGTTGGCATATGAGGCGATATGATGCGTCACCCCGAGGGCAGCATCATAGTGACGGTACATTATCACCTCCTTGTTGGAAGCGAGATCCTGTGAGCCGAAGAGTGAACGGAAATCACTGGTAAACTCCCATTTGCCGGATGACATGACCAGCTCAGCTGCCTCAACAGCCAGTGCCAGATACTTCTGGGCCTTCTCACTGTTGTTCAGGTGATACTTCTGCCAGGTACCCTCAAAGAGCATAAACCGTGAGATGAAACCGGCAGCTATATACCTGTTCAGGTACTGTGCATTACCGTCAGAGAGCCGCATATTGGCCAGTGCATACTGAAAGTCTTCATAGACCTTGTCCATGACAAGTGTTCTGTCATCACGGTCTTTGTAGAGCAGGTCTGGCTCATTATCGAGAATAACCCGGTCATAGTAGGGCACATCACCAAAAACACTCACCAGACGACTGTATTCATACCCTCTGAAGAAACGTGCCACTGCACTCCAGTGGTTATATGCTTCAGGGGTGAGATAACTATCTTTCATCCCGTCAATACGCTCAAGGAAGAGGTTTGTCTTTCTCGCATAGGCAAAATTCCATGTAGGACCACAATAGGTGGTGAGCCAGTCAGGAGCCTCACTGGTGGATGCCCTTGAGGCCGGTGGCTGTGTCTCAAACCCACCCTGTTTGCCTGTTGAGGTGAAGTCATCGGAGAAGTAGTATCCTCTGAGCGGTGCATAGGCAACACCCCATCCTGAATTGTATCCAACAAAATAGTTGAGATAGAATCCGTTTGCAAAGAGACGAAGATTATTTTCCGAGGTCCAGTAGTTCTGATCATTCATGGTTGTCAGTGAGGGCCTGTCGAGAAAATCTTCACACGCACCCAGAAAGAGTGCAACAGCCGCTATACTTATTATTATAATTCTTTTCATGATTCCAGGTTTTAGAAGGTTATCTGAAGACCGGCTGAGACGCTCTTAAATGTCGGAACACCCACACCTGTACGACCAAGGTTGTAGTTTGAGGTGTTCCACATTGAGTAGCCCTGTATCTCTTCAGGATCAATAGGAAGCGTACCCAGGTGATCAAAGGTAAGGAAGTTCTCAAGGGCGACATAAACACGTACCCTGCTTATCATCGCTCTCCTGGTAATCTCAGCAGGAAGGGTATATCCGAGAGTGATATTCTTAAGTCTCAGATAGGCCATATTGAGCAGGTACCTGGTCTGTGGCACCATATTGAGTGTGGTGCTGCTACCTGCCTGGTTGTATGGACGCGGGTAGAAGGCGTCTGTTCTGTCAGGCCTCCAGAAGTCGCCCGCAAAAGCCTGGGGCATGGCACCGTCAGAAGACTGGTATCCGGGTATAGCCAGGAAGCCGTCACCCCATACCTGCCTGCTGCCTACACCCTGAAGGAAGAAGGAGAGGTCTATTCCACGATACTCAAGGTCAGTCCTGAAGCCGTAAAGAAAGCGTGGGGTGGAGTTGCCGATAATCGTCAGATCACCATAATCGGGTTTACCGTCAGCATCTTCGATCAGCCTGTTACCCGGGCTGATATATCCATCACCGTCACGGTCAACAAACTTGACATCACCAGGCATGAAGAGGAAGTTGCCAGACTGAAGCCTCCCCTGTATAGCCACATTGGAAGGGTCAGCAAGCTGGTAGATAGTGTAGTTGGCACTGCCGGTCTCATTGGGAACGGTGACCTTTATCAGCTCACCGGCACCATCATAGACAAAGTCCTCCTTCTGGAAGAGCCGGTCTGTCTCATAACCCCAGATCTCACCGTAGGTCTTGCCCACATACCATGAGTCAATACTCTTGGTGGTACCATACTTTGTGATGGTTGAGACAGCATCAGCCAGTGAGGCGGTCATACTAACCGACAGTCCGCTCGCAAAACGGTGGTTGTAGTCAACCTGAATCTCAATTCCTTTTGTCCGCAGTGAGCCGAAGTTGCTCTGGGGAGCTCCGGTACCATAGGTAGTGGGAAGACCCTCCTGAGGAACGATCATATTCTCGGTGTCACGCACAAACCAGTCAAAGGTGATACCCAGCCTGTTATTAAGGAAGCGGGCATCAAGACCCAGATCAAGAGTGGTGATATCCTGCCATGTCACTGAGCCGGAGACAGCGCCCGGAGTGCCAAACTGGTAGAGCTTTGCACCACCAAGCAGCCAGGTGTTCTGTGACCCGGTCATGGTAGGTATGTAGAGTGAGTTGGGAACGGTCTGGTCTCCGATGGTACCCCATGAGCCACGAAACTTCAGATAACTGAAGGCAGGCTGAAGGGCACCCATAAACTCCTCATCACTGACAATCCAGCCGGCAGAGAAGGAGGGGAACCAGCGCCACTGCAGGGCGGTGGGGAACTTGGAGGTACCGTCATAACGCAGGTTGGCCTCCAGGAGATACCTATCCTTGAAGTTGTAGTTTATACGACCGTAGAACCCGAGCTGCGATTCCCAGTATTCACCGCCGCTGGTGGTCTGATTACCATAGGCAAGGTCAAACTGTGGGTTGTTGTAATCGATCAGCTGTGTCGTCTGTGACCAGTTGTAGGCATACTCATAGGCAACCCTGTTGAGCCCGGTCATAAACCTGAAATGGTGGTGGTCTGCCAGGTCAAGATCATAGGTTGTATAGAGGTTAAGAGTATTTCGCTGGTCATTCTGTTCCCTGCGGTAAACATGGTCAGGATTGGCACCCGGCCCGGTATAGTTCATCATATCGAGCTGATAGGCAGGCATCGCTCCGGCAGTGGTGGAGCTGACCACCTGACCGCTGTTGTCAACATAGATCCTCTCGCCATTGGCATCAAACTTAGGCAGGGCAGCCGTCCAGGTATTACGTGCAGTATATGAGGTGCCCGGCCTTTTGGTGATAGTCTCAAGATTACTATGGGTAAAATCAAAATTTATCTTCCAATCCTCTACCGGGGTGATGATAAAGCCGGCACTGGCACTGGTATAGTTATGTCCCAGCGAGGCGGTATTTGCAGCCTCCATCTCATAGACGGGGCTACGCAGCGGGTCACCATCCTCAGTGGTCATCGGATAGGTGGGCCCCCAGCGGTAGAGGTAGAGCCAGGGGTCTGCCGTGGTTGAGTTGGTGGCGTAGGCATAACGCTTCAGACGCTTTGAATACATCGTTCCGGCAGTAACCCTCAACCAGTTGGTAACATCAGTACCCACCCTGATCGATCCGTTGTAACGCTGAAAATCATCAACCTTTGCAGGCTTGATAATACCACTCTGATCAAGGTAACCGAGACCTATATTGTAGTCGGTCTTGCCACTCTTGCC
Source organism: uncultured Rikenella sp. (assembly GCA_964537135.1). Taxonomy (GTDB): domain Bacteria; phylum Bacteroidota; class Bacteroidia; order Bacteroidales; family VadinHA17; genus SR-FBR-E99. The sequence continues at coordinate 9,892 of CAZHZC010000015.1, forward strand.
ACTGACGGTGAAGTTGTGGAGGTGGGTGGGTGCCCACTCCCTGACCATATAGTAATAGGGGTCATAGGTACGTAGTCCGATCTTACGGTTATTGGCATCAACATACCAGTCGCGACCATAGAGCATCGGATCATCAGGCTTTACAATGTCACCCCATCTGTTGTGCCATTCAGAAGCCCTCTCATAGCCCTCACGGGTAACCATCCAGAAGGCGCCGGCCACGGTGCCTCCTACACGCTCAAATGCTTCCATGGTATACTCCAGTGCATCGAGGCCTGCCATCTCCATCTTCTTTGAGATATTCTGGAAAGAGAGGTTGCCACTGTAGGTGACATTGACACCCTGGGTTTTGGCTCCCTTCTTGGTGCTTATAAGTATCACACCGAAAGCAGCCTTGGCACCATAGATAGATGCCGATGCAGCATCCTTAAGTATGGAGATCGACTCAATATCATCAGGATTAAGCATCTGTATAGATGGTATCTCAACGTTATCTACCAGTATCAGCGGTGATGAGCCGCCCTGGAGCGAGCCGAGCTGCCCGCGGATCTTCATGATGGGCTCAGAGCCTATCTCACCGCTGGGTATCACTACGCTGAGTCCGGGCATGGTACCCTGCAGGCCACGGCCAGCATCAGCTATAGGTCGTGCCTCAAGGGTCTTCTCTACGTTTACCGTTGAGACTGCACCGGTCAGGTTGGCCCTCCTCTGAGTGCCATAGCCCACCACCACAACCTCTTCAATAAACTCAACGTCAGAGCTCAGCCTCACGTCGATCCGGCCACTCTCACCTACAGTGACCTCCTGCAGGGAGTAGCCCAGTGAGCTGAACTGTAGTACCTGTCCGGGAGCAGCCGTAATGGAATAGTTGCCATTAGGATCGGTACTGGTCCCGGTAGTGGTGTTTTTGATAATCACATTGACACCAGGCAACACCTCATTTGTTGCGGCATCAGTGACTGTTCCGGTCACAATTCTGGGCTGCGCATTCACACTGAATGTCAGCAACAGCCCGAAAACTGCAAACAACATAATCAATCTGGTTCTCATAATATTGGTTTTAGGGGTAAATAATATCTGCAGGTTATCATAACAGTCAGGTCTGATTAAATCAGGTTCTGAGAATCAGGTGTTGAGTCTCGCCTTTAACAGTTGAGTCTCAGGCAGCATCACGCTCATTTGTCAATGAGCCCTATCCCTGGCCGGTCAGGCAGTACTATCTGACTGTCAACCACGGTCATTCCTTCGTAAATATCATTGCTTATCAGCAGGTTGCCGTCAAGATCGGCCCAGTCGACCAGTGGTGACAGCTGTGCAGCTGCTGAGATGGCACATGAGGTTTCGGTCATGCAGCCAATGAGTATCTTCATTCCCATCTCACGCGCTATGGTGATCATCTTGTACCCGTTATGCATGCCGCCGCACTTCATCAGCTTGATATTTATTCCGTTATAAATATCTTTCAGTCCAAGCAGCTGATCAGGTGTCTGCAGCGCCTCATCGGCCACTATCGGCAGCGGGCTCCTCTCTGTCAGCCATGCTGTCTCGTCAACCATCTCCCTAGGCATGGGCTGCTCAACGAAGAGTGCCCCGTGCTCATGAAGGTAGTTTACCATCTCAAGCGCATAGTTGCGGTCTGTCCAGCCCTGGTTGACATCCACAAAGATTGGAACATCAGTTACCGAACGTACCGCATCAATCATCTCACGGTCATTATCCTTGCCCAGCTTGATCTTGAGCAGGCTGAACCCTTCGGCCTCACGGGTCTTCTCCCTCACAACCTCTGCGGTATCTATTCCTATGGTGTAGCAGGTGGCAGGAGCCTTGGCAGGGTCTAACCCCCATAGTCTGAACCAGGGCTGCCCCAGCAGCTTGCCAATCAGGTCATGCAGGGCGATGTCAATGGAGGCCTTGGCTGCATTATTGCCTGGCATGATACTGTTGACATAGGCCAGAATATCCTCTTTCATGAAGGGGTCTCTGAACTGTTCAAGGTCTACCTTTCCAAGAAAGCTGAGTACCGACTCATGGCTCTCACCCAGGTAGGGAGGCATGGAGGCCTCACCATAGCCTGTCACTCCCTCATACTCTAAAGTGGTCAGCACCACCGGGGTGGTTGTGCGTGAGAAGGTGGCAACCGTAAAGACATGTTTTAACTGCAGCTCAAAAGGACGGTAGCTAAGCTTCAGTCTGCCGCCCCTTTTGATTATGGCCGGTGCAGCACCAGCCATACTGTCTCCTGAAGAGGTACGACATCCCGTAAGCAATGCACCTGCTGCCAGGCCGCCAATTTTAAGAAAGTCACGTTTTTTCATGTAAGGTCAGTTAAAAGGTTTTAAGGTGTGTGGCATCAACTGCCTCTTAAAGCCAGCCTCTGCCAGGCTGATTATCAGAAGTACCACTCATTGTCAGAGACACGCTGCAGTCCCTTCCCCTCAGTGAAGCCGGTTACCCGTCTGGCCCCTTTGAAGATCTCTACCAGATGCTGGTTGTAGTTCTCTCTCTCAGGGTCAAAACTGTTGATTCTCACCAGGAGCGATGAATGGATATATTCAGTGTCACCTATATAGAGCCCGGTATGTGTTATGCTCAGCCTGCCGTTTCTCTCACGTCCCCAAAAGAGCAGGTCACCCGGTGCAAGGCCCTCAGGCAGGTTGTCAATGTTCACCTCATCACCATACCTCATCTGCCCTGAGGCATCACGGGTCAGTATCACCCCGCCCGAAAAGTAGACCAGCTTTGTCAGGCCGCTGCAGTCAAGCATCTTTGTTGAGGTGCCTCCCCACAGGTAGGGTGTGCCGAGAAACTGTCTTGCAAACCGTATAAGCCCTTCAGGCTCAACAGAGGCATTGAGGGCCCACCGCCTGAAATCATCGGTATCCCTCTTCCTCACCTCTCCCCTCCTGCCGTCAGGCAGTGTCACACTCCAGTAGTCACCCTTCGAACCGATCTTTTCCAGTACTACCCCGAAAACGACATCGGAGAGGGTCTCCCCTCCTGCACCGGTTATCACACCTGAGTAGCCGAGGTAGATCACCCTGTCAGCCGCCCTCCACGCTGCCATCTCATCATCACTCTTCTCTGCAATAGGGTCATCGGTCCAGCCGGTGTAAAAGTCGGGAGTCCTGACAAGGAGCCAGCTCCCCCTCTTATCAAGTATCTGTACCGGCGTGCCCATCAGTGCCTGGGTTACCAGCTCTGCAGTGTGGGACCTCCTCGCCCTCATATTGAGAGCAGAGACATTAACCACACCCCAGGGCTTGTCTACCACAGCCTGATCGGGCAGTACCGTAATGCTGTCGGCATATTTATGCCCCCACTTGTCAAGCATCTCAATGATAGCATTCCGGGCATCAGGCATATCTGTCACCCCGCGTGCAGTGAGAATACCATCATTAGAGAGCAGCAGCGATACGTCACAAATAGACTCGCCACCCTGTGGAACCATCTCAGCCACAATAAGATCAAGTTGATCTTTCAGTTCTGCCGGAACATCACTCTGCTGACATCCGGCTATAACGGCGGCCATTAAAAAGAGGATAAGGTAGTTTAAGGTTTTCATAGAAGTTGTATTACATCTTACATCTCCAAAAGTAAAAATTTATAAAATGCAAGTCAATAGGCATTTGAATTTTATTTAACTTGTCGGACACAAAACAGGACATATGACAAAAATCATCTCTTATATATCTGATTAACAGATAAGATTTCTACATGTTCAATTGAATAACTCATTCTTTCAACAAATTGTCAAAAAACAGTGATATGTACAAGCGAGCCAGAGAGATTATCTTTCTCATGATTTTCACTATTCCGTTTGCCTGTGCCGGTATTACCGAAGAGGCGGCGGTGGTTGAGACCGGACTGGAAGCTCTTGTCAGGAGCAATTTTGAGATTCTCAGAGGCCGGCGTGTGGGCCTGGTGACCAATCCGACCGGTATTGACCGTCACCTCAGGTCAGCTGTGGACCTGCTCAACAATGCTCCGGGGGTTACCCTGGTGGCCCTCTACGGTCCTGAGCATGGGGTACGTGGTGAGTTCACCGCGGGTGAGTATGTTGAGTCAGAGAGTGACCCTGCCACCGGACTGCCGGTCTACAGCCTCTACGGCAAGACACGCAAGCCCACCCCCGCGATGCTTGAAGGTATTGATGTGCTGGTATATGACATACAGGATATCGGCTCCCGCTCATATACCTTTATCAGCACCCTGGGACTGATTATGGAGGCTGCTGCCGAGAACAATATTGAGGTAGTTGTTCTTGACCGCCCCAATCCGCTGGGTGGCATAAAGATGGAAGGGGTTGTCACCCGCCCGGGGTTCTTCTCCTTCGTCAGTCAGTTTGCTATACCCTACCTGCACGGCCTTACCGTGGGTGAGCTGGCCCTGCTGCTCAACGGTGAGGGGATGCTGGCAGGGGGGGTGAAGTGCGACCTGCAGGTGGTGAAGATGAATGGCTGGAAGAGAGAGATGTGGTTCGGTGAGACAGGGCTGCCGTGGGTACCGTCGTCACCTCATATACCCCATGGCGACTCACCCCTCTACTACCCGGCAACAGGTATCGCGGGCGAGCTCTATGCTGTCAGTATAGGAGTGGGATACACCACCCCGTTCCAGACCTTCGCAGCCGAATGGATCAATGGCGACTCACTGAGCCAGGCACTTAACAGCCTCAGGCTGCCCGGCATCATCTTCAGGCCGGTACACTACAAACCATACTACAGCACCCTGCAGGGTAAGATGGTGCATGGCGTGCAGATACACATAACCGACCCGGCCGCAGCACCACTCTCACTCATACAGTTCTATATCATGCAGGAGGCACACCGTCTCTGGCCTGACAAAAACCTGTTTGAGATGTGTGACCCGTCACGCCACTCGATGTTCGATAAGGTGTGCGGCACCGATGAGGTGAGGAAAAGCTTTACGAAATCGTTCAGAGTGAGTGACATTGAGGAGCTGTGGCACCGGGATATACCGGCATTCAGACAGATGGCTGCCGGATATATGCTCTATAAGTGACAGTCAGCAAAAGCACCTGAGAGTCGCTGCCCTTCAGATGTAGCACCAGATGGCACTGCAGCCTGACTGCTGACACCAGATGTGTATCAACCTGTCAGCAGATATCAGCAGATGTCCGCAGATGTCAGCAGATGCCCGCAGATGCCCGCAGATGTCCGCAGATGTCAGCAGATGTCAGCAGATATCAGTAAATAGGTACCCCCTCTACACTCTTCTCCAGCACACGGGCATGCTGCAGAAACTCATCAACCTTCATCTCACGGTAATAGACCATACCGTGTGTGCCTCTTATTTTCGGACTATCATTCTCATAGAAGAAATTCTTCCCCAATATCAGCTGTACCTGCTTAAACTGTTCAACCCACACCTGTTGTGAGAGGTCACTGAACGGACCGTCATAGTGGGGGCTTGGGAATGAGGCGTTTACCTGGCTGACATAGCAGTCGCGGAATGACTGGTTCAGCACCGCCATTGAGTTGAGTGATACCGGCACAAAGACATTGGCTTCTGAGGGTCTGAACCGGAACCATACATTACGGTACCCGATTATGCGCAGGCCGGAGAGATCTTTTTCGCTGCCCCACTGCCTCAGTGCCTCGGCAATAGCCTGCAGCACCTTGTAGTGGGTGTCAGGGCCGGAGCCCTCAGGGTCAAAGGCGAGGCTGATCACATCAGGCTCTATACGTTTCAGGCACTCCAGTATCGGTGCCACATCACGGTGCTTGTCAGGCTGCTGGGTGAAGATATCTCCGGTATAGAAGCCGAGCCTCAGGTGCTCAATATTACCTACCTGTACGCCGTAGTGTGCCCATACCAGCTCCTCCTCATACTCCCTGAGCATACCCTTGAGCTTCTGAATGTCAGGCGGGTTCTTCTCTCCGCTGTAGGAATCCCTCAGCACCTCAATATTCTTGTGAATCTGCTCTGTCAGCTCCTCCTGTGACCTGAGCCTGTAGATGTCAACCATGGCCCTTACTATACGGTGACACAGTCCCCTCAGCTTGCCCGCCTCATCCTTGTCAGCCACCTTGTCAAGGTAGTGACTCACATCCTTGTCCCACTTGAAACGGTAGCCGGACTCAAAAAAGTCGGGATAGCGCAACATCTGAATCATACCCTGCGAGATAAGCCTGCGGGTAGCCTCCAGCAGACCAAGTATCATATCATTGGTCACTGCGGTGAAGCCTGAGGTGAGCACCGAGAAGTGAAACTTATTGGTGATCTCACGCAGCTGCGGGATAATTGCAGGCAGTATGCCCAGCATAATATCATCATGGTGCGGGCCGGTATGAAAGAAGGTGGTGTCTGTCTCTCTGACCAGGCCTCTCTCCATCTTCTGCTTGGTCGACTCAATCACCTCCTCAACCACCTTCAGGCTCAGGTTGGGTATCATTGAGCAGTACCTGTCATTCTGAAGATCCTCAATCACCAGGTTATGTGCATACTTCTGTATCCGCTGGCAGAGGTCAAATATTGCCCTCTCGCTCTTCTCAAAGCTCCATTCACCGTCGCGGTAGTAGCTCTCAACCGTGTCATGCAGCTGTACGGAAGCCCCCTCGGTGAGGTAGAAGCGCGCATTCTTCATTCCCTGAAGCACGGTGGCAGGGTACAGGTTGTCAGGCTGATGCTCCAGCGCATCTCTCACCACCTGTGCCTTGGCATCACCGGCAGCAAATATTATCGCCACAGCATCAGGCTTGAAGGAGATTGTTCCCAGCCCGATGGTTATCACCAGCCGGGTGCGTGACACCTCAATACCGCCCAGGTCACCCGCTGAGGCGGCCTGTGTCTCGAAGTTAGTGGCTGTCAGGCGGGTGGCTGAGTTATGGTCACTACCCCTGGTGTTGAATGCTATGTGTCCGTCAGGACCTATCCCGCCGAGGAAAAAGCCTATCCCGCCAAGGTCACGTATCTTCTTCTCATAGGCGGTGCACCAGTTGTCTATCCTGAAGAGCGACTCCTGCTGCAGCTCCTCCAGGGCGTTGCAGGTGGCCCTGTTGCGGAGTGACAGGTCTATGGTGTTGTCAGGGAAGACCTCTGAGAAGTGCTTACCACCGGCCAGCGTTATCTCTTCTGAGTTGATCAGCAGCGCCCGGGCAGGGTCGAATCCAAAGTCACGTATATAAAACCTGCTCACATAGTCATAAAAGCTGTTGTGCTGACGCGGGTCTATAGGGTAGAACTCATCTATCTGCACAAAATGGAGCCCCTTGAGTGATGGTTTCGTCTTGAGGAAGAGACCATTCTCCTCCCTGATCTTCTGCGCCTCGGGCCTCTCCCAGTTATCAAGGAGATACTTTGTCCACTTGATAAAATATTCGGGTGTCTTGCCTGTAGGGAGACTTATCACCCCCTCCGGGTTGTCAGCCACCCACTCCAGGAACCTGAGTGAGGTGAGCAGCCCCAGACCGGGTAAGTTGTCCACAACAATATAGGGGAGCCGGGTGGTGATGGTGCTCCTGCCCGACCGGTTGAAGAAGTTCTTCTCAACGTTGCTAAAATGCGGGGTATTCATATCTCAAATATTTATTTATTCCAGGTCATCGTTTCAATGCATCATGAAGCACCTCTACCGGGTGCAGCGCCTCCCGTCCGGTACCGTCAGCTATATGCTGCCTGCACGAGGTGCCGGTGGCGGCAATGATCGTCTCAGGTGCCGCTGCCCTCACCGTAGGGAAGAGTATCATCTCACCTATCTTCATACTCAGGTCATAGTGCTCCTTCTCATACCCGAAGGCGCCTGCCATCCCGCAACAACCGTCATCTATCTCCTCCACGGTGTAGTTGGCCGGCAGTGACATCATCCTAATGGTTGGCGCCGTGGAGGCTACCGCCTTCTGCTGGCAGTGGCCGTGCAGCAGTATGGTGGCGGGCTCTCCGGTGAAGCTCTCCGCAGTTATATTGCCACGCTCCGCCTCACGACTGATAAACTCCTCTATCAGCAGCGCGTTGGCTGCCAGTCGCCTGGCATCATCGGCGAGGTCACCACCTACCATCTCCGGATACTCATCACGAAAGGCGAGCAGCGCTGACGGCTCAATACCTATCAGCGGCCTCTCTTCGCTTACAACATCACGAAGCATCATAATGTTCGTCACCGCCACCTTGCGTGCCGACCGGAGCAGCCCCTTGGAGAGGAAGGTACGGCCACTCTCACGGTGGCGCGGTATGAGAACATTATAGCCCAGGCTCTCCAGCAGCATCACCGCCTTGACACCCAGGTCACTCTCATTGTAGTTGGTAAACTCATCAGCGAAGAGGCATACAGTACCTTTGGAACCGTTCATGGGTGACGTGACGTGCTCGCTCCCACCCCTCCTCTGCCTGCTGCGCCTCCTCTCCCAGCCCCGCAGCGTGACGGGTGAGAGCCTCGGTATGGGTCGCTTCACCGAGAAGCCTATCAGCCGCTTGAAGAGGGCGGTGCCAGTGACGAAGTTGGTGATGGGCCTGATGAGCATGCCGGGTATATAGAGCCGTGGCAGCCACGCTATCAGCCACGCCCTGAAAGGTACATGGTGAATATCATAGTAGTGCTGCAGAAACTCAGCCTTGAGCTTGGCCATGTCTACATTGGACGGACACTCAGCCTTGCATGCCTTACATGATATGCAGAGGTCCAGCACCTGGTATATCTCCTCATGGTCAAACGGGTTCTTCCTGTCGGAGCGTGTCAGGTACTCACGCAGTATGTTTGCCCTGGCACGTGTTGACTTGTCCTCATCACCCGTAGCCATAAAGGTGGGGCACATGGTTCCCCCGATGAGGGCGCTCTTGCGGCAGTCAGCCGAGCCGCTGCACTTCTCGGCAGCGTAGAGCAGCCCCTCCCGTTCGGGGAAGTCAAACACCGTTCCGGGGAAACTACGCCACTCGCCGGCCGGATAACGAAGGTTACCGGTTATTGGCGGTGTGTCGGTGATCTTGCCCGGGTTGAAGAGTCCGCCGGGGTCCCAGGTACGCTTCAGCTCCCTGAGCAGCTCATAGATATGAGGGCCGAGCATCAGCGGGATAAACTCACCACGCAGCCTGCCATCACCGTGCTCACCGCTGAGTGAGCCCCGGTACCTCTTCACCAGCCGTGCCATATCTTCTGCCAGACCCCTGAACCGGGCTATGTCAGCAGGGTCTTTGAGGTCAAGCAGCGGACTGAGGTGCAGCTCACCGGTGGCTATGTGGGCATAGTAGGCACAGCTCAGCTCATACTTCTCCAGCAGGAGGGCAGCCTCAGCAATATAGTCAGGGAAGTATTGAGGCAGCACAGCCGTATCTTCAATCACCTGAACGCTCTTTCTGGGTCCGGGTATATTGAGAAGCACCCCAAGCCCCGCCTTACGCAGCTCCCACACCCTGGCTATCTCACCCCCATCGGTAATCAGGGGGAAATGGTAGCCGTAGCCTGCCGCCCTCATCTCCTGCTCCATGGCAGAGGCGACAGCGGCAATCTGATCCGTGTCAGGACGGCTGATCTCTATCAGCAGTATCGCTGCCGGGTCACCCTTGACAAAGAAACGGTTACGGCTCTGCTCAATATTGTCTTTGGTACAGTTGAGTATATAGTCGTCAATCAGCTCTACGGCGGCAGGGCCATGCTTCAGGGCGATAATATTTGCCCTGACGGCATCCTGCAGGGTGTCAAAATGTGCACAGAGCAGTCCGACAGGGTCATCAGTGAGGGGCACCAGGTTAAGCTTCATCGAGACGGTGAAGGCGAGGGTGCCCTCAGAGCCGGCAAGCAGACGGCACAGATTGATCTTCTCACCATTGCCGGTAAAAGGATCGGTCATCAGCAGCGAGTCGAGAGCATATCCGTTGTTGCGGCGCTGCAGGTCAGGATGAGGATACTCACTCCTTATCTCAGCAACATTGAGCTCATCAGTGAGTATGTCACGCAGGTTCCTGTAGATGGCGGTCTCAAGCAGTGAGGGGTCACCGTCACATTTGGCATGGAACTCGTCAGTGGTGAGTGGACGGAAGTGTGCCTCAGAGCCGTCAGAGAGGATAGCATCCACCTCAAGGATATGTTCACGCACACTGCCATGGATGAGTGAGTGCGCCCCGCAGGAGTTGTTGCCCAGCATACCGCCCATACAGCAACGGTCAGCGGTGGAGGTCTCAGGACCAAACTGCAGCCTGTAGGGCAGCAGGGCACGGTTCAGCTCGGCAAGCACCACACCCGGCTCAACCTTTACCCAGCGCTCCTCAGCGTTGATCTCTATGATATGGTTGAGGTACTTTGAGATGTCTATCACAATACCTGACCCCACCACCTGGCCGGCAAGCGAGGTGCCGGCACCACGCGGTATCACCGGGAGGCTGTGTGACCGGGCAAAAGAGAGTATCTTACGAATATCATCCAGTGAGGCGGGCCTGGTGACTGCAACAGGTATCTCACGGTAGGCTGAGGCATCTGTGGCGTAGAGAATCCTCTGTGTGTCATCTGTATAGAGATCACCCTCCAGCTCCTTGCCAAGACTCTCAAATATAATTTCCTGTTTCATTTGAAGCGGCAATTTACTAACTATTCTGTCACCTTCTTCCCGAATGAGGGGTCAACCCTGATGAGTGCCACAGCGATAATTGGGATTATGCTGCATATCATCACCCAAAGGAAAAAGTGGTTATAGCCCAGCTGCTCCTGCAGCCACCCGGCGAACATGCCGGGAAGCATCATGCCGAGGGCCATAAACCCGGTACATATGGCATAATGGGCAGTTTTGTACTTTCCCTCCGAGAAGTAGATCAGGTAGAGCATGTATGCGGTAAATCCAAATCCGTAGCCAAACTGCTCAATGAAGACACAGATATTGATTATCAGCAGGCTCTCTGTCTGCGTGTAGCTCAGGTAAAGGAATGTTACCGATGTCAGCAGCATGCTCAGCGTCATCGGCCATAGCCATCTCTTCAGGCCGCCCCATGCTGCTGCAAAGCCACCCAGGATACCGCCCAGTGTGAGGCCTATTATGCCAACGGTGCCGTAGACAAAGCCCACCTCACCGGTGGTGAGACCCAGTCCGCCCCTGTCAATGGGGTCAAGCAGGAACGGGTTGATAAGCTTGAGCAGCTGTGCCTCCGCGAAGCGGAAGGTAAGCATAAAGAAGAGTGCCGCCGCCACCTGCGGCTTACGGAAGAATGAGACAAAGGTCTCTCCGAACTCACGCATCACATCAGCAGCCTTCAGGTTCTCATGCGGCTTGTCACTGTCGGGGCGGGGCAGTACTATCTTATGATAGAAGGTGACGACAAAAAAGAGGCCGGCCAGCACGAAAAAGGTGACAGACCATGCCATTGGGATGTTACCCGAGAGCCCCTCATAGCTGGCTGAGGTGTAGCTGTTCAGCTTGGGGTCAGCCTGAAAGACCACGTAGGCCGGCTTCTCCCAGTTGGCCTCAGTAAAGACCAGGTGCTCACCCTCTATCAGGGCGATGCTTCTGTCACCCTTCTTGAGTGCGGTATTGAGTACCACCCTTTTGCCCGGGTCGGGACTGTCTGAGAGCCATAGCGGTACCACCGCCACATTTCCGGTCAGCTCTTCAACTGTTCCCCTCTCCTCTCCAAACTTCTCCCTGATCCATCTGCCCAGCGGGTCAGAGACATGTGCTGACCACCATCCTCTCTCCTGATCACTGGTTATCACCTGCTCGGCAAAGCCATTCGATATATTGGCCTTCCGGACACTATCGAGGAGAGCTGACAGTGACTCACGGTCAACACTCTGTATGGCTATCTGCAGTGTGTCGCCGGCGGCGATGAAGTGCAACTCACCGGGCATGACACTGCCCGTCCCGGCTGCCGGCATATAGAGGGTGCTCTCCTCATAGAGGGGTGACGCCTCGATGAAGAGTGTTACCGGCTCACGACCCGACGAGCTCTCCAGGAAGCCTGCCAGAATAACCAGCAGACCCTGCCCGGTGATGGTGGCAATACGGTAGAAGGTGCTCCTGATACCCACATACTTGGCCTGCTGGTTGGTATTGAGCCCAAGCATGTAAAAGCCGTCAGCAGCAATATCATGGGTGGCTGAGCCAAAGGCCAGCAGCCAGAAAAAGGCGAGGGTGATCTTAAAAAAGAGTGATGCCGGTATGGTGAGTGCTATGCTGGCAAAGCCGAGAGCCAGAATAAACTGGGTAATGACGATCCACCATCGCTTGGTCCTGAGCATGTCAACCAGCGGGCTCCACACCGGCTTGATGACCCATGGCAGGTAGAGCATACTGGTATAGAGCGCAATATCGGCATTGGAGATGCCCATGCGCTTATACATGATCACTGATACAATGTTGACTGCCACATATGGTAGTCCCTCAGCCAGGTAGAGCGACGGGATCCATGTCCAGGGCGAGAGGGTTTTGGTTTTATCTGCCATGATTATTCGAACCTCTTGAATTGATAACCTTTCTCCCTGTAGCGGGTGATAATCTCATCCAGCCTGAGCCACAGCTTGTCGGTGCGGGCCGGCTCCGTACCGGGGTGAATCAGTATCATTGCGCCGCCCAGGCCGCCGGGAGCCTCCTCCTCAAAGGCTTCGAGGTGACTTAAAAGCTGGTCCGATGAGCGGTATCCGGGCTGGCCGGGAGTGATATAGTCAGCATTGGTGCCAGTGCCGGGGGTGAGGTTGATAAGGGTCATACCCATATCACTGCTCCACCGGCTGATGGCTCCGTTGTACCACTCGTAGGGTGGCAGGAACCAGCGGGGTGCATCACCCTTCAGTCCGGCCCTCCTGAGGGCCGCCAGATTTTCTGCCAGGTCATCATTGAACTGCTGCCTGGTGATGAGGAGTGTGTCACGATTCTCCCACGGCACATAGAGCAGGTGGCCGTCAGAGTGTGGCCCCAGGTAGTGCCCGCCGGCGATGATACGCTTCACTATCTTACGGTTACCCTTCTCCCTCAGAAAGTTGCCGGTGAGGAAGAAGGAGCCCCTGACACCCCTCTCCTCCATCACCTTCAGTATATGGTCAAACCCCTCACCATGCTCATCGGCAGAGAAGAGGAGGTAGATATCTGATCTGCCGGCACCATGTCTGATCATTGCACCATGGCTATCATAGAGATCACTCTGCAGGTTCTCACTCATCCTCCTGCCCTCCTTCTCAAGGGTTGAGAGGTAGTAGCTGAGGCTGGCGGTACCATCAAGCGTAGGCTCATTGGTGCTGTAGTCGCCTATATCATCATGATAGATAATTCTTCCTCCCTGGAACGGCGCAAACTTGTCAGGCCGGAGGAGGGTAAGCCCCAGCAGACTCTCATGTATTGCCTTGTATATCGGACCGTCAACCAGTCCGCCGATAGTGTTCTTCCCCAGCAGCATGGTCACCGATGAGTGCGGGTAGTGCGGGTAGACGCCTCCCTCCGGCACTCCGCATATCATGGAGGTGCCCCAGGGGTTACAACCAAAGAGCCAGTCGCGCAGTGCTGCCTCCATATAATCAAACCGGTGGTCACCGGTAGCCTCACGGTAGAGCCTGCACTGCGTCAGTGCTGCAACAACATAGTTGTTTGAGCACCAGACAAAGGGTATCTTAACCTGAAACAGGTCGTCAGTACGCCTGGAGTCTATGATTGCCAGGCCCTTGCGCATGAACTCAATATATTTTGCCGAGTAGTCGGTATCGGAATGGGCAAGGTTGGCATGCCCCAGGTTGACAAAGGGGTAGAACTGGTAGTGGCGGGCAGTATCCTTCTCTATCCACGGCGTATGTGGCTCAAGGGTACCCCAGTAGTCGGCCTGCTCAAGGTAGTGGCTCTCACCGGTCAGCTCCCAGAGCTCCCAGGCTGCCAGCTCAAGGTCATCAATATAGTTATCCTCCTCATAGAAGTAGGGTGAGACGTTGCAGGCGGTCTGTGTGGCGCCGGGGTCAGTGAGCGCAAACGCAAAGGCATCGGCGGCACGTGAGGCCATGGTGGCAGCAAACGACGGATCACTGCCGGCGAAGAGCCTGGCTCCCATAGCAAAAACAGAGGCAAACTTGCCGGCGGTGGAGGCGACACCCTCGGTACGGTTCTTGAACCGGGAGAGCCCCTGGGGCTTGCCGGTGACAAAATAGACAGGCCGGTAACGACCCAGACCATAATCGGCACTATCGTGGTGGGGCAGACGATAGCCCTGATGGTCACGGTCATCAGCCACCTGGTTAAACATCACCCCACTGTCAGGGTTCATCTTCAGAAGCCACTCCAGCCCCCACCTCACCTCATCCAGTATATCGGGTATACCGTTGCTGCCGGGCATACCCGCAGCATCATAATGATCATCATAGACCGCCGGCGACCGGAGCCAGGCAAACATCATCTGATAGACCGAGTTGGCAGTGGTGGCGGTATAGCGCAGGTAGTCACTGGCATCATGGTAACCGCCACGAACATCGATCACAGTACCTGAGAGGTGAGGGTGATCAACAATGATACCGTCATACTGATGACATGAGTCGGCAACAAACGGATTGTAGCCACAACGCTGCTGTCTGATATAGTTGAGGATAAAATCGGCAGTGCCGTCGTAGACAGCTGCATCGATACGGAAGTTTTCTGACCTGGTACCGCCATACTCGATATAGTATCCTCCCGGCTGGTTCACCCCGGTGAAGTCGAGCCGTGCGGCAGCAGCCATGCCCCATGCCGTGCCGTCATAGGGGAGTGGGGTACCACGATAGACCACCCTGCCGGTAAGCGCCTCACAGAGGGTGAAGCTCCTGGCACTACCCGGCTCCTGTGACATATATACGGCAACCTTGACACTGCCGGGCTGGTAGCCCAGCTGGTTGATCCTGATCCATGACCCTGCCCGTGAGGCAGAGGCTATAGCGATAAGAATTATCAGAATGAGTGCTCTCCGTCGCATATCAGTACATTTTTATCAGCTCAGAACCTGTGAAGTAGTGTGACAGTATCTCTTTGTAGCTATAGCCGGTAGCGCCCATCACCGCGGCACCTATCTGGCAGAGCCCCACGCCATGGCCCCACCCGGCGCCGTGCAGCACAAAGGTGACACCATCATGCGCCTCCTGCCTCTCAACCACGAAGGCTGAACTGTAGAGGTGTGACCGGGAGAGAGCCTTCCTGATCTCCAGCTCCTTGCCGATCACCATACTCCTCTTCTCACCGGTGATGCGGAGCCTGATGATACGGCCTGAGGTGCCCCTGTCAAGCGGCTCCAGGGCGGTAATGGTTCCGAAATCGATACCGGTACGCTCCCTGACAAGGGTGCTCAGCTCATCCTGCCGGTAGGTGACCCTCCACCTGAAGAAATCAGCCGTCTCCTGGTCATAGTAGTTAAGCACCTGTGAGAGGATAACCGGGTCGGAGCTGTTACAGAAGGCTGCGGGATTGCCCCTGATCCACTCCTCAGCACTGGCAGCCACAGTCAGGTCGGGGTAATGGCTGCCGGATATGGCTGATGCCGCTGGTGCGTCTGATCCGGCTGATCCGGCTGATCCGGCTGATCCGGCTGGTAGGGTCGTTGCTGCTGATCCGGCTGGTGGGGTCGTTGCTGCCGGCGCATCAATCACTCTGCTCAGGTAGCTGTGGCTCACCGGCTCCCACACATTCTCAAACAGCTCGGTAATACCTCCGCAACACTTGGAGTAGCGGGCATCACAGATATATTCACCTGACATGATCACCTCTCCGCGTGTGTCACGTACCGCCTCCTCCACCTTCCCGGAGGAGGCCCTGGTAATACCCTGGTAGCGCTGACAATGGTCATCGGCACACACATCAAAATCTTTGTGATCTTCCCTGTCATACCACCGGGTAATCTCACTCTCGGTGACAAAGCTGGTGCGGTACTTCTCACCTGTCTCACTCAGACGCAGGGTCTTGTCTATCTGTGCCAGCAGCCAGCTTCGCGAGATGACGGCATGAGCCTTCAGCAGGTCGGGTGAGGAGGTGGCGCTCATCTCGGAGGAGATGACACTTATCAGGTACTCCTCCACCGGCAGCAGGTTGACAGCTGTCACGCTGCCACCCCGCAAGATAAACTTGAGGTTGCCCCTGAAGGTCTGATCTTCATCTCTCTGCCAGTGAAAGTCAACCCCAATGGTGACGGCATGGAGGGTGAAGCTGCAGTGATCAATTGATGCCGGAGCAAATGTCACCTCATCACCGCCTCTTACAGTCTCCCCGCCGCTGGTGAGGAGCAGTCCCTCACTGCCTGCAGTTACGGTCCAGACACCTGTCACACCGGCGGTGCCCTCATTCATGGAAAATTCTCCGTTAAATGTTACGGTCAGTCCGCTGCCGGAGACTATACCTACGCTTATCTCAGGTTCTCGTTTGGTAATCATAATAGTTGTATAACAAGTGATCTCAGTTCCTCTTCATCAAGACAGACCTCACCCAGTATCTTTCGGATATCGTCTGCAGCAATCTTATTAAAGTCCTCCTCCCTGGGGGTGATGAAGACCCCTCCCAGGTCAACCGAGGCTGGGCTGAGGAGTATCTTCTGATCACCCTCAGCAAAGTAGCAAGCCGGCCTGTGTGCCTTTCTCGGGATAATGTGCACCGTCCATCGCCCGGCATCATGGTAGGCCAGAATATTAAGCATCGGCTCAGGCCGGTCGGGCTGGGTAAGAGCCAGGTGGCGGGAAAAACGGCCAAACATACTGGCAACAGACCCACTCTCTGTGCCCTGCAACGTCAGCATGGCACGGTTATAGCCCCTCCAAAGGGAGAGCTCCACCCCGTCGATATGGCCTGCCGCAGTGATCAGAGAGCGGTTGGTGATATCCCTTTCAACAGGGAGGAAGCCCCTGTTCCCCGCCTGGAAATGAAGGTGATCAGGGGCCGAGGCACCACACTGCGGACCGTTATAGAAAATAACGAAGCCGGGCAGCGCGTGCGCCATAGCCAGCATAGCCTCCATGTTGCCCTCGATGCGCTGGGGTATATGGCTGTGGGAGACAATGGTGAGGTGACGTCTGAAGATCGGGTATGGATTAACAAGTATCACATAGTCATCACCGAACGGTATACCCCGCTGTTCGGGCGGACGGTTGGCAGCACAGAGGAAGCAGGGCCGTTCAGCCACCGACCTTGCATCAACCCTCGCTGCCGATGAGATAATGCGATGAGGATTGTACTGTACCGATATCTGATAGCCGGCAAAGGGGATGTTACGCACCCTTACTGACGGAAGTTTCGAATAGTTTTCACCGGCCAGCGGCCACTCACTGAGCTGCTGCTCAAACAGTCTCTCTACCTGTTGTGAAAGATCGGTCATCAGGCTACGGTTATGTTTCACTCCTCTTTAACATCCTGATCCGTGCCAGCAGCTCAATAGTCCTGATCCTGTCCTTGTAGAGGTTGTGCGCATTGGCCCTGGCCACATCAAGCTTGGCATCGGTGTTCTCCTCCCAGCGGCGGCAGAGGTACAACGGATCATAAATACGACCGATACGATAGTGACGGCTGATGGCAAGCCCCACGGCATAATCCTCACCATAGCTGACATTGGGTATCCTGATGGTACGCAGCAGAGGGGTAAAGAAGGCTCGTGGTGCTCCAAGGCCATTGATACGCAGTGCATTGTTACGTCCGTTGTCAGGGGTCCACTCGCGATGGTCAATCAATCCGGGAGGGATCTCGTCAAGGTCGAAGTTGACCATACGGTATGACCCCACAACCATGGCACACTGCTGCTCATGGAATGCATCTATGATCCTGCCCACTACACTATCGTCTATATAGAGGTCATCACTGTCAAGCTGTATGGCAAACCTGCCGCACTTATCACTGAAGAGTGCCTCATTCCAGCATCCTCCGATACCCAGATCCCTCCTGTCAGGTATGATGTGCACCAGCCTGCTGTCAGAGGCGAATGAGCGTATAAGCTCTGTGGTGCCGTCACCGGAGTGGTTGTCTACAATGATCAGGTTGAAGCGATAGCTGCTCTTCTGGCTCAGTACCGATCTGATGGCATCGGCAATGGTCTTCACCCTGTTGCGTACCGGTATGATGATCGACGCATCATATTCAAAGTCACCCTCATTGAGGTTTACCTCACGGAAGCGGGGGGCGAGCCAGCCGTTGATACTCTTGAGGTGGTGTGTGCAGGCTGCCTCCATCTCTACCTGTACGGCGCGGTTTCGCGGGTCAACATAGTCAAACTGCTTCTCGCCGCTCCGGCGCGTATCGGTCTCCACCTCGCTATAGAGCAGCTCAGGTATATGTATGAGAGGATGGTTCTGGGAAATTTTGAGGCGCAGGTCATAAAGGCCGGCCCACGAATAGTCATGATCCATCCGGCTGCAGGCCTCCCTGAAGGCTATGGAGTCATATAGTATCACCGATCCGAAGTTGAAGTCATCCCGGAGGCTCCCCACCTGATAGTCTGTCACCGGGTGCGGAGCCAGGCGTCCCTCTTTCTCTTCATAGTAGTCTGAATATACCATTCCGGCACCTGTATCTTCACACACCTGTACCATCCTGGCCAGTGCGTGGCTTCCCAGATCGAGCGGGAAGCCCTTGCTGTAGGTGAGCACATAGCCCGTCACAGCCTCTGCCGCCATCCTGCGCAGGGCATCGGTAGAGGTGAACCTCTCCGCAACGATAACCTCAGCACCTGAGGCAGCAGCCTCCTCCTCACTGCCATGAGGAGCCACAACCAATATCCTGCTGGCAAGGCCCTGGCTCCTGAGTGATGCCATGGTGGCCGCGAGTGAGCCGGCATCAGAGAAAGGCAGAAAACATGTCACAGTTTTTTTCATCATCCTATTTATTTTGTAAAAAATCAAGTATCTGCTTCATGAGTGAGTCACGCTCCTGCTGCGAGATGATCGTCTCAAAAGGAAATCCCATCACAAAGGTTCTCACCCTTCCGGTGTGCATCACTGCCGCCGAGGTGTTGTTCTCAAGATAGCGAAAGGCGGTGAATGATTCTCTGTCTGCCGGCTCAAGGGCGTCGGGTGCCTCGGCAGCGTAGAGCTCATCGGTGGTGCCGCTGTTGAAGGTGATCTCACCGGCGAAGTGAGGCGCAGCCTGGTCGGTAGCCCCCAGCCGTCCCGTCCTTACAGCATGACCGGTACGGTGGGTGAAGTGCAGCACCCTCTGCACCAGCGAGTCGGCATAGCTGTCAGAGGCCATGGCAAGGTCAGTCCCTATGTAGGCTCCTGACATGAAGAGTGGCAATGAGGCCTTCTCAACCCTCCCGAGTGTACGGATAAACTCAGGTGTGTAGATGGCATAGTCGTACCTGTCAGGGTCAGGGAGTGACGGGGTACTCTTCTCCTCACCGTAAAGGAGGTTCAGTGCCGACCACCCAGAAAGGTCAAAGCCCTCTCCGGTAAACACCTCATCACTCACCGAGAAGAACGACCTGCCGGCAGCCATGACCGACTCCCCATGGATGCGGGTAAAGTCAAACGTGTTGCCGGGTATCACCCTGCCCTCATCATCAGAGTAGCATGCCCCCCACCCTGCATCATCATCATCACGCCACGGTGAGCTACGCTCATAATCGTACTGGTCGCCGGTGGTGACGAAGTTGTAGTGATCAGCCACCCCACGGTCATCCCACCATGCCACGCCGGCCATACCGTCGCGGTCAAACCATGCAGGGCCTGAGACACGGTCAAAACCGTTCACTATCAGTACCCGCTCATCGGTACCCTCTACAATGCCCACCGACAGCTCCTCCGAGGGGAAGCTCTCACCTCCCTCATTGAGAGCGGTCACCTTAAAGCTGTAGAGAGTGTTGTATTGAGGCAGCTCAAGAGTGAGGCTGTTGTCAGCGACAGGCGTGCCGTTGTCATAACCGGCGTCGCCGATACGCCTGTAGAGCATGTATGAGGCGGGCGTGGCCGTTGGCTCCAGCGGGTCGGCCACCGGCTGCCAGCTGAGGCGTACCCTCTTACCCCCTGCCGGCTCAATAGCGAAATGTGATACCGGCAGCGGATGGACGACATAGTCAACACCGCCCGCCTCAGCCAGGTACCTGAGCATACCCTTGTAGATGGCACGGCTCACATGAAACCGGAACCGGGGGTCAAACCCGTGGCGCTGGTCAGCAAGGTTCTGGTGCGAGAGCAGCTCCAGCAGCATGGCAGGCACATCGGGTCTGCGTGCCTCATAGTATGATCTGTCCCACATGGCGCGACGAGTCCAGTCAGGATTGAAGAGCACCCTGACATCTTCGGTGATCTGCGTCTGTATGATATCGGTGAGGTCTCTGCTGGCCAGCCTGCTGGTGCCGTCAGGGAACCTGCCCTGGCCGGAGAGGGTTGAATAGATGCCTAGTGTGCCTATCACCGAGTTGTCGGGTGTTATGCCGGCATCAGTGTGGAATGCCAGTGAGAGGTCAACAGGTATGCCCAGTCCGCCCCCACCCTCACCGTCAGGCTCACCAAGCAGGTAGTTGACCCACTCGGCTCTCGACATGTAGTCATCATTATAGTCATTCTTCCCTCTGTTGGGTGTGTAGACCAGCGTATCAGGCATGCCGGCATACTGCAGCCAGTACCTTGCCCCCTCAAGAAAGCGCGGCTTGCCGCTGAGCTTCCAGCTGTGGCCTGTCGTAGTCACTCCTGCCTCCTCCGCGCCCTCCACGCTGCCGGCATTGAGTGACCACTGGTTGGCTGTGACACTGCCTGACGGGCGGCGGGCCACGCTGCCCATCCCTCCGCCGAAGCGCACAGCATCAATAAGGGCCTCACCACCCTCTGACGGGGTAATGGTTACTGACCCCCTGTCACTATCTCTCCCCTCACCGAAGAGGAATGAGCCGAGCCATATCCAGGTGCCGCCGCCAAGTGACTGGTCAACGATATAGTCAGTGCTGCCGCCGCTATGTCTCACCGTGACAGTGACAGTGCCACGGTGGCCGCTGAGCTGCGGGTATGAGAGAGAGACCCCGTAACGCCCCTCCTCAGGCAGGTCAGGCACGAAGAGGGCCGGGCCGCCACTGATCTTCAGCGAGGTACCCATGGCAAACGGATTGTCACCGGTAAAGAGGGTGTCTCTCAGAAGGAAGCCCCGACCTATAGTGTCGGGAGCAGTATCGGTAAGGAGGCTGAACAGCGAGGCGCCGCCAGAACGGTCATTGTCAACAATCACCTCATGCCTCTGAATATCCCTCTCACGGGGGAGGAAGACGGTGGCGCCTGAGTTCTCAAGCATGGGCAGCAGGTAGGGGACCACATAGGCCATGACAGAGAGATCCTCAACGCTGCCGAAGAGTTTGGCACGCTGCCACTCCCACCGGTCGAGTGAGATCTCATAGTAGTAGCCATGACTGTGCCACAGAGCAATATAGCGTCCGGCAAGCCCCTGGCCGGGCGTTACGGCACCTACCCTCCTGACCAGCTCTGGCGAAGGGCTGCGGAGAGGAGGCACACGATCCTGGTCAACGGGGGATGAATACCTGAAGTAGTTGGGTATCAAAGCCTCAAGTCGATAACCGTTGGTATGGAAGAGAATATCATAGTCGGTAAGCTTCCTCTTCAGGGCCGCCCTGACCGAGCCGAGCAGCTGGTGGTAGCTCTCCTCCCTGACCGGGTTGTAGGAGGCTGCCACCGGCAGGTAGATATTGATCTGACGCTGCGACTCATCAACAGTGAGCGAATCGATGCGGAGACCCTCAGGAAAGAGCCATCCCGACTGGGGAGCCTCCCAGCCCGACAGCCTCATGCCGGCAATCTTACCGGCCTTGCCGGCCCTCTGTCCCGACAGCTCACACAACGGAAGCAGCAGCAACAGACCAGCCAGCATAAGTAAAGAGGAGTCCAGTTTTTTCATCTCCGGAACTTTTTCGGAAAATAATTAATTTGATTCAAAAGTAGAAAGTTTTTTAAGACATGTCATACATCTGACAAAATCTCTATATTTCGATTTAATTATTTACATTTGTTATAATTTCGCGAGGTAAGGGAGGGCATCATAAGGGAGGGCATCAGTGGCCCTTTTCCCTTTAATCAGAATATAACAGTCATTTAAGTTCATACCCGACCAAAATGATACTTATAGCAGACAGTGGCTCTACCAAGACCGAATGGCGTGAGATCAGAGAAGGTAAGCCCGGAAGGTCATACATCTCTACCGGTCTCAATCCTTTTTTTGTTACTGCCGATGAGATTGTGAGCCTGCTTGAGAAGGAGCTGCCTGACGTAAAAGGTGCCTCCAGGGTATTCTTCTATGGTACCGGAGTAAGCAACAGTGCAAAGGCAGATATTGTCAGGAGCGCCCTGACAGCCTTCTTTGGCACCAATGAGCTCTTTATCGGGAGCGACCTGCTAGGTGCCGCAAGGGCTCTCTGCCAGAGTGAGCCGGGAATAGCCTGTATCATTGGGACAGGCTCCAACTCATGCTACTACGACGGCACCACTATAGTAGCCAATGTGTCGCCCCTGGGGTATATACTGGGTGATGAGGGTGGAGGAGCAGTACTGGGCAGGAAGCTGGTAGCGGGAATACTGAAGAAGCAGCTGCCCGGAATAGTGATAGAGAACTTTTTCAGACAATATCCCTATACACCGTCAGAGATACTTGACAAGGTCTACAACATGCCTTTCCCCAACAGGTTCCTCGGGCAGTTTAGCAGATTCCTGTCGGACAACATCCATGTACCGGAGCTGCAGACCATGATCACCTCCAGTTTTGATGAGTTTATTGTGCGCAATGTGTTATCTTATCCGGAAGCGCGCAGGTATGCAGTGAACTTCACAGGAAGCATAGCCTACCACTTCAGGCCCTTCCTTGAGGAGCAGCTGCTGAAGCACAGGCTGCAGCCGGGTATCTTCACACTCACACCCATGGATGATCTGGTCAGGTACCACATTGACAACAGTGATGTTGAGCAGCATAAATAAAATAAGGTGAAAATGAAACAGGCAAAACAGAAGGAGAGCAGCGTGGCGGAGATAAGGCAAGACCTGAGCATCACCGAACTACCCTCCAACTTTGAGGATCTTGACAAGATGACCGTCAATGAGTTGCTTACCAATATCAACCATGAGGATGCAAAGGTTCATCTGGCAGTGCGAGATGCCATACCACAGATTGAGAGGCTGATAAACCAGATTGTTGTAAGGATGCAGAAAGGGGGCCGGCTCTTCTACCTGGGGGCAGGCACCAGCGGACGGCTGGGCGTGCTCGACGCATCGGAGATACCTCCCACATTCGGGGTGCCTGACACCGTGGTGATAGGGCTGATAGCCGGTGGAGAGACGGCACTGCGCAAAGCGGTTGAGTCTGCTGAAGATGACCCGAGAAAAGCGTGGGGCGAGCTGGAGATCTTCGATATCAACACCAAGGATTCAGTGATAGGAATCGCTGCCTCAGGCACAACACCATACGTGATTGGAGGGCTGCAGCAGGCCAGGGAGAACGGGATCCTGACCGGCTGTATAACCTGTAACCCGAAAGGACCTATTGTTGATGCCGCTGAATACCCGATAGTGGTGGTGGTAGGTCCCGAATTCGTTACCGGGAGCAGCAGGATGAAAGCCGGAACAGCACAGAAGATGGTACTCAATATGATCACCACCACCCTGATGATCAAGCTGGGCAGGGTAAAGGGTAACAAGATGGTCAATATGCAGCTTACCAATAAAAAGCTTATTGAGAGGGGCACCCGGATGATAGTTGAGGAGCTGAGCATACAGAGGGAGGCAGCACGTATACTGCTGATAGAGCAGGGCTCGGTGAAGAAAGCCCTTGAGTTTTACAGGGAAAATTATAAACAACCCTTCCGGCCGGAGTGACAGCTGCGGCCTGTTCCGTGAAAAAATTATAGCATGACCAATGATCTCTTTAGTAAAATCGGCTCCGGACTGACTCTCAGTCAAAAGATTGAGAGACGGATAGAGGAGGCGATAAGGCAGAAGAAATTGCTGCCAGGTTCTAAGCTCCCCACGGAGAAAGAGCTGTGTGAACAGTTTGCGGTCAGTCGCACCGCCCTGCGAGAGGCGCTGAGACGCCTCAGCGCCAGGGGCCTCATAGATATCCGCAAGGGCAGCGGAATGTATATCACCGAGCTTAAGATAGAAGATGCCATAAACTCACTGCATCTCTTCTATGACCTCAGGTTCAACTCCGACCTCATACTGCAGATAATAGAGGTACGCAGACTCTTTGAACCCGAGGTGGCCAGGCTGGCAGCACATAACCGCACCGAAGATGATATACGTATACTGCAGAAAAATCTCAATGACCTGGAAAAATGTAATCCTGACAACACACAGCTGGAGGTAGACCTGATAAACAGGTTCCACATGAATATGTCAAAGGCCACCGGCAACCCCATAGTGTTAATAAGCCTCGAGCCGGTATATTCACTCCTGCCCAGAATGAGGAACCTGATATATGGAAATATTGAAGGGGAGAAAGAGTATACCCTGAAATATCAGAAAGAGCTGCTGGCTGCACTGAAGGAGAAGGATTCCCAGAGGGCCTATGAAGCATCGGTGGCCCTGCTGGAACGTAATATGGGGATCTATAAGAAATACTTCAAGAGTACCTGAAAGCAACAACAGCAGGAATCGGCTGATAGCAATGCATAAAGCAGCAACAGCAGGAACCGGCTGATAGCAATGCATAAAGCAGCAACAGCAGGAACCGGCTGATAGCAAAGTATAAAGCAGCAACAGCAGGCAAAAACAGCAAGTAAAAACAGACGATATGAGAAGAACCTTTCTTATCCTGACGGTGCTCATTGCACTGCAGCCCCTCGCCGGGCAGATGCAGCAGGAGGTGGAGAGGATTGCCTCTGAGTACGATCTGGCCGGTCTCTCAGTGGTGGCTCTCTGTGATGGTGTGATAGCCGGTGAGTGGTATACCGGACTGAGAGATGTTAAGCGTGAGCTGCCGGTCAACAGGGAGACCAAATACCGTATCGCCTCTATCTCAAAGCTGGTACTGACAACAGCCATGCTGACCCTTTGTGATGAGGGTCTACTGGATCTCGACGCCGACGCAGGTGACTACCTCGGCTTCAGACTGAGAAACCCGGCCCACCCTGATGAGCCGATAACCGTCAGGATGCTGCTGCTGCATACCGGCTCCATACATGAAGGAGAAGGCTACAACGCCTTCCTGATGGCTACCTACAACCATGTCAGCGATCCGCCCTCCTTCAGTGAGCTGCTGACCCCCGGAGGAGAGTACCATACCGAAGATATGTGGCTGGACAACGCACCGGGTGAGTACTACAGCTACTGCAACGCCAACTATGGGCTGGCAGGTACAATCATTGAACGTGTGACCGGTGAGCAGTTTGAAGAGTTTATGCAGCAACGGCTGCTGAGACCGCTCGGTATCTCAGCCTCATACATCCCCGAAGGGGTGGAGGATATTGAAAACCTGGCAGCCATATACCAGAAGAGAGAGGGCGTATGGAGGGCTCAGGCTGATGAGTTTGGAGGTGTGATGTCTGAACCGCGTGACTTCTCAGGCTATATCACCGGACATAACGGGGCGGTCTTCTCACCACAGGGCGGACTGCGGATCTCTGCTGCCGGACTGGCACGCGTAATGGTGCTGCACATGAATGAAGGAACCTATGAGGGCAGACCTATTGTGTCAGCAGAGAGTATCAGACTGATGCATACCGCAGAATGGAAAGATAATGATGAAACCGGCGATAGAGAGGGGTACAGCAGCGGAGGGCGCGGTGTGGGAACAGCAATACTGCCATACCCGCTGCCCGGAGAGCTGCTGCCTGAGGATGCACATATAGTGGGTCACTCAGGATCGGCCTACGGCCTGATATCCGGATTCTACCTTGATCCCGCAAAACGGTATGGGTTCATATATATCACCAACGGAGTGGGAACCAGGCTAATAAATGGTGAGTCAGAGATCTTCTATACCTTCCAGGAGGCACTGATAAAGGCCCTGCGGGATAATGATGTGTTGTCGTGCACAAAAAAGCCGCGATAAGCATATTTTAAAATTTTCTATTCCCGTTTCTCAATTTATTTATCTTTGGAGTCCGGGCTTACTGTCCGTCACTCTAATACCTTCTTACCTTTATGAATTCCGGTAACATACTCTTTTTCAAGACATCAACAGGCAGTGTTATTGCTGTAGAAACTATCCGTCAACTATCACTCCGTGAGCAGGAGATGCTTGTCTGGCTCATGGGTGATGCCACCCCCGTCAACAGCAGAGAGATCAGTGGCCCCTTCACCGGCCCGCGCAGTGAGATGATCACTCCCTGGAGTACCAGCGCCGTGGAGGCTGCCCTCAACATCGGTATTGGTGGTATAACACGTATGGAAGAGTATTTCCCTTCTGAAGGTGACACACGTCATGATCCGTTGCTGCTACGTCTCTACAAGAAGCTTGACCAGCAGCTCTTTACCACCGGCATGACCCGGCAGCCGATAATGCTGGTTGACAATATATCTGAATACAATAACCGTGAAGGGCTGGCACTCAATGATGAAGAGGTGCATTACCTGGAGCAGCTGTCAGAGAGACTGGGCAGGAGACTCACCGACAGTGAGGTGTTCGGCTTCTCACAGGTCAACTCAGAGCACTGCCGTCACAAGATTTTCAACGGATTATTCATTATTGACGGTGTGGAGCGCAGCTCATCACTCTTCGGACTGATAAAGCTCACCACCGGCAGTAATCCCAACAGGGTGGTCTCTGCCTATAAGGATAACTGTGCCCTGCTGGCAGGACCGGTTGTGGAGCAGTTTGCCCCTGCCACGCATGACAAGCCTGACATCTATGGCATAACCAGCCACAGGTCGGTGCTCACCCTTAAGGCTGAGACACATAACTTCCCCACCACCGTTGAGCCCTTTAACGGAGGAGCTACCGGTTCGGGGGGTGAGATACGTGACCGTATGGCAGGCGGCAGGGGAGCACAGCCCCTGGCCGGCATCTCGGTCTATATGACCTCCTACCCGAGGCCTGGCGGTGCCCGTGAGTGGGAACGGCACACCACGCCCCGCAACTGGCTCTACCAGTCACCTGAAGAGATACTGATCAAGGCCTCTGACGGAGCCGGTGAGTATGGCAACAAGTTTGGTCAGCCACTCATCTGCGGCTCACTGCTCACCTTTGAGCACCACTCCGGGGAGAGGCTCTATGGCTTTGACAAGGTGATCATGCTGGCCGGAGGGATAGGCCAGGGGAAGGAGTCAGACAGCCTCAAGGGCAAACCGCAGCGAGGTGACCTGATAGTGATGCTTGGAGGCGATAACTACCGTATAGGTATGGGTGGTGGCGCTGTCTCATCCGTTGATACCGGTGAGTATGGCAGCGCTATTGAGCTGAATGCGGTGCAGCGGTCCAACCCCGAGATGCAGAAACGGGTATACAATGTACTGAGGGCCATGATGGAGAGTGATGACAACCCGGTCATCTCACTGCATGACCATGGCGCCGGCGGACACCTCAACTGCCTCTCAGAACTGGTTGAAGAGGCCGGGGGAACGATAGATACCGGCAGGCTGCCAGTGGGTGACCCCTCACTCTCAGCCCTCGAGCTGATAGGCAACGAATCACAGGAGCGCATGGGACTGCTCATCCATCCTGACAATATAGACCGCCTCACTGCAGTGGCACAACGTGAACAGGCTCCTATATATATTATAGGTGAGGTGACCGGCGACCACCACCTGCTGTTCCATGACCCTGACACGGGTGAGAGACCTATCGACATGCCGGTGAGTGACCTCTTCGGCAAGATGCCGCAGACAGTGATGAGAGACACCACCACTGAGTTCGCCGCCACGGTGACAGGCTATGATGCCAGCGACCCTGCCAGCTACCTCGAGGCAGTGCTGCAGCTTGAAGAGGTGGCCTGCAAAGACTGGCTCACCAACAAGAGTGACAGGTCAGCTACCGGGCTGGTGGCCATGCAGCAGTGCGCCGGTGAGCTGCAGCTGCCACTCAACAACCTGGGTGCCATGGCTCTTGACTTCCGTGGTGTGAAGGGGATGGCGGTAGCGATAGGGCATGCGCCGGCAGCAGCCCTCCTCGACCCTGCAGCAGGGTCACAGCTGGCCATCGCCGAGGCGCTCACAAATATCGTGTGGGCGCCCCTCGCCTATGGACTGAAGAGTGTCTCCCTCTCCGCCAACTGGATGTGGCCCTGCAAGAACCAGGGTGAAGATGCCAGGCTCTATGAGGCGGTACAGGCAGCCAGTGACTTTGCTGTGGCATTGGGAATAAATATCCCCACCGGAAAAGACAGCCTCTCGATGACCCAGAAATACCCTGACACCATGGTCTATAGTCCGGGTACAGTCATTATAACCGCTGTGGGTGAGGTTGATGATGTCAGGCGTATAGTCAGCCCGGTAATAGTGAACGACCCCTCAACAACACTGATATGGGTTGAGATGAGTGGTATGCAGCATCAGCTGGGCGGCTCGGCCCTATGCCAGAGCCTCGGATCACTGGGAGAGACACCTTCCGCAATAGCTGATGCGAACTACTTTAAAAATGCCTTCGAGGCCGTACAACAGCTTGTCACAGAGAGAGAGGTGATAGCAGGACACGATATCTCGGCTGGGGGAGTGATAATTACACTGCTGGAGATGTGCTTTGCCAACCGCCGGGGAGGCATAGCGGCTGACCTGACCGGTATCGGTCAAGAGGATAGCGTCAGGCTGCTCTACAGCCAGAACCCGGGAGTGGTGATACAGGTGAGAGACGCCGCAGCCGTCGCCAGGCGGCTGACAGAAAAGGGGGTGAGACATGTTCAGATAGGACACCCCACAGCAGAGAGGAGGCTGACGGTAACCAACGGCGCCAGCCGGTACAGCTTTGATATTGACCGCTGCCGCAGCCTCTGGTTTCGCAGCTCATACCTGCTTGACCGTATACAATGTGGCGACCAGCTTGCCCGCGAACGGTGGGAGAGCCATGGAGGTGGTACCCTCAATTTTGACCTCAGGGAGTTCAGGGGCAGCTTCAGTGACCTCGCCATAACACCCGACAGGCAGAGCAGCAGCGGCGTGATGGCTGCCGTGATCAGAGAGAAGGGTACCAGTGGTGAACGTGAGATGGCCTATGCGCTCTGGCTGGCAGGCTTTGATGTGAGAGATGTGCACATGAGTGACCTCACCTCAGGAAGAGAGAGCCTTGATGATATCAGTATGATAGCCTTCCCCGGCGGATCATCACACTCTGACGTAATGGGATCAGGACGTGCATGGGCCGCCACCTTCCGCTACAATGAGAGGGCCAGGAAAGCCCTGGAAAACTTCTATAGCCGTGAAGAGACCCTCTCACTGGGCATATGCAACGGGTGCCAGCTGATGATAGCGATGGGGTTGATAAGAGGAGGAGAAGGTGATCTGCCGGTCCTGGAGAGGAACGACTCGGGTAAGTTCGAGGCAGCATTCGCCAGCGTAAAGATTATGGAAAACAATACGGTCATGCTGGGTACACTGGGGGGGATGGAGCTGGGAGTATGGCTGGCCCACGGCGAGGGGAAATTTGTGCTGCCCGGGGCAGAGGATGACTACAATATTGTGATGAAGTACAACGGCAGCCACTACCCTGCCAACCCCAACGGCTCTCTGTATGACACAGCTGCCATTGCCTCACCTGACGGCAGACATCTGGCGGTGATGCCACATATTGAAAGGGCATTCCTCACCTGGCAGTGCGCATACTACCCGCCGGAACGGCGCGATGATGATGTTACACCATGGATGAAAGCATTTACCAACGCCAGGGAATGGATCATGCGGCAGGTAAAAAAGTAGTGACATAAGACCCGGCACCTGGGGAAGTGGCAAAGGATCCTTCTGGTTACAATTTAGTTACTCGTCGGCTTGATTATCACAGAATTGATGAGTGTATGTCTCTCAGTGTCAGCCTTTGCGCGACTATCACCTGATGATTCAAGCTTGTCACTTATCACCTGAACCGGATACTCACCCGCCTTTGAGAAATAGACTGACCCCATGTGTGAATCAGCCCTGTACCACGGTTGTGTAACACTCTTATCACCTGTCACGATCTGATCGCTGACCGGCCGTTTGTCAAACCGGGTCTCTCCGGCAGTGACAATCACGTTATCATTATACTGAAGATGAAGAGTATCCAGTGTCAGACTTGACAGCCATATATCATACCTTCCCGGCTTGTCAACTGTCACCAGCCACTCAGCGGTATTGTACTCAGGCTTGTCATCTATCTGGATCAGGTCAGCCTGCTCAACCAGCAATACCACTCCTCCCTCATGCCCCTCTGCATCACCCAGCCTTCCCTGGCTGGCTGTGGTACTGCTTCCACCGTCACGTCCACATGACAGGAGGAAAAACAGCAATGCAAAAGATAAAATTCCGATGGTCCTTATTAGTTTTTTCATTCTCCGGCAACATTAATGTTTATGAAAACCACAAAAACTATTCCAGAGTTCTTTTCATAATAGAGGCAGCAAAGTAAAGGGTTTTTTCCGATTCCGCAACCATCATCTGTTCAAATAATTGCAATAGCCAAGAAAGTTATAACCCTTTTGTCCTTCTCCCGTGTGGCTCCGCCATCCCGGGCAGTGCTTCGGCTACCAGCTCGGCAAGGTCAGTAACCTTTGTCCGGGAGATCTGTACGAAGCTCTTCTTGCAGAGCGGGCAGCCGGTTATCAGCTCATCGGGTGCTGTAGCGGTCAGCCTCATCAGCGCATCGCCGGCGATCTGTGCCCTGCTTCCCGAGGCGATGGTGAGGTTACCGAGGCTTCCTCCGCAGCATAGTGAGTAGTTCCTCTCCTCCTGGCTCTCCAGCAGCTGCGCCACATAGCTGATCACCGCTCTGGGCTCCTCATAGATACCTGATCCTCTGCCCAGCTCACACGGGTCATGGTAGGCCACCTTCCGATTGAGGTAGCTCAGGCGGAGTGACCCCTCCTCAATAAGGAGGTTGATCAGCTCAGAGTGGTGCATCACCCTGGCATCCAGGTGATAACTCTCCATGAAGACCTTGAAGCATATGGGGCATGATGTTACCAGTATCTTTGCTCCTGACCTACGGATGATATCAGAGTTGTGGCTGATCAGCTCCCTCGCCTCCCTGTCGCGGCCTGCCAGCACCAGTGGTCTGCCGCAGCATACGCCACCCTCCTCATCCATGAAACGGTAGCTTACCCCGGCACTCGCCATGATCTGTTTCATGGCTGCGATGATGGTTGGGGTGAGGTGTGTCATGCAGCCGGCAAAAAAGAGCACCTCCGCCCTCTCCTGCTCTTTGCTGACCAGGTAGCTGTACGACTGTGTTGTGGTACGCTCTATTATGCTGCGTTGCTGCGAGATAGAATATTTATCCCACAGTCCTGCCTCGCTGTCGCCTCTCTCGCCCTGACGACGCTCTATCAGCCGCATCGGTCCGAGCTCAATACCCACCGGGCAGGCCTCATCACACCTGCCACACATAAGGCAGTTGGCCGTTATGGCCGAGATATCGCGGTCATTCCTCAGTCCCTTGATAAAATAGACCGACTGCATATCATTTATCCCGGCTGCAAAGCTCATCTGACAGACAGTGACACAGATACCGCATGATGAGCAGGCATGTGTCTGTACCTCGGTATATGAGGAGGAGCTGTCGCCGGTGGTGATGCCTGAGTTGCGCATGAAGATCAGGAACAGTTCAACCGGTATATGGAAGTATCTTGAGATGGGAAGCAGGAAAAAGAAGGTGCCGAGCGACAGGGAGTAGAGCCACCAGAACCAAGGGGCTATCTCTGTTGCAGGAAGGATAGATGCCAGTCCGCTGCCCAGGGTGCCTGTCAGGAAGCTGCCACTGCCGTGGGCACCACAGGTGAAGCTCTCAGCCAGCAGCCTCGAAGGGAATATCAGCCACAGGCTGGTGAGGGCGAGGCGGTCAGTGAGGGTATGGCGCGTTCTCCTTTTCATCCCCACCACACGAGGGGTGAACCGTTTGATGATAGCCAGCAGCAGCCCGGAGAGGATAAATGCCAGCAGCAGATCCATCCAGAATCCAAAGAGCCTGGCCAGACCCTCAGCGCCATGGTCAGGGTTGAACCAGCGAAAAAAGATTGCGCGCGACGGAGGGTTGAGGTGACGTTCACCGAAGAGGTCAGCCTCAATAGTACCAAAGACAATAAGCAGGAACCACCCAAAGGCGAGACTCATGTGCATATAGCCCAGCACCGGATTCCTGCGGAAGATCTTGCGGTGCAGGAGGCTCTCCATGAATATCTCATGCAGGCTCTCCATGAAGGGTCTGCCGAAGAAGCCTCTCTGCAGCCTCAGCTTGTCACTACGTGAGAGGCGCCTGAACCAGGCGGTGCTCCTCACCACACTGTAGATGAGTATGAAGTAGAGCCCCAGGTTGAATGGTATGACAAACAGGTCAGAGCTCATTCCTGTCAAGCTTAGCTATCGCCTCGGCAGCAGCAGCCACCACATTGCGTGTGTTCACCCCGCGCGGACATACCAGGAGGCATTTGCCGCACAGCATACAGCGTGTCACCTCTTCACGTATGAAGTCTATCTCGCCGCGCCTGATACAGGTATTGATACGCCTCAGGTTCATGGTGGTATGCTGGCCGGCCGTACAGGTGGCCGTACACCCGCCACAGGCAAAGCAGAGCCTGAAGGAGGGCTCCCTGAGGGTGACATACTCCCTCACCTTCCGGTCAGAAGAGTCGTAGTCTATCTGCCGGCTGCGGTTAATGGTAAAGCCGAACCGGTTGGCCTTCAACGCACTCATGACTTAGTGAGATATCTGACGGTCTCAGCCACCGCTGCCCGCGCATGTGAGATGGCATCGGTTATATTCATCGGTGCAGTACAGGTGCCGGCATAGAAGACACCGCTGATACTGCTCCGGTTACTGCCATAATGATGGTCGGCAGCCTCAAGGAACCTGTTGATGCCACACCCGAGGCCCGACGCTTCAGCCAGCCTGGCACCCGAGCGGGCCATCTCCATGCCGGCCATCAGCACCATGATATCGAGCTCCATCCTGAGAGGTCGCCCGGCGAGGGTATCCTCAACCTTGATCACCAGCCTGTTATTGATATTGACAGAGGCTTCCGACACCTTACCCCTGATAAAATTGACATTATGCAGCTCCTGCGATTCGCGGTATAGCTCCTCGTAGAGGGGACCGAACATTCGCATATCCATATAGAAGCAGAACACCTCACATGAGGGTAATAGTTGTCTTATCTCCACAGCCTGCTTAACGGCCGCCACACAGCACACCTTTGAGCAGTGGTTGTTGTTCACCTTCTCATCACGTGACCCTACACAGTGTATCAGTCCGATGCGTGACGGCAGCGAGCCGTCCTCCTTCAGCAGCTGCCCCCTGTTGAACATCCCCTCCAGCTCAGCCGAGGTGATCACATTGTCATAGATACCGTAGCCATACTCCTCCTTACGTCTGACATCAAACAGGTCAAAACCGGTGGCTACGATCACGGCGTCACCCGTCGCCTCGGTGCCGTCAGAGAGGGTCACTGTCACCCTGCCGTCACTGCGCAATATCTTCTCCACCGTCATGCCGGTGACCAGCTCAATATTGGGACTATCGATATGTCTCCGCAGGTAGCTGCGCACCTCATCTGCCGGGCGGCGGTCAGGGAAGAGGGCATGCCACTGCCGCATATGACCTCCGGGGTCACTCTCCTTTTCAATCAGTGTGACACGATAGCCCAGGCGGGCCAGGGTGCCGGCAGCCTCCATGCCGGCCACACCGGCACCGGCAACAATAACATGTGAGAGGGTCCGGGTCATCCGTTTATCAGATTGGCAGGCTCAGGCAGCCTTGTGCCGTCTCTGGCCAGAAACCGTTCTGCCGGGTCGGCCTGTATGCCCATCTTGTGAAGCAGGGAAAGCGACTGCACATTATGGTACTGCAGTCCGAGCTCCCAGGGGTTATAACCGAGCACCAGCCCTGCAACCTCCTCATAGGTGAGCACCGGTACGCCCTCACCATCAGTACCGTAGGTGATGCCGTCAATCTCATTGATGGTATACTGCCAGCGATCCATGAACATGGTGCATCCCGGGCAGTTGGCAATGATCATATCGGGCCGGTAGGGTTCCATCGATTCAAACTTCTTGCGTGAGGCGAAGAGCGAATAGCCCCTGTTGGCCTGTACCAGGTACTGTCTGAACCCAAATCCGCAGCAGTGGCGCCGCTCAGGATAATCGATAATATCACCTCCCCACGCCTCAACCATACCTACCAGCACATGCGGAAACTCAGCACCGCCGACACCATACCTGGGGAACATCTTCGAATAGTGACAGCCGATATGTTCAACCACCCTGAGGGGCTGGCCTGTAGCCACGTTTACCAGGTTATACCTGGCCCTGACGGCTATCTCATTCCTGAACTTGTAGATGATGTCACTGGTATGTGAGATGGTCTCAGGCACCTCGAAGGTGCGGCCGGTAGCTTTGTAAAGATCCCTGCGGGTACGCTCAAGCGTCTCAGGGAAATGTTTCCAGGTCTCAAGTATCTCGGAGTAGATACCGAATGAGGTGACACATGAGATGGCTATATGCCGGTAGCCGGCCTCGGTGGCCAGCGCAAAGTGACGTGCCACCACAGTCTGTATCGTCTCAAACGGAACCACATCACCATGATAGCCGATACCGGTACAGGTGGTGTGCCGGGGGTCTTCATAGATATCCTTGCCCAGATCATCACGCAGTATCTTCAGGAAATACTGCTCTGAGCCTGCAAAGAATGTCTGTCTGATACATGACCTTACATAGAAGAAATGGTCATCAGGAATCTCTTTCTGGTACTCAGCCCAGATACGCTTTTTACCTTCGGGTTTCATAGATCTCCCTCCTTACATCTTCAGGCTCACACTGATGCATACCGTTATCTGCTGACACCACATACCGGTAATATTCAAAGTCACGTCCCTCCTTCCTGAACTCCATACCCATCTCGGCAGCCTTCTTCTCCGAGGCCTCCTCGATAGCATCATAGAGATCCTGACCGCCTGTCACCTGAAAGATACTCTTCAGCTCATCCAGCACATCATCAGGTATAAGCCTGGTGGGGCCCTCCCTGCCGTTCAGCTCACCGCCGAGGCGGGCCAGTGACTCATCAAGATGGTTGTAGTAGTGCTCCCAGGCAGGCCCCTGCTCAGGATGCACCTCAGGGTCAACATCATACGACACAATACAGTAGCCGTGCTTCAGCACATTGTCGCCCACGGTGCGCTTAACGGCAAACTGCTGCCTCCCCTTCTCCGAAGCGGTGAAGCAGCCCAGCTCCTGTGAGAGCTTGCGCAGCGCCATGATCACCATGCCAGGGGTGTTGCCACGGGGGCATCGTGTCTTGCAGCTCATGCACTGACCACAGTACCAGATAGTCTCTCCCTTGAGCAGCTCCCTGATAATATCATTGTTGCGTGTCTGTACCAGATCGACAATCCGCCGCGGGTCATAATGATAATACTCGGCTGCCGGACAGATAGCAGTACATATGCCGCAGTTCATGCAGGCCTTTAGTCCCTCCTCGAAACGTACATCCTGCATCAGTCTTGAATAGAGATCTTCCATAGATTTTGTATAGGCCCTTTATGTCGAATTTCAAAAGTAACTATTGAAAATGACCACAGTAACGGACTTAAAGCCTATTTTTCGGGAGTATTTATACTTATGGCAGGAGATTACAGCAACAGAATCACCTGGTTACTGTTAAGCTTACCACTCTCTTGTAGCTACTATCTCAGTACTATCTCAGTACTATCTCAGGCCCCCTAATCTTGTTGCTCTACTCTCAGTACTATCTCAGGCAACCCTACTCAGATTGCTACTCTCTCAGTACTATCTCAGGCAACCCTACTCAGATTGCTACTCTCTCAGTACTATCTCAGGCTACCCTACTACTCAGATTGCCACTCTTTTTTTGCTACTCTCTGATTATTTCAAAAACTGCCGCGTAGCGCCATGCCTTAATAAAGAGACGTAATATGAAGAGGGCCTGGCTGATGACAAAGAAAAGAAACACCATCGGCCTGGTGAACGGCATAGCCACAGAGGTGTACCACAGCAACAGCACCACAAAGGCTGCATTTATTGTAAGCAGTGCAGCCATCACTCCGTAGGCATGCCAGAAGCGTCCTCTCAGTGACCTGAAGCCATTACCGAGTGCCGTGAACGCCTTCTTCGTGCCTGTGGCAGCTATCCATCGTCGTGATGAGTCAGCAACAAAGAGCAGTGCCGGCAGTCCCAGCGCCCACACAATATAAAGGAGGTATACCGACTTACGGGGTTCGAGCTGTGATCCCTGTATTGCCACGGTAATAAGGATGGGCACTCCTATGATCACAAAGGTATAGAGGGCTATCGCTGCCATCATTATGAGTGTCACCTTCAGGAAGGGGATAAAGTTTGAGGCTGATGCCTTCATGAAGTCAGAGAGGCTGAACTCACCCCGTGCCATGGTGAAGTATCTGAAGAGTCCTCCTGCAAAAAAGGTCATTACCAGGAAGCCGACAGTACCGACAATAAAGGTGGCCGACCGGAACCCGGCAAGCAGCATTATAGCCTGAGCGTTCACGTCAGCCCCGAGCCCGAGGTCGAGGCCATCCTTCAGACGTTCCACGGCCATGCTGCTTCCGAAAACAGAGATCATTGATGACCTTAAGGGATACCCTGCAAGCAGGGCCACACCCAGTAGGGTGACCCATATGACAAGTATGAATCTGTATGATGATGCTGCTACGACAGCTCCATTTTTCAGTATCTTTAAAAATCTCATTCCCTGGTATTTATAGATTGAATATTGAGATCATCACCTGCATCATGATGACAAACTTGTTCAGTATACGCCGTGTCACTGCCAGCTGCGGCTTCACAGTGTATGAGTTGTTTATGCGGTTAACATCCAGCGGGATCTTATCATAGGGGTCAACCTTTGCCCATACCGCCCTGCTGCTGCCGGTATACTCAAAGATGGTGTACCGTTCCGTCCCGTCCCAGTTCTCGAGCACCTCCTCACCGTCATCAAATCCGATGAGCACCTCTACCGGTAGGGTGAGGTCGCCCAGTCTCTCTACTATCACTTTTGAGAGGGTCAGGGTGTCACTCTTGCGGTCACTCTTGATATATGTTACCGTATCGTTCATCTTCACCCCTGAGTAGCCTCTCACGCGGGTAGTGGAGATATCTGCCACACGGTAATCACATATACCAGTGCCGTAGAGTACCTGGTCAAAGAACCACTCCATATTCCTTCCAAACCTCTCACCGTGCTCCTCGCGAACAACCTCACTGACCACCTCAATGAAGTCCCGTCCTGAGGGGTGCCTGAAGGCCCAGCGGCGATAATACTCACGGAATACATTGTCCATGGTGCGGGTGCCTATGATACCTTCCAGGGTATGCAGCCAGAGGGCGCTCTTGTTGTATGACATCATTGAATAGGTGCCCGGGGGATACATCCATGTGGGCAGGTTATTGGCAGCCAGTGAGCGTCGTGGTGATGAGACATAGCCCATCCGCCCCTGATCCGCATCAGACAGCTTCAGGATGGGCAGGTTTAACAGTCCGTAGCCATTACCATAGTAGTGATCAACGATACGCTGCTCCCAGTAAGAGTTGACCCCCTCATCGAGCCAGGGCTCTTCAAACTCATTGCTGGCAAGGATACCCATGAAGTAGGCATGGCCGAACTCATGTATGGTCACCATCTCGGCTACCCTGATGAATGAGGGTACAGCCCCTGCCCCTGCCGAGGTGAAGATGGTGGTGTACTCCATCCCTCCGGCGCCCTGGCCTGACATTGGCGGGTCGACGAAGGTGAGGTGTGGCCATGGGTATGGACCCACCCTCTGCCCCAGGTACTCAAGGGCATAGATGACAGCTTCAAACTGCTTGTCAGCCTTGGAGAGACCTGCCCTGGTGGTGAGAAGGGTAATCTCAATGTCATTCCAGCTCCTGGTGACAACCTTGTATCCGGGCCAGGCTGTCCAGGCAAAATCTACAATATCTTCTGCACGCCATGTGAGCCTCTTAAGTCCATCTTCCAGCTCAACCTGCTCTATCAGCACCCCTCCCGAGCCGGCCACATATTCGGCCGGGAGAGTCACCGAGACGTTATAGACAGAGTGGTTTGAGTAGAACTCAGAGTTGGCATGAAACTGATGGCAGTTCCAGCCGTCACTCTCCCTCTGCCTCATTCCGGCTGTCTCATAGACGCCAAACTTGGGAAACCACTGCCCCACAAAATAGAAATCGTTTGAATAGCCTGTCCGCATGATAGGGTTGGGCAGCCTGGAGGTAAAGCTGATATCGAGAAAGAGGGTGTCACCCGGAGCCACAGGACGGGCCAGTGAGACCCCCATAACGGTACGGTCATGCTCATTGCCGTCATCCGGCGAGACAAAAAAGCATGAACCGGTCAGGTCATTACCATTGCCATCAGTCATAGACTCTATCTTCACCCAACCCCACTCCTTATCTGAGGAGGGTGACCAGGCCCTGCCGGTGGCGAAGGTGCTCTTATTACTGCTGAAGGCATTGAGATACATATGCATCATAGCCTCAGGCACAGGCGCTGATGAGTGGTTGACCCACCACGCCCGCATCACACCACTGAGAGTGTGTGCCTCGGTATCAAGTGTAACATCTATGTCATAACCGGTGAGCCTGTCACTCAGGGGCCTGTCAACAATTATCTGACCCCGGGTTGTCACCGGCAACAGCAGCAGCATTATCAACAGAAAGGGAATGGTTCTTTTCATTAAGAGCGGTTATTGGTGTATCGGACACTAAAGTTAAGCTATAATTCGCTTCCTTTCTTAACTTCGCACAAAATTTCCGGTATGTGCAATGGCAAAAAAGGGAACACGTGAGATGATAGTTGAGGTTGCCGCAGGGCTGTTTGCCACCGAAGGGCTACGGGGCACCACCATGGAGACCATAGCAGCTGCGGCCGGACGTGGCAGACGTACCGTATATATGCACTTCAGAAACAAGGCGGCAGTATATGAGGCGGTGGTGGTGATGGAGGTACGGGAGATCATTGAGCCGCTACGCAGGATTTTGTCCGGTGAGGCTCCCCTGGAACAGCTTCTACTCACCTATGGCCGTGAGCGGGCCTCCCGCCTCAACAGCCTGGCCATACGTAACCCGCTGCTGATAAAAGACTTTGCGCTGGGGCATAGCCGTATCGAACGGTTGCGGGCAAGACTACGGAAGGCAGAGATACAGTTACTTACACCTCTCTTCAGCCAATGTGAGGCAGTCATCAGCAACAGGTACACAGCTGAAGAGCTGGCAATCACATACCTGAATATGCTGATGGGCAATGACCTGCTGCTGACAAAAAAAGATGGCCTCAGTGAGGCCATCCGTCTGTCATCGCTCGCTGCCCTCCTGGTTACAGGAGCGTCAGTATCACTAGCCTAGTGCAGTGAACGGTATTTCTTCATTATTCCGGAGGCGTTCATCATAAAACTGAGGTACTGACCCCTGGTGAAGGGGAGCTTGTCTGTCAGGTTTCCCCTGGAGAGCTTTCCCCGGAAGCTGGCAAGATCAGGATAGGAGTGGCTATCCATCCATTTGCCTGTCTCTTCAACGATTGACTTAACTACCTCCAGCCTGTTGTGGTAGAGGGTGCTTACTATCTGCACGGCGTCGGCTCCGGCAAGTATCATCTTTATTACATCATTGGCTGAAAAGATCCCTCTTGAGGCGCACAGTGATGAATTGACTGCGCCATAAAGCATCCCCGTATATCTCAGCGGAAGCCTGTTCTCCTCACTGCTGCTCAGGTTATAGGGCATGTTGTATTTCTCACTGTAGACATCAATGTCAGGGTGCAGCATCCTGTTGAATATCACTATGCCATCAGCGCCGGCCTTGTCAAGCTCAGTGATGAACCTGTAGACGTTTGTATAATAAGGAGTAAGCTTGACGGCCACAGGTATCTTTACCGCTGCCTTCACCTTACGAAGGGTCTCTATCTGAAGGTTCTCGATCGTCTCCTTATCGTCATCAGCCCCGTCAGGCAGTGAATAGAAGTTTAGCTCCAGTCCGTCAACACCGGTCTCTGCCACCCTGATGGCATAGTCAACCCACACATCGGTATTGACTGCATTGAGGCTGGCCAGCAGAGGTATGGTGAGAGCCTCCCTCGCTTTCCTCAGGTTAAGAAGATGCTCAACCGGTGAGTCAGGAACGTGCTGTGAGTCAGGAAAGAGGGTCACCTGCTCAGCATGCCGGTCTTCATACTCGGTCTTACGCTCATACAGGTCAAGGTTTTCAAGCTCTACCTGCTCTTCGAAAAGGGATTTGTAGACTACCGCACCTGCACCATACTCCTCCAGCTTGCGCAGGTTGTGAAGATCAGTGACCAGATCGCTGGCACCAATAATAATCGGGCTCCTGAGGTCGATGCCCATGTAACGAGTTTTCAGATCTGCCATGATGATAGTTTTTTTATGTGTAACACCTGGTTAAACAAAATGTTTATTGAGGCACTGGTTTGAACCTTTCAGCTGCAATTTAATGAAAAAACGATGCGCCCGACACACACCGTTTCAAATGTGATACCTATCATTTATTGCAGAAGATTGCAGGTAGGGCAAAAAGGCTTCTCATTGCCCATTATGTGTGGTCTCGCTGCCAGCCAGGAGTCACCCGTTCGGGGCAGGCTCTTATCCGGACCGGGGAACTACCATCCGGGGCAGGCTCTTATCCGGACCGGGTGAATACCCATCGGTGGCTGGCTCTTATCTGGATTGTGTGAACTGCCCTTTGGTTACCCAGTTCACCACATCGTCAGAGAGCGGTTTGACTGCAGGCTTGAAATAGCCCACAAGTTTACCATCCTCATCAATAATATACTTCTGGAAGTTCCATGCCACCTCCGAGTCGAGCACCCCGTTTGAGGCTTTGTTGGTAAGCCATCTGTAGAGCGGATGTATATCCTTACCCTTGACCGAAATCTTTGACATCATGGGGAATGTGACGCCATACTTCCTGTCACAAAACTCCTGTATCTCCTCATTTGTTCCCGGCTCCTGGTTCATAAAGTTGTTTGCCGGAAACCCGATGATCACCAGCTTCTGCCTGTAGGCCTTGCTCAACAGCTCAAGATCCTTATACTGGGGTGTGTGTCCGCATTTGGAGGCAGTATTGACAATCATCACCTTCTTCCCTTTGAGGTCAGCCATGCTGAACTGCCGGCCATCAATAGTCTCTACGGTGAAATCATAGAATGAGCTCTGTGGCTTTGCAGTCACCATAATCATTGCTGAGAGTGCCATGGTAATCAGTATCTTTTTTTTCATGATGAAGAGCAGTTTGTTACAGTTGAACAACAAACCTGATGCCAATTGGTTTTCATTCTCTGCTAATAGGGGTTCAGGTGCTGAAAATAGGAAATTCTTTTTATTTTTGCACCGCCAACAGGCGGATGTGAGTCAGGCAGTGCCGGCATGGTACGGTACAGAAGATATGGCCACCTCCCCGACAGAGCATCCGGGGTATAGCGCAGTCCGGCTAGCGCATTTGGTTTGGGACCAAAGGGTCGCAGGTTCGAATCCTGCTACCCCGACAATTCAGAAGGCCAGTTAATTGTAATTCAATTAGTTGGCTTTTTACTTTCCCCACACTTGTACCACAATAGCGAAAACTCACTGAAAAGAGCCGTTTAAAATGCTTTTTGGCTTTCTCCGGTAGAGCTGTGGTTTTCTTGCTGCCTGTTATACTTTCTGAAGCCCCCTACCCCTTCAATCTCTGAAGTATTGTTTTCTCATCTTTTTATCTCTCCGGTGATGCCGGAAGCCAATAATAACACGAATGGTAACAGCTGTGGCAACAATGGCCATTGACAAAACAAATAAGAATAGTTCCATAGCTTTAAAAACTGAAGCCCCTCAGTCTGGTGGCGCTCATCATCCACAAAGGGAAAATGCACCAAACCTCAGGGCTATTAAACTCAGTTTTCATTGTGAATGATGAAGCGCATCCGCAATATAAAAAACAGTTTTCAATTGAGAGCTGTCTGCCTCAATTAAATTAACTGGCATTGTCCTGTGGAGCTGTATTAAATAACTCATATCCGGCAATGCAGCTCTTCACTTTTTAATAGAGTGCCTTAAATCGCCCAAAATAGCCCTTAAAACGAAAAAACCCCCGACAGAGTGAGTGCCAGGGGTAAAGTAGATATGAGGCTGTTACTTTTTTTTCTGCTGGCGCTCCCAACTCTCCATAATTGCAATGCGTTCATCCGGTGTCTGAGCTGCTCGCATCCGCTGAAAATACTCTTCGGTGTCCTTCGGCGGCGTGACTGCTGCCTGCTGTTTAGGCCTACCAGTGAAGCCCAGCCCCTCTGCTGTCTGCCGGATAAAGTCAGAAATTGTGATGTCGTGACCATGCGGATCCGTCAGAGGAACGCCCAGTTCATTCACTGGCAGCAATTCGGTGCCCTCCCATCTGGTA
This sequence comes from uncultured Rikenella sp., assembly GCA_964537135.1. GTDB lineage: Bacteria > Bacteroidota > Bacteroidia > Bacteroidales > VadinHA17 > SR-FBR-E99. The sequence goes on from CAZHZC010000015.1 coordinate 52,253, forward strand.
GAGCTTTCAAGCTCAAAGCCCAGCTGCCAGGTCTGCGCTTTAGTGAGTTCAGCACCGCCCAGTGCCTCGCTTATCAATCGTTGTTTTTTTTCGTCCCTGAAAGCCTTCAGTTGTGAATATTGCTCTTTCGGATTGACTTCAATTTCTGCCATTTCTATCTGTTTTTAAGTGTTATTAATTTTTTAAGATGTTCGCTGTCTGGCTGAAACGTGCCCTCACTGCCACGGCTGAGATGTAGGCTGAATATTTTCTTCAGTGCATCTTTATCATTGAAATTCAGACCGTATTTCTCATCGTGAGTGTTTAAGATCTCTATCAGCTTCTCATAGTGCGTGACAATCTCAATGGCCTTAGGTGAATCGGCACGTGTCTCAAACCCTGCGGCGGCGGCCTTAAGCTTAGCGCCGTCAACAACAAATGCTCCGCCGTTGAACTTCAGATAGTCAGCATACTGCCTGAATGTCTGCGGGTGAATTGCCTTCGGCGTTTTCTCAGTCCGGGGCTGCTCTCCGCACCCCTCGCAATCGGGCTGAACAACAACCAGCCCCAGCAGCCTGTTCTGAAAACCTGCCCGGTCAATTGAAAACAGCTCTGCCAGCTTGCCGGGGTCAGGCTTCATCCCGGCGGCCTTAAACTCAATATTGCTTGTCAACGTGCTATCGAGATAGGCAAGCGGGGCAGCAATTAGCCTGTCTGCCTCATCACGGCTGCTAATCGTATGCCAGGGCTGAATTTCATTGTAGAGTTCAATTAACTCATTAGCCCCCTGGCAGGCTTCGTTAACTGCGGTCTCCAGCTTCTCGAAGCCGTGCCGATCAAAGTGAATTAGTTTTCGTGTCATGTTCTAATTATTACTGTTTTTCTATTCGTTATTTCCGGCTCAATGTCGCCTTCATCGAGAATGACAATCTCCGGCAGACTATATCTCTGGCAGGCCTCTGTTAATGTTAGGCTCTCATCTCTCATCAGCGCAAAGATCCGGCGCTTTAGTTCAGCGTTCGGCTGGTAGCCGAGAAGGTCTGCCCATTGTTTACTACTCATTTTTTTCATTATTCATAAGTTTATAAGCTATCCTGTCAATGTCTGCCTCAGAGAGGCCGCTGAGATTGAGTTCTCCATCAACGGCAATGCTCTGTAATTTCGGCAGTGCATAGGGCAGTAAGTCAATTAACATTCTGGCCTTCTCAGCTGGCTTTAAACTCTTATATAGCCCTGGTAACTCCTGAAACTGCTCAGTGAGAAACGCTGAGATAGTTGACTTCAGCGGCCTGCCAACTTTATTGGTTGCTGCCTTCGGCCTCCCTCGTGGATTGCCTGACTGTCCTGGTTTAAATTTCGTACTCATTAGTCTGTTGTTTCCTGTATTTTACAGGCTGTCAATTAAACATCACTACCAACCAGATTTGCAATTTCTCAATTTCACCCAGCGTGATGAGCGGTTGCCTGAGCTGTTGTTTTTTTTCCGCCTTTGTCATGCCGCAAACATTTTTTTAAGTTTCTGCCAGAAGGTTTTTTTTGTTGCTGCCTCCTGTTTCTTCTCAGGCTCCTGAGCTATCTGTTGCTGTTGTGCCTGTGGCCTTCTCTGGCCGCTTATTTTAATGCCGTTCGCTATCATTGTTTTTCTGTTTAGAATTACTGTATTGCTTTTCGAAATGTTGCCGCCATTGTTTGACGTCACTGGTTAAAATGTAGTGCGTTCTCAGCACCTTGCCCCTTTTACCAATAATGACAACCTCTGAAAAGTGCCCGTCTGTCTTGTCTTTTTTAATCTCAATCGTTCTCATTTTTACATCATTTTTTCACCGAAAATTTTCGCCAATTTTTTTTTTCTTTAATTCATTGAGTTATTTATCATTACAGAGGTTGTAGCATCATATTGTATATATAAACCCCCCTCTCTTATATCTCCTCCCTCCCTTTCTCTCTCCTCTTCTTCTCTCTCTAATTTCACTTTTGGGCGAAAACCAACAAAGTTTGTGAACTCTTCAATCAGAATATTTTTCACGGCCTCAGCATCATTTGTGAGTACTCCCGTCATGATGCTGTCATGAACTGATATTGCTATCACCTCCGGCAATTCTCGTCTTATTCGCTTTAAAATGACTTCCAGCATCAGATAGCTTTCCATGCTTTGGAGAAGTACTGCGAAGCGTTTAAAACTTGTAAACTTGTCGCCCCTCTCATTTCCCCTGACTTTTGAAAAAATCCGGTGAACAGTTGGAAAATTGCGCCGGAAAATCTGCCTGGCTTTTTTAATGTTCTCGTACTCCTCAATGTAGGCTTCTCTCTTTTTTTGCTGTTTTGGTGTCAGCCTGGCAATTTTCTCAGGAGAATCGTTTACCGGGTTTTTCGGCATACGGTTGCGGGCAAACAGAATCCTCAATACCTGCCGTTTCGTTTCGTTTCTATCCAGGTATAACTCTTCAGCGTGAAAAGCTGCCATTAAGTACTCGTAAATCCTGCCTTCAATAACCAATTGTATATATTTCTTAACATCGTCTGCCTGTGATACTTTCAGAGATTGTAGCACCATAGTAAAGGCAGGGTTTTCAGAAAACATTGCAGCCTTCTGCGGGTCTGTTAGAATGACTGTACTCAAATACGGCTGGCAGTTCTTAACATCAATATTTACAAGCGGCTGGCCTCCTACTCTCAGGTATGGCCTGAAACCGGCCGGAGTGTTTGTCACATTAGAATGAAACCTCCCGGAGGTGGTGTCAACACTATAAAATATATCGCCGTTTAATATTCGTACTGCGGAGCCTAAAGCCCGGTTATATGCGTCAGTGTCGGCAGAGTATTTTTCATTAATAAAATTCTCATACCCTGAGGCAATAGATAGCAGCTTTAAAAACCTCACCTGGTCTGTTCGGTCTTTTAATTGCCTGGTCATCTCCTGGCGGCTTTCGCTAAAAACCTTCTCAATCCTGCGAATGAGTTTCAGGTTATTCAGCCCACAGGTGATATATTTACCGTCAACCCCTTCAGCAAACTGGTATTGATATGCTGCCTGTCCTGGCACATAATAGCCAGTCCGCTCTATTATATCCCACTTTATGAGTTCTCTGAGGTATCTGTCACCCTGAGGCACCAGACGTTTAATATACTTCATCACAAGGGGTGCAGCCTCTTTATCTTTCCGGCAGTGTCGGGCGACAATAGAAAGTACTTCTTTTAGATGGTCACGGTGATAACCTTTGATTTTCGGGGCAATCAGCCTTTCAATAGCTGGCAGGGCAATATATACCTTCTCCGGCATCACCTGGTAATATCTTTTACTCTTTGCCATCAAACCAGTTTTTAAAGCCCTCAAAGTCCCTGGCTGTGAAATATGCGCCCCCGGCTTTCACCTGTTCTTGCTGAATCTTTTTCTGGTGTTCGCTGAGCTTGTCCCGGCCTACCTTTACCTCAACAAAGAGGCTTTGCCCGTTTCGGGTTATTAACACATCTGGCAGCCCCCGGCGTGCGGTGGTGCGGGTATATTTCCCTCTCCTGTAAACTCCCTGATTGTTTAGCCTGCTTGCGAAGGATCCCCGGAGCTTGGCATAATCAACCACACAACGGGTCAGACCGTTTGCAGTGTCATCTCGGTACTTCTTACAGGTGCGTGCCTCATCCGGCAGGTTCGGGTACTTTAACCTATTATCTGCCATATAAAGCTCTTCCAGCTGCCGGATAGCCTCTGACTTGCGGTACGGTGGCCGGGGCTTCTTGCGGTGTGGTATTTCGGGCAGTTTATACATTTGTGGGACAATTGTGGGACAATTAATTTTTATTGCTGTTGATTATCACAACATTATACCTATATAATGTCGTTTACCCTGAACTCTCACGGGTCAGAAACGTTTCAATGTCGCTCCTGCGGTAGCGTTTTTGGTTGCCGATCCGCAAAGGGGTTGTGATACCTTTATTGTCCCAGTTCCATAGGGTGACCTTAGAAACCTTCAGGATCCCGGCAACTTCATCAGCGGTCAGGTACTCTTCTACCTCTGGCGGTACTGGGCGGTTCTCTTCTGCTTTCTCCAGGAGATACTCTGCGAATGTCCGAAGATCACCAGCAGTGACCTCTAATTTTACCTTTGCGGCAAGCTCCAGATTTTCGGTAAGGCTTTTTATTGCTTCCATATTTAATGTCTTTGAGGCAATTTTATGACATAAAAAAAGGGTCACCATTACGGTCACCCTGACAATTTTCCGACTACTTTAAAAGAGGCTAATCCTTGTACTTCATCAGATAGAGTTTCTGTCCATGTTCAAAGTCAGCCTTGCGTTCCACTTTCAGCTCATCATAGTTCAGATATATATATTCTTTACTGTGTAACTCATCATAGGTCTGTCTGCCGGACGTTTTTCTCCCTCCCGGAAACTCCTCTTCTATTATCTCAATTATCCGGCTTTTACTCACCATCTCTTCTTTAGAGATCTTTCCGTTGATAAACATCAGCTGAATATAAAAAGCCCTTGCCCTGTGAATACTGTTATACTCTTTCGCTTCTCTGGGCTTCGCTTTAGGGCTTACCGTTGTATTGTTTAACCACTCTTCCAGCTTATAAAACCGTACTGCCTCAATTATTGGTTCATCACGTTCATCACCTTTGCCATTTATGGCACCGCCGAGATAAAGCCGGTAGTTGCGCCGTATGTCACGGATATAGTCAACGGGGTAATCTAAACCGCCACCGGTACGGAAGTATCTCACCCTGCTCTGCCTTCCGTCAATAGCCTGCCCCTTAATAACGGCGTCCTCACAATCATTGATAACTTCAATTCTCCGGTGCAGAATGTTATTGACAACCTCTCTTTCAATATTCAGTAGCTTGTCAGGTGCCGGTGATCCTTTCAGTGCTGTCTCAATACGGCTTACATCCGCCTGAAACCTTCTCTCTGCTTCTGTTAATATTCGTGTTCTCATTATATTACCTTTAGATGATGTCTTTTATTCCAGGCTGTTTGCAGCTTGCGTGCGTGTTCGTCGCTTGTAACTTTGATATACCTCAGAAACGCTTTCTCTGTCTTGTGTCCGGTTACTGACATTATTGAGAGAGTGGGTACCCCCTGCCGGTATAGGTTGGTAGCGAATGAGCGCCGGGCAGCGTGTGTTGAGACAAGTGAATATTTAGGGTGTGCCGTTGAACGTTTTACCCCTCCCCTGGTGATCTGCTTGTGAACTGTCTCGTTTATCTTGGCAAGTGCGGCAACCTCCTTTAGGTAGTCATTCATTTTCTGGTTGCTTATTGGCTCAGGTAATAGGCCGTTGTACTTGCTTATGATGCCAGTCACAACAGGATGAACAGGTATAACAACCTTAGTCCCGGTTTTCTGTTGCCTTATGTGCAATAGCCCATCCTTTATGTTCTCTTTTTTTATCTGGTCAAGGTCAGAGAACCGGCAGCCAGTCCAGCAGCCCAGAAGGAACAGATCTCTCACCCTGTCCAGCCTGAGGTTTTTGCTCAGGTCAAGTTTTTCAATAGCTGTCAGCTCTGCTTCATTTAAGGCAATGGTGTCAGCGTTCTCAGTGACGGCAACAAACCGGCGTGACTTATAAACATCATATTGGTTATATCCTTCATCTTTGGCAGCGTTGAGAAATATTTTCAATGTCTGTACCTTCTTACCAACAGTATTGGTTGCCAGGTCTCTGCTCTGAAGGTATGCCGTAAAAGCGTTGTAAAAGTCCAGGTCAATATCTTTGAAGTCCGGGAACGGCTTACCCTTCCAATGGTCAGAGGCAACAAACTCTTTCAGGTGGTTAAACGTGGCTTCATACTCCCGGCGCATCTTGTAACTAACAGGCCTACCCGTTTTGGGGTTTAGCTTAGTCGCTGACTGCTCTATGAAGTCCTCTATAAACGAATATAGGGTAACAGCGTATTTCTCCGGGTGCCAATACTTATCTATAACCGTTGTCAGCCATTCGGAGTTAACAGAGCTTTGTGTTGTCTCCATCAGAGAGAGCAATATTCTACCCTTCAGACTGTCGAGACGGGTATTAAACCGGCGTGCGCCCTGAAGTACCTGTTCATCCTCCTGGTAGCGGAATATCTCAGCCCGTTGCCTGGCCTGTTGCGTCTCATTGCTCCAGCTTTCAGGCTTAACTAAAATATCAGTCTTACAGGTGATGTCTATTGCCCTCCCGGCCCTTACCCTGACGTAAATTGGAACAAGTACGCTTTTTTTCTTTGTGGTTGCTCTGGTTAAGAAATTTACTGTTGCCATGCCTACTACTTTTTAAGCTTCATCATTATCGCATATAGATCCGGGTAAAGTAGTTTTTGCACCTCTTCCATAGTTAAGGTTTCTTTAATCACAAGTTCATTAGCTAATTTCTCTACTTCATTCCACCTATTTCTTAAAATGCCCTCAGTATATAGGCGTATGAACTTCAGAAAGTGTTGCATCATCTTACTGTCCTGGCCAAAGTATCTTAATGCAAATTCAGATATGTTACGATAATCACCACTTGCCCCGATATGGCTCTTTCTTCCCATATAAATACTTTCAGCAATAGGCCCTGCATAATATCGAGTAAATTCCCCGAATAGCTTTTCAAGGCGCATATTGTAGTAGTACATTTCTCCTTTACCCTTAAAATGCGGCATTAAATGGCCAAAAGTATCTTCATCTGGTTTAATGGTAACATATTTGAATTTCTCCTTTGTAGCCATGTAGGCTATGGCATGACCGGCCTCATGGTAGGCAGTTCTTACCCTTCTACTTTGGTTAGCATCCTTTTTCATTTCTTCTGATTTTAGTACAACCTTATATTGAGAAAATACCAATTCACCTATCTGATTGGAAAATTTGAGAACCGTAACTCTATGTTTTATTCTCTGCATTTTCATTTAACAAATATAAAGCTTTCTTTATACTTGTCCCACATTTGCCCCACATTTATTGAAACTATTTTAATTTAATTTATTCTACCTGAATTATGGCAATGTTCTGAGATGTCCATATACTGTTAAGATGAAGCTATAAAGTGCTGACAATCGGGAGGGGTAAAAATGCCGTAAATTAACAAGGTTCGAATCCTGCTACCCCGACAGAAGAAAAGGCCTGTCGCATACAATGCGGCAGGCTTTGCTTTTTGATGCGCCCGGAGCCTGCTACGAGGAGCAGCCGTCTGTTTTTTGGGTATATTTGCACCAACAGCAAGAAACAGGGTTGCTGTACGTTAATCATTTGGGAATAACCTGACCAGAATGCAGTACGAAGATTTTATTATCCCGCTCCTTGGCAGATGCAACGTCACCTCACCACTGAAGGCGGGCCATGAAGACGCCAACCAGGTGTACAGGTTCATCGGTGAAGATGAGAGGGTCATCTATGATGTCTCTTCGGAGAACTATGAGCATTGCCGTACCACAGGTGAAAAGCCGGTATCCTTTGAGAAGGCAGGGCCGCGGGAGATGATCTACTTCGAGCCGGCCAAGACCAAGGTGGGGATAGTCACCTGTGGCGGGCTGTGCCCCGGCCTGAACAATGTGATACGCAGCCTGGTCAATCAGCTCTTTTACCGGTATGGCGTCAGACGGCTGCTGGGAATCAGGTATGGCTACGAAGGTCTTGTTTCAGAATACAACCATGAGGTGGTTGAGCTTACACCGGAGATGGTCAGCGGCATACACCTCTCCGGAGGAACATTCCTGGGGTCATCGCGCGGACTGCAGGATACGGGCAAAATGGTTGACACCATTGAGATACTCAATATTAATGTGCTCTTCTGTATCGGCGGAGATGGCACCCTCCGTGGCGCCCATGCCATACATCAGGAGATCAGCAGACGTAACCTGAAGATAGCGGTAGCAGGCATACCAAAGACGATTGACAACGACATCAACCTGATACAGAAATCATTCGGATTTGAAACCGCCTTTTCGATAGCCCATGAGATCATTATGAACGCCCACAATGAGGCGCAGGGTGCATATAACGGCATAGCACTTATTAAGCTGATGGGGCGCGACTCCGGCTTTATTGCTGCCAATGCGGTACTGGCAACACAGGAGGTCAACTTTGTGCTTGTGCCGGAGGTTCCGTTTGACCTTTATGGTGAGAAAGGGTTCCTCAATGCATTGCGGAAAAGGCTTGAAGAGAGACACCATGCAGTGGTGGTGGTGGCTGAGGGGGCCGGACAGGAGCTGTTCGACTCAGCACCACGTGAAGTGGATGCCTCCGGTAACGTTAAATACCACGATATAGGGGTGTTCCTTCGTGACAAGATAAAATCAGAGTTCAAGGCGCTGGGCTTTTCCTACAGCCTTAAATATATTGATCCCAGCTACATAATACGTAGCGCACCAGCCAACGCCAACGATAGCAAGTTCTGCAATCTGCTGGCACAGAACGCAGTACATGCTGCACTCTCCGGCCGTACCGACTTTGTGATCGGCTACTGGAATGACCAGTTCACCCTGATGCCCATTCCTATGGTGGTGGCCGAGCGTAACAAGATCGACCCTGAGGAGGAGCTGTGGCGAAGTGTGCTTGAAGCCACCGGGCAGCCTATCACCATGGTGAACGGGTAACCATCACCCGAACGCCCCCATAATCACCCGGAGCTCTTCCATAATCACCCGGAGCTCTTCCATAATCACCCAAACTCCCTTCCATAACCATCTCCGTCAGAGAGCACCTGCTGCTTGTCATGCCGTGAGCGGCCATAGGTACTCCTCTCTCCAATCTGCTGCCTCCACATGGCATAGTAGAGACCCTTTCTCTCAAGCAGCAGGTCATGCGTTCCCTCCTCAATGATCCTTCCCTTCTCCAGCACATAGATACGGTCAGCATGCATTATGGTAGAGAGACGGTGAGCAATCATAAGAGATATCTGCTGCCGGTTTGCCGACACCTCCCTCAGTGTGCCGGTGATCTCCTCCTCAGTGATCGAGTCGAGGGCTGAGGTGGCCTCATCAAAGATCAGTATCCTGGGATTGCGTATCAGCGCTCTGGCGATCGCCAGTCTCTGCTTCTCACCCCCGGAGACCATCTTGCCCCCTTCGCCAAGCAGCGTATTGAGTCCTGCCGGTGAACTTTCCACAAGCTGCAGCGCCGAAGCACTTCTGAGCGCCTCCCAGATCTCATCATCGGTAGCATCAGGCTTCACAAACTGAAGGTTCTCGCGAATGGTACCTGAGAAGAGCTGTGTCTCCTGTGTCACAAACCCCAGCTGGCGCCGCATCTGGTTAAACCGGATATCTTTTGACGGGATATCATCATAGTAGATGGTGCCCTGGGTAGGGTTGTAGAGGCCGACAAGCAGCTTCACCAGGGTTGACTTGCCACTGCCGGAGGGACCGACAAATGCGATCGTGTCACCTCTCTCAGCCCTGAAGGAGAGGTCTTCAATGGCAGCCACGGAGGAGTTCTTGTAGCGAAAGGTGACATCATCAAACCGAAGGCTCCGTATGTCACCTATCTGTACCGGCTCTTCCGGACGGTACTCCGGCTCCTTGGACATCAGCTCATTGAATAGCTGCAGTGACGCCTCAGCCTCACGGTAGGCAAGTATAATACTTCCCAGATCCTGTAGCGGGAAAAGGATACGGGTGGAGATGAACTGCATGGTGATCAGTTCACCGGGGGTGAGCAGCTGACGGAAGATAAGCCAGAGCAGAATAAAAAGTATCGACTCACGCAGCAGCAGCAGTATGGTGCTCTGGTAGAAAGAGAGGGTTCTGATATTCTTTACCTTTTTGATCTCAAGGTCAAATATCTTTTGTGTAAAGTTCTTCAGCCTCCTTATCTCAGGCCAGGTGAGACCCATACTCTTTACCAGCTCAATGTTCCTGAGTGACTCGGTGATGGCACCACTCATCTTGTTGGTCTCCTTCACCACCGAGCGCTGTATGGTACGTATCTTTCTGCTCAGCAGTCCGGTCAGACCACCCAGAAATACAACCCCTATCAGAAATACCGGTATCAGCAACCAGCTTTTGGTCACTGAATACCAGACAAGGAAGATTACCCCCACAAAGGCTGTGAAGAGAGTGGAGATAAAAGAGGTTATAAACCTCTCATTATCATTACGTACCTTTAACAGTACAGAGAGTATATGTCCGCTGCTGGTCTCCTCAAACTCATGATAGGGCAGCCTGAGAGTCTGTTTGAGTCCCTCATCAAAGACCGATAGTCCGAACTTCTGCACCACCAGCTGTGTGACATAGCTGTTGAAGGCGCGCGCCACCCGAGCCATAAGGGCTATCCCTACCGCCAGGGCCAGCAGCCTGATGGCGCCGGTAATAAGTTCATATTCGCTTCGACCGTCAGTGTTGACTGCATAAAGGTCTATGATCCTTCCAAAGATTATAGGGTCTATCAGGTCAAGCACCTGTGCGATGCCGGCCAGCAGCATGGCCAGCAGCAGGAGACCCCTGAAGGGGCTTAGATACTTCCAGATTATCTTCATCAGAACTGTGCTGGCCTGTGGTTAGTGTGAGCGGCTGCAGGTTACTACAACGCCGCCGAGAAGGTATCACCCTTTGACGGATCACCTGTCTCCCACCCCTTACGCAGCCAGCCCGACCTCTGTGCTGCCGTGCCATGAGTGAATGAGTCGGGTGTCACACGTCCCTGGTACTTCTTCTGTAACACATCATCACCTATTGATGATGCAGCATTGAGCGCCTCTTCAATATCGCCCTCCTCAAGTGAGTCAAACATTCTGGCTGCATGGTGAGCCCACACTCCGGCATAGAAGTCGGCCTGCAGCTCAAGCCTGACGGTGAGCTGGTTGGCCTGAACCTGATTAACCCGGCGCCGCTCTGCGTCAACCTTGTCAAGCAGACCCAGCAGATTCTGCACATGGTGCCCCACCTCATGGGCAATCACATATGCTATGGCAAAATCACCATAGGCACCATACTTGTTTTGCAGGTCATCACAAAAGCTCAGGTCAATATATACCTTCTCATCACCCGGACAATAAAAGGGTCCGCTGGCGGCAGTGGCGAAGCCACAGGCTGACTGCACCTGGTCACTGAAGAGCACCAGCCTGGGATTGCGGTATACCAGTCCTGACTGCCTGAATATTTTCTGCCACACCTCCTCAGTGTCAGCCAGCACCACTGAGATGAACTGTGCCAGCTGGTTCTCCTCTTCTGTGGGCGCCGCCTGTCCGGCAGTAATTCCGGTAGCACCTTCCTGAATAAGTCCTGAGGGGTCACCACCAAGAAGGTAAACAAGCAGGATGATCACCAGTGTGCCCACTCCTCCCCCGACCACCTTGGTGCCGGTGCTCATGCCCCTGCGATCTTCGACGTTCTCGCTTCCGCGACGTCCTTGCCATTTCATACGCTTTGGATTTTGCTGTTAAACATGGAAATGCGAAAATAGTCAATTTACTGCCTCAGCCAGCACAACTATTATCATAGCCATCACAACCATCACAACCATCACTACCATCACTACCATCACAACCATCAGGGTGAACAATTCCGTTAATCTTTTGTTTAACGGATAAAAAGAGACAAAATGAAGATAAAATCATTTTTGGTTTTCACCGCTATTCTAGGATTAATAACCATAAACAATAATAATACAATGGCACAGAACTATACGTTTCCTGAGCTTCCCTACGCCTACAATGCGTTGGAGCCCTATATTGATGCACAGACAATGGAGATCCATTACACGAAGCATCACAGGGCCTATTTCGATAATTTCGTTAAGGCTGCCGGGGAGGCAAAAATTGACAACCTCTCTCTTGAAGAGATTTTTTCAAAGGTGAGTCACTATTCAGCTGCAATACGCAATAACGGAGGTGGCTACTATAACCATTCGCTCTTCTGGCAGGTGATGGGCCCCAATGCCGGCGGTCAGCCTGATGGTGACCTGCTGAAAGCCATAAATGAAGCATTCGGTTCATTTGACAATTTCAAAACTGAGTTTGAGAACGCTGCAAAGACACAGTTCGGCAGTGGCTGGGCATGGCTGGCAGTAGATGCCAATGGGAGGCTCTTCGTCTCACAGACACCCAACCAGGATAACCCGCTGATGGATGTGGCAGTAAAAAAGGGAGAGCCGATACTGGGACTCGACGTGTGGGAGCATGCATACTACCTCAAGTACCAGAACCGCAGGCCTGAATATGTAGGCAACTTCTGGAATGTGGTCAACTGGAAGAAGGTAGCCGAGTTTTACAAGGCAGCTAAGAAGTAAGAAAAGTAATTGTTGATCAAATAACCTCAGAGAGAGGAGGCACAGATACTGTTGCCTCCTCTCTCTCTTTTGTGTTGTCAGTTACTCTCCAGGTGGCAGGAGAGGGACAAACTGCGCCGGGTCAGGCTGGGTCAGGAAAGGAGCAAGGCCATGCCTGGCGTGGAGCAAACAGCTGTCGGTCTGCAGGGACTCGAACCCTGGACCCGTTGATTAAGAGTCAACTGCTCTACCATCTGAGCTACAGACCGGAGATACCGGTGCGATACCGTTCACTGCGCAAAATTAACTTTTTTATCTGTACGTACTCTCTCTGTAAGCAGGTAATTATAATGTAAGGGTAACCTCTCCTTATGAATCGGAAATTACAGTGTGAGGCCAACTACTCCCCAGAAGAAGGGCATTACAAAGTAAGGTCAACCTCTGCTTATGAGTGAGGCATTATAGTGTGAGAGCAATCTCTCCCTCACGTGGTATAGCCCTGTAGATAACCTTCACCTCATCACCGGGCAGATATATTTTTATTGTGGGTATATATTGCGGCATCTTCAGTCCTGCCAGCGCAGCCGCCACAGGAGGCAGGTCGCGCACTCTCTCACCCAGTATAAAGAAAAACCTAGCACAACGGACTCTGAGTCCCGTACGTTCATGCTGCTCAAAAGTGATACGCAGATTGCGGTCGGTGGAAAGTGTAAAGAACAGGGCTGCAAAGCGTGACGTGGCAGGTTTAATGTCAGGAGCAGCTTCCGATGTGTCCCGTGGTGCCACCATCACCCTGACAGGATCTTTCCTGAAGGTGGCTCTCATGCCGGTGATGGTCAGTGGCGTAGAAAAAGTTCTATGGAGCAGCTCCTGGTCAGCATGCCGGAGTAATGCCGGAATATCATAACCGGCGATTTTCATGGTACGTACCGGCACCCCTTTTATCATCAGCCGTATGGTGCTGTCAGGAACACTTATCAACAGGCCGATGGAGTCTGTTGCAGCCATCTCAAGCTGTGCCGCAAGAAAGGCCCTCTGTCGGTTAAGCTCGGTAAATCCGGGTATTGAGCAGTAGCTGATGGTATCAGAAACAGCACCCACAGGTTCGTCTGACGCGAGAACGGCATACTCTCTTACCGTTTGATTTACAGCTATCAACGATATGACAAGATAGGCGATGGAGAATATGAACAGTACAACAGCTACCCACACCACAACTCTTCTCCTCCCCTTCTCACCGGGGCGCTCCACTCTCTGATCTCTAAGTTGCACCATTTTCAGTAGATATAGACCCGTGACCCCACTCCGAGGGCATTAAATACCGCCTCCAGATCATCATCGTTAAGTCGTATACAGCCGTGGGTCACGGGCATGCCGAGCAGCCTTTGATAGAGTGTTCCGTGAATCAGGTATCCATCGCCCAGGCTCATGGCGTATCGTCCGAGGACACCCGCCTCATACCTCGATGCGTCAGTCGGTCCGGGTACCGGCAGTCCCTCTTCAACAAATGCCCAGTCAGGTTTACGCCACACCGGATTGACAATCTTACCCTGAATGGAGAATCTGCCCCGCGGCGTCTTGAAGATCCACTCCCTCTCGCCATCAACCGTTCTGAGCAGTGTATAGCTACCTGTTGAACAAAACCCTTCACGCACTACCAGGCGATTACGATACAGTTCAAAGCGGTTGTCAACACTATTTATTACCAGGTAGTTCTGCTGAGGTACCAATGACTGCAGCCGTCGCTCAAGGCGTAACACCTCATTGCGGTGTGAGGTGATAACTCTCTTTATCTCATTTCTCTCAAGCAGGGTTGAGTCGGTATGACAGTGAGAGCGGCCTGCCCCCCATGAGTGCTGCAGGGCAGGTACAACGGAGAGCGGGAGGGAGAGTATAAAGAGCAGCAGCAGGAGCAGGAGTGCCGTCGCCGCCATCTTCCGTATCTGCCTTACAACTGGGCAGCTACGGAGGACTGAGGCACCCATCCTTCGCAGTGGAGCAGCAACATATTGCTTAGCCTTTGCCCGCAGAGAGCTGTAAAGAGCAGCCATAATCACTTTATCTCAAAACCGATATACTCTTCAAGGGTCAGGTTTGACCCGATTATTGTTACCGGGGTTCCGGCTGACACATATTTAAACAATATATCCATGTCAGAGTCTTTCAGTGCCACACACCCTTCAGTCCAGTTACCCCCTTTGCCGCCATGGCCATGTATCTCAATCATATCACCTATACTGGCGTCGGCAGGCAGCCTCCCGTTCCGTATCCTCTCATTGAACTCCCTGACATCACTCTGGTTGGGATAATTGATCAACAGCGCCTTGTGGTAGCGTGTTGAGCTGCCCGATAGTTTCCTGGTCACCATGTAGATCCCTTCCGGGGTGGCCTTATCACCCCTGCTCATCTTCCCTCCCATCCAGTTACTCCCAAACTCTGCCTCAAAGGTGTATCTCTTCTCTCCGGCATGATAGAGGTGGCATACGGGTGGAATCTTCTCAACCACTATGGCATAGGATTTTCTGTTACGGCTCTCCTCTATCGTTCTGGCTTCCCACTCACGCCACTCGGGGAAGTGGCTGAAGTAGCTCTTCAGCAGCTGCCTCGCCCTGGTATGAGCCTCAGTAATATATTCATTGGCCTCGGTGACAGTTACGTTTCCTTCAACATATCTGCCGTTCTCATAGGCAGTATGAGCCTCACGCAAGAGCAGACGGCCCCGGGCATAGCTCTTTTTCAGCTCCCGGGAGAGAGGCAGTGAGGTGAAAACCTTTTCAAAGAGAAAAATCTCCCGGCTCAGCTGCTCTATCCCGCTACCGAGGCTGCCACGAAGGGTCTCTGACCTTACAGTGCTGTTCATCAGGGCTTCATCAGCCTTTTTCAGTGCCTTTTCAGCATAATAGGTTACCTGTTCATAATCACGCAGCAGAATAAACCGCTCATTCTCCCTCCTCCACAGGGCCATGGCAGAATCATATCCGGCCCTGGCCTGTCGAAGTGCCAACGGTGAATAGATCTCTGCCTGGCTGTCCCTGGCGGTGGCAATGGCAGCACGCGCCTGCTCAACCTCAACATCCGGCGGTTCGGGTATCAGTGCCCTGAAGAGTAGATATCCCGCTACCAGCAGTATCGAAGCAAAAATGGTATAAACAACCAGACGGGTCAATGGTCCGCTTTTCATGCTGGTGAAGTTAGATAAAAAAAACCCGGGTTACGCTACCCGGGGTTTTTGGTGTACGGGAGCAGTATAGTCAGAATCGTATACCAGCCTTCTGCATTGCGTTCTTGAGCTCGCTGATAATATCACCGACACCCTCGCCGGCAGCCTTTACCTTATCAA
Organism: uncultured Rikenella sp.; assembly: GCA_964537135.1. GTDB lineage: Bacteria > Bacteroidota > Bacteroidia > Bacteroidales > VadinHA17 > SR-FBR-E99. The sequence goes on from CAZHZC010000015.1 coordinate 67,731, forward strand.
CTACCTGTATATAGTCTGATCCCTCATCAAAAAGGGACTGGGCATCTGTGATCGATGACTCGAGTACTGCAAGCTCTGCTGTCATCTCATCGATGGCAGCCTTGCCCTCTTTCCCCCTGGGGGCACGTGCGATCAGTGCCCTGGCCTCATCAATAAGAGCCCTGGCATCATTGATCATTGTCCCGGCCTCAGCCTTCACCTCTGCCTTCCGCTCTTCAATATTTACAGTGAGCTCACCTGCCTTCTCTACTATAGTTTCAGCCGAAGCCCGTATATCCCTGAAATCGCTTGCCGACTTTGACCTGCGGGTCTCGATATTCTGAAGCATCACAGCAAGTGAATCATTCAGCTCAGCAAACTCTGCAGGGAAGTAGATATCAGCCTGTGCTGACTTTGCCGTTTCAAGAGCAGCCCTGGCAGCATCAAGAGCCTCTCTGGGTGCCCTGGCGCAACTGGTTACAACAACCAGCGCAATAACAACAGTAACTGCTAAAATTAATCTCTTTTTCATCTCTGTTTGATTTTTGTTTTAATATCCTCTCATTCTGGCAATGCATAATGCAAAAAACAGTACAAATTTATATAATAATCCCGGCATATAGACAGATTTACTTAATTTAATTTAGTTTGTCAGCGCTGCCGGAATGAGATGATCATTTAATGCCATTAAAATCCAAAAGTGAAAATGGCAGCCATATCAGAGTGGGAGACAATGCATTAATTTGGCACAAAAAGGGTTTGGCTGACTATGCTATATCTCCAATGAATTTGGTCTTTGCACATCTTCTCAATGGGAAAAATAGAGATGTGTGTTTTTATGAATTGGTTTATTTGCCAGGGCTTCACGCCACCAGCGATAGATCAGGTCTGTCCGGGTTATTGTAGCAGGTCCAGACTGGGATCCTGGTCTCCATGGAAGGGACATTTCAAAAAGTGGTGCCGGTCGGGGTTGGAGGTTGTAATGTCTCAGGACGGTTGTAATGGAAAGACATTGTTTTATTTTGGAGATTTCCATTGTTAAAAAATATTTTCTTAATTATTTTCTGACATATCGATCACAAATCTAAAATATATACCAGAGGATGTCGAGAAAAACATTTCTTGTTTGTGACATATTTATCAACTATTTTTGCGTAATTCATATTATTTACATCATTTTGACGATATATAAGTATGACACTAGGACAACATATTACTACGCTCAGAAAAGCAAAAAAACTCTCTCAAAGCGAGTTGGGTAAGGAAGTAGGAACTTCCGGGGACATTATCGGGCGTTACGAGAGGGACGAGGTAAAACCATCCATAGAAGTGGTTATAAAAATTGCCGATGCCCTGGAGATATCTATAGATTATATGGTAGGTAAAACAGATTTTGAACTCGATAAGGATACTTTACGCAGAATACAGGATGTCTCAACACTGCCTGTCGAAGAAAAAAAACAGGTATTTATGGTCATTGATGCCCTGATCAGGGATTTCAAGACCCGTAAAGCTTATGCAACACGTTAAATAAAATTACAGTATGACTCAGGAAAAATTCGTTATAGATAAAAACGGTCGTAAAATAGCCGTACAGGTTCCAATTAAGATTTACGAGAAGCTTGTGGCTGATTCCGAAGAACTGGAAGAGATAAGGGAATACCGTAAAGCAAAAGCCAATAAAGGGGAGCCTATCCCATTTGAACAGGCTTTCAGCGAGATTGAAAAAGCCATGAGATGAAGTACACCGTTCTCATTGAGCGTTACGCACAAAAACAGATAATGAGGCTGGATAAGAAAGCTATCCCGGTCATTAAATCTGCTATTGCCTCGCTTGCCGATAATCCCCGCCCGAAAGGCTATAAAAAACTCAAAGGTGAAGATGCATACCGTATCAGGGTGAGTGATTACAGGGTTATCTACGAAATTGACAACGGTAAAATTATCGTTACCGTCGTTTCTGTCGGACACAGAAAGGATATCTACAAATAAAACAAAACCCGGTTGCCAGCCGGGTTTTGTATCAAGTTTCATAGATGGTATTCCTACATATTTTAATAATCATCTGGATCTTTTAGTATTTTATCACTAGTGTCTCTTAAAATATGTTAATGAAATTAGAAGTCCAACTGCAACTGCCAATCGTCATTGGTTTGCTCCACCTCTACAGGCTGGAACAGATCTTTGAGGGTGTCCTTTGCCAGGAGGGAACTTCCCAATATCCTCATAACATCGTATGTGCTCCTGTTGAGTTGAAGTGTTCTTTCAATGATTGCAATAGTGCAATATGTAATAATTGCCACATAAATTTGAATCCGTACGGCATTTTCACTATTTCCCCAAAAGCATTTGATGCGCAGGTGACTCTTCATCCATTTGAAGAAAATTTCCACGATCCATCTATTTTTATACAGAAAGGCTATAACTTCTGCTTTCAGATAGAAGTTGTTTGTATAGTAAGTGAAAGTTCGTCTGAGTACCTGGTCGTAATAAACAATTCTCCTGATTTCAGAAGGATAGTTTTCTGCGTTTCCCTTAGTGTTGAATCTCACGGTCTGATCTCTAAGTACATTATCAGTACCCTCCAGAAGATCTTCTCCTGCCAATACTTCATACTTTGGATTTCGTTTTTCCCTAATAACAAAGAACGAATTGATCAACTCAATGCGGAAGAGCCTTTCCAGATCCCAGTAACCACGGTCAAAGATATAACAGGCAAACGGCTCGTAATTTATCCAGTCCATTGCATTCACATCATGAATTGCCGCCTCTGTAATGTTGAACGAAACTGGAATTTGGGTCGCTATATCAATTTGTGTGTGGACCTTGATGCCAGATTTGGTACTTCTGAACCTTGCCCATTCAAAAAGAGACATACACAGATCTATAGTGGTGGAATCAAAGGCATAGTATTTACCATTGAGTTCAAATTCTTTATCAATACATTTTTTCTGGGCAAGTCTCACCATGTGATAAGCGAATTCTTCAAAAATACGATAATCACGGAGTTGGTTCACTTTGGACAGTTGTGTTCTGTTGATAGGTGTACTACCAAAACCAAGATGAAAGGATTTCCTGGCGTGAGCAGTGGTAATATCAGTAAGTTCACGGAGGCTGCTGCATCCATCCAACTGACCGAACATGAGAACCAGCAACTGATTCCAGGCTGTCAAACTCCATTGACTTGTTCTGTCCGTATATTTAGTCATAATCCTTTCGAATTGCCTTTGCGGCATATATGCTGTTACCTGACTGAAAACGAACTTGCCTTGATTCATGTCTGCCTGACTTTATGGTTTCAGTCAAATGTAACCTTTTCAAAAGGCCGACATGGTTTTCGCTATGATATAGTTTGTACATCAATGTGTTATAAGCCAATTTAACAAATATTAAGAGACACTAGTGAAAATATATTAAGAATACCAGACAGGCAGTATTAATGCCTATGGCATTGATAATTCTTACCTTTCATACAGCCTATGGTCAGGATAACCGAAAAAATAAGACTGAGTCAGTTGATTCCACAGCTATTGTACAAGCTTTCCAGTCGAAATTGTCGTTACTTCAATCCGGTGGGACAGCCGGAGGCGATATGCAGATTATGGCAGCTGCGGAGATTCTGCCTGCTGTGTACAACTGGTATGTTTCCACCACCGGTAACGACAACAATACCGGAACCCAGTCAGCGCCTTTACGGACAATACAGGCGGCAATTAATAGATCAAGCACCGGTCAGGCCATAAAAGTAGCTGACGGCCATTACGTCGAATGTATCATTTTTGGAGGGAAAAGCATTAAACTGGTTGGTAATCCGAACAGTCCCGAGTCTGTAATCATTGACGGGAACAGTCAAAATGCCACCGTGCGGATGGTCCAACAAGAAAGCTCGGCCACTCTGTTGTGCGGTTTCACTATCACCGGTGGAAGCGGTCACCTGGTACACTTACAGAGCGGCGGAGGAATACACCTTTATAACAATGCAAACCCGGTTCTTTCTGACCTTATAATAACAGGCAATCAAGCCGACAATGCTTCCGCTCTGGGGGCGCTTCACGGCTCGGCTCCGGTTGTTCAAAATACCCTTATTTACGGTAATGCCACGTCATCTGCACATTACACTGTCAGGTTCCACAACCTGGTTAACGGGGCTGCCATGTATAATGTTACCATTGTGGATAACACCGGAGCTTTAGGTACCGTGGCCGTTACAAGAGGAAGTCACCTGACCGTTAAAAACAGTATCATCCGTAACCCGTCATCAACATACGAGGCATTCATGAGTAGTGATAACGGCAGTATGAATACCACAACTATAAACTACTGTAACCTGCGCGGCGGAACGAGCCTGCTATACGCTGTATCCGGCCAGGGCACATATACCCTGGGATCCGGTATCATTGACGTAGCTCCCGGATTTGTCGACCCTGCAAAGGGAAAATATCAATTGGCAACAGGATCGCTATGTAGGGTTTGCTGAAAAATCAGTTTAAGCATTTAAGTAGGGTCTGCTGAGAAAGTATAATTGTCTGTTTAATATGTTGATAAACAGGTTAATAAGTTAATATCTTTAGTTTCAGGAATTAGCAGAAATGCAAGTGAAAACATAAATTGCTTTTAAAAAGCTTGCATTATGA
>CAZHZC010000016.1:0-43461 GCA_964537135.1 uncultured Rikenella sp.
AAATCTCAGATTACTTAAATGCTTAAACTGATTTTTCAGCAAACCCTAAAATAAAAAGGAGACCCATTCAGAATCTCCATCTCCTTTCAATCTATATTTATTCGTAATCTGTTACGGTAACAGAAAAGCCTGACAAAGCCTTTCAGGAAGGGGCGGGCCCGCTATCTGGTTTAGTCTCTGCTGACAGTAGAGCAGCCTTCTCCATCGTATCTATCAGTTCGATATTGAGGCCATACTTACCAAGCATAAAAGCTATCTCATGATTGTTAAAGGCTTCACCCGGCTGGGGTGCCACCAGGGTCAGAAGACCTTTCTCATTCAGGCTGGCCATGGTAGATTTAAGATCGTCACATCTGAAGCAGACATGGTGAAACCCTCCTCCCCTGTTGACAAAGTTCTGCAGTGAACTGTTTCCCTCTGCCGGCTCAATCAGCTTGATCATTACACTGTCAGTCTTAGAGAGGAAAACTACCTTTACCTGCTGACGGGTATTAACAACCATACCGGTCATCTGATGGTATCCAAAGGTATTGGTCCAATATCTTATGCCTTCCTCAAGGTTCCTGACGGCTATAGCTATGTGATCTATTACCATTTATTGTTTCCTGCGTCTGAAGGTCATTCTGAATTTCTCACTGCTCACTAGCCAGAAGAACTGGAAAATACCAATAAGGTATCGTTTCCACAGTCGTTTAGGTTCCTGTATCAGGCGGAAGAGCCATTCAAAACCTGAATTTTGCATCCATAAAGGCGCCCTTCTGATATTTCCCGACATTATATCAAAATATCCTCCAACTCCGAGGATATAGCGGACATTCAGCTTATGCCGGTAATTGTCAAAAAACAGCTCCTTCTTTGGGGAAGCCATTCCGAGAAGTAAAATATCAGGATCAGCCTCATTTATCATCTGAAATATTCCCACCTCCTCATCAGGCTGATAATAACCGTTCCTGCAACCGGCAATAACCAGCCCGGGGTATTTTTTTTCAATATTCTCTCTGCAAAGGTTTAAAACATCTTCTTGTGCGCCGAAAAGGAAAACTTTCATTCTCTTCTTGTCAGCCAGTTCAAGAACAGCGTCAGCCAGATCGGGAGTCGCTACCCTTTCCGGAATATCATATCCGAACAGTTTTAAAGCCCAGACAACCGACATTCCATCAATATGTACCAGATCGGCATTGTTTATGGTATTTCGATACTCTTCGTTCCTGACGAGGTCATTTATAATTGCTGAATTGACACCAAACTGTGCAATCTGCATTCCATCACTGATTCCTCTATCAATCAGAGATAAAAACTCAGAAAGAGTTAAAGGATGGATTCTGATATCAAATACCTGAATCTCCTTAAGCTCTTCTTCTTTGACAATATCTCTCCTACCTGATGACACCACTTATATTTACACAACCAACAACCCCTGAAGTCTTTTATTATTCATACCAATTGCCAGTGACTAAGTATATCAGCTTTCAGATTACTGGTTGAATATCTCGTCACATGATCATTAACAGTTGGTCTTTGCAATTTGATGGTTTCAAGCATCATGTTTGCAAACAGCTCCTCATTTCGCTCTTTTACAATATAACCATTTACCCCGTCAAGAATGATCTCTTCCACAGAGCTAAATTCTGTGGCACATGCTGGTACTCCACATGCTACGGCTTCCATCAGTGCGGTTGGCCAGCCCTCTTTGTATGACCCCATTATATAGAGATCTGCCGCATTCAGATAGTATGCCAGTTGTTCTCTGTTTTTCTTTCCTGTAAGTAGAATCTTACCAGCCATATTATTCTCTGAAATATATGACTCAATTTTATTAAAATCCTCCCCATCTCCAACCATAATAAAAAGAGCCTCCTCGAAGTTTTTGTTGAACTCAATAAAACTGTCAATCATAAACTTCCATCCTTTCCATCGTGCAAGCCTTCCAGTGGTAACTACAATTACGGCATTATTGGACAAGCCTAGTGCCGAACGGGCTTTATCCATTCTCTCGGGCTTAAAAACATTAAGATCGATACGTGTGGGAAACTTAACCACCTCTTTGCCGTTCAATGCACCTTTACTTCTTGAAAGCATATCACGAATAGCTTCATTGTCCCCCCTGCCCAAAATGGTCTTTGCAACACCTATCTTCTTAAAGAAACGGCTCTCAAACCAAGTTGCAATTAAACTACCATAACGATACTTTGAATTAACAAGAGGGTTATCCATTCCCGCAAACGAGTAGCAAATGTTTCTATTTGATTTTGAAATTGCAAGGAGGGACTCCTGCCTCTGCAGAAAAATATTATCTATGCCAATAGCAAGTATCTTCTCCTTGTAATGCTTGAGTAACAAGTAATTTACTAATCTATCAGGGACACTCTTTTTTGTCTTGGTACTCCTATACCGGATCATGGCAAAAAAATCATACTCAACACCATTGATAACCTTTTTAATCCATTTGCCGACCGGCTCTGCCCGGGAGGTGGTAATCCCGACCAGAGCCAGGCATCCTCCAAATGATGACATCATATTTCTGGCAAAAGTAAGGTAGCCTCCAATTGGAAAGTCCTCATAATTTGTAAAATCAATTATCAATATTCGTTTACCGGTCTCCATTTAACCCTCTAAATTACTATTTTGTTCTACAGACCTGCCTGTATAGGCTAATATAATTCATTACCATCAGATCGATTGAAAAATGTGATTGAATCCGCTCTTTGCCACGACGCCCCATCTCCGACCGGAGATCATTATTGTTAAGTAATTCATCTATTTTACCGGCTAGTGCCACATAATCAGATGGGTCGATCAGAAATCCGGTCTCACCAGAATTAACAAGCTCTCCGGTTCCTCCGCCAATCGTAGCTATTACCGGCTTCGCCAGAGCCATATACTCCATTATTGAGTTTGAAATCCCCTCAGTAAAAGTAGCGAGTATACATACATCCAGTAAATTTATAAATGATTCAATCCCGCTTCTTTTTCCAAGAAACCGGAACCAGGGGCCAACGCTCTTGTCGACCAATCCTTTTGATTCTTCAGAATCAGTTTCAGCGCCAATCGCTACAAAAGTGACGTCGCGTCTTGTAGTCAATACAAGTTGTGCCGCTTTATAATAGGTAGGATAATCTTTTTGTTTTCCGAAAGAAGCTACCATGCCAACCACATAATCAGTGGAAATCCCCAATTCTGATCTTAGCAACCCGGGACTATCAATTTGATCAAGCCTGGAAAAATTGAACCCGTTTGGTATTACATAACCTTTTCGTGCAGGAACACAATATGCGTTTAAGCCTTCCCTTGAATTACTGACTATGACGCTTGACAGTGGAAATGTGAGTCGACCCCTGATCCAGTGATAATTAAACAGCCTGTTCCTGACTGGAACATTTGTAACCATGCCATTAATAAGCGGATATCCCGCCAGTTTACAAACAGGAGCCAAATACACAGCGGTCATACTATCCCAACAATGAACAGCGTCAGGGTTAACCTGTTTGATCAATCGGGAAAATTTTTTGAAAACTGAGAGGTCTCTTCTGGTTTGTCTTAGTATCTGATGAATTGTTATACCCAGTCCCCATATCTCGGTATAGTGTATGTCTTTGCTCATCACTGCCAGTTCAAAGGTAACCTCTTCACAGTAGACCAATGCTTTAAGCAGTTCGGTCAGGCGTCTCTCCTTTCCTCCTGAACCAAGTGTATCTATGACAAAAAGTATTTTCACGTTGTATATAACTTCTCCTCTTATTCTGACACCTCCGTCTCAGGCCAGAGAAAATCATTATATATTCCGGAGTATATTCTGTAGTCTAGTTTCTCTCTTACGGTAAGGTGTGCATTTTTAACAAGGTCAGCTGCCTGATTATTGTAATTGTTGATAATTGCCTGAAGCTTATCTGACATTACTGATGAAGAACCCGGCAGTATAATATATCCATTGAATCCATCTTTGATATACAACCCATTATCGCTAACATCTGTAACCAGTACAGGGATTCCTGACACAAGATACTCAGACAGTTTTGTGGAAAAACCATATTGTGTTCTTTTATTTAGGGGGCGGGGCAATATCAACAGATTATACTTTCTGAATTCCTCAGTTAAAAGTTCCGGCTCAATGTTACCCATGTAATGAACATTTTCCTGCAGATCATATCTGGTTGCCAGTCTGTCAAGCATTATTCTGTCATTCTCTTCCATCATACCGTAGAGATAAAGGTCAATGTCATAGTTTACCTTTACCAGATTAATAGCTTCATAAAGGAGGTCAAATCCCTCTTTCTCATATTTTATATAACCTGCAAAGCAAATTCTGAATGGTGAGTCAGGGAGCCATTCGGGCATTACATGATCATCTATTACATCCGCATCACATAGAATTGGGATCCTGATAATTTTACGTGCCTTACCAGCAAAGTATGTCTCAAGTGCTGTGGAGATAACAACTATCCCATCATACAACGGAATCTGCAGTTCGTTGAGCCTGTACTTAAAATATTCAAGATAAGACTTCAATCTATTGCGGATTCTGCTCGGCATATTTACAGCAGGTGCAGGAGTCAGGGCGATAGCTGTTCTAAGTTCATTTATTTCACAAAAAAAACTTATCTGTTTAAAAATCCGGAAATATAGAAGGTAAATAAAATCCTTTAACACAAACGTGGTTGGATATAAGAAGATTACAGGCTTTGAGTCAATTGTTTGCATATGTCTGGAAATAGATTTTAGGAAGATCCCAGAACCAGACGAATTCCTCCCAGGTCCCCTCTTACTGGCAAGCATAAAAACACCGGGTCTAATAATAACCGGCTCAACAGTACTGCCCTTTATATGAGGAAGAGAGCAAAGAAATACCTCTATACCTGAAGCTGCAAGTGAGCCGGCAATTTTCATAACACGCTGGGAACCCGCCGTCTTTCCTGTGATAATATCTCCTGTAGATATGATATATACCACCTTGTTCACAAACCCTAAGCCTTATAAGTTCCTATCGTTTTATCGTATACCTCAGCTGTTTGTCTGGCTATCTGATCCCAATTATAAGGTGCAAGATCATATGTCACAGACCTAAACCCGGCACTAAATGCTTCATCAAGCTTCTTCTGAAGGGACTCTTCATTACCGGTAATAAAATAGTTCTCCGATGATAAATGTACCTGCCGGTTGGCTGCAATGTCACTCACAATTACCGGAAGTTGATAGCTCATTGCTTCAAGCAGGGAAATCGGTAATCCTTCATGATATGAGGGTAGTACAAACAAGGCTGCATGGCTAAATAACTGACTTAGTTCTTTGCCTTTTACAAAGCCAGTCAGTACAACATCTTGCGATATTGCAAGACTCTTAAGTCTGGTTGAATATGAGGACTCATGATCTGCATCTCCTGCGATGACCAGCCTGTAATTATCACTATTTGCTTTTATAAAGGATTTGATTAAAAGATCAAATCCTTTCTCCTCAACGAACCGGCCGAGTGTGAAGACATACTTACGCGGAGTAAGTCCTAGAGAATTAATATAATCTGTTTCAGCAGTTGGCAAAGGAGTTGAAAAGCCGTTGAAGATAAGATTTGAATCATGTCTATTGTGCTTCTCTGCAATTAGTTGCCTGATAACTGTGGAAATAACTATCACCTGATCAGCCTGTTTGGAGCCACGCTTTTCGCCAAGCCTTAAAACATATTTTGCAAAAGGCCCCCATTTTGCCCTGTCATAATCTGGGCCGTGATGAGTAAAGACAACCTTCAGGCCGAGACGCTTTGCAAAAGGCACGTAGAGAGCAGGACCGATCGCATGAATATGAATGATATCAGCTTTATTCCTTTTCGCCCAGAGTACCGACAGAAATGTGTGTATTATGGTTTCAACTGTCTTGATTCGCAGTGTAAAAAGATTGACAAGTTTCACTCCGAGGTACTCAGCAGTCGTATCTCCCTTTTTTACAAAGCAAGATCTTCTGATCAGGGTAATATCATAACCCATAGATGCCAGTCTGGGATAGAGTTCCTCACAGTGGGTCTCAACCCCCCCCTGGATATCCGGAATACCTCGCGTCCCTGTAACAACTACTTTCATAATGATGTTTTCAAATTAAGAACAATATTACAAGCCGGGCCCACATAACTTGATGACCATTTACTCAGCCAGGCAGTCATTTTAACTCTTCAATGAGTTTTATATATCTATCAATCATTACCTCTTCAGTAAATCCGCTACTGATTTTGTCCAGACTATACTCCCCGAATCTCTTCCTTGTCTCCTTAGAACACGCCAGTTGCTCAAGTTTTTGAGCAATTGCAGTGACATCACTACAGGGAACAATATATCCATTTTTGGACTCCTCAATCAGGTATCTGTTATCGCCTACGTCAGTTGCCACCACGGGCAGGCCGACAGCCATTGCCTCCATAATCGAATTTGATAACCCTTCAACCAATGATGTACTGAGATAGATATCTGCTCTGGCCAATAGCTCTTTTACATTAGGAGGATCAATCACCATTTTTACTGAATCAGTGAGTCTATATTTTTTTATAAGTGCCCTAATTGACACCTCATATTTTCCATAACCAACTATCATAAATTTCAACTTCATCGACGGCAGTTTATCTGCCAGTTGTCTGAATGCTTTAAGGGCAGTAGGGAAATCTTTTGATTTAATGAATCTGGCAACGGTAATTATTGTCAACCACTCATCTCTGGTAGATCTGATCACTGGCCGGACTGCAATTGCATTATGAATAACCACTGCTTTCGAGGGGCTAAAGCCTCGTTTTACAAATCCTCTTTTGGCAGCGTGGCTGTTAAAAACGGTACAACTATTTATTCGGTTATGTACAACTCTTTCCACCAGAAATTTAACATAAGGCAATTTTTCCGATCTGACTCCCCCAATGGTTTTCAATTGATGTTTGCAGAGAGCTGCAAATGCACCTACCATATTAGCCAGGGTAAGATAAGCCAAAATAACAGTAATATTATTCTGTTTAATATGATCCCTAAATCTCCTGAGTTTATATATAATGCTACCCTGAAGGCCTTCACAGGAAATTTGCTGATTCTCAAGATAATTAAGATTGTCCTGATCAATCATGTTGCTATGCCATATTATGATATGAACAGGGTATCCATGTTGAGAAAGCAGCTTTGCCGTAATCATCGCTTGTTTCTCTGCCCCTCCTTTTCTAAGGGTCTTACACAGAACTAGTATCGAATCTCCTCCACTCTTCATTTAAAGCTTATCTGATTGAAAAACGGCTGTGAAAATTATATACATCTAGTATTGTCATATATCCTTCCGAATTTAAAGTATGAATGCCCCGCAGCTTTCTATCCCAGTCAGGCAATAAAACCTGGGTTCTTACCTCTTTGTATTCGTCAGTGCTAAGCTTTATTACATGATTGACATTAAGTGCCCTGCCATATCTCACGGAGCAGTCCTGTGAAGGTCTGAATATTATGCCATCCCTGACAAATAAACTTCCAGCACATCTGGCGTTGCTTTCATCTGAGACTACCGGATTGAGTGGATGAGCTCTCCACTCTCCTTTAAAAGGGTCATCGCTGTAAAACAAGAATAACTCAGTACTGCCTCCGGAAATACCGTTTGTTCTGTCAACTGTGGTGAACAACCACCATATGTTATCATGATAGAAGAGGGTAGTATCTGTAGCAGTAATACCTTCCATTAGGTTCTGAACAAACTCCCACCCGGAAGGGAATTCAGTGCATTTATACAACTCTATAGTCATGTTCTGACTGGTCTCAGGAATCATATAATAGTTGTCATCTTTTTTGAATATGAAAGGATATGACAAGTGATACGGCCGTTCAAGTACTTTTTTCGTTCCAAGTATCTTCCCGGTCTGATCAAGTTCCAATACTGAAATGTGCGCTTTGTTCTTTCTGTAAACAAACTCCTCCACAAAAAGGAAATACTTGTCCCTGTCAGCTACCACAAAAGGGTCGGCCCAAAATTTCCCTTTGGGCCGTTTAATGATATTATAGGAAGAAAGGTCTTCCCCATTCCCGAAACCGGAGCTGTCTATCTTGTGAATAATGTTCCAGCTAAAGGCATCTGTAAATAGCAGCTTATTGAGGCCAAGTGTAACAAGTCTTGCAAAGTGTTGAAGTAATTTACTGAATGTCACTTTTGATTTGCCATTTTCCAGCCCTTCAGACCGAGCTGTTACTTCCCGATTTCTTTCAAGGAGCCTTTCCAAATAGTCCTTTCCATAACAGGCGAGGCCTTCAATAATCCCTGGCAATACCCACACAGCCCTCTGATATATCTTATTTCTGTTGATATTCACAGAAAACCGATAGGTGGATTCCCTCGAACGATACAATATTTCGGGGCTCTCTTTTGCTCTCCCCAGTATCCCCACTGTTGTTTCAGTAAGAGGTTCTTTGAGAACCACCTCATGCATACCATGATCAAAGCCACCAGGACGAACTGGTTGACTAATCGAAAATCTCAAATAGCCGAATCTGGGAATGTCACCCGTTCCTTCAATAGGTTCGCTATTTCCAAACAGGACAATAGTGTCAGGTCGTAACTGGTTGATCAGCTCCCGGGTTTGGTTATACGACTGACCTGAGGTGACGGTGCTATCTGTAAAATCATAGATATCCACCCTGTCACGAAGTGTGATTAAGTCTCTTTTACGATAATAGTCATGAGGTTTACGGAAAATGATTCTGTCCAGTGCCTCGTAAAGTCTAACAGCGCGAGATCCGAAAGTCTTATCTGCTCCCTTGAGATTTCCGTCACTTGATTCACCATAAACAATCAGGCAGATATTCGTAAATTGAGATTCTAGGAGTTGTACAATGGATTGATAGACCCATTGCTGAACAATGGTATCATTGATCATTATCCCGACACTCACTTTTTCTTTGAACATTATCGCCTAGCCGTTGCTGTAATTCTGGTTTATGAATGAATCTATTGATCTTGCAAGCTCTTCTTCAAGAATCGAGTTGCCTTCTACTTTTATCCATGAGCCTTCATGATACTCATGCCAGAAGCGAGACCTTTGAAGTGCCGAAGTTCCAAGATGAATCATTTGAAATTCAATAAGATGATAATTTTCTCCATCAAACCCTATATCCATTCCGATAATAGGGAAGTTAATCTCATGAGTCACCTTCCTTGCAAACTCAAGTACTCCTAATTGTTCCTCTTCAGGAACGTCAAGGAATTGACCGCTGCCACTGGCTCTAAAGTCGTTTGGTCTGTTCTTACGGTACATAAAATAATATCTCCTGCCAAAGTAGAGCACCTTGTAATCACCGGATAAACCGGGAATATAGTTTTGTACAATCACTGCGCTTGAAACCGGCGCTGTATTATACTTAACATATGATTTTTTGTCCGGCTGCATCCATTTGACAAACTTCTTTGCGGTATTCTTAACCCAGGTAACAACCATATCGGCCAATCCTGATCCGATAACAACCCTGCCCGCCTTTTTTACCTTCTGTTGGTATTCTTTTGGGTTACGTGCAAGATAAACCCCTTTCCCTGCCGACCCCGATGCCTGTTTTATCACAACAGGATAGTTTCCTGAGTAACTACGGGCATCTACCCAGGAACCGTAGCAGGTGCTCCTGATGGTTTTGAGTGATTCATCCTGAAACCTCATTCTGATAAACTCCATAAAGACTTTATCATGATGAGCTTTAAGATACTCATGACTTGGCATTGGAATGGCTCCCAGCTTCTCCAGATGATATACCAGATCCTCGATGTATCTTTTATAAAAGGCACCGGGTGCCTCTGAGGTCTGATAAAGGAAGAAAACCCCTTTATAACTGGTATTAAGATCTAGTTCGCTGAACTTACATACTTTGACATCGTAATTTCTTGAACGAAACCAGTTACTTATTAGGTCGACATCCATTGAGGTAAAATATCTGAGATCTGCCCTTGAGACAAGAAACTCCGAATATGCATCTGTCAAAATTATAAGTCTGGACATTTTTCTTTCATTGTTTTACCAGGCCATTTATGCCTTCTTAACGCTTTTTGGCTCTATTAAGTATCTCTATATATTTTAGAACAATTTCACGATGAGTCTCACACTCAATATGATTTCTAACCGTATTAAGTTTGCTCTCCGAATATATTAATCTTGTAAAGGGACGATTCAGCACTTTGTCAATTCGTCGAAGAGTTTTTCCAAAACCTGCCAGTGTTGCAAGGTAGTATTGTCCGTTCATTTTACAATAATTCTCAAACTCCTTCTCAACAAATAATGGGTCAATAATCTTTTCTGATCTCTTGTAAAAACCGGCTAATATTTTTGCGCCACTCTTTGCATCAGCTAACTCAACCCCATTTTCCCGTTTACAGATAGGTAAATACTCAATCTCCACAACCGGGCCAATAACTACTTTTATTAATAACCCTGTTCGATAGAACTCATCATCATGCCTGTCAAAAAGAAAATTGCCCTGACCATACACAATCGTCCCGTTTTCGTATTTTTCAAAAGAGCCCACACAATGGCTATGCTGACAGATAACCAAGTCAGCGCCACGGCTAATCATTTTTCTGCAGACTTTCTGCAATTCAGGCGTTGGGAGCCGATAACGCTCTTTGCCACCATGATATAATATGATCAGATAATTGCACTCTTGCTTTAGGGCATTTATGTGGTCAAAGCTTTCCAGAGGATCAAACGGATTTGCGCCGGCTTTGGTAATACCAGCAATTGAAAACTCATGTTCGGCACATGCATAAATGCCAATCTTATGTCTCTTGTTTGCCAGTATTGCGGGAGACGATGCCTCCTGCAGGGTCATTCCAGCCCCCACAAAACCAATCTTGTTTTTTGACAGGTGAGACATGGTATCTGTCAAACCACTCTCACCATGATCCATAATGTGATTATTGGCCAAAGTGACCAGTGAAGGGTTAAGCGTCTTTATGCCATGAATAGTTGCAGAAGGGGCCGAAAGAGAAGGGCCATCCTTTGAAATGGGGCTCAGATTATCGGTAAGAGGAACCTCAAGGTTGAAAATCCTGTAGTCAACAGAACCTAATAAAGTTAAGGCCTGTTTATCAATTACTTCATAAATGTTACCTGAAATAAATTGATCATAATTGGACTTTGTTGGTCCCAAATCACCACCTATGATTACAGTTGTTGAATTCGTCATTGTACTAGTTTAAAAATATACGCGGCTTTTCTCTCCCTCCTCTTAATGAGACAGACATCATATCTGTTGTAACAGCTCAATCAGTAACCTGCCATTAGACTCCGGAGAAAAGTATGTCAAATACCTCTGGTATCCGTTTTGACCTACTCTTTTCGCTTCAGCCGGATCACCGGCAATGGCATCCAATGCAGCAGCAATTTCCGTAGGGCTGTCAAAGTCAACCATATATACATCATCAGGGGTCAGGTATCTGCTAACGTCACTGGCCCTTGTTGAAATGACGGGATTACCTGTTGCAAGATATTCTCCAAGCTTGAAAGGGAACCCTGCATTTGAGAAGTCAGAATTGGTTCTGCACATGCAAAGTGCATCTGCATCGCGCAATAATTCATAGAATTGGGAATCTGGGACATATCCCTTGAAGAGAATCTCCTGATACTGCAGGTACTCTTTAGCATAACCTGCCTGTTGTTCACTCTTACCTATAAGAATTAACTCTGCCTCTCTATTGGCTGATCTGAACATCAGAAATCCTTCAATGATATTTCTAACACCATCCTTAAGGTCAAATGTCCCGGCATAAACAACTTTAAATCCGCTCCTGTCATCTATTTTCCCAACCATAAGGTTATTTGCTGCTGTAACAGGGATCAGAATTACCGGCTTATCACCCCTTCTCTCGTATTTTTCCTTAAGATGGCTTGAGACAACCGTAATTGCAGTTGCCCACCTATAGGTCAAAACATCAAGCATTCTTGTAGTAGCAATCTTTAACCTGGATATTATTTTTACCTTGTCTTCAAATACCGAATAATCTTCATTTACATCAAAAAGGACCTTATACCTCTTAGCTTTTGCCCAGACTATAAACAGCAGATTCTCAACATTGACAGGGCCGATACAATAAAAGATATTATCCCGGCCGGGCTTTCTGGTATCGCTGATTACTTTTAATCCGCGTGAATAATATCTCCAGGTTTTCCACAGGTTGGAAAGCCTTAGCTGGTTGCCAATGTTAATAAACGGGATAGGATCTCTCTTTACATTAAACACAGGCTGATCAAATTTACTCCGGTAGCCAAGTACTTTTATATCAGACCCCTGATCGTGTAAATAGATAATTAAATTATGAATCTTCTTGGTAACAGCCAATCCAACAGGATAATCCCTAAGAAGAACCAACAAGTTGATTTTCTTATCTGTCATCATAAATCTGTTTCAATATTCATACACCACATTCATCCATAACCTTCTTCAATACCGGGTGTGCCAGGTAACCTCCGTAAGCAAGGTCATTTCCTCGGATTCCATAGTCAGAATTTCCCTCAATAATTACCGGACCTGACTCTGAGAATGCCACATCCCAGCCAATTAAGCGGAGTCCGGGTATAAGATCTGCAGCCCTAATCACAAGTTTTTTAACTTCCTCAAAAAAAGGTAGTTCAAATCCATCAAAAACCGTTCCAGTCAACGGATGTTGGGTAAATAGTTTGGTTCCATAATAGTTAAAATCCGGACGTGCATATTTCCTGGCTCTGCCTGAATTAATGTCAATGGCAACCATACACCCACCACTGCCAATATTATCAACAAAATGATCAATCAGGCTCATCCTGAGGTATGCTGATAAAACATGTGTATTATTATCTGAATCAATCAAAGTATCAATCCGAAGAGTATTCACTGAGTGTGGGTTCAATAAGTCCAGTGCAGGATGCTGGATAATTGTCTCCTGAAAAATGAACTCAGAATCTCTTATTATCCGAAATATTTCTGATAATTTATCACCCCCGTCCACTGTGTCATTTACTGTGATCTTATATATATCAGCCCCTTTGGAGCTGGCATATATCTTTTTAACAATGACAGATTTCAGGAATGGGTTAAGACTGAACATCTCGGTTAGACGCTTCCTGAATTCTTCAGTGTCATTAATTAAAAATGTAGCTTCATCTCTATAAAATAACTCTTTATGATTAAACATCACTGTTCGTGGAACTCTTATATTAAAATGGCTGTAATACATGCCAAAATAGAGTTTGTTATCCAATACCTCCTTTAATCTCTGGTCATTCAGCCTGGGAACTATCTTTTCTGCCCTTTTTGCAGGAATATAGTTCTCTACCCCTTCAATCATGGCCTTATAAAGATTACTGGTAAAGTAATGGATAGGAAGCTCCCTGTGAATGATTAGCAGTTTGAACAGCTCCCTGAAAATAAGTGAAGCCGGCTTTCTTTGAGGATCCGTGATTACCGCCTTAAGCAAATCGATCTTATTGAGTCTTCCTGGTCTCTCCATAATCTTCATATAAATCGGTAAACTGTTGAAAATCCTTTACTGACACATCTACGGGTATTGTAGCATCAAGTACCCAGAATACAAACGTCCATAAAACAGTTGTATTTTATAAAAGGGGGAAATCAGGCAAGGGCGCCCAAAAAGCAGTTTTTAACCAACTTCACTATTTAATGAATCTATAATAATGCCTGGTTGTCGGGCTACCCAGTATCTTCGGATCAATCATTTTCTTCAATGAGCGGTCAAAACGATTCTTCAGGCGGGGCCTACTACTCCCAGTAAAAGGTAAATAGTGATAATTACTCTGCAATATTGCGCTTTCCAGCTCGGCTTCAGATATCCCAAATACATCTGTTAGCTTTTCCCTGATCATTCTTTCGTTACGTATTATTTCAGCTTCTTTTTGACCACTTCTCCTCAGCGCATCTTCCCGGGTTATTTGACCATCCCGAACCAGGCTTGAAAGTTTTGAACTGAACTCCAATACCCCAAACTTTTTAAACTTCAGGTACTCTTTCGGGTTATTCAGAAGACAGTCAGCATGCTGATTAAACAGATTGAAATTTAATCCGTAGTTACTCAAAATTTCAACTATCTCCCGGTCATTCCAAGGAACAAAGTTAGGTACTTTAACAAAGAACATCTCAGGGTTAAGGTAACGTGCCAGTCGATTTCCGTATCTATAATGACCTTTGGGTGATATGGTCTCTTTCTCCTTTTCGCTAAAGATGTTGCCACATACATTATCGAAATAGGCAGGGGTGCAGGTAAAAAACTCCGGTGTGACCATAGGTTCAGTTCTGGGAGAATGCCCTGATAAAACTAACCGGATGTTATGGGCACGGGCAGTGTTTTTTATTGCGGTAGTAATGGCAATGTTACATACTGAGCAAAACTCTCCTGCATTTAGCAAAAAGTGTAAAAACATTTTCTGTACCAGCCCTTCATCTAGAGTAATATATGTATGATCGAAAGAAAAATGGTTTTTTAATGCACTAATATTCTTTTTTGCACCTTCACTCAAAAACCCGTTATCAAAAGTTACAGTCAGAGGAGTCATACCCCAGCTTTTAGCTAGATAAACAAGGTAACTGGAATCTGTTCCTCCACTCAAACCAATTATGCAATCATAGGGATCTCCTTTGCCTCTAAAAAACTCCAAAAACCTTAGAAGTCTTTCTTTTGACTTCTTGAAATCAACGCCATCCCATTGCAAATGCCATTGTTCACAAAAATTACACTCGCCTACTGAATTAAGTCTTATTCCCGGAAAAGATATAGGCAAAGCACATTTAACGCAATTTGCTATCTGACCCTTCATGTTTTCACTCTTTAATGTCCAGTTAGTCGAATATAGGCAAAATTAGGTAACAGATTTAATCCGCGTTAAACAGATACATAAAAAGAATTGAGAAGATACTAATGATCAGTCACAGATAGCAGTATTGTAATTGAATTACAGGAAAATATTTAATCTGGAAACAAGTTATCTTTTAAAAGGAGTTTGTATCTTTTTGTCTTATTTTTCCTAAAGCTCAAATAATTGGCATGACAAACCGCATACGGGAATTCATCAAAAGCAGACGCTGTTTATACCGGGCTGCCAGAAAATACAAGCAGTTCATCCGGAAACTTAGACGACCTGTTCAGGGAAAGAATAACTCTATTGTGAATAATGGCATTTTGCGCAATGTACGCTACAATATTATAGGGAACAATAATCTGATTTCGATTGGCAACGGTGCCAAAGTAACTGATCTGGTGATTTATATCAGAGGAGACAACCATGTGTTGAAAATTTCAGACAATTGTGAGTTTAAAAGTGGATCAGTCTGGTTTGAGGACAATAATTGTCAGATATTAATAGGTGATGGTACCACCATTGAGTCAGCACATCTGGCAGTCACCGAGCCAAATAGAAAAATAGTCATTGGGAAAGAATGTATGTTTTCACGGGAAATAGAATTCAGAACCGGAGATTCACATTCAATCATTGACAATAAAACAAAAGAGCGGATAAATCAGGCGCTGGATATTAATGTGGGTGATCATGTCTGGATAGGGGCAAGATCTATAATTTTAAAAGGAGTAAAAATTGGTAATAACAGTGTTATAGGAATAAACTCCGTAGTTACCAGCGATGTCGTAAGTAATACCATTGCTGCCGGAATCCCGGCAAGAGAGATAAGGGGAGGAATCGACTGGGTGAGAGAACGAATCTACTCCTGAATATTTCGTGAAGTAAGCCCAATCAGAAGTTCCTGAAAGTTCCCGCTTACAGTGTCCCTGTTAAACAGCTCCCGGGCCAGTTCTCTGGCTTTTATACCTACAGAGAGACGATACTCCCAATCACTGATAATTCGAATCATTCCCTCTCTCAGATCATCCATATTCTGTGTAGTAATACAAAATCCACACTGATGATCAGCGCAAAACCCTGAAATAGCAGAGTTTGCCGGGGCAAAGACCAGCATGGGAATACCGGACATCATATATTCAGAGGCCTTGGTAGGCATTGATAATCTGGAAAAGCGCTGCCCTGATAAGGAAAAGTCAAGCGGAAGCAGCAACAGATCATATTGTAACATCAGTTCCGGCACTTTATCGTGTGGTACCGCAGGCAGAACAGCTACATTTCGGAGCTTTTTTATCTTTCGTGAATAGGGATGCTCTGTATCTTTAGTGTAAATATGAAATTCTAGCGTATAGTCGCCAAAGAGGAACGAGGAAACAAAACGGGCAAACTTCATAAGTGAGTTACGATTGGCTGTACCAATCCTGCCCAGATACAGAATCTTTATACTGTTGGGGAGAGGTTTCTCAGAATGAGCAATAGGTGCAAATCTGGTTGTATCAATTGGATTGTGAAAAGGCATAAATTTTAAACCATAGCGTCTCAAATACTCCTCAGACATTGCATCACTTATGCTGAGGCAGAGATCTGCCCTTTCAAACAGGACCCTTATTTCCCTCTTTATTCTATTCTTCCATAGTTTATTGACAGGACCAGAAGAGGCAATGGTTGACGGCCAGTCGTCCATCATATGAATTACTACAGGTATGTCAAGATACTCCTGTAGTTTAAGTGAAAACAATATACTCTCCCTGTTGGAAATCTGTAAATACAAAATGTCAGGCATGTAGCTATCCAGCCACTCTTTTAATCGTTCGGAGAGGATGATCTTTGAAATGGAGTGTGACAGGCCAAGCCATCTTACAGCTGGAGTCAGGATCCCGGTTGACAAACGATTCCTGAGGCTTGGCTTATGTATCTGTTCTGTTACGACTGTTTCTTTCTTCCTTACCGGACCTGACTCATAACTCTTTTTTATGAGATTGAAGGGGTATTTCCAAATATACTCCTCCCGCCCAATCTGATAATAGGTGTCACATATGTCAAATGAGACATTAAAGAGCATAAATGGATAAGTTAGAACCGCCAGATTCTCCTGGGGATATCCTTGAAACAAGCTGGTAAGAGTTATCCCACCGCCAGAGAAAGAGTTAAATGTCTGACTGAATATGAGGATTTTCGGGATAGACGCAGTGTGACTCAGAGCTGGATGCATAGTCGTACCTATTGAGTTGGCTTAGGATCGGTTCTCATTAACTGCCCTTTAATTCAGACTGACCTTCAACATAAAAGGATAGTGGTTGCCACCCTTCATTTCTTCTTTTCGATTTGATGCCTGCGAGCGTCAAATGTAAGTTTTTCAATGCCCCAAACGGATATCGAATAACCAACAGAACCGATATCAGCCGATAGATGATTAGACTCTTCTCAAAACAATAGTAATAATAGAACCGTCTGAGAGAAAAAATCCTGAACTGACTCTTTAACCCAAGTTTATAATACCTGTCAATCGCTGCCTTAAATACACGAAGAGAGCTGGAATTAATCGTATCACGATCGATTTTGGTCAGTTGGCCATGTCCGTGATTTATACAATATACAGCACCAAAATAGTCAAGATGACTGCCGTGTGATACTTCACTCACTCTCATCCACATATCGCTGTCTTCAGCATTTGTGTAATGCTCATTAAAACCCCCTACTTTCAAGAAAAGCTCACGGCGAAACATAAAGGCATTGGTAGTTACAATAAACGATCTTGAAACCACCGGATGAATTACATCTACAGGCAAGACCGGACTATGTGTCCATCTCTTGAATAACTGTTTGCCTGAAGTCTCTTTATTCATTAAGGTATTACAAAAAACAAACCCTAATTGCGGATCGTCTTCAAATGCCTCAGAAGCCCTTGAAAGATGACCCGGTAAATAGAAATCATCCGAATCAAGAAAACAACAAAGTGGAAAGGATGCTACTTCAAGACCTCTGTTTCTTGCCCCTGAAACACCAGAAGGCGTACTGTCTGAATCTTTTTTAATTACAACTATTTGCTTTCCGAATGTTTTTGCTACTCTAACAGTATCATCTGTCGATCCATCATCAGATACAATTATCTCCAATGGACCAGCGTAATTCTGATCAAGGACACTTTGTATTGCCCTCCCAATAAACTTTTCCCTGTTTAAAACAGGTATTATAACACTTACACCTAACATGAATTTATTATTATGACAAATCTTGAGAGAACAAGATCAATTGCTTATACCCGACAGTTTAATTCACTGAGTCTGATGTGGCACTATTAATCAGGCTTAGAAATTTCTTTCTTACCATGCTGGAGTCAGAGTCCTTTGAGACAGTATCAACTGCATTTTGGGCGAGGCTCTCTCGTAATGATTCATCATTTATCAATTCCTGAATCTTACTTTCGATCTCTTTTATACTTTTTTCATTTACTATAAACATGCTCCGTGTGTTCCTGCCGTAATTATCCAGAGCTGTTCCCGGGGGTGTCAGAAGTAAAACAGGAACTCCGGAGGCAAGGTACTCAGAAGTTTTAGTAGAAATAGAATACTTTGCGAACCTTAGACCCCGCCTGTTAAAATCAATAGGCAGAACTGTTATGTCATACTGACTTAGTAATGCGGGTATCTTATCATAAGGAACCGGCTGCTTAAGAGTGATCCCATCCAGTAATTTAATTTTTCTGTTGAAAGAATGAGAATCATCAAGTGAATAGATATCAAATACTATCTCAGATCCTTTTGATCTCAGTGAGCTGACACTCTTGCACAATTTTAACAATGAATCAGCATTAGGAGGAACCAGTCTGCCAGTATAAACTATTCTCGCCGGAGGGGAAATTTGCCATGTACTCTTTTGAGATTTACTCCATTTTTCCAGATCAACCGGGTTACGGAATGCGTAAAACTCTTTTTTGTACCGTTTCTGGTACTCCTCGCTCATGGAATCTGAAATACTCATGCAAACAGAGGATGCCTTGACCAGGCTCTTAAACTGGCCCGTTATCTTTCTTTGCCAAAATGGGTAAAGCAGATTAGGTTTATTAATAAAGCTGACGATATCATCCATTACATGAAGAACCATTGGCAGACCTGTTGCAGCTTTAAGCTGGTAGGCCAGATCCATATCAGAAAACCGAAATGGCTGATGATAAATAATCTCTGGATTATATGCCTTAACCCATTCAATAAGGTTATCCGACAAAATCGTCCGATTGATAAAATGATTCAATCCTAGAATTTGCACCGATCTATGATATATTTTCCTGGCAAGACTTCGGGATCCTGATGAGCTGTTGTTTAGTATAGGAGTACCAGTGTGATATTTATTCAGCACTGTATCGCCTGAAATCTTTTTTTGTCTGAGCCATTTCAGGAAAAAGGGTGTTCTCTTCTCCAGATGTCCAATCTGATAGTATCTGGTACAGTGATAATCGGAAGAGCTTTCTGAGACTAGCTCAGTAATAACGGCCAGTTTGTCTGCAGGCCAGTCCCTGAACAGATTCATCATGGTAATTCCACCTCCGCCATTGGAGCGAAACGTTTCACCAATTATGACAACTCTGGGGATAGAACTCATTTTCCTGAACTTAAAACATCTGTATAAATGGTAAAAAGCCTGTCACGAACTCTTTCAGTATTATGGCGCTTCAGGGCTCTCCGTCGGGCATTCTCCGAGAACTTAATCATCGTATCAGGTGATCTGAGTAATTGTAGAATTGCACCTGCCATGGCATATGAATCTCCATCCTGTAGCAGGATTCCCTCTTCGCCATCCTTCAAAAGACTTGATGTTCCTCCGGTAGCTGTAGCAATTACAGGGCTACCCAAAAGCATAGCTTCACATACACTGTTTGGACTATTCTCAATATGTGACGGATGAACATAAAGATCACAACCTGACAAAACTTCTGCTAGTTTCTCAGGATTCATAGAACCCATAAACGTAATATTGTTATCACGGAACTTCAGTTTTGTCGCTCTCTCAGTGATCTTTATAATCTCTTCATTACCTGCAACTCCAACAATATTCCACTTAAATTTGAACTGTTTGAGGCTCTTTAAAAGGGAAGCTGTTTTTAGTATGGTCTCCAGCCCCTTATAGATCAGGGGACTAATGGTTGACACAAAGATCTTCTCTTCCCTGTCTGAGTAGTACCATCTGGATGAATGGAACTGTTCTCTCAATAACTCATCGCAATGATAATACTTGCTTTCAGGGGCAAGAACTCTTGAGATTCTGTTATCCCACTCGGTTCTCCCTATGATATGTTTACAATGGCTTAATATCTCTCTTTCCCGTTCAGCCCTTTTTTTGAAAAGATAATAGGAATGAAACATACCATACCCCAGTAATAGGGACTTTTTATTGCAATATCGCAATACATCAAAATAGGTGATGCCCGAGAACCATTTATCAGTATATACTGTCATGTTTCCCTGAATCTGCAGGATCATCGGAATCTGATACTGTTTACCGATAAGGCCGAATGAACGTTCACTACCGAATACATGTATAATATCGGGCTTAAACTCATCAACCGCCTCTTTGTAATAGTCAATCTCCTCAGCTGGTTCGATTTGATGCTTCCATCTTCTACCCAAGTCAAGGAGTTTCCGGCCCCTCGTTTCCATTGGAACCGGAAAATACTTAGTTGATTCAAGAGTAAAGGGGGCTAATCTCTTGTCAGAAAATGGGAAAACGAGGCCCAGCTCTATACCTGGCATGTTGGAGATCTCCCTCTCCAGGGATGAAATCCAGCCACCAAGATAGCTGCTGGCACCAAGCTTCTGGCTGGCAAGCGACGGAGTACTAGTAAACCATAATACCTTTAAATAGTTTTTCATAATCTTTCAGTAGTAGTTAGTTTATTACCTCCGCGAAAAAGCATACGGACCTCTATATTATTCAGATTTCTGATCTTGGGTGAATGACAAAAGCCTATAACTATCCAGACAATTATATTGAGCATATTATAAGCAATTTGGTTCTCAATAAAAAGCATAATGAAGTAACTTGTAAGAAAAAGGCCCATCGTTTTGATGAAAAGATTATTTGACCTGACTATTGCCTTATAGACTGCTGAGCCGATAATAAACGAATACAACAGGAAACCCACAATACCTGTCTTCATAAGTATCTGTAGAAAGCCAACCTCTACCACCTCGCGTCTGTAGGTCCTGAAAGAAGGCGAATCATATCCGGCATTAAGTCCTTTCCCAAAGATTATACTTTTATTCACCCTGATGTCCTGAAATACTTCGTAATACAAAAATGTTCTGGTGTCGGCCATTGGATCCAGCTGGCTATAGGCATTTTCATCTTCCCCGAGTACAATCTGAAAGACATTGTGGCCTCTGGTAGCAAGATACAATGAAAACAGTGGGATCATAAGAACAAGAAATACTGCTGTATAGAGTACTTTTTTTCCAATTTTAAACCTTTCAATCAGATAATAGGCTGCAACAATACAATAGCTGAATGCGATACGGATTATGCCCGCTCTATTGGTAAGTGAAAAGATAATTACAACAATTGATATTCCTATGATCAGTAACTTCCCTCCCTTTGACCTTAAGGGTATAGTCAATATGATAAAGAATAATGGATAAATTAAATAAAGTTGTAATTCAAACCACTGGATAAACGGGAGCGAAAATAGAAACGCTATTATTGTATATATAAACAACGTCTTGTTAATACCGGCAAAGTAATTGGGACTTACCCCCAGTATGAAAAAAAGAACCGGGAATAACGAGAGCGCCATGTAATTGCTGAATACAAATTCGAGAGTCTCTTTAAAAGAATTCACCTCAAGAAGGCTTCTCAGGAGTGCTATAAAGATCCAGAGTACCATAATATCAAAAATTATTACGATACCCTCTTTTTGCAAATCAGCCCTCCAATAGGTGAAGATGTATACAAAAATCAATATTAGTGCTGACCCGACAGCCAAAAGATACTTCACATCACTCTTAAAGAGACTTATAGAGGGCCCATAATAATTGTAATAAAAAACAAAATGAAATATCAGACCTAAAATTAAACTGGTAAACACCAGCTGTTTCTTACTAAACATGATATTAAACCCTACGTTTTATTTTATCCAGATACCGTGCCTGTTGCGGTTAATTACCATATGATACTGCAAAGGAGCGAGAATCAATCCATTAAAGTTAGCAATAACTGAAGCAATAAAGAGGGAGTAAACCCCCATATTCAAATATTTTATCAGTACCAGAACTACACCGAGATACAAAAATGGACTAATCATGCTTGCGATAAACTGAATTCGCAAATAACTAAGACCATTCAGCAGCTGGACATATTTACCTCCAAACATCATGACGTTAAAATAGACAAATCCCCAGAATGAAAGTGACATTGCCACCACCACCTTCCCTTCTCCTAACCACAACCTGTAAAATGGTGTAGAGAAAACCAACATCAGGACCGTTCCAAGAAAAATCAATATATGTAACTGATTATATCGTTTAATCCCATTCTTGATCCACTTGATATCATTCTTCTGGAATGCCTCTGTAGAAGCAGACCAAAACGGAACAAGAAAAATATTGAATAACATATAGGGGATTCCAAAATACCGGTATACCACATTGTAGGCCGTTACATCAGCAGTTCCAAAACTTCTGGCAATAATGATATTGGCAGTCTGATACTGGATAATGGCTGCAACCTGGATTACAAAAAATTTCAGGCCAAGATTAAAAAGGTCATTGGCATGCCTGAACCTGACAGTACTGATGGAAGGCCTGTATTTTTTGTATTGGCCGTTAAAAAAGAAAACATTTGCCCCGATCAATATCAGGAGGGGGGCAACACACAAAGCCAGCCCCAGCTTCACCAGTGATCCTTCAGTAGTCTTAACAAGTATAATAATAAGGATCAGTGAGAAGATCTGACCGATAAGGTCAATCAGTGATGACTTGGCCGGAAACTGATCAGCCAACAGAATAGTGGTTATTATTCTGAATACAAATGATATACAAAAATAGGTAAAGACGATGAAAGCCAACATGGTGACATCGGAACGCATTGTTTCCGACACCTTCAATATCGAAGACCAGTCAAGAAAATTATTAACAACCAAGAAAATGAGCCAGACGATGGTAAAGATGATCCCGAGTATTGCATAGGTAGTACTCACATAGATACGGGCAAGCTCTTCATCACCCCTCGCCTTGGCCTCAGCAAGCCTGTTTCTCAGACCCTGTGTCAGCCCTACATCAAAAAAGACAAACCATCCGACAATAGAGCTGATGGTCAGCCATACCCCATAAGTAGCTGAATCAACATAACTAAGGGTTATGGGTAGGGTAATAAAACTTATAAATAGACTGAGGCCCTTGATAAGCAGGGAGCCCACAATATTCTTTTTCGCCCTCACGCTCCTCTCATGGCCCTTAGTAACAAATTGTGAAATAAATTTAAAAGGCGCCGATTTCAATAGTCTCATGCAACAAGGTTAAGATATTTATTAACAAACTGCAGAAAACACTCTTTGGTCTATTCTGATACAGATTTTCTTCTTATTTTCACAAAAGCTCTTTTGAGCACTTTCGTGTAACAAAAAGGGCCGTTCGTCGTAAAAAGAGACAGGTTAGTCAAATTATATATACATCCGTCAATCCGGAAAGGCATTTATGAGAAGTACCTTTTCTTTTATTTTACTGGCTCTCTGCTCACTGGCTGCCGCCACAGACTATTACGTCAAAAACGGTGGCAATGATACCGGAGCAGGAACATCAGATGCTACAGCCTGGGCCACCATTGAGAAAGTGAACTCAGCATTCACGACATTTAAACCTGGCGACAGAATTCTCTTCAAAAAGGGTGATACATTTTTTGGAACCCTTAGAGTCTCAGCATCAGGAACGGCATCATCACCCATAACCATTGGTTCTTATGGTTCAGGAGAGAGGCCTGTGATAACCGGATTCCGGTCAGTAACTGAGTGGACTGATGAGGGTAATGGAATCTTCTCCGCATCAATCAATTCAGAGTCACTGACCAACATGGTATTAATTGATGGAAAACAATATGCCATGGGACGGTGGCCGGACAATGGATACCGCATTTACCAGACAGCCAGCTCCAATAAATCGATTACCGACAATGACCTGGGACAGTCGCCCAACTGGAAAGGAGCTGAGGTGGTGATAAGAAAAAATGACTGGTCGCTTGACCGTTGTATAATCACATCTCACTCCGGAGGAACTCTTACATACAACTCTCTTGGTACTGATCAGGAGGCGTTGGTCAAACATGGATATTTTATCCAGAACGATATCAGAACACTTGATCAGTTTGGAGAGTGGTACCATGATCCGGTGAAAGGTAGATTCTATCTCTATTTCGGGTCAGCCAACCCTTTATCTGTGAAGGTCGAAGTCGCTACGCTAAAGAATCTTGCCTACAATGCTGGCAAAGATTATATCACAATCGAAAATCTGCACTTCAAAGGGTCTACAGACAACCTGATAGAATTTATAGACCCTGCCAATGACTTTGTTACTATACGTAACTGCCAGCTCTCCTTTGCCGGTCAGGATGGTATTAACCTCTGGGGCAGTAATGGCTATATTAGCAACAATACCATTTCATCTGCTAACCAGACCGGGATTCAGATTATAGGAGCGAAACACCGGGTTACAGATAACATTATTGAGAATATTGGTCTTGAAAAGGGTCAGGCCTTTTATGGCAATCAGGCTATTGGGGTAATTGTCAACAACACTGACTGTCAGGTAAAGAACAATATAATAAGATATGTCGGCTATTCAGGTATAAAGCTCTCTTCAATAGCATACGTTACAACCATCCAGAACAACTTCATTCATGACATCCTGCTCACCCTCAATGATGGTGGTGGCATATATACAGCCAGGGAAGGAACATCCAGAAAAATTGATGGTAACATTGTCCTACGGGTTATCGGGAACACAGACGGTACACCTTATCCCGGAAGATACATTGCCAGGGGAATATATATGGATGTAAACTCAACAAACGTCATTGTCACCAACAATACGATAGCTTATTGCAATGAGGCAGGTTATATGATCCACTGTGCGCAAAAAAACAGGATAGAGTTCAACACCGGCTTTGATAATGGCTATGGCTTCTATTTTCAGAACAGCTCCGGCAGCAGTATCAGAGAGAACCGTCTCAACAATAATCAGTTTATTTCAAAAGATGCGGCACATCCGGCACTGAAACTGTTCAGTGTTTCTGATGATCTTACCTTGTTCGGCACTGCTGACAATAACTACTATGCAAGGCCGGTGGCTGATGACAATACTATACATACCCAATCACCCTCAATCGGAAACAAAAAGAGAACCCTTGCCGACTGGCAGTCCTTTTCAGGGCAGGACAAGAACTCTAAAAAATCATCAGTTACGGTCAGTGACACCTCTAAGATCAAGTTCTATTACAACGCAACAACCTCAAACAGGGTGGTCTCCCTCAGTCAGCCAATGGTTGATGTGACAGGAAAGAAATATGCCGGTAGTGTAACCCTGCTACCGTTCACCTCGGTTGTGCTGATGCCTGACCCAAAACCGGCACCAGCGCCAGATCCTAAGCCAGACCCTGACCCTCCGGTAACACCCGATCCGACGCCTCCGGTAACACCCGATCCGACGCCGCCCGTAACACCTGATCCAACACCACCCGTAACACCTGATCCGACGCCTCCGGTCGCGCCCAACAAGCCACCTACAGTATCTATCGCCAACCCAGCAAAAGGAGAGTCATACAGTTGTCCGGCTACCATAGTTATCGATATTACTGCCCATGACCCTGACGGATCAATACATTCGGTTGTTCTGTATAATGGCAACACGGTTCTTGGCGAGTGTTACAGCTCTCCCTGGTCATTCACCCTTAAAGAGCTTCCTGAAGGTGACTATTCGATCTATGCTGTTGCCACTGATAATCTGAAGGCCACAACCAGATCGGCAGTATTGGAGTTTAAGGTTATCCCTACTCCGGAAATGATAGGTGAGCTAGATATCTATCCCAACCCCAATGACGGGCGTTTCACCATCAGCTTCTCCACCCCCGTTGAATATGAAAGATACAGGGTGTCAGTTGTCAGTCAGCAGGGAGGGGTGCTAATGAATGATGAGCTGTCACATGACGAACTCACAAAGCACTATGACCTTTCACATCTGCGCCCCGGCTTCTACGTAATGATGATCTCTGCAGACAGGATACTTACAACCCAGAAGTTCATCAAAAAGTAATCAGGAAATATTTCTGTCCGGTTTGTAGTAATGATCTAACGGTTACAGGCTGGCAGGTGTGCTGACTCAGGCAACTCCGTATTTTATCAGCTGAGGACAATGACCTGCCGGTTATAGGCTGGCGGATACGCCAACTCAAGTATTACTGTATCTACTCAGTTGACAATAACGATCTTCCGGTGAAATGCTGGCAGGTGTGCCGACTCAAGCGATACCGTATAGATACCTGAACAGATTCCGGCAGGCAGCTCAACCAGGTTCTTTCGTGCAAATCCGAGAGGCATAGTGTGTACTACCCTGCCGTTGAGGTCATAGATCTTCAGATAGTCATAAGCTCTCTCCATATCCGTTAGCACAACATAAAAAAAGCTTTTTGCCGGGTTGGGGTAAATCCATACTACACCGTCAGGCAGATTGCCATTTTCATTTGGTGAGTTGTCATATACTCTGGCGCCTGTCTGCCACGGCCCGTTCTGCCTCTCGGTTGCCGGAGAGGTGTTACTCCAATAGGCGTCAACAGCAAGCCCGTAAGAGAATTCACTTCCCAGATCTGTACCGTAATCAAGCCTTCTGGCCGGAACAAAATCTGTGTAGTCAATAAACTGCGGATCAACAACCACTGAATGCAGATCATAACCCAGTGCCTGCCACTCAGAGAATGTGACTTCAACCCCTCCGGCATTGAATAATGGAGGTCCCGATTCACAATAAAAGAGGTTGTAATCAGAGTGCAGCCCCTCCAGGCTCTCCCTGTCCATCACATTGATCAAGAAGGTATTGTGCTTGGCATAAAAGATATTATTGAGAATCATGGTGCCGGTTGAGGGTGCATTAATCGCACCGTCGCCGTTGGTGTATATATCTATCAGGCCGCGCCCTGACTCCGCCCTGGTCTTATCGGTATAGAATGTATTATTGAAGATCCTGACACCATTCATACCCTTAACGGCAACTCCTATCCTTGGGTTCCTGATGATATTGTAAGCCACCACGCCGGTATGGTCAGTCATGCCATCCGATTTGCGCTGAATACCGTTCGGAGTGTTATGCAGGTAGTTGTACATGATCTTTACGCCCAGGTTATAACCGGTAAATAGGGCATGAGTCCAGCTGTCACCATCGCTGCCGTTCCAGGTAAACCTGTTTCCGGTTATCACCGCACCATCCAGATTGTTATTGTTTACCCCGGGTGTCTCATCACCCGCCTGAAGAATATATCCGACAGCATTGACCGAGGTGAGACTGTTATTGCGGAACATCAGCACTGTTGGCTGTGACCGCGGAATGTTGAATCCGTCTGAGATACCTGTCTCGCTATCGATGATCTCACGCCCTTCAATAGTCAGAGACACCTGCGAAAAACCAATGGCAGATTGTATCAGGCATAGCAGTGCTATCAGTGTATATCTCATATACCGTTCAGGTTAAAGTGTGGTAAGATGAATGAGGCAGTAAAGGGTGCCTATCGGATAACACTGAACTCAACCCTGCGGTTCAGGCGCCGCTCGAGCCAGGTGGTGTTGGGTGCTACGGGTCGTGTGCCGCCATACCCTCTGGCGGTGAGGCGGCTGGCACTGATACCCCTGTTGACCAGATAATTGACAATCACCTGTGCACGTGACTGTGACTGCGTGGCAAGGGTGTTCTGCGCTCCCTGGTTATCTGTATGAACGCCTATCTCAAGCTTCAGTGATGGATACTTGTTCATCAGCATCACCACCTGGTCAAGCATCAGGTAGGCGTTTGTGACCAGCCGGTTGCGTGTATCAAAATAGGTGTCGGTCATCACCCCGTAGTTCCTCTTGAGGATATTGAGCTCCCGTTCGGCAGGGTCAGTGAGCAGGTGCAGCTTCACCACCGCATCTTTATAGCCGGTGGCCACTATCTCACTATAGGCGGGGTAGGCAGCCATCAGGCTCATCTGCCGGTCAATGACATAACTGTACACCCCCGTCTCAGGGTAGTGTATCTCACTGATACTGTATTTCTTCGGCACACTGCGGAAGAGCGGGTTTGTCAGCTCCAGGCGGCTGGTTGATGAGACGATCTCCACATCAAAGAGTGCCTCACGGCTGAAGTCAGCCTCTGCCGAGTATAATTCATTGATCGTCACATTCTCATAGCTCTTCAGTGGCACCGGCTTCATCTCCTCACGCTGGCTGCCGGCCACCCACTCATTCATATCCTTCCTGCTGCCAAATATTTTAACGGTATGGCATACGGCACGCTTGAGCAGGTCACCACTGCTTACTGAGCGTAGTGTAAGGCCGAGCCGCACACGGTACTCACCGCTGCGGGCATAGCTGTGAACAGGTCCGGCGCCGGTCTTCTGTGTACCGTCGCCAAAATCCCAGTAGAACCCGGTTACGGTATAACCCGGATAGTACGACTTCATGCCGCTGAACTCAATCGTCTCCCCTGAGACACCATAGTCAGGAGCAGTGATATATGGCTGCTCATAGTCAACTATCTCCACATCATACGCCTTCTTACGGAAGAATGTTCTGCCGGTGGCTTTTTCCACCACATCAAGTGTGATGCTGTACCTCCCCGGGCCGGGGAAGCAGTGTGACACCGTGGTGCCGGTGGCGGTGCTGTTGTCACCGAAGTTCCACACATAGTGCATGGTCAGGCTGTCAATAACTATCTTCCCGGTGTCGGAGAGGGTGAAGCAGTAGAGGTTGCTCTTCTGCTCATCAGCAAACCACACCTGCGGCATATCGGCTGAGAAGTGGTAGATATCCACCGACTTACCCCTGTCTGATGAGAAGTACCCCTCATTCACCTCAGCGGTGGTAACAATCCCAAAGTCATCATACTCAGAGTTGAGGGGTGCTGCCAGCCTCACCGGCGTATGCCATCCCCTCCTGTTCTCCCTCTCCTTTGTCACATAAATATCCTTGCCTCCCAGTCCGCCGCTCCTGTCTGATGAGAAGAAGAGCTCGCCTGTCTCACTGATGAAGGGGTAGGTCTCATTGCCATCACTGTTCACCTCAGGACCCAGGTTGACCGGGTCTTCCCAGTATCCGTTCCTCCAGTTGCTGTAGTAGAGGTCAAGCCCCCCATGGCCGTCGGGCATGTCAGAGGCGAAGTAGAGCCTCTTGCCATCATGTGAGAGGCTGGGCATGGTGATATTGAACCATTCGGTGTTAAACCTGAGCTCACGTGGCCTGCTCCACCCTTTGCCCTCTGCCACCGAGTAGAAGAGTCCCAGCTTGTTGCGGTAGGTAGAGAGGAGCTTGAGGTTACCCTCAACCACCAGGTTACGTGAGAAGTAGATGGTGTCACCAGCCCGGTTGAAGGTGGCCGGACCATCATTGAGCTTGCTCTTCAGCTCCTTGGAGAAGAGCTTAGACTTTTTTGTGTACTGCGTCGTGTCGGCATAAAAGAGCTTCACCACAGGCTGCCCCTCACTGCTTACCGCCTGTCCCCGGTCAGTACAGAATACCAGTCCGTTCCTGTAAAAAACCGGAGAGAACTCATCGAAGTTATCGGTACTGAAGGGGCTCTTATTTATTGTATAGGGTGACTGCTGGGCCAGCGCAACACTCACTGTCATCAAGAGTAGCAAAACCAAAACCGGGGTCCTTTTTTTCATGGTGCTAAGATTCAGATTGTCTAAGTTGATCAATATTTCTGACTATTTGCAAGCAAATGGCATACCATCTCAGAAGATAAGCGGATTGACCACGTCAACCTTGTACCTGAACTCATACCTCAGCATCACCTCATGTGAGCCGTGGTTGTAGGTGCCAAGCTTACCAAAGGTTATATCATAGGAGTATGCGATCTTAAACTGGTTGTTTATTGCGAACTGCGCCAGGGAGGTGACCGCACCGGTGCTGCGGTAGGTTGCTCCTATCCAGAACTTGTCGAAGAGGATAAAGTGGCCGGCAGCATCCCACAGCAGCTTCTCACCGGGTGAGTATGAGAGCAGTGCCGACGGCATGAAGCGGGCTCTCTCGCCCAGTGGGAACATATACCCGGTGTTGAGCACATAGTGGTAGTTGCCGGGCTCAACCCTGAGTGAGTAGCGGTCTCTGCCAAAGTCAAACTTATAGCCCAGCAGCCTGGGTATTGAGAACCCGGCAAAATAGTTTTTTACCGAGTAATAGACACCGAAGCTGAAGTCAGGCACAACAAAGACCTTTGAATCTATCAGGTAGTAATCGTCACCGGGGTCTATCACTATCAGGTCTGACCATGCCGTGTTGGTACCCACCACTCCGGCCCCCAGTCCCAGTGCCAGTGTACCTTCACTGAGGCTGATACGGAAGGCGTAGGTTGACATAAACTCTGTCTGCCGTGTCACCCCTATCTGGTCATTGGCAATGAAGAGGCCCAGCCCCAGCTTGTTGGACAAGACGGGGGCATCCACCTCCAGGCTCATGGTACGTGGTGCACCGGTGAGACCTACCCACTGCTGACGGTAGAAGGCAGCGACGCTGAGCCCTCCCCTGCTGCCTGCATAGGATGGATTGATCTTAAGGGGGTTGAGAATATAATGGTCGGTCACCGGCGTCAGCTGGCCCAGAAGGGTCAGCGGTAGCAGGATCATTACTGACAGAGTGATTAGTTTTTTCATCATCAGATTATTTTTGTTGCAACAGCTGCATTTATTCTCCTTTTTCATATTCAGTAGTGATGTGTTGTTTATCGCCTGATAACTATGTATCCGCTGCGTGAGACACCGTTCTCTGACCTGATCACATAGAAGTAGGTATCATCAGGAAGCTCATTACTGTTGTAGTCGCGTCCATCCCAGTCGTTATCATAGTCATGGTTCTCATAGACCATCAATCCGCGCCGGTCAAATATTGTCAGCCCGGTACGACCCAGGGTCTCCAGTCCGCGCAGAACGAAGAAGTCATTACGTCCGTCATTATTGGGTGTGATGAGGGTGGGTATTGTCAGGTCATTAACCCTGATGATCACTTCATCTACTGCCGGCTCACATACACCATTGGTGACTGTCCAGCTAAATATGTTCTCTCCGGGCCTCAGGCCGGTCACCTCACTGTCCGGGTCGGTGGTGAGGTTTAGCTGGCCATACCCTGACACCAGCGCCCAAATACCTGTTCCTATCTCAGGAAGGTCGGCACTCATGGTGGTGCTGAACCGGTAGTCAAGCACCTGGTCCGGACCGGCATAGGAGACCGGCATACGGTCGGCAGTGACCACGACGGCGCCTGTTGAGTAGTAGCCGGCGGTGGAGGTGCCCCTGATATAGTAGGTGCCCGGCGTGGCACTCTCCGGAGTGAGATACTCATCGGTAGCCTCCAGATTGTTCCAGTAGGTGAAGGTGAGGTTGGCATCAGACCCGGCGGTCACCGCATCAGCCGTCAGATCGGTGGTCTCATTGTCACATATAGTGGCCGGGTCATTGATTATCAGTACCGGCGCTCCCGGCCTGGCATTGATCACCACATCACTGGTAAGGGCTGAGGTACAGCCAAATGAGTTGGTTACGGCAAAGGTGTAGGTTCCCGGCTCTAGTCCTGACACGGTACGGGTGGTACCGGTACCCTGACTGGTAAAGCCGTCAGGATTACGCATAAGGATCCACGTGCCGGATGAGGGTAGTCCTGACAGCACCACGCTACCCGTAGCCACCTGGAAGGTGGGATGGGTTATTGTACCTATACGTGGAGGCTCAGGTGTAGGTGGCTGTGCATTGATCACCGCATTGGCGGAGACCAACGAGGTGCAGCCGTCAGAGTTGCGTACCGCGAAGTTATAGGTTCCCGGCGGCAGCGATGAGATGGTGGCGCTGGTGCCGGTACCGACAGAGCTCGTTCCGCCCGGATAGCGGTAGAGCGTCCACTCGCCACTCTCAGGAAGGTTCTCAAGCAGGATACTGCCGGTAGCCAGGTCACACGTAGGATGCGTCCTGGTAGCTATAACCGGCGGCAGTGGCGTGACAGGCTGCGGATTGACCACAAACTCATCTGACGGTAGTGACACACATCCGGCAGCATTGGTGACAGTGAAGGTGTAGCTTCCGGGCGGTATATTGGCAATAGTACGTGACGCCCCTGAGCCCGAGATGCTCACATTGCCGGGCAACCGTGTCAGTGTCCATCTGCCGGTGGCAGGCAGTCCGCTGACAGCCACGCTGCCTGTATGCAAGACACAGGTAGGCTGTGTGACAACACCTGTGACAGGTGCCGTGGGCGTCTCCGGCTGTGCATTGATCACTACGGCAGCTGAGGCAGCAGAGGTACAGCCGTTGGCATTGGTAACGGTAAAGGTGTAGCTGCCCGGTAGGAGGCCGGTGACAGAGGCGCTGGTGCCTGAGCCGTTGGTGGTCACCCCGCCCGGAGTGCGTGTGAGGGTCCAGTCGCCCGACGAGGGCAGGCCCGTGAGCACCACACCGCCGGTAGGCAGGGTACAGGTGGGGTGGGTCCTTGCTCCTACACCCGGCGCAGCAGGAAGGGCATTCACCGTCAGGGTATAGGTGGCGGTGGCTGCCGCACAGGGTGACCCTAGCGGGTTGTTGGTGGTGACAGTGATGGTCACCGTCCTGCCGGCATCGGCCGCAACAGGTGTGTAGGTGAAGCTGAAGGGCGACGATGATGATGAGGCGGGGGTGACCGTTCCTCCTCCCCCGCTCCTGGTGATGGTGACACTTGTTGCACTACCCGCGAAGGTGTTGCCGGTAACGGTGACAGGTGTGAGGCCGCAGGTGCTGCCCGACGAGCCACTCAGTGTCACCGTGGGCGGATTGACACATCCGCAGTTGACAGCAAACTGGGTGCCGGTGGCGGTACAGCCGGCTGCATTACGTACGGTAATGGTATAGTTGCCGTTGGCCACACCATTGAAGGTGGTGGCTGTCTGCCAGGCGCCACTGTTGAGACGGTACTCAAGGCCGCTGCCGACAGGTGAGGTGACGGTCACCACACCATTGCCGGCCCCCAGTGAGCAGTTGACGCTATGTGCCGGCACGGCAGGTACCGGCGGTGGCGGGTCGATAATGGCCTGTGCTGAGATTGGCGACTCACATCCCGCATCATTGGTTACCGTAAAGGTGTAGCTGCCGGAGGCAAGGCCCGAGACGGTATAGTTGGCGCCGCTACCGGTAGTGTTATGGTTACCCGGATTACGGGTGAGCGTCCAGGTACCGCTGGAGGGTAACCCGCGAATCCCGACGCTGCCTGTCGCCACAGTACAGGTCGGCTGAGTAACAGTACCTATGACCGGAGCGGTCGGGACTGCGGGTGGTGTGTTTATGACAACAGGCACCGAGTTAACTGAGGTGCAGCCCTCAGCGCTGGTGACCCTGAAGTTGTATGAGCCCCCGGGGAGGCCGGTAATGGTGGTGGTGGTGCCTGACCCCGTAATGGGATGTTCACCCGGATTCCTGATGATGGTCCAGCTGCCTGAAGGAAGGGCACTGAGAACAACACTGCCGGTAGGTACACTGCATGACGGCTGCGTAATAGCGCCTACGGTGGGTGGTGAAGGAACCGGGCTGACATTAACGGTGGTGGCAGCCGACGAGAGGCTCTGGCAGCCATTGGCATCAGTAACCCTGACACTGTAGCTGCCGGCAGTCGTTACCTGGATACTGCGTGTGGTAGCTCCGTTAGACCAGAGGTAGGAGGAGCTGGCCGAGGAGGTGAGGGTAATGCTCTCACCGTCACAGACGCTGACACTACCCGAGGGGGTGACAGTGGGCGTAGCAGGCAACGGGTTGATATTGACAGTAGTGGGTACCGACGGCACACTGAGGCAGCCCAATGAGTTGGTCACCCTCACACTGTACTGACCTGAGGTGGTGACAGTGATCGAGCGGGTGGTGGCTCCGTTGGACCAGAGGTAGGTCTCACCACTGGTGGCGGTAAGGGTCTGGCTGGTGCCACCGCAGATATCTACCGTACCTGCCGGTGAGATGGTTGGCTGTGAAGGCAGCGCATTGACCGTCAGGGTGGCGGCGGCCGACTGTATGGTGATAGTGCCGCAGTTGGTCACCTGGCAACGGTAACGGTAAGTCCCCGCAGTGAGGGTGCCTGACACGCCCAGGGTGGGGGTGGTGGCATTGCTGTAGGAGGCTCCTGACGGTGTACCGTTGGTCACATTGCTCCAGGTAGAGCCGTCAGCCGAGTATTGCCACTGGTAAGCAGGGGTGGTGCCCTGCGCGGTGACAGAGAAGGAGGCATTATCACCTGAGCAGACAGCCACCGAGGAGGGCTGTGAGGTGATGGTTGCCGGCACACATGATGAGTTGACAGTGACGGTGACAGTGAAGGGCGTACCTACACAGTCGCCGCTCCTGGGGGTAACCGTATAGGTGGCTGTGCCGCTGCCACCGGCTATGGTGAGGGTACCACTGATAGAGGTGACACCGGTGCTCTGTGCCTGACCGCCGGTAACACCGCCGGTATAGACCGGAACAGGCCAGGTGTAGGTGGTGCCGGCAGGCACTCCGGTGGGTGTGACAGTAAAGGTACTGCCTGAGTTGACCGAGGTGGCCTGGTTGCCCACCACAGGGGTGGGAGGCTGTGCATTGACAGTGACACTTCGGACAGGTGAGGTACAGCCTGCCGAGCTGCGGGCGGTAACACTATAGGTGCCGGGAGCAACACCGGTAAAGGTGCCGCTGGTGTTGGAGTAGTTGTTACCGTCAATGCTGAAGGTCATACCTGAGCCGGACGGCGGCGAGGTGACAGCAATAGTACCGGTGGCAACAGCGCACGTAGGCTGGGTGACGGTGACAACAGGCTGCACGGGAACAGCGTTGACAGTGAGGGTGGCGCTGGACGAGGTGGCGGTGCTGCTGCCGCAGTTGGTAGCCACACAACGGTACCGGTAGCTGCCGGCAGCACTGATACCCGACACACCCAGGGTAGTGGTGGTGGCATTGCTGTAGGAGGCTCCTGCAGGTGTACCGTTGGTCACATTGGCCCAGGTAGAGCCGTCAGCTGAATATTGCCACTGATAGGCAGGGGTGGTGCCGGTAGCAGTAATGGAGAACGATGCACTCCCGCCGCCACAGATCGATGCATTGGCTGGCTGTGACGTGATAGTGACCGGCTCACATGTTGAGGTGACCGTGACGGTGACGGTGAAGGTGGCACCTGTACAGTCGCCACTCCTGGGGGTGACAGTGTAAACTGCCGTACCCGTGCCGGAAGGTATTGAGAGGGTGCCACTGATAGAGGTGGCACCGGTGCTCTGTGCCTGACCGCCGGTAACACCACCGGTATAGACCGGAACAGGCCAGGTGTAGGTGGTGCCGGCAGGCACACCGGTGGGGGTGACAGTAAAGGTGCTGCCTGAGTTGACCGAGGTGGTCTGGTTGCCTACCGCAGGGGTGGGAGGCTGTGCATTGATAGTGACGCTTCGGACAGGTGAGGTACAGCCTGCCGAGCTGCGGGCAGTAACACTATAGGTGCCGGGAGCAACACCGGTGAAGGTGCCGCTGGTGTTGGAGTAGTTGCTGCCGTCAATGCTGTAGGTCATACCTGCGCCGGACGGCGGCGAGGTGACAGAAATAGTGCCGGTGGCAACAGCGCACGACGGCTGGGTGACGGTGACAACAGGCTGCAGGGGGACAGCGTTGACAGTAAGGGTGGCGCTGGACGAGGTGGCGGTGCTGCTGCCGCAGTTGGTGGCCACACAACGGTAGCGGTAGCTGCCGGCAGCAGTGATACCCGACACACCAAGGGTAGTGGTGGTAGCATTGCTGTAGGAGGCTCCTGCCGGTGTACCATTGGTCACATTGGCCCAGGTAGAGCCGTCAGCTGAATATTGCCACTGGTAGGTGGGTGAGGTGCCGGTAGCAGTAATGGAGAACGAAGCACTCCCGCCACCGCAGATCGATGCATTGGCTGGCTGTGACGTGATCGAGACCGGCTCACATGTTGAGGTGACCGTGACAGTGACGGTGAAGGTGGCACCTGTACAGTCGCCGCTCCTGGGGGTGACAGTGTAAACTGCCGTACCCGTGCCGGAAGGTATTGAGAGGGTGCCACTGATAGAGGTGGCACCGGTGCTCTGTGCCTGACCGCCGGTAACACCACCGGTATAGACCGGAACAGGCCAGGTGTAGGTGGTTCCGGCCGGCACACCGGTGGGCGTGACAGTAAAGGCGCTGCCTGAGTTGACCGAGGTGGTCTGGTTGCCCACCGAGGGTATCGGATTGACAGTTACTGTTGCTGAGCCGGAGATACCGGAAGAGCAGGATGGCGGCGTCTGGTACTCTACACTGACAAGATTGTATGTAAAGGTGCCAACACTTGAAGTAGGCACACTGAGGGTGGAGGAGGATGATGCTGCAATAATAATGCTTGACTCACTGGCACCGTTAATATTATAGATTACTATCACCGGCAGTCCCCGGGGATTGGTGAAGGTGATCAGTGGTGAGG
Source organism: uncultured Rikenella sp. (assembly GCA_964537135.1). GTDB lineage: Bacteria > Bacteroidota > Bacteroidia > Bacteroidales > VadinHA17 > SR-FBR-E99. Next base: position 36,477 of record CAZHZC010000016.1, read on the forward strand.
TACTATTATGGCATACCGCCGTTGACCCGCTGATGGTGGCAGCAGGCCTGGGCCTCATGACAACAACGGCGTCGCCGTTCATTGCTGTTGACCCTCCGGCATTGGTCCCCCTGACAGTATAGGTTCCTGCAATGGTCTGAAACCCGAATGAGAGAGCGCTGCCTGTCCCTGAAACCTCAGGAGTAAGGTCATTACCATCACGTATCAGGGTATAGGTAGCATCACTCTCTGACCCTGAGAGTCTGACCTCAACACCTGTTCCTCCCTCACAATACTCACCACCGCCAGAGACGGTGTAGGCAACGGGGAGAGGGGGATTAAGAACCGGATTACCCTCAACAATGGCATTGACTCCGGTGAAAACCTCAAGGTTGGTGCTGACATTATTGAAAAAAGCGCCTACACGTGTAGGATAGCGTGGCCCCGTTACATCTGTAGGGATAAAGGCCAGATCGGGCACGGTACCCGGAGCAAAATCAACGCTGTTTCTGAGGATGAAACGGGTCAGCAGGGTGCCATCACCGCTGGTTGATATAATAGTTCCGCCACCGGGCATCACTATCGGGTTGCCGGCATGCATAATCATGGCGTTATCAGGAAATCCGGCCAGGGGAAAAGTAACCCTCGGGTCAGCTACAAACCACTGAGTTGGAAGAAGGCCGCTGCCTGTATTGTCTATGGCCACCGACAGCTCACCGCCAGCCATGATATTGGCGTTGATCAGGAACCCGAACTGGCAGTGAGATAACTGAAACTCCTGCCCCGGATCGGTATCAAGCAGGTAAAGGTCAAACTCAAGCTGATTGGGTGCAGTCTGCCGAAGATTCCTTACCGACAGTAAAAAGTCTTCCTCAGCAGCATTGGCAACAGAAGAGATAAACATTGCTACAACCAGTACCAACGCCTTTGTCCAAAAACATTTCAAACTTTTCATATCCCTACTATGATATCGTGTTATGCAGTTAAGTCAAAAATTCCACAAATTGTTCTCAAAATGGCAGAATCGCCATCACATAATTGTAAATGTTGTTTATTAAGAGAGGGTAATCGCCGGGGTCAGTCCACCCGTCCCCGTTGAGATCGGTGATACGATATCCGAACATATATTGATAACTATCGTTGATCAGCCCGGCATAATCACCCGGGTCTATATAGCCGTCCTGATTTATATCGCCGCCGAAGATCACAAAGAATCCGGAACCGGGAGCTATATCCTTCAGGTTGTTTCCATAGGCCTTTGCCCGGTTGTCAAATGAGTAGTTTACTGCCCCTCCTGCAAAGGAGACCGGCTCTGCGGTGGTGGTCTCAATATGATTCCGGTGTTTAACAGTGATGTAGTACGACCCGGAATATTCAGCCGGAACAGTAATCATGGCAACTCCCTCTGTCGACAGTTCTACCTGGGTAACAGAGTATTCTGTTGTGCCATATGACGATGAGCTATGCAACTCAACGGTGATATGGTCTGCCACCCCTGCCGGCCACTGAGGCGCTCCTTCACCTGATGCCTGCCTCATCCGGCCGGCGCTGCTGTAGAGCCCCTCCAGGAAGAGCGAGGTGAGAGTCAGTCTCCTGGTGGATGCTCCCAGGGCAAGTGATGATGCCGTTCCGTTACCACAGCTGTTGGTGCCGTAGACAGACAGTATTCCCGGTGTCGCCTCAACAGAAAAATCGAGCGTCACACTGTTACCAGTGCCGTGAATCACTACCCCTGTGCCTGAGTAGCTCCAGAGATAGGTGGTTGCATTGGCGATCGGCTCAACCGAGTATGGTACGCCGGTTGTGCCGGGTGTATATGCTGCCTCACCGGTGATGGCTCCTGCTGCTCCCGGCAGCGGGTTACTGGTAATGGTTCCGGTAGCAGCTACCGTGCCGCAGCCACCCGTAAGCGGAATAGTATATGCAAAGGTGCCGGACTGGGTGGGTGTACCACTCACAGTGATAATATCCCCTGACCATACTGCACTCACCCCCGTCGGAAGGCCGGTGGCAACACCAATGCCGGTGGCACCGGTGGTGGAATAGGTGATAGCTGATAGCGGAGAACCTATACATACCGACTGGTTGTCTGATCCTGCACCCGAGGTGAGCAGCACGCTGTTGTCCGGCTGCACCGTGATATAGTTGGTCTTGGTCTCAACGCTCACCATACCGTCAGTGACAGTTAGGGTGACAGTTTTCGATCCTGGAGTACTGTACTGAACCGAATGAGGACCGGCACCGGTGGCAGTAGCGGGAAGAGCATCTTCACCAAAGCTCCAGCTATAGGTACTGTTCTCAGTGGTGCCCGATGAGATATTCCTGAACTCAACAGTTGAACCGACACAGGGCTCCAGGGTTGAACCTTCAAAATCAGCAGTAAGGTCACAACCGCGCAGAGCCACCGTAAGTGAGACAGGCTCACCGGCACAACCGGCATCGCTGGTCTCGGTGACAGTGATAGCGCCGCTGATAATACCAAAGTTCACAACAATCAGGCTGCTGCCCTGACCCGATACAATAGTTGCATCACCGGGCACATTCCACTCGTAGGTGGACCCGGCAGTGGCAATGACGCTGTACTCATAGCCGGTACCGCGGCAGGCAGGCTGGTTCTCACCACTGACAGCTGAGGTGACCGGCAGATCGTTAACGGTAATGGTACCGGTAGCAGCCACAGTGCCGCAGCCACCCGTAAGCGGAATGGTATATGTAAAGGTGCCGGACTGGGTGGGTGTACCGCTCACAGTGATAACATTCCCTGACCACACTGCACTTACCCCGGAAGGCAGTCCGGTGGCGATACCTATACCGGTGGCGCCGGTGGTGGAGTAGGTGATAGCCGATAGCGCAGAGCCGATGCATACCGACTGGTCATCTGACCCTGCACCCGAGGTGAGCAGCACACTGTTGTCCGGCTGCACCGTGATATAGTTGGTTTTGGTCTCAACGCTCACCATGCCGTCAGTGACGGTAAGGGTAACAGTTTTGGGACCAGTAGTACTGTACTGTACCGAATGAGGACCGGCACCGGTGGCAGTAGCGGGAAGAGCATCTTCTCCGAAGCTCCAGCTATAGGTGCTGTTCTCAGTGGTGCCCGATGAGATATTCCTGAACTCAACAGTGGAACCGACACAGGGCTCCAGGGTTGAACCCTCAAAGTCAGCAGTAAGGTCACAGCCGCGCAGAGCCACCGTAAGTGAGACAGGATCACCGGCACAACCGGCATCGCTGGTCTCGGTGACAGTGATAGCGCCGCTGATAATACCAAAGTTCACAACAATCAGGCTGCTGCCCTGACCCGATACAATAGTTGCATCACCGGGCACATTCCACTCGTAGGTGGACCCGGCAGTGGCAATGACGCTGTACTCATAGCCGGTACCGCGGCAGGCAGGCTGGTTCTCACCACTGACAGCTGAGGTGACCGGCAGATCGTTAACGGTAATGGTGCCGGTGGCAGCTACGGTGCCACAGCCACCCGTAAGCGGTATTGTATATGTAAAGGTGGCCGACTGGGTGGGTGTACCGCTCACAGTGATAACATCACCTGACCACACTGCACTCACTCCCGTCGGAAGGCCTGTGGCAGCACCAATGCCGGTGGCACCGGTGGTGGTGTGGGTAACAGGTGTGAGTGGCGAACCTAGGCAAAGGTCAGGTGAGGAAGATGCCGGGCTAACACTGTTGTCTGGCTGCACCGTGATATAGTTGGTCTTGGACTCAACGCTCACCATGCCGTCAGTGACGGTTAAGGTCACAGTTTTAGGACCTGGGGTAATGTACTGTACCGAATGAGGACCGGCACCGGTGGCAGTAGCGGGAAGAGCATCTTCTCCGAAGCTCCAGCTATAGGTGCTGTTCTCAGTGGTGCCCGATGAGATATTCCTGAACTCAACAGTGGAACCGACACAGGGCTCCAGGGTTGAACCCTCAAAGTCAGCAGTAAGGTCACAGCCGCGCAGAGCCACCGTAAGTGAGACAGGATCACCGGCACAACCGGCATCGCTGGTCTCGGTGACAGTGATAGCGCCGCTGATAATACCAAAGTTCACAACAATCAGGCTGCTGCCCTGACCCGATACAATAGTTGCATCACCGGGCACATTCCACTCGTAGGTGGACCCGGCAGTGGCAATGACGCTGTACTCATAGCCGGTACCGCGGCAGGCAGGCTGGTTCTCACCACTGACAGCTGAGGTGACCGGCAGATCGTTAACGGTAATGGTGCCGGTGGCAGCTACGGTGCCACAGCCACCCGTAAGCGGTATTGTATATGTAAAGGTGCCCGACTGAGTGGGTATGCCGCTCACAGTGATAACATTCCCTGACCACACTGCACTCACCCCCGTCGGAAGACCGGTGGCAACACCAATACCGGTAGCGCCGGTGGTGGTGTGGGTAACAGGTGTGAGTGGCGAACCTAGGCAAAGATCAGGTGAGGAAGATGCCGGGCTCACACTGTTGTCTGGCTGCACCGTGATATAGTTGGCCTTGGTCTCAACGCTCACCATACCGTCAGTGACGGTAAGGGTCACAGTTTTAGGACCAGCAGTACTGTACTGTACCGAATGAGGACCGGCACCGGTGGCAGTAGCGGGAAGAGCATCTTCTCCGAAGCTCCAGCTGTAGGTGCTGTTCTCAGTGGTGCCCGATGAAAGGTCGCTGAACACAACCGGTAAGCCGACACAGGGCTCCAGGATTGAACCCTCAAAGTCAGCAGTAAGGTCACAACCGCGCAGAGCTACCGTAAGTGAGACAGGATCACCGGCACAACCGGCGCTGCTGGTCTCGGTGACGGTGATAGCGCCGCTGATAATACCAAAGTTCACAACAATCAGGCTGCTGCCCTGACCCGATACAATAGTTGCATCACCGGGCACATTCCACTCGTAGGTGGACCCGGCAGTGGCAATGACGCTGTACTCATAGCCGGTACCGCGGCAGGCAGGCTGGTTCTCACCACTGACAGCTGAGGTGACCGGCAGATCGTTAACGGTAATGGTACCGGTAGCAGCCACAGTGCCGCAGCCACCCGTAAGCGGAATGGTATATGTAAAGGTGCCGGACTGAGTTGGTGTGCCGCTCACAGTGATAACATCCCCTGACCACACTGCACTCACCCCCGTCGGAAGGCCGGTGGCAATACCAATACCGGTGGCGCCGGTGGTGGAATAGGTGATAGCTGATAACGCAGAGCCGATGCAGAGCGACTGGTTGTCTGACCCTGCACCCGAGGTGAGAAGCACGCTGTTGAGGGGCAGCACGATGACCTCGGCTGAACCAATCATCGTTACAGTACCCGCCTCATTGGTGGCATCGATACTATAGATTCCCTCAGGCTGAACACCAAAACTGATTGCTGATCCGGTGCCTGTCGCCATGTCAATCTCAACGTTATCACGCAACAGGGTGTAGATGATACCTGCCTCCGAGCCGTCAAGAGCCACGGGATCCCTCACATCATCGGGACAATAGGTGCCTCCGCCCGTGACATTGAAGAGGGCCGGCAGGGTAGCATTGAGAAGAGGCTCGTCTTCAACCACGGCATCACTGCCCGGCACTACAGGCAGCTGGGTAGGGTCCCCATTGATGAATGAGTAGATGATTGAAGGAAAGAGCGGATCAACGGCGTTGCCCGCACAAAACTCGAGTCCGGCACGACTGTTGGGAGCAAAATCGACCGTACTTTCAAGTATGAAATGGGTAAGGAGCGTGCCATAACCGGTTGAGGAGATGATCGTACCATCACCGGCACCAGGTGGCTCCGGAGGGAGGGAGTTGGCCATCAGCATGATCAGTGTACGCCCTTCATGCCCCGGCAGCAGTGACAGGATTGCCGGAGCATTGGTGAACTGCTGATCAATGTCTAATTCTGACCCGCTGTTGCTGTAACTGACAGTAATCGTACCACCCTGATAGATTGATGAGTTAAAGAGCAGCCCAAGCTGTAGCGCAGCAAAGTTAAACTCCTGAGTGCCATCGGCATCAAGCAGATAGAGGTCGAACTCCAGCCTGCCAGGTGCACTCTCCGTTATATTCCTGACAGAGAGAACAAAATCCTCAACATCAGCCCGGAGGGTTACATTGGGCAATGTAAGCAGCAACAGGAGTGCAACTAATCCCTTCGATTTGATTAACCTGTTCATTACCTGGTTTATCTTATTTATTACTATTTCCCGGCAACAGATAATGCCCTGACCCTGTTGAGAGGCTGCATCATCCGGAGAACCCTTAAATTATCGGTCTTCCCCCGCAGAAATAATCCTGTTGAGCGACTGCATCAACCGGAGAGCTCCATCACTGCTAATCTTCCTTCTGCAAAACAATCAAGAGACACTCATTCCCACTACAATAAATTCCGAACCTCATCCAAAACATCAGAAACAAAGTGAACCCCGCTAATATGCAGTGTAAGATACGCAAATCAATCAAAATACTGTGACTCTATCCATTATATTATCAATAAATTGAGAGTCAGATACACTTCCGTTCCCTCAGTCCCACAGACTCAGCCCCCGGGTGACCGGGTAAAAGAGCCCGGCTCATTTATGTATGGCCGGGCAGAATTAGTTCCTGTGATATGAGAAAACCTCCCTGCATAAACAGTGCATAGGAAGAATCGGGAAAAAACAGTGCTCAGCCTTTAAAAACATGTCTAAAATAATCATTATGGCTCAGACCGCTCTCTATATTTGATAAAAAGGTGACGGGAGAGGATTAACGATACTCTTTGGTTGATTAACCCGCCAGCGCCGCTCTGCTACATGGGTGCCCGCTGCAGGAAATTTGCAAACGCCACCTTCCGGTTCTTTGAACTGCAACTGCGCAGCGGCGCGCTCTTACCTTATAAACGCTGAGGGCGGAAGGGCATATTCAAAAAACAAACATCCGTCGGTACCGCTCTCTTAGCAGATGAGCGCTGTGGGCGTAAAGGCATATTCAAAAAATAAACATCCGTCGGTACCGCTCTCTTAGCAGATGAGCGCTGTGGGCGTAAAGGCAT
>CAZHZC010000016.1:43561-71638 GCA_964537135.1 uncultured Rikenella sp.
ATTGAGGAAATACGAAACCGGCAGTCGCCCCGGCGTGTCATAAATTTTAACGTCACACCGGACAATAATCAGCATGTCAACAATGTTGATAAAATACAATTTCATATCTTCATGGCCGGCGCCGGCATGAAGGATGATCTGATTTTATGGCCGCCAGCAGCAGGTTTTGTCAACAGTTATGAGTAAAAGGGTCAGTAACAAGCCGCCTTTCCCCTGGGCCTCCGTGAGTGTGCTTATCTTCACGGCAGCGGTTCTTACTATCATCATGATTGTCTACTCCGGCGGACAGAAGCAGCGTATTCTCAGTGATGCGGCTGTTGAGATGGAGGCGGTTGCCAGGCTCAAGGCAGAGCAGGTGGCTGACTGGAAGCGGGAGAGGCTCAATGATGCTATTCTGATACATGAGAATGTCACCCTGGTAGAGCATGTTGATGCCATGTTCATCAAAGACAACCCTTTGCGTGAGAAGTCCAGGTTCACACAGTTGCTCAACACCCTTATTGAGAATTACGACTTCCGGGGGGCGGTGCTGGTTGATGCCGGCGGTACTCCGGGAGTAGCTGTACCCGCCTCAGAGGCAGTCATTGGTGACCATCTCAGGGCATTCATCACCCAAACCATCTCCAACCCGGCCATTGCCATGTCAGACTTCTACTCGTTTGATATGGTTGATTATCTGCACCTCGACCTGCTCATCCCGATGAAGATGCCTTACGAGGGTGACACCGTTCTGGCCGGTGTGCTGGTGCTGAGGATTGATCCCGGCAAGGAGCTCTTCCCGATGTTGTCAAAGTGGCCCACCCCGGGCAGCACGGCCGAGTGTATCCTCTTCCGTTTTGAGGGTGACTCGGTCCTCTACCTGAACGGGTCGCACCTTGCCGGTTATGACAAGCCTGTCACCTTCCCCTCCGGAGCGATGGAGCTGAGTGCTCTGCAGCCGGTGGCTGAAGGTAAGGAGACACCTACCTACATTGACTATACCGGCACTGAGGTGGTAGCCTCTGTCATGAAGATACCGGGCACCGAGTGGTACCTGGCCGCCAAGAAGGAGACCTCGGAGCTGCTGGCCCGCTTCACCCGTGAGATCACCATGCTATGGCTGATCATGGCGATAGTGTTTATTACCCTCTTCAGTATTGCCAGGCTGATAATCAAGGCTTCCCGCACACGTTACCGTCGTGAGAAGCAGAAGGAGGAGCTGAACCGGCAAGCGATCATCGGGCATCTTGACTTTATCATGAGACATGGCAATGACATCATCTTCCTGATAGACAATGACCTGAATATAATTGAAACCAATGATCGCGCTGTCAGTGCCTATGGCTATCCGCGTGACAAGCTGATCGGAATGAGTGTCTCATCGCTGCGCCATGCCGGTGAGAAGGAGCTGATCGGCAGTCATATCAGGACCCTCAACGAAGCGGGATCATCATATATTGAGACCATTCATCAGCGCAGTGACGGCAGCACCTTCCCGATAGAGATCAGTGCCTATGCGGTGGTGGTTGAGGGGAAGCGCTTCTATCAGAGCATAGGACGCGACATAACTGACCGCAAGCGCGCCGAAGAGGAGATGAGGGAGAGCAACAAGAAGCTGAGCACCATCATCAACAACCTGAGAGGGGTGGTCTTCCGTTGTAACAACGACGAGCACTGGACAATGAAGTACATCAGTGACGGTATCTATGAGCTGGCGGGGTACCTGCCGGGTGAGTTTATTGATAACAAGGTGAGGACATACAAGTCGGTCATAGACCCTGAGGATGCGGAGCGGGTATGGACCGGCGTGCATGAAGCGCTGGAGACCGGCTACCTCTATACGATTGAGTACCGGATAATCACCTCGTCGGGAACAAAAAAGTGGGTGTGGGAGCGCGGACGTGGCTATTATGAAGATAACAGGCTGGTCGCCCTCGAAGGGTTTATATCTGATATCACTGAGAGGAAAAAGATTGAAGAGGAGCTCATCAAGGCCAGGGACAAGGCTGAGCAGAGTGACAGGCTGAAGACCGCATTCCTTCACAACATCTCGCATGAGATACGTACGCCGATGAATGCCATTGTAGGATTCACCACCCTGCTTGACACACAGAACACATCGGAAGAGATGCGGAGACAGTATATTGATATCATCTCCCAGTCAAGCAACCAGCTCTTATCAATAATCACTGACATAGTAGATATCTCAAATATTGAGACCGGACTGGTGAAGGTCAACAGCACCTCTGTCAACCTCAATTCACTCATCAGGAAGCTGTATGACCAGTACCGCCCGAGGGTGCAGCAGCAGAAGCTGGTACTCAACTTCACCAACCACCTGGATGACAGTGAGGCACAGGTGATGACCGATGAGACAAAGGTGATACAGATCTTTTCCAACCTGCTCAACAATGCTCTCCGGTTCACCAAAGAGGGAAGGATAGAGATCGGCTATGTCCTCCGTGGCCAGATGGTAGAGATGTTCGTCTCTGACACCGGATGTGGGATAGCCCCTGAGAACCATGAGAAGGTGTTTGAACGGTTCTTTCAGGTTGACACTCCGAGCTCAAAGCAGTATAGCGGCACAGGACTGGGTCTCTCTATCTCAAAGGCCTATGCGGAGCTGCTTGGCGGCTCTATCTGGGTGATATCAACGCCGGGAGAAGGGTCACTGTTCTGTTTCTCGATACCCTATAGCAGACCAGAGGTACCGGAGGCTCTTGCGGAAAGCGACGGCAAAGGAGAGGTGTCTGACAGTAGTTAACAACCTACTGTTTCGGTGACTTCCCGATAACTATTCCCAGCTCATTGAGCGACTCCGCCGACTGGTCACCTACTATTTCGGTGACTTCCCGATAACTATTCCCAGCTCATTGAGCTGCTCCTGTCTGAGGGCTGACGGACTGTCGGTCATCACATCACGTGCCTGGTTGTTTTTCGGGAACGCGATAAAGTCACGTATAGTCTCTGACCCGCCCATGATGGCTGTCCACCTGTCAAACCCAAAGGCTATCCCGCCGTGTGGCGGTGCGCCATAACGAAATGCCTCCAGCAGGAATCCGAACTGTTTCTCAGCCTCCTCTTCGGTGAAGCCCAGCGTACGGAACATCTGTGACTGCATCCCCTGGTCATGTATCCGTATTGAGCCCCCTCCTATCTCGCTGCCGTTCACCACAAAGTCATAGGCGCTGGCCCGCACCTTCCACGGGGCGCTCTCCATCAGGCCCATATCCTCCTCTTTGGGGGCAGTGAACGGGTGGTGCCTGGCATAGTATCGTCCGGTCTCATCATCCCACTCCAGCAGCGGGAAGTCAGTGACCCACAGTGGCGCATAGATGTCAGCATCAATCAGTCCCAGTCGCCGTGCAGCCTCAAGGCGCAGCTCACCCATGGCAATCTGTGTCTTCTCACGCGGCCCGCCCATGATCAGTACCAGGTCACCGCCATCGGCGCCGCTCAGGAGGGCAATATTTGCCAGGTCATCACTGCTGTAATATTTGTCTGCCGATGATCTGACAGTGCCATCATCCTCAACCCTGATCCATACCAGTCCGGTGGCACCTATCTGCGGCCGTCTGACATAGGCGGTCAGCTCATCTATCTGGCGGCGTGACCATGCTGCTCCTCCCTCCACGGTGACAGCCCCGGCATATGCCACATGCTCCAGGGGCGGGAAATTCCTTCCCTTGACAGCGATGGTCACCTCTGTGATCTGCATCTCAAACCTGATATCGGGTTTATCAGTGCCATAGCGGTTCATGGCATCCTCCCAGGTGATACGCGGAAAGTCACCCTCAAACACCACCCCCTTTATCTCGCGGAAGAGGTGCCGGGCCAGTCCTTCAAACATCGTAATAATATCCTCCTGGGTGACGAATGACATCTCACAGTCGATCTGGGTGAACTCAGGCTGCCGGTCGGCACGCAGGTCCTCATCACGAAAGCACCTGACAATCTGATAGTACCTGTCAAAGCCGGCCACCATAAGCAGCTGCTTGAAGGTCTGCGGACTCTGTGGCAGGGCATAGAACTCACCATGGTGAATCCGTGACGGCACCACAAAATCGCGGGCACCCTCAGGCGTTGATTTTATAAGTACCGGTGTCTCTATCTCCAGGAAGCCCTGCTGGTCTAGGTAGCGGCGCACCTCACGTGCCATGCTGTGACGCAGTATCATGTTGCTGTTCACATTGGGCCGCCGCAGGTCGAGATAGCGGTACCGCATACGCAGCTCCTCACCGCCGTCGCTGTTCTCCTCAATGGTGAAGGGAGGGGTCTCCGAGCGGTTGAGTATCTCAATCTTTCCGGTGATTATCTCTATCTCACCGGTAGGTATCTTAAGGTTCTTGTTGCTCCTCTCAGCCACCACCCCCTCAGCTCTGATCACAAATTCACGTCCCAGCCTGCGCGCCTCAGAGCAGAGCTCACTGTCGGTCTCCATGTTGAAGACCAGCTGTGTGATGCCATACCTGTCACGCAGATCAATGAAGGTCATACCCCCAAGGTCTCTTGAACGCTGTACCCATCCGGCAAGGGTGACCCTCTCGCCGGCATTGCTGAGCCTGAGCTCTCCGCATGTGTGTGTTCTGTACATATCCTCTTTTACTGATAATGCTTTATATATGTCAGGAGCATTGAGTGATGCCTTCATCGCTCAACCGCCAGCTCCCACAACCTCCTGCCATGCAAGCTGCGGTTTGCCCTCCTGCCCCAGCTCCACTCCCCTGACCGGTTGCTACCCCTCCTTCCGCAAAACCTGCTGTTGCAGGCAAACAAAAATAGTCTATTCCGGTTATAATCTGCAACAGGATATTGCCTGATAGTCATTACTTTTTTCTAAACTTGCATTGACCCGCAGGCAGATCACAGAATAATGAGAGGCAGCATAAAAAAAAGAACAGCACGGTTGTCGGTTATTTCCAACAGCCTGCTGATTGTTCTCAAGCTGGCTACCGGTATCATCACCAACTCGGTGAGCGTCCTCTCGGAGGCTATCCATTCAGCCCTTGACCTGGTGGCTGCCATCATTACCTTTTTCGCTGTGAAGCTGTCAGATGCACCTGCTGATGAGAAATATCCGTTCGGCTATGGTAAGGTTGAGAATGTCTCAGGGGTGATTGAGGCGCTGCTGATATTTGTGGCATCTCTCTGGATTATCAGTGAGGCTGTCGGCAAGCTGATCACTCCTGCCGAGACCTCCCTGCCGGTACTGGGTATGGTGGTGATGGCTCTCTCGGCGGTGATAAACTTTTTTGTCTCACGAAGGCTCTACCGCGTTGCCAGGGAGACCCGCTCGGTAGCCCTGGAGGCTGATGCTCTTCATCTCAGGACTGATGTGATCACCTCTGCCGGGGTGGCTGCAGGCCTCGCGCTTATCTGGCTCACCGGGTGGCATATCCTTGACCCTCTCATTGCACTGGGGGTGGCAGCAATAATTATTGTCCAGGCATGGAAGATGTTGCGCAAGGCGTTCAACCCGTTGCTTGACACAGCATTGCCGGCAGCTGATATTGAGAAGCTGACTGCCATACTGAAGGAGATGAACGTTCAGTACCATGACCTGCGTACCAGGGAGGCCGGCCACCAGCGGTTTGTGGAGTTTCACCTTGATGTGATGCCACATGAGACCATTGAGACCATACACCGGCAATGTGACCTGATAGAGGAACGGCTCAGTCGTGAATTCACAGGTATCAGAGTAACTATTCACCCCGAACCAAAAAAAATATGAACCCTGAAGAGCATAGTAGTCTGGCTGATGATGAACGTTACATGCGGATGGCACTGGATGAGGCCCGAATGGGTGCCGGACGTGATGAGGTGCCGGTAGGTGCCGTTGTGGTGGCCGGCGGGAGGGTGATAGCGAGGGCACACAACCTCACCGAGACCCTCAGTGACCCTACCGCACATGCCGAGATGCAGGCTATCACCGCGGCAACCTCATTCCTGGGTGGCAGGTACCTTACCGGATGTACCCTCTATGTCACGCTGGAGCCCTGTGTGATGTGTGCCGGAGCACTGGCATGGAGCCAGATATCAGCGGTGGTGTGGGGTGCTGACGATCCGGAGAGGGGATACAGAGCCACCAGCCCGGCAATAGTACATCCCAAAACAGAGGTGAGGGGCGGTGTGCTGGCCGAAGAGGCAGCTGCACTGCTAAAAACGTTTTTCAAAAAAAAGAGAAGGTAAGGAGGCAGGCCGGAGGAAAAAGCTAATCCGGAAGCTACCGAAGGAGGCAGACCGGAGGAAGCAGCCATCCGGAAGCTACCGAAGTAGAAAGCAGCCGGAGGAAACTGAAGGAGGAAGCTACCGGTTCCCGTGAAATTATGCATCCGGAGAAGCCACGTTAAATTCAGAAATATTTTATAGGTTTGTTGCAAACTGAGCCGGTATGACCATCGATAACGGGAAAAGAATAGTCAGGGTTAGACTGACAGAGTTTATTGCTACTCTTCTCTATGTTCTCTACATCTTTCTGGCCTATTTCCCCAGGGTTCTGAGATCTGTTCTGGCTACCGAAACCATCAACATAATTACAGTGGCTGTAACGGCACTCTACCTGCTGCTGTTGCTCTGGCCCGTCATCACGAAGTACAGGTATGTCTTCTTCTCATCCGATGAACGTAACATCACCCTGCGCTGGTACAGGCCGGGAATGATACCGGGTGAGAGCAAAAGCATCGAGATACCCGTCTCCTCTTTTGCCGGTTATGAGATAAAGAGGGAGGCCCTGGGGCTGCATCATCACCTCACCCTTTTTCAGCTGGTTCAGGGAAGGAGGGCAGCCTATCCCCCGGTCAGTATTTCGGCCCTCTCAGAGAGGGAGCGGCATGAGATCGAGGAGGCTCTTAAAGGCTATAAACCAGCCAGGTAGAGATGACGGGATAAAGCATGAGCAAAATCATTTTTCCTGCCTTGATATTTTTTGATCTTTGAATGGAAATTTCACAGTTTTAATATCATAAACCTCAAACAAACGATAAAATGAAAGTAAAAGAGATTTTGGCTGACCTTGAAAAGAAGCACCCCGGTGAACCCGAATATCACCAGGCAGTGAAGGAGGTCCTTGAGACTATTGAAGAAGTTTACAATGAGAATCCGCGATTTGCTAAGGCAGGCATTCTTCAGAGAATTGTTGAGCCTGACCGGGTCTTTATCTTCAAGGTGCCCTGGATGGATGATAATGGCAATGTTCATGTCAATATTGGCTACCGCGTGCAGTACAACAACGCCATAGGCCCCTATAAGGGAGGTATCCGCTTCCATCCGACAGTGAACCTTTCAATACTTAAATTCCTCGGCTTTGAGCAGATATTCAAAAACTCACTCACCTCACTGCCGATGGGTGGTGGCAAGGGCGGCTCAGACTTCAACCCCAAGGGAAGGTCCGAGAATGAGATAATGCGCTTCTGCCAGTCGTTCATGCTTGAACTGTGGAAGCATGTTGGTCCTGAGACTGACGTGCCGGCAGGCGATATCGGTGTTGGAGGCCGTGAGGTAGGATTCATGTACGGTATGTACAAGAAGCTGACCCAGGAGCATACCGGCGTATTCACCGGGAAGGGACTCAACTGGGGCGGCTCACTGATCCGTCCGGAAGCAACCGGGTTCGGAGGCATCTACTTCGTAAGAGAGATGCTGGCACTGAGGAATGAGACCATGGAGGGTAAGACAGTGGCCATCTCAGGGTTCGGCAACGTGGCATGGGGAGCAGCTCTCAAGGCTACCCAGTATGGTGCCAGGGTTGTCACCATCTCAGGCCCCGACGGATATGTGTATGATCCCAACGGTATCAGCGGTGAGAAGATCGACTATATGCTTGAGCTGAGAGGCTCCAACCAGGATATTGTTGAGCCTTACGCAGCCAAGTTCCCCGGCTCAAAATTTGTCGCCGGCAAGAGACCATGGGAGGTGAAGGTCGACATTGCACTGCCATGCGCCACACAGAATGAGCTTAACGGTGATGATGCCAAGAACCTTGTCAACAATAAGGTACATCTTGTTGCAGAGATCTCCAATATGGGCTGTACACCCGAAGCTATTGAGCTGTTCCAGAAGAACAAGATCCTCTTCGCACCGGGTAAGGCAGTCAATGCCGGCGGTGTGGCAACCTCAGGACTTGAGATGACACAGAACTCAATGAAGCTCAACTGGACCCGCGAGGAGGTAGACGAGAAGCTGCAGACCATCATGATCAATATCCACAGCGCATGTGTCAAGTATGGCACCAGGAAGGATGGCTATATTGACTATGTAAAGGGCGCCAATATAGCTGGCTTCCTCAAGGTGGCAAATGCTATGGTAGACCAGGGGCTCATCTGATTTACAGCTGGCGAATGCCATTGTAAACAAGGGCTCATCAGACTGACCTTTTGTTTGCGTTGTTTAATACTTAATGACCGGAGGGTGTTCAGGCGGACACCCTCCGCTATTTTAACATGGATACCCGCCCCGATAACCAGACCGAAGTGGTGGCACCTGCCAGGTTACCCCCGCAGCCGGTATACATTACCGGGGTATAGGGTGATCATTCCGGCCAGCTCCATCTGCAGCAGGATGGCCGAAACCTTGTATACCGGCATGTTGATCATACGTGCTATCGCATCAATGGTGAGGCTCTCCTCCTCCTTCAGCGCAGCAGTTATCTTCATCTCATTCTCCGTCATGCCGCTGAAGAGCGTGGGCTGACCGGCTCCTGAGAGTGATGCTGCCTTCCAGCCAAGCAGATACTCAACATCAGCAGCCCTCTCCACCAGGGCAGCCTTATTACACCGTATCAGCGCATTGCATCCGGCAGACCACTTGTCACCCGGCCTGCCGGGAACAGCCATCACCTCGCGGTTGTATGATGCGGCTATGTCAGCCGTGATCAGCGCACCCCCCTTAACCGCCGACTCAACAATCAGGGTAGCATCGGAGAGTCCGGCAATGACACGGTTACGCCGTATGAAGTTGTTGCGTTCAGGAAGGGTGGTAGAGACAAAGTCGGTCACCAGTCCGCCGCTAACTGCCATCGTACGGGCTACCCCCGTATGTGCCGACGGGTAGATGGTCTTCAGTCCGTGACCCAGCACCGCCACCGTAGACAGGCCGGAGGCCAGCGCCGCCTCATGGGCCGTGATATCAATACCATAGGCGAGGCCGCTGACGATGAGCAGCCGGGGAAACCTCTCAGCCAGCCCCTCCACTATCTGACGGCACAGCTCACGTCCCTGCCGCGTGGCATTGCGGGTACCCACAACACTCAGTATCATGGCGGCATCCAGATCCACATTGCCGCGGCAATAGAAGGTGACGGGCGAATCTTCGCACTGCCGCAGTCGCTCCGGGTAGTCATCATCAAGGTAGAAGAAGAGCCTGATACCGTAGCGGGCAATAAAATCCGCCTCGCGCCTGGCAGCATCAAGGTAGCTGAGTCCGGTTATTGCCGTAGCCAGCGCCCCTCCTACCCCGGGTATCCTGACAAGGCTGCGGTACGACTCACTGAAGAGCGCCTCAAGACCACCCACATAAGCTACCAGCCTGCGTGCAGTGATATCACCCACACCGGGTATCATGCCGAGAGCTATCTTATAGACAGTCAACGAAGATGACATTAGAATACAAATTAGCGAGACAAGGTAAATGTACAAAAAAAAGGATGAACAGCCAACATGATGCGTAGTGAACAGCCAACATGATTTGAAGTGAACGGGCAACATGATTTGAAGTGAACGGGCAACATGATGCGCAGTGAACAACCAACATGATTTCAAGTGAACGGGTAACATGATGCGCAGTAGACATGCAAAACGATGTGAGGTTAACAGACAACATCAGCCACGAGAGCAATATCATTACCTGAAAATGGCTACTTTTGTATGATGCAGATCATTGACACCCATAATCATCTCTACCTCCCGCAGTTTGATGATGACCGCCATGAGGTGGTACAACGGGCCATTGAGGCCGGTGTCAGCCATATCATGATGCCCAACATAGACTCCTCATCAGCAGGGCCGATGGAGGAGGCTGCAAAACAGTTTCCGGGTATCTGCCTCCCCATGATGGGTCTCCATCCCACATCGGTGAAGAGGGAGTATGCCGAAGAGCTGGCGATGGTTGAGGGCGCCCTGAAGAGGCAGCAGTACCGGGGAGTCGGTGAGACAGGGATAGACCTCTACTGGGACACGACCTATGTGGAAGAGCAGCGAGCCTCTTTCAGGAGACACCTGGAGCTGGCCGAGGAGTACAAGCTGCCGGTAATCATTCATGCACGCAACTCACTGCAGATGATAATTGATGAGCTGGAGGCGTTCGGACCGGCACGGATCAGCGGAGTGTTCCATGCCTTCCCGGGAAATGGCGATGAGGCGGTGAGAGTGACAGGGATGGGATTCATGATAGGTATCGGCGGTGTGGTGACCTTCCGCAACGGAGAACAGAGTGCAGCAGCTCAGGCTGCCGGACTGGAAAATATTGTGCTGGAGACCGACGCTCCCTACCTGACACCGGCACCACACCGGGGTAAGAGAAATGAGCCGGCATACCTCACCCTGATCATTGCCAGGCTGGCAGAGCTGCTGGCAACCACACCCGACAGGGTGGCAAGAGAGACAACAGACAACGCAATACGGTTATTTAACCTCTGAACCATGAAAACAAACAGATCTGTTCTGATCATCTATACCGGAGGTACCATAGGAATGGTCACTGATCCGCTCTCGGGAGCACTGGTCCCTATAAATTTTGCACACATATCGGGCCAGGTACCGGAGCTGGGACAGTTCGGGTTTGAGCTTGACTCCGTAGCCTTCGATCCGGTTATCGACTCCTCGGAGGTCAATCCTGAAACATGGCTCCGGATAGCCTCCACCATTGAACAGAACTACAACAGCTATGACGGCTTTGTGGTGCTGCACGGTACCGACACCATGGCATACTCGGCCTCGGCACTCAGCTTCATGCTGGAGGGGCTTGACAAGCCCGTAATCTTTACCGGCGCCCAGCTGCCAATAGGGGTATTGCGTACCGATGGCAAGGAGAATCTCATAACCTCCATTGAGATAGCTGCTGAACGTGAGAATGGAATGGCACTGGTGCCTGAGGTGTGTATATACTTTGAGAACAAACTGTTACGAGGAAACCGCACCATCAAGTACAGCGCTGACCACTTCAATGCCTTCCTATCACCCAACCTGCAGCCGCTGGCGGAGGCAGGACTGCAGATCAGGTATCACAGGGAGATAATAAGGTACCCGACGGTGAGACGCCCGTTGACAATAGCAGGCAACCTTGATACACGAATAGCTGTATTGAGACTCTTCCCGGGAATAGGGGAAGAGATGGTGAAGGCGATGCTTGACCATGACAGAGTGAAAGGGGTGATACTGGAGACCTACGGCACCGGAAACGGACCCACCGAAGGGTGGTTCCTCGATAGGCTGAAACGCTTCATAGAGGGCGGCGGCGTGGTGCTGAACGTGACCCAGTGCCCTGCCGGAAGCGTGGAGATGGGACTCTATGAGACCTCGGTCGGACTGATCAGGGCAGGAGTCATAGGGGGAAAGGATATCACCACTGAGGCAGCCGTGACCAAGATGATGGTACTGCTCGGAAGCGGACTGCCGGCAGAGAAGGTCACAGAGCTGCTGTCAAGATCTATCTGCGGCGAGTCAGAATGAATGAGACACCAACCCTAAAAATGAGACACTAACCCCGGGGCAGCTGACAGTGGCATACAATCTCCGGCAACTGCATACAACCTCCGGCAGCTGAACATAGTCTCAGGCAACGGCATACAATCCCCGGCAGCGGAACATAGTCTCAGGCAACGGTATACAATCCCAGGCAGCGGAACATAGCCTCAGGCAACGGCATACAATCCCAGGCAGCGGAACATAGCCTCAGGCAACGGCATACAATCCCAGGCAGCGGAACAGAAGCCCTTACAGCAGCAGATAATCCAAAAATTTGTACATTTGCGCCGTTTTAGGTGTAGATATGCACCGTTTCCGGAGAGATGCAGGAGTGGTTGAACTGGCTCGCCTGGAAAGCGAGTATACCCCAAAAGGGTATCGGGGGTTCGAATCCCCCTCTCTCCGCAACATCAATTGTTCCTGAAGCGCCAGCTTCAGGAATTTTTGTTTTGGGGCAGTGCGAGCCAGGCTCGCCTGACCGAAGCGAGTAATCCCCTTCTCTCCGCAGAAGCTATGAATGCCAGCCGCGCCAAAGGCGTAGCTGGTTCTGTTTTTATGGAATGTATGGAAAAAGTTTGCCTTCGAAGGGCAAGACGTAAAAATAGAAAATCCACCTTTGAATAATCAAGAGAGCTTATTTTCAGTATTTCAAGGCTATATCTATCAGGGCTTAGTATCGAAGAAAGAAATAGTCGTAATAGTTGCCCAATAGGTTTTAGTTGAAATTAGATCATGCTCATATGCTTATAGCTTATTTTTCAGAAACAAATTCAACCATCATTATATATTTATTGATAATTCTTACTATTTTTGTAGTTGATATTATTTAAAAAAACATAAATTATGAGTATAGCAACCAGCAGCAAACTCAACCAACTTTTACAAATAAAGAATGCAGGAGGACTTTATTTCTCAGCATGGCTAAAAGAAAACGGTTATTCAGATCAACTTCTTAAAGGCTATAGAGATTCTGGATGGCTGACGGCTTTATCCAAAGGAGTGATGTATCGAACAGGGGACACCTTGCGTTCCTTTTCTGTTTTGGAAAGTTATAATAGTCAGTTAGGAAAAAGCTACCACATTGCAGCTCATTCTGCTTTGGAGCTTGCCGGGTTTAATCATTACGTGCCGATGGGAAAGCCAATACTGATGATAGGACATCCGAAGCAAGAGCCTATCCCGGCCTGGATGAATAATCTGGATTTAGATTATTCGTGGAAGTTTTTTTCGACTGAAACATTTTCTAAGCCTCAATATGCCCTATTTAATACAGACTATCCACATAGACAGGCTTCTGTCCCTGAGCAAGCATTTTTAGAGTGTCTGCTGCTTGCTCCTGAGCATTATTCCTACATGGATTTATACTATATAATGGAGCAATTGACAACACTTCGACCTAATGTTGTTCAAGAATTATTGGAAAACACGAGTAATCTGAAAGTCAAGAGAATGTTTCTGTATATGGCAGAAAAAGCCAAGCATTATTGGTTTGAATCACTTAATCTCGAAAAGATAAAATTGGGTACAGGCAAGCACCAGCTTGTTGAGAATGGTGTTTATATACCCAAATACAAAATAACAGTCCCAAGAGAATTATATGATTATGAATGAACAATATAAGAAACAGGTAGGATTGTTAATAAGGATTATGCCGTCTGTATATCGAATAAAGGATTTTGCGGTTCACGGAGGAACGGCAATTAATCTATTTCATAAGGATATGCCTCGTTATTCTATTGACATTGATATAACCTATATTCCGATTGAAGATCGAGAAAAAAGCCTCAAAACGATTAATGCTCATCTTTTAGAGCTAAAACAGATGATTGAGAAAACAATTCCGGGTATTAAGGTTGTTCCTAAGTTGGATGTTTGGAAATTACAATGTATTAGATATGGAGCAACCGTAAAAATTGAGGTAAACGGTACGAATAGGGGATTAGTCGGTTCAACGGTTGATATGAATCTTTGTGCCAAAGCGCAATCTGAATTTCAGATGAGTTGTCAGGCAAGGATTGTTTCGTTTTCGCAATTATATGGTGGAAAGATCGCTGCAGCCTTGGATCGTCAACATCCGCGAGATCTCTTCGATTGTAAATATATGCCTCTTAATGCTCTTGATCAAGCTAAAGATGGATTATTGTTTACTTTGATAGGAAGTGGTAAACCAATCCTAGAATCGCTTCAACCCAACCCTATCGATCAAACAGAGGCTTTGAAGAATCAATTTGATGGAATGACCGATGTCCCATTCTCTTATGAAGACTATGAAACTACACGAAAAGAATTGATAGAGAAAGTTAACGCTATGTTAACTGAGGAAGATAAAGAATTCCTCAGTTCATTTGAGCTAGGTGTTCCCGAGTGGGATAAGTGTTGTGTCGGAGACCTTAGCACATATCCGTCCGTTAAATGGAAATTACAGAATATACTCAAATTAAAACAAACGAATCCCAAAAAGCATAATGAAGGCGTGGAGAAACTACGAAAGTATTTTTCAAAATGATTTCGTTTACATAAGTTTCTGCAGTCATTCTTTTAATATGGATATTAAATCCAAAATAAAATTTTTCGCATACAGGCATTTAGTGCCCTTTCCACTGATGTGAGCACTGATCTCTATTTTGTGGTCATAGAGATGTACCTCGTCAAGAGCTAAACCGGGTAATTGTAAAAGAGCATCATCGCTGCTTCTCGTACTCCCTTGCGTTGGTCATGAAAGCACTTAACTTATTCTCATCCAGCACTCCGTTGGTTCTGACACCACTGCAAACGTCAATACCATAAGGTTTAACCTCTTCAATAGCCTGTCTCACATTGTCAGGATTGAGTCCTCCAGGCATTTTACCCACCAGCCCAACAGCATCAGCACCATGATTAATAGCCGTCATCGCTTCAGAGACACTGCTTATGCAACAAATCTTGATACGTACCCTCATTTCTATCCAATCGGTTTAATCTTTAATAGTAACACAATTGTCAGCAGAGAAAAACAGAGATGTAGTGATTTCTGAGCAAATTAACCAATAATTACAGAGAGGCAGCTGCTGTCAGGAAAAGAATGGTCAGACAGGGTCATACTGTATAGCCTCTCATCAGGTGGCAGAGCCTCACCGGCAGCAGAAAGAATGAATCACGCCACACCCTGTTGTTTAATGATACTTAATATTTGAGACCTCCGTTGTAAGCTTCTCAAATTTTTATATTTTTGCGCTGACATTCTGATATTAAATAAATCTGAAATGATGAAAAGAATTCTTGTATTCATGGCTTTTGCCGGCCTGCTGCTTATCGGAACTACACAGGTATCTACAGCTCAGACTGATCAGGCTGAAACCACTACCCAGCAGCTTACCGCTCAGACTCAGGCAACCGCAACGGGTGAGACAGTGCTTCACAAGGAGATCAAGCGTCTCTTCATTGAAGGTGGTGCCGGATTTATGGGTGTTATTCTGCTGACACTTATCCTGGGACTTGCAATTGCCATTGAGAGAATCATCTACCTTAACCTGGCAACAACCAATACCGAGAAACTGCTGATCAAGGTAGAGACTGCCCTCAAAGAGCAGGATGTTGAGGCTGCCAAGGAGATATGCCGTAATACGCGCGGACCGGTGGCAAGCATCTTCTACCAGGGTCTTAACAGGGCACACGAGGGTATTGAGATGGCAGAAAAATCTGTAGTCTCTTACGGTGGTGTGCAGGTGGGGCTCCTTGAGAAAAATCTCTCATGGATATCACTCTTCATCGCAGTGGCACCTATGCTCGGCTTCCTCGGAACAGTTATCGGTATGATCCAGGCGTTTGACGCAATCGAGCAGGCGGGAACAGTCTCTGCCACCATCGTTGCAGGTGGTATTAAGATCGCTCTTATCACCACAGTGTTCGGACTGGTGGTGGCAATTATACTACAGGTATTCTACAACTACCTGCTATCAAAAATTGACGGACTGACAGGCCAGATGGAAGACTCATCCATCTCACTCATAGACATGCTGGCCAAATACAACCAAAATTAATCCGACATGTCTGGAAAAATCAACAGGATAACAAACATCCTGCTGTGGGCCCTGATGGGAATCACAGTAATATTTGCAATACTCTTCTACGTAGGTGCCGTGGTACCGGGAACAGAAGGAACAAGGTATGAAGAACCCAGAGTTACAAACTCATTTATTGTCTATGCATACATCCTTCTGCTGCTGACCATTGTAGCCCTGGTGGGGTTTGCCGTGAGGAACTTCGTGCTCAACCCGAAAGGGCTGAAAGGGGTGGCCGTCGCCCTGGGGGCTGTAGCCGTACTTATCGGACTGGCATCACTGCTGGCTGATAATACAGTACTGGATCTGCCGCACTACAAGGGGTCAGACAATGTTCCCCGTACACTCTTCTGGACTGACGTTGGCATATTTGTGGCATACTTCCTGCTGGCAGGTGCATTCCTGGCCATCGTCGTCTCGTCCATAGCAAGGTTTTTTAAAAAGTAAGTGAACCTTCCGCCAACTGGCGGAAAAATATATAATACTGATGGCTAGAAGGCAAGTACCGGAGATTAATGCAGGCTCAATGGCTGATATTGCGTTCCTCCTTCTTATTTTCTTCCTTGCTGCCACTACAATGGATTCCGATACGGGACTGATGCGTCAGCTGCCCGCTATCCCCGACCCCAACGTGCCGCAGGATGTCAATAAGATACATGACAGGAACATACTGGAGGTAAAGGTCAATAAAGATAACCTTCTGCTGGTTGACGGGCAGCTGACCGAGTTCAGTCAGCTAAGACAGATAGCCCATGACTTTATACTCAACCCCAATGATGAGCCAAACAAGCCGGAGAAGAGAGTGACCGAAATCCCGTACTTCGGAACAGTGGCAGTAACCAGGGCGGTAATATCACTTCAAAATGATATCGGAACAAAATATGGGGTATATATCGCGGTACAGAACGAGCTCATAGCTGCACGTACAAAACTGCGTGATAACCTCTCCAGACAGGAGTTCGGAATACCATATGAGAGGCTTGATGATGACCATAAGTCGGCCGTAGATGAGTTCTTCAATGTACCCATCTCAGAGGCTGAACCCAAAAGGATAGGAGGAGACAAGTAATGGCAAAATTTATCAAGACCGGAGGAAAGAGTGTAAAGGCGCTCAACACCTCCTCCCTGCCAGATATCGTCTTTATGATACTCTTCTTCTTTATGGCGGTGACCACAATGAGGGAGACCGATGTGATGGTTACAGTACGTATACCTGACGCCACTGAAGGAAAAATACTCGAGAAGAAATCGCTGGCAAGCTTTATATATATAGGTGAACCTCTCGAAGCATACCAGGCACTCTACGGCAGCGAACCGAAGATTCAGCTCAATGACACTTTTAAGGAGCTGGATGATATCCAGGACTTTATCGCCCAGGAGAGGGAGCAGCTGAGTGAGGCAGACAAGACCAAGATGATGGTGGTGCTTAAGATAGACCGTGATACAAGAATGGGGGTGGTGACAGATGTGAAGCAGGCACTGCGCCGTGCCAGCGCACTGAAGATCATGTACGCCAATACCAACGTCGACAAGATCACCTTAGTCCAGTAAAAAGGAATTGAACCCGGCAAAAGGAACCTGACAACAGAAGGAACCTGACAACAGAAGGAACCTGAAACCGGTCTTAATAAAACCTGCGCCCGGGAGGGGCGCGTAAAAGAGGGCTGACAGTAATGATGCAGCCCTCTTTTCAATGTAAAACCCCTGACAATTACCTGGAAGTGTCAGGGGTTGGCAGTGATCCCGGAGCGACTCGAACGCTCAACCAACAGAACCGGAATCTGTCATTCTATCCATTGAACTACGGGACCAGATCTGGTGCAAAAATAGTTTACCGTCGCCACTTTTCAAAACTAACAGATCAATTGAATAACCCACATCAGTTACTGCATAAGGATTTCTATAAAGTTTTCATATTTTCGCAATCCATAAGCGCAAACTAACAGGCAGGCATGAAGGATTACAATTTCTCTGAGATAGAGAAGAGATGGCAGAAGTATTGGGAGAAGAACAAAACCTTCAAAACCCTTGATGATTTCTCAAACCCCAAAAAGTATTACATACTTGATATGTTCCCCTATCCGTCGGGCTCAGGCCTGCATGTGGGGCATCCTGAGGGTTATACCGCCACCGATATCATTGCCCGTTACAGGCGCATGAATGGCTACAACGTTCTGCATCCCATGGGCTGGGATGCCTTCGGCCTCCCCGCCGAGCAGTATGCCATACAGACCGGTACCCACCCGGCCCTCACCACCAACCTCAACTGTGACACCTTCCGCCGCCAGATAAAAGAGCTGGGGCTGAGCTACGACTGGGATCGTGAGATCAACACCACTGACCCCTCCTACTTCAGATGGACACAGTGGATCTTTATCAGGCTCTACAACACCTGGTATGACAATGATGCCAGTCGCGGCAGAGATATCAGCGAGCTGCCCCTTCCCGGTGAGGTGACCGCCGGAGGTGATGAGGCCATACGCCGCTATACTGACTCAAAACGTCTCGCCTACTATGATGACGCTCATATATGGTACTGCCCCTCATGCCGTATCGTCTGCTCCAATGAGGAGGTTCTTACTGACGGCACCCATGAGAAGTGTGGCAACAGGGTGGTACGGCGTACCCTGAAACAGTGGATGCTGCGCATACCACACTATGCCGAGAGGCTGCTGGGCGGGCTTGAGCAGCTCGACTGGCCCGAAGGGATAAAGGAGATGCAGCGTAACTGGATCGGCAGGTCAACGGGAGCTGATGTCACCTTCCGGATGGAGAAGGGTGACAAGGTGATACGGGTATACACCACACGTCCCGACACGCTCTTTGGTGCAACATATATGGTGCTCTCACCCGAGCACCCGCTGGTGAAGGAGATAACCACGGAGGAGAGGAGAGGAGAGGTGCAGCAGTATGTGGAGGCTGCCTCGCTCAAGTCAGACCTAGACCGCACCGACCTGGCCAAGGAGAAGAGCGGTGTCTTCAGCGGCAGCTACGCCATCAACCCGGTAAACAACAAGCAGATACCAGTATGGATAGCTGACTATGTGCTGATGGGATATGGTACCGGGGCCATCATGGCCGTGCCGGCACATGACGAACGCGACTTTGAGTTTGCACGCCGGTTCGGGCTGGAGATTAACTCTATCCTCGACCCTGACACCAGCGACAGCCGGCAGCGGGAACGGGTGCTGGCAGGTGATGAGTGCTGGAGTGGTGACGGCACCTATATAAACTCATCCGACAGTGAGCAGGGCATCAGTCTCGACGGGCTCAACATGGAGCAGGGAATAGCCACCATCATCCAATGGCTCGAGAGCCGCGGGACAGGCGTTCACCGCGTAAACTACAAGCTGCGCGACTGGCTTTTCAGCCGCCAGCGCTACTGGGGTGAGCCCTTCCCGGTCATACACTGGGATGATGGCACCATCAGCCTGCTCAGTGATGATGAGCTGCCACTGACCCTGCCCGAGCTTGAGGCCTATGAGCCGGGTGAAGGGGGTGAGTCGCCACTGGCAAACGCCACCGGGTGGCTCAGGGTGACCGGCAGTGACGGACGAAAGGGCAGACGTGAGGTGAACACCATGCCACAGTGGGCAGGGTCATGCTGGTACTACCTGAGGTTCATAGACCCTAAGAACGACGAGAAAATATTTGACCCCGCAAAAGAGCAATACTGGATGCCGGTAGACCTCTATGTGGGAGGAGCTGAGCATGCCGTGCTGCACCTGCTCTATGCACGCTTCTGGCATAAGGTGCTCTATGATCTGGGGATAGTATCTACCGATGAGCCCTTCATGAAGCTCTTCAACCAGGGAATGATACTGGCATTCGCATATGAGACAGCTGCAGGGGCCAAGATACCATCTGACCAGGTCACCGAAAGAAATGGGAAATACTATATAACCGATAGCGGCGAGGAGGTGAGCCAGATAGTGGCCAAGATGTCGAAGAGCCTCAAGAACGTTATCAATCCTGACGAGGTGGTGAAGAGCTATGGCGCCGACACACTGAGGCTGTTCGAGATGTTCCTCGGGCCGCTGGAGGCTACCAAGCCGTGGGATGAGAAGGGTATAAAAGGACCACATAACTTCCTGGTACGCACCTACCGCTTTATGGCCGGCAACGGCAACATAACCGATGGTGAAGAGGAGCTGGAGATTGTCAGGGCGCTCCACAAGACCATAAAAAAGGTGACTGACGATATCGAGGGGATGAGGTTCAATACCGCAATCTCAGCCATGATGATCTTCCTCAATACTGCAATAAAAAAGGGACATGTCACCCGTGACACCGCCTCAGCATTCATAAAGATCCTCTCACCCTTTGCTCCCCACCTGGCCGAAGAGCTGTGGCAACTTACCGGTCATAATGAGACCCTGGCATATGAACCATGGCCCAGAGCCGAGGAGAGGTACCTGCAGGAGGAGACCTTTGAGTGCCCCGTCTCTGTCAACGGCAAGACACGCTTCCGCATTGAGCTGCCGGTCAACCTGCCACGTGAAGAGGTGACAGAACTGGTACTGGCAGATGAAAGGGCGCAGAAATGGATCGGTGACGCCACCCCGAAAGTGATAGTAGTACCCAACCGAATAGTAAACATAGTAATATGAGAATAGTCCACAGGATGGCGTTACGGTTCAGCGAGTTAAGACTCAGTGAGCTACAGATCAGCGGGTTGCGGCATACTGCACTGCGGTTCACCGGGTTACGGCTCACCACTCTACTTATCGCAGCACTCATGGTGACGACCAATGCATGCATGCGTAGTGATGCCACACGAGGGGCAGCAGATGACGGCGCCAACACAACCGCTGCAGTGACAGAGGCAGGCAGTGGGGGAAGGGATGCCGGGGAAGCCGTAGCTGAAGGCAGTAGTGCGGAGCAGGCCGGAAGCGAAGGAAGCATTGCGGAGCAGACTGGCATTGAAGGAAGCACTGCGGAGCTATCCGGAAGCGAAGGCAGGAGCACGAAGGAGGCTGCTGACGAAAACATACTCTTTGGTATAGCTACCGACTCCTACAATATTGTCACCGGCCAGGTTAAACGAAACCAGATAATCTCAACAATACTCGCCTCACACGGTGTGGCCTGGAACGATATTGAGAAGCTGCTGAGTGACAACAGGAGCAACTTCGATCCGCGCAAGGTGAGGGCCGGCGCCTCATACTCGGTCTTTCTCACAAAAGATACCCTCAACAGAGCCGATTACTTCATCTACCAGCATGACCCTCGTACCGCATACCTCTTCTCCCTGCATGACACCCTCGCCATCTACCGTCATGAGGCAGAGATAACAACCCAGCTGCGATACTCATCAGGAACCATAACCACCTCACTCTGGAATGCTACCCAGGAGAACAATCTCAATCCCAACCTGTCAGCCGAGCTTTCAGAGATATATGCATGGACCATAGACTTCTTCGGCCTACAGAAAGGTGACAGGTTCAAGGTTATCTATGAAGAGGATTTTATCGGTGATGAGTCGGCAGGGATCAGTCGTATCCACGCTGCCCAGTTTGAGCATGCCGGCAGCAATATCTTTGCCATACCGTTTATTCAGGACAGCGTACTCTCCTTCTATGACACCACCGGCGCCAGCCTGCGAAAGGCATTCCTCAAGGCGCCGTTACGCTACTCACGTATCAGCTCACGCTTCTCAGCCGGAAGAATGCACCCCATACTGAAGATTGTAAGACCCCACCACGGGGTTGACTATGCCGCACCGGTGGGTACGCCGGTAGTCTCCATCGGCGACGGCAGGGTCATCAGTACGGCCTACGAGGGGGGAGCAGGCAGAATAGTGCGCATCAGACACAACAGCGTCTATTCAACGGCATACATGCACCTGTCGCGATTCGGCCCCGGGATCACCGGAGGGGTATATGTGAAACAGGGACAGGTGATAGGGTATGTGGGTAGTTCAGGACTCTCTACCGGTCCGCACCTCGACTTCAGGTTCTACCGGAACGGATCACCGGTAGATCCGCTCAGGGTAGAGTCACCGCCGGTAAACCCGGTGGCGCCAGAGTCGATGGAACTGTTCAGGAATGTGGCAAACGGATACCTGCAACTGCTCGGATCAGTAAGCTACTGAGATAAAGCAGTTGCTGAGACCGATTAATCACCGACAGGCCAATCATCTGCTGAGACGAAGTCTCGGTCGAAGCTGATTATCTGCTGAGACGAAGCCTCGGTCGAAGCTGATTAGCTGCTGTAACAAAACCGTTTACCGGAATCACCTGGCTGGCAAGGTGTCGAGCACCTGACTGATTACCGCCGGGTAGTGTTCATACTCAAGGAGGTGGATGCGCTCCGCCAGGCTCTTCTCATCATCACCGGGAAGAACCGGGCACCTCGCCTGGAAGATTATATCACCCTCATCATACGCCTCATTGACATAGTGGATGGTGATGCCGCTCTCACGGCAGCCGGCATCAAGCACGGCACGGTGAACGCGCTCTCCGTACATGCCCCTCCCCCCGAACTGCGGCAGCAGGGCCGGATGAATATTTAGTATCCGGCCCCTGAACTCTTCAATAATTTCAGGCGGCACCAGCCAAAGAAATCCTGCCAGAACCAGCAGATCAGTATCCCTCCTGCGGAGCATCATCAGCACCTCACCAGAGTCATACAATTGAGTACGGTCGAAAAAAAAGGCATCTACCCCGAGAGTCGCAGCCCTTTTTAATACCAACGCCTGAGGCCTGTTTGACAAAACCAGTGTCACTTTCGCTTTTTTTTCGTTCGAAAAGTGACGGATGATCTTTTCCGCATTGGTACCTGATCCGGAGGCCAGTATAGCTATATTCCTCATATCCCGACTGTTATCGTTTTTATGTCACTTGCCGGAAAAGGCAGTAAATAATCGCTATCCAACTGTACCTCTGATTATTATTCCCGCTCACACACAAATTTCCGGCAAATTGTTTGAATAATAAAGTACAAATATATTTCTTTGCAGAGTTCTAAAATTGAGTATTAATAAAAAATCGATTGGTATGTCTGACATTTCAACAAGAGTAAAGAAGATCATCGTTGAGAAGCTTGGCGTTGACGAGGCAGAGGTTACTCCCGAAGCACATTTCACAAATGACCTGGGTGCAGATTCTCTTGACACTGTCGAGCTGATCATGGAGTTCGAAAAGGAATTCAATATTGGCATTCCTGATGATCAGGCAGAAAGTATCAGCACAGTAGGCGAGGCCATTAAATATATTGAAGAGAACGCCAAGTAGTTATCTCCCTAAGATAACCTGGATATGAGGCGTGTTGTAGTTACCGGGATGGGGGCACTGACCCCCATCGGCAACAACCTGCAAGAGTATTGGGAGAGTCTTACCAATGGTGTCAGTGGGGCTAATCTGATTACGCACTTTGATACCAGTAAGTTCAAGACCAAGTTTGCCTGTGAGCTTAAAAATTACGATCCCCTGCTCTATTTTGACAGGAAGGAGTCACGCAAGATGGACAGGTATGCCCAGTACGCTCATGTGGCGGCTGATGAGGCTGTACGTAATGCCCGTCTTGATCCGGAGAGTGTCGATAAAGACCGTTGCGGGGTAATATGGGGTTCAGGCATAGGAGGTATTGAGACCTTCCTCGAAGAGGTGAGAGGTTTTGTTACGGGTGATGGTACGCCCCGTTTCAGCCCCTTCTTCATACCCAAAATGATCAGTGACATAGCTGCCGGAATGCTCTCTATCAAGTATGGCTTCCGCGGACCAAATTTTGCCACTGTATCAGCGTGTGCCTCCTCCACCAATGCTATTATTGATGCCTACTACTACATACGGCTTGGCAAGGCTGATCTCTTTATTGCCGGTGGCTCCGAAGCCTCTGTCAATCCACCCGGCATAGGCGGATTCAATGCCATGCAGGCAATGTCAACAAACAATGAGGAGTATGTCTCTGCCTCCAGACCGTTTGACGTTACCCGTGACGGGTTCGTTATTGGTGAGGGTGCCGGTGCACTCATCGTTGAGGAGCTTGAACATGCCAAGGCGAGGGGTGCCACTATCTATGCTGAGCTGACCGGTACCGGGCTCACTGCCGATGCCTATCATTTCACGGCACCACATCCTGAAGGACTGGGGGCACTGAATGTCATGAGGCAGGCATTGGATGAGGCCGGACTGCAGCCATCAGATATTGACTATATCAATGTGCATGGCACCGCAACCCCACTGGGTGACATAGCAGAGACAAAGGCTATTGTGTCACTCTTTGGAGACCATGCCTACAAACTTAATATCAGTGCCACAAAATCGATGACCGGTCACCTGCTTGGAGCTGCCGGAGCGGTGGAGGCTATTGCAACCATCATGGCACTGGTCAATGATACCGTACCGCCAACAATCAACTTCAGGAACCCTGACCCTGCTATCGATCAGAACCTGAACCTTACCCTGAACAAGTCACAGAAGAGACCACTGAAGGCTGCATTAAGCAACAACTTCGGCTTCGGAGGCCATAATGCAACCATACTGTTCAGGAAATTTGAAGAGTAGTGTTCCTGAACGTCAGGAAGAGAAGCAAGAGACACATACCCGACAGGAGCAGATTCCGGTCGGATCTTAAAAAAATTCTCGGATTCAGACCTAAAGAGACAGGACTGTATGAGATGGCCTTCATACACCGGTCGGCCACTTTAACCAGACCTGACGGAACCCGGATCAATAATGAGCGACTGGAATTTCTGGGTGATGCCATTATTGATGCCATAGTATCAGAATATATCTACCGCCTCTATCCTACTGCTCCGGAAGGATTCCTGACCAAAGGCAAGGCGCGCGTTGTCAGTCGTGATACCCTCAACTGCCTGGGTCTCTCCATGGGACTTGACAGACTGATCATCTCTAACCTGGCTCCTACCGACTCACCCCGCAATCTCTATGGCAATACCGTTGAAGCACTTATCGGGGCAATCTTCCTGGAGCGCGGATTTACCCGTGCCAGCCGGTTCTTTATAGAGAGGGTGCTGAAAAAATACCTCAACCTTACCGAGGTACTCTCATCTGAAGCCGACTACAAAAGTCTTATCCTCGAATATTGCCAGAAGAATAAACAAAAGCTTAACTTCAAGGCTGAGGAGAGCAGCACGGGCCGGACCGGACAGCCACTCTTCAGGGTGACCCTCGAGATAAACAATGAGACAGTCTCATACGGCGATGGGCCAACCAAAAAGGAGGCCGAACAGGAGGCAGCGATGGCAGCACTGGACAGACTGGGACTTCTCAGAAACCATGCATAGCAGGAAAAGGCGCCAGTTACAGGGTGATCAATTAACAGGAGCTGGAGAAAAGACCGGTAGCAGGGTATTGAATTAAGATGAGAAAGAGAAGAGACCAGCAGCAGGATTTTGAATTAATAGTAACAGGAGAAGAGACCAGCAGCAGGGTATTGAATTAAGATGAGCAGGGAGAAGAAGATAACCAAACACCATATTGCCGGTGATGAACCCTCCCCATTCAGTTTCATAGGGTTGGTATCGTCAGAGCCCGACTACAGGCTTGCGGTGATGATCAACCGGGAGCTGGGGAGTGACCTCACCAGATCTGACGATCAGATCATCGTGAAGAGATCTTCAGGCAGCTGCTCATTCACACGATTCATCTCATCAACACCGCCCTTTACCCTGATTGTAAATCGCAGCAGCGCCAGTGTTCTGATACGCAAGCTGCCAAAAATCGACTTCCTGATTGTTGCCGGAGAGGGTGAGCAGAATAGTGAATCGCCACTGCTGATGACAGAACTGAGAAAGGTACCCGGAATAACCGCCCTCTTCCTGTTTGAGTCAGAAAAGATAGCCGACAGGGATCTGAGACTGCTGGTCACCTGAGTAAAAAGCATAACCGGAATCTGAGATTGGGAACAAATTGTTTCGGAGGTCCGGGATAAGAGCGGAGCGGAGCCAAAACAAAGGATCGGGTGAAAACAGAATAAAGAGCGGGGCGGAAGAAGAATTAAGAGCGGGGTAAAAATTTGAGACTGAGTCGGATTAGGGCAGGTACCTGGCAGAAGGCTGATGCCGGGTTTTTATAAAGCAAGAGGAGACAGTTTCCCGTCTCCTCTCTGGTGTTAACCCTAAAACTAACCTAACCTATGAAAAAAACTCCAATTATGTTATAACAATTTTCGTGCCATAACTGATGCAAATATGAAAAGAAATTTCCCTTTCCTCTCTTAAGGAATTGTTAATATATTGATATTTAACATTTCTTTATGATTTATCTCGTTTTACCCTTGGCTAGTACCTTTAAAAAGAGTCAATTTCTATGTATTAAAGTTTTATCCGACTATTTTTGTTAAATCATGAAGCGCTCCTGGATAGTATTACTGGCAATTTTCTTTTTCCTGGCTGTCTCAGCCCTGGTCTTTATACAGGTTAAATGGATAAATAGTGTTGTCAGCGCCGAAGACCAGGAGTTCCGGTTCGGGGTAAACGGCGCCCTGAAGGAGGTGGTAACCGAGCTTGAGAAGAGAGAGACCTATAAGCGTATCATCAGTGAGGTTGATCCCGGCTCAGTGCCGGCAGACCAGACGGTTGAGGATAATCTTTCCGAAGAGAGATCTGCCGACATCAGGCTGCTGGAGAAGTATGGTATTGTGAATGATGTGAGGTCAGCCCTGCGGAACAGGGCAGTCTACAACTACCTGCCCGAGGGTGACAGTCTCGGTATCACCACCCTCTTTGAGAACAGTGATGAGAACAAAGAGAGTATCTCGGCAGGTGCCTCACGACGTATTACAAACAAGATCATTGCCATTGAGAATATTGTCAGCGGCATACTGCTTGAGACACCTCCCCTGCGTGAGCGTTTCACCCCTGATGAGCTCAACAGCCAGATACGCAAATCACTTGATGCGGTAGGTATACACCTTGAGTATGAGTGTGCCGTACGCGGGCCCTATGGTGATATCATCTACCGTACACCTGCCTACAGTGAGAGCAGCGGGGCAAACAAGTACCTGCGACAGCTCTTCCCGAATGACCCGCTGCCCGGCAACAACATACTCACCATCTACTTCCCGAAGGAGGAGGAGTACAAATTCAGCCATATCGCTTTTATGGCTGTCTCCTCAATGCTGCTGTTACTGCTGCTGATACTGCTGGCTACAGGTACATTCATCGTTATCATCAGACAGAAGAAGTTATCAGAGATACGTAGCGACTTCATCAATAATATTACGCATGAGCTGAAGACCCCCATAGCAACAATCTCTCTCGCCTCACAGATGCTGGGTGACAGGGCCGTTCCTGAGAGCACACGCAATATATCAGGTCTGGCGGCCGTGATAAGTGAAGAGAGCAACCGCCTGAAGGTGTTGGTTGAGAGGGTACTGCAGACAGCCATCTTTGAGAGGGCGAAGCTTGAGCTGGAGAAGCAGCCTGTAGACCTGCACGAACTGCTGCTGAGGGCAGTGGATGCATTCAAGCTGCAGGTGAACGGCCGGGGCGGCACAATCTCAACCTTCCTTGATGCACCCGACCCGGTAGTGATGGTTGATGAGACCAACTTCTTCAATGTGGTGCTCAACCTGATTGACAATGCACTAAAATATACTATGGATACCCCCGAGATAACGATTACCACAGCGGGCTGGAACAGGGGTATTACCATAACAGTATCAGACAACGGAATCGGGATAGCCCGGGAACATATGAAGCATATCTTTGACAAGTTTTACCGGGTACCGGCCGGAAATACACACAATATCAAGGGGTTCGGACTAGGCCTCAGTTACGTGAAAAAGATAGTAGAAGAGCATTTTGGTACCTTTAAGGTGGAGAGCCATCCGGGCAGAGGTACCAGAATTATTATTCACCTGCCCAAAGAACAACCAAAGAGATGAATAAGGTTAGCATATTACTTGCCGAAGACGATCCCAACCTGGGGCAGCTGCTGATGAATTACCTCATTGCCAGAGATTATAATACCACCCTCGTTACTGACGGCGAGCAGGCAAAGAGCCTCTTCAGGAAAGGGAAATACCAGATCTGCCTTCTGGATGTAATGATGCCAAAACTTGATGGCTTCACCCTGGCAAAGGAGATAAGAGAGATAGACTCTCACATACCCATTATATTCCTGACAGCCAAGAACCTTAAGGAGGATGTGATTGAAGGATTCAGGTCAGGTGCCGATGACTACCTGACCAAACCCTTCTCAATGGAGGAGCTGCTATACCGCATTGAGGCTATCCTCCGACGGGCGGCAGGGAAGCCTGCCGATGCCGCTGCCGACTTCTACAAAATAGGAAAGTTCACCTTTGATGTGGCAAAACAGCTGCTGACAATCAATGACCAGTCGCGCAAGCTGACAACAAAGGAGTCGGAGCTGCTGGAGCTGCTGTGCCGATACCGCAACGAGGTGGTTGAA
>CAZHZC010000017.1:0-66104 GCA_964537135.1 uncultured Rikenella sp.
TAGGTTAATAAGCAAACTATCTTTTATTTTTTTCAAAAAATCGCTCAATCTAGGTCGTATTCACACTGCAATAAAAACATCAATCAGAAATAAGAGAAAGAAATTTAATAATCAATTAGTGGCTTAATAAAGTGTCCTGTTTATTGTAGCAGGTCCAATAATGAATTTTTTGCAATAAGCATGATAATTACTTAAATGCAGAACTTCTAATAACAATTCCTATGATACCTGCTATAAACATATAAGGTATAGTTCGAAAGAATTTACCCCAAGTTAATGGATCATCGCTAAAAACTATATCAGTCATTATTATTAATAGTCCTGCAATGATAAAAATCAGGATATACTTAACCAAATATCTCATATATTTATTCTTCATTATCTGCCATTAAAATTATAATTCTTCCAAATTGAATATACTGTTGTAATAAGATGTGCTCTTGTAGCATAGGTCATTACAGCACTTGATACATTAAATAATCCACTTGCGACTCCGAAGGTCAGGATACTTGCACCCGCTACAACTCTACGTCCTGTTGTAGCGGGATTCCCGACCAGATCTTCCCCTGTAAAAAGAATACTGACATCATTAGGTATTCCTACCACAGGATTGGCTTCAACAATTGGATCGATATATTTATATCCGTTCTCTTTTATCCAGAAATCAATGTCCTTCCCTCTAGCCAGGTATAAAGCCTGATAAATCTTCTCATCTATTGTTGCATCCTTGCTCTTAAGCCGGTGGCGTGCATATTCCCTGCCTGGTTCATCATCTTCCTGCTGAGCCATTAGTTCATGCAGTGCATGATTTAACCCGGCACTTATAGCACCGCTTCTGAATCCATCCCAGAAATCACCTCCTGCGATCTCGGATCCGATGCCTCCAGTCAATGCTCCGCCGGCAACAGTACCTATAGCCTGTATTGCACTGCTGCTGTTCTGAAGTAATATACCAGTGCCTGTTGCTGCCAAAGAGCCAAATGCGCCTGATATGAATCCGGAGCCATAACTTCCTCCTCCAAATACTGACATAACCCCGTTTACATGACCATGTGCAAGTGTCTGGAATGCGATCTTCCCAAATAATCCAGTCATCACTTGGGCCACCTCTCCTATACCAAAGGAGAAAGCTCCGCTGACAGCTCCAATTAAAGCTGCCTGCCCTGCTCCCTGGAAAAAGGGCTGATCATATACCACATTATTTATTCCGTTGGTAATTACACTAACACCTGCTCCTATTAGGATAGGAATAATTATTTCGCCATCAGGATCTGTATAGACGAGTGGATTATTAAGGCAATAACTATACCTGTTGAAGTTTTGTGAATAGTCAGGTAGCTGGACATAAGGGTCTGCTCCAAGAAAACGACCAACTGTAGGATCGTACATCCTGCCGTTCATGTTGATCAGTCCAAACTCAGGAAGATGCTCATGACCAGTATAACCTCTGTAAAACTTGATAGTGTTATTAGTAACCGTCTGCCTGCCCCAGGCATCATACGCGGCCCGGAATACCTCCGAACCTGCACCGTCGGTAATTGAGATAACGCTCCCCAAATGATCGGAATGCAGGTAATATATCTTGTCCGTCTGTCCGCTCTGCTTTACATACAGCGCCGGGCCGGGAAGATAGTAGAGATGTCTTGTAACACCACTCTCGGTTATCTTCTCGTAATCACCCAGAAAGAGCGTGGTCCGGTTAACGGCATTGTTCTTCTTCAGAACCGTCTTCCACCTCTGCTGGTCTGGGCCATAGGTGATATCAAGATTATAGGCATCTGTACCTACAGTATCTCTCAGCAGGGTAGCCTTGTTAAAAGGATTATACTCTATTAACTGACCCCGGGTATTGATAAGACCACTGCTATTCTGTACTCTCGTCAGTGCGTGAGGGCCGGCATTATCTTCTGCATATAGGTAATTGCCAAGGCCGGTCTTGGAAGTTATGTTTCCATTTGCATTGTAATCCATAGACATAACTTCCGTAGCGCCATGCTTCACTTTTTTCAGACGATCAAGATTATCGTACTCGAAAATCTCTGCCTGGGAGATCATCCCTGTGCGGGTCATCAGATTACCTGTGGCTCCGTCGAAATTGAAGGTCATATTCCTCAGGACAGCGCTACCCTTAATGGTTTTAAGGTTGGTAAGCAAGCCCTGTGAGTTATGGGTCCGGGTGGCTGTCATGGTACCTCCTACTGTAGTAGTAGTTATGGTACCGGTTGAAGCGGTTAGCGCCCATAACTGCTGTGACCCTGCCATTGCCCGTATCATATTCCCGTAGGCATCATATTCATAGCTTGTCTCAAGCGAGCCGGGATAAATCTTCTTCTGTAGATTACCGTTATTGTCGTAAACGTATGAGATCTCATGTAATCCCTCCCCATCTACAAACCTACGCTCATCTTTAATCCTGCCGTACTTGTCATAAAGATAAGAAACATAATTGTTACCTGTCTTTATTTGGGTAACACGGTTAAGCTCATATCCCGAAGTACCATAAGAGTAGTCGGTCCGTATTGAACCTACCTTTGAGTAGGATAACCGGTTCAAGTCATCATAGTAGTTTGTATGCACATTTCCTTTTGCGTCAGTCTGGGTCTTCACCCTTCCCAATGGATCATAGGTATAAGTGTACTGCCCTGCATTGGGATCATTCATAGTTACTTGGTTACCTGCAGCATCATAACTCATGGTGAGGGTAGCTCCCGCCGAGGTGCTACTTTTCGGATTACCTGATGAATGATAGCTGTATGAAACCGAACTCACAGGATCAGAGGATGTGACAATATTGCCCCAGGCATCAAAAGTCTTTGTATATGATCTTCCATTGGAATTAACAGACATACTCCGGATACCATAATTATAGGTTAAAGAGGACCCTGTTGAACTTAATTGTGAGCTTATCCTTCCTCTGCCGTCATAGTTAAAGTTCTCCGTTATAGTTAAGTCTCCCTGCCGGGTCTCTGTTTGTGTTAACTGTCCTTTGTTGTTGTAGGTATTGGTTTTTGATATAGTCTTGCCTTTGGGTCCTATAGTCTCCACGCTCGTTTCGCGACCAACTCTGTCATACCAAGTCTTTACCCAGGGTTGACTCCTACCCTGAACGAGCGTGAAATAACGTTTTGGGGAACTATTGGTGTTCCACCCGCTGTGATAAGTAACTTTTTTACCGTCCGGCATCGTTGATGAAGTTTTCCGATTCCAGCCGTTATAGGTGTGGGTGGTGGTAAGAAGGTTAGCCGGGTTGGTAGCATCCGTTTCCGTTAGCACCTTACCCCATGTATCATACGTAAAGGTAGTCACAACTGTTGCAGGTGATGAATATGATTTTGTAACAAACCGTTTAGTGGCATCATATTCATTGTAATAGGTCAAGGTAGTTAACCCAGCTCCGCTAATCCTGTACGAAGTGCAGTTTCCGAAATTGTCATATCCTGTAAACTCGGTAGTTAAAGCCAGCGGCGTACCGTAGTTCTCCACTTGAGAAACAGGATATCCACGTGAAGAGTTGAATATAAAAGCTGTCTTTTGGGTGAAGGCTTGGCTATCGTCAGCATGTTTTCGGATAAGCGTTAACAGTTGCGGTTTGTATGCACCGCCGGCCAAGATATAATTCCCGTACTGCATAGTACTGTACATACTGCTACTGCCGTATTCTGTTTTTTCCTCAGTGATATAACCCAAACTTTCGTTGAACGTATAGGTGGTAGTGGTAATATTGCCGTCTAGGTCTTTTTCCGTTTTTGCATTAGGATATGAAAAATACTTCTTCAATCCTTTGTTTACCAAGGTGTAATTCACGATTGTTTCCGCCGTCTTATTATCGACTGTAATTTTGGTATATGTCTTCGAGGGTACAAAAAAAGTAGTGTTTAATGCTGTGATTCCTGATTCGGTAACCACACCTGTGGTTGTGTTACTTGCAGTCTGTGATGTTAACCCCAGGAATCCTTTCCCCTGCAAATGCGCTTTGGCCCCAGCATATGTGTAATTTACCTTTATAGTCCCTGCAACACCGTTGTCTGATACAACCGTTTTCACCGCGGTTAACGGGAGGGTTAGGTCAACGACCGGGTAAGAGCTTCCGCTACCTTTTGTATAAATACCATCGGCTGCTAACGAAGCATAAGTGATGTTGGAATAGTTGCCCGGACCGTTTGTTATATACCCAATCATGCCGCTGCCGGGTATCAGGTAAGTGTTACTGAACGTCCTCCAGGTCTTCGAAGAGGCAGTTGTTCCGTTATAGCAATTAAACTTGCTGTAACTCATCAATTCGATTTTTCCGTCACCGTTAAAGTCCCCAGTTACAAAATATTTACTGAAAGCATCGTCTTCATTGTTCGAGGTTACTGCTGCAAGCTGTGTTAGCGTTGTACCGGTAGAACGCATCCAACAGGCATGTGTTTTCCTGAACTTACCCCATATGATGTTGTTTATGATCTTTATGTCATACATGGCCTTGATGATTACAACATCATCCTTACCGTCCAGGTCCATGTCATAAACGAAACAGGAGAACTTATCATCGTCCAGAATAGTAAATAACTGATGAAATAGTTCTAAGGTACAAGCCAACTGTTTTGTAAATGTACCGTTTCCGTTATTCAGCGCAAAATACCACTTATTACTGTCGGTAGCATTCATCAGGAAATCCACCAGTCCGTCACCGTTAAAGTCCCCTACGCGGATCATCTTGCAATCGGATATATTGGTACCGACAGCTTTTTTGTCGTTGGAAAGCGTTTGATTTGTTATCCCTTGCCCCTGATTCCAAAATATAGTATAACCTCCAGAATAAAATACCATTACGTCATTTAGACCATCACCGTTAAAATCATTAACAAAAATCTTTTGAGGCTTTGACGGCAGGTTCAAACTGATTTGAGCACGATATAATGTAGTGTCTTGGTAAAACCCGACTATTTCACCGGGAAAATAATTGTTGCCACTATGGCCTTTTTCAATATAAACTACATCTCCTTTACCATCATTATTAAGATCTCCAGTTGCATAGGCAGGCATTTCACTGCTCTGTTGCAGATGGTATACGAACGCTTGATTGCTAAATGGTCCGTTAAAAAAGCGGAATTGTACATACTTCCAATGTTGGGTAATGTTTAAGTGAGGCATTAGCAGTTCAAAGATACCATCACCATTAAAGTCTATAGGTGTACAACTTCCCTTTTGTTCCTCCCAATGTTTCAAGTTGATGGAAGACAATTCTCCCAAATCATAAGAATCACCAGTTAAGAATTGCGGATTTCCATAGGTATCAAGTGATCCCCAGTAAATATATGCATAAACTCTCTCTGTCCATAAACTTGGACCTATTGGTATTCGTATCGGAAAGACTCCCACCAGATCTGCAATACCGTCTCCGTTTAGATCGGCAGCCTGGAAAGATTGGTCTGCAAATGCTACTGACGGAAACACATCTGCATCACTGACTGCAGTTGTCCTGCCGTACTGGGAAAAAGAAGGCAATGGAGCCCACGTAAGCATGGTTGGTTTTAAGGCTTCTCCGGAGCTGTTCTTTTCAGTAATGGCCGCCAAGCGAGAGTAATGATCAGGTTGACTATAATCCATAACATACTCGCGGAAAACAGTATTTCCTGTATAGGTCGTAATTCTTGACAGGCGATTTTTTAAGGTAACTTTGGTACCGCCAATGACAAAATACATATAATCGGGTCGTGACCCGTAATTAAATAGAACCCTGTTTTCCAGCGATGTGGTCTCATTCTTGTTTT
Organism: uncultured Rikenella sp.; assembly: GCA_964537135.1. Taxonomy (GTDB): domain Bacteria; phylum Bacteroidota; class Bacteroidia; order Bacteroidales; family VadinHA17; genus SR-FBR-E99. The sequence continues at coordinate 5,757 of CAZHZC010000017.1, forward strand.
TACCGTATGTAATTGAATTAAGGTAGACGAAATAATCACTAGTATTGTATGAGTAGTTCATGTAGTTTCCCAAAGGATCTTCCACGTAATCAAGATACCAGGCATTTATTCTCCCTCCGGGCAGTAACTGCCGGGCAGTAGCAGTACTTCCGTAGTAGTATTTTATTCCGTTTTTAATAACTTCAAACCATGTATTACAACTTGTGCCATTGTATGTGCCATGTGCAGTAACAACCGTAAAAGGATCACTTTCAGGATGGTATATTGCCCCTTCTGCTCCTGGTGTCCCTGATAAATAAATCAACCTCTGCCCATCAATATAAAATGCATCATTGCCAAGAAATGTCACCCCGCTTGCGATATCATCATAATAAATACTTTTTGCCCCTCGGGTAATGACCGATCCTCCTGAAATATTTACACCCCATCCGGCAACACCATTGCCTGATTGGCTGTTGTAGGTCAGTGAGACTGAAGGTTGCAGGCCTCCTACTCCCAGTGGTACCGCTATAGGAACAGAATATATTGCAGCTCCTGTTCCTGAAACTTCCAACGAGCCGCTCACTTCCCCGACCGCCTCAGGCTCAGTACTGTATGAGCCCGGAATCTCAGGGTAATTGAACTCATTGTATAACCCAATAATATTGGTTTTGATATTCCCATTCTGGCTGTATCCCTCCGATACTATATAATATGTACCTGAAGTAAGTTCTAGTTGGAGATATGAATGCATTGTATTAGAACAACATCCGGTTCCAGAATAATCGTTGTTATAAGCAATTCTGTTACCGGAAGCGTCCAGCAGGTGCAGGTATGTATCTGATACACCTGAGCCGCAATGGGACATAGTAACTTCCATTGGTTTTGTTAGGGTAAACCTGTAGAACACATCGTTGGTAGGTTGTCCGGTATAGGTGTTTTTAAAGTTATTTGTGTTTTGTGTGTCGCTATACTGAAAATCCGAACTGAAGGTTCCTGCAATGATTGGGTCGGACATATTGTCGCCCACAATGGGCTGGTTAACATAGAATTCTAATGTTCCATAATAATAGTAACCGGGGTAACCAGCATTATATGCAGTGTGTATCAGGCTTATTCTATAAACTCCCGGATCCAATGTTACCATATCGGTACAGTTGTACCGGTAATAGTTATAACCCGTTGTACGGCAATGATCCAGGTCGTATGAAGCTATATAGTAAACTGGCCTCCCCGATAGGGTTTCTATTTTTACCTTAAAATATTCCCATTCCAAGTTTTGCTCAAAATCCATAAATAGCATCACCTCCGTATTAGCCTGGGTAATAGTAAATTCTATAGGCGTTGGCGGTGGACAACAATAATCAATCCACATGAAGCCTCCGTTAGAAGTGGTGGCCGCGAAGCTCCTTGTACCATCATTGAATGCTGAACCGGTTTGTGCTATTTTAATATCGGATACTGCTCTTAAAATTGGAGTTGTATCCTCCTGGGGCCACTCCTTTTTACGGAATTCTTCCAATTTAGCAACCTGTCTCTCGCGAGCTGCTTGGTAATATGACATGATTAATTTCGTGGAATCGTCCTCCACTTTGCGTTGCGAACCGCCTTCATAGCTTTCTGAATTATCAGGAAGAATTCTTGTGGTATCAGTTACCACCTGTTGGCTTCCCAGACAGATTTGCGCTATGCTAAGCAGGTAAATGACTATCATTAAAAATAAACTGTGCGGAGCTAGTATTCTTATGTTTTGTCGGAGATAGGAGTTCATAGCTTAGAGGGATATAAAGTTAAATATTCAGTGTTGTTTTCTTGGATTTATCGTTTTATGATTCTCCATACGCTCACCTCTTCCCCCAACACGATTCGCATAATATAAATGCCGGATGGATAGGAAGAAATATCCATACTGGTAGTTTCAGATATGTGTTCTGCCTGTTCCAAAATGCCGCCGGAAATATTATATATGGTAATGGCTGATCTCTCTGGCATCTCTGTACCTTTGATGTCAATTCTTATGTTACCTGTTGTGGGGTTAGGGTAAATAATTACTTCATGCCCATTGAGAATCTCCTCTGCATGTTCTGTTGTCGGTTTGGAAAAATAATCATCAGCCAGAGTGCCAATTTCTCCGATACTATAAGATTTTAATACGCTTGGTAACATACTGCTTACTTGTATCAATCGACGGGCTGTCCGGTTACCGGAATTATCATAGCTATATTTGATGTAATTTTCAGATTCCGTTTGGTATGGTTGTTCAGACACCTGCCATCCGTATGTGCCCATATCGTTCCGGCTTGTTCCCCGGCTGGGCGGAAAATTGACGTCATCCCACATAGTTACCGGGTCGCCGGCATCAATACATGGCGATCCTTCTAACAATTGATAATTCCCAGATGCAGGGTTGAGAAAACCCGGAGTGACGTCAATGATGCCGGAGCCCAGGTTATATGTACCCTGGTCTGATACTGTGTATAGCAAGCTTGTTCCACCACGCAGGTTAGAGTAGTCTATTGCGATGCTATTCATACTGCCATTATCACTACTCATGAATGCTTCGTATGTTGATGAGTGGTTACGGATGATACTGTTTTTAACGGTCAGGTGGCTTCCTCTTGTCACGCCCACAGTACTGAGAGCTCCGGTGTTATCTACAATGGTAACATTATACATGGCAGCCCCGCTAACCATATTATGAAACCTAACGGTGTAATTTGCTGACAATGTGATATTTTCGTAAACAAGGGTATTCTGAACAACCGGGGCTGAGCCGTGGAGCGCTCCCAGTGCAGCAGCGTTGCTAGCCTGATTGCCTGTTATTATCAGGTCAGAAAGAACCGGGTTTGCATTGTCATAAAGATGTATTCCTCCGCCGCTCTGTAAGTGTACCAGATGACCGCTTCCTCCGGTGATAGTGAAACCGCACAACAGAGTGGTCGAGCTTTCTTTTTGAGTCATCCGCACCGTTGCATTTTGACTGTTACCGTCAATGATTACAGAATGCGGGCTGTTCGGGTTACCAACCAGCTTAATACTCTTACCTGAAAAGCTGATACATTCTACATAATGCCCGTCTGCAACTTTTATTGTCTGACCTGTAGAAGACCTGTTGATGGCTGCTTGTATTGTTCGCAACGGGGCGATTTCTGTGCCTGGGTTTGCATCATTGCCCGTAATGGCCACGTACCAATTGTACGTGGTTGGCAAAGCGACTGTTGCTAAAATAGAACTTCCAATGTCTGACTGCAGCTGCTGCTCCTGCAATTGTAACATGTAATTCCGATGTATAGCCGTTGAATCATCTTGCTGCATCTGGCCGAAAATAGCTTGTGTCAGAAGTATAAATAACATGCTACATAGAAATAATCCTTTTAATAAATGCTCACCCTTCATGATGTGTTTTATTTAAGTTTATGCGGTTAAGCTGTGCAACTATTTTTCTGTATAATTATGAGGCCAGGGTTATTAATTTCATTGAAGTATCAATTGTAACACGGTACCAGCAAATGATTTGGTAAGGCTATTTAAGTAGTCGCTACAATGCTTTGATTCTAAATCTTAGGGCAATTGGGTTTATTTTAAGGCCTATTGTTAAACTATCAATTCTTTGATTACTCTTAGCTTATGGCTACGTACTGAATAATGGCAGCATTTAGATCTTGCTGAACATACCTGTAGAAATTCATGTTCTATCGTTGATCATATGTTGATAAAAACTATGTTTGTCTGATTCAGCTTGCATCAACACCGCCCTTACTATCCAACTGAGTATGGCCCGGTTGGGATGTTGCTTTTGATCTTTTTTTAACTTCACCATAGCGAGACATTTTAGGCAACCTACTCTATTCTGGCTTTTCGGAATCCGCCTGCAGGAAGAGTCACTGAAACTACATCTGCTTAGGCAAGTAAATAATACGCAGTCCAATAATACCGGACTTTGAATAATTCTTCGAGATAAATGTCCTTAAGTCAAGTGCCACTTTTTGTTTTATACATTTCTGGTAATTATCACAGTAGTATTTTGACATAGGCACATGAATACCTAATCCTTAATTGTGTCTTCAACCTTTACTATTATCCTACGCGAATCAGCGTAATAGTAGGTCTCCCGGTGAATGGAATACCTGATATCAACCCCCAACCATTTCATCTCCTGGAGGGTTTCGAAGAGCATGCTCCTGCTCAGACTCATCTTGCAGGCGAACTCGTCAGGCGGGCCTGTTGCCTGCCTGGCAATAAGTGAGTCCATACGTTGCAAACGCGTAATGTACTTCGACAGCGACATGTTAAAAGTTTTAGAAATGCAGCACTTCAAATATAAACCAGGTTTTTATCAAAGTCAACCCTGGGAGGCAAATAATTGGTTTTAAAGTCTGTTACGAAAGGTCAGAATATGCCTGAAAAGTTCCTAAAGCCCAGTATACCAGAAGAGTAAAAGCCGTCCTGGATCAGCAGGAAATTTGACCTGAACAGACAAATGATCCAACTCTGTGAAGCAGTCTGGTGTTAAAACCATAAAATTTAGCCGACGAAAAGCATGGCTTCTCTCAGCATACTACTGCCATTAATTTTACTTTCTGGGGAACTTGCCTGTTAACCCTGTTACAGGTGTATTTGGTCTTTCCTATGTCTGAGGAGTAAGTTGATGAATGAATGATCCAGGTCAGGCTATGTCTGAGGGGTAAGTTGTGAATGATCCGGGTCGGACTGGGTATCACTCCCTCCCGGGTATCATCTTCACCAGTTTCTCATGCAGGTTTGCTGCCCACATCTCTATCTCGGTATGGCTCCTCCCCTCGCCCTCTCTCAGCAGTGCCATCAGCAGCCGCAGCTTGAACCTGGACCTCTCGCCGGGTGGCCTCTCCTCTCTTCTTACCATCTCTCCGCTGAAGAATCCTTCACTGAGGGGGAGTACCATACCCCTGACGCCTGCGGTGTACTGCATCACCACCATCCGGGCCTCCGCCCCCTTCGCCCTGTCCAGTGCGGGAAATATTGTGTAGATGGCAAACCTCTTCCTGCTCAGTACCATCTGGTTGCGCCTCACAAACTCAATCGCCTCGGGGAGCCAGCTTCCGCCGTGCTCCACACTGCCAGCCACCACAACTGAATAGCCTTTCAGGGTGGTCACCATACTCATGGGGCGCAGCGTTACAGTGCTGCCCAGTCCTGTCATTACCCGTGCAATACGGTCAGCCGCATCAGCTGCGGGACCGGTACTGCCAGCATGAGTAATGAGAATCTTCACCTTCAGAAATATATGGTTGGTTATCCAAAAATAGTAAAAAGTGTGAAACCCGAAGTGTAAAATAGTACCCTTCATACCTCCCATTTTAACAGTTTATTCCGGTTCGAAGCGTGTCATGATGGCTGATAAATGTAAGCTGCCGGAGTATCAGGGTATGCTGGCCCCTTCATGCCGGAAGCATCTCGCACCAACATGACATTCTACCCTGGGGCCTCACCGAGCCTCACCGGAACCTCTCATGCCGGTAATACTGGTCACCCGGGAGCCTCTCATGCCGGTAATATCGATCACCCGGGAGCCTCTCATGGCGGCGGGCGACGGCCATCACTCCCTCGTTTCACCATTATGGGTTTTCTTGTTACTTTTGTAAAAAATGTACCATGGCTATCCCCGGTCTCTTCAAACAGAACAAACCACGCGGCTTCAACTACATACCGCGATACTATGATCCTGTCAGGGAGGAACTTGAACAGCAGATCAGGATGCGGGAGATGGAGAGAGCCGCAAAGGAGGGGCTGCCGGTGAAAGAGGAGAGAGGGGCAGCCGGAGAGGGTGCTGCTACCAAGAGAGACGCAGCCGGAGAGAGTGCCGCGGGAGGTGTGGGTACCGCTACGAAGAGCGGGACAGTGCCCTACCGCTCTACCATCATGCGTGGTGATATGAAGAACTACTTCCACCGTCGCAGAGAGAAGGTACACAAGCAGACCACCCTGAGACTCATACTGATACTGCTCATAATAGTATTTATCATTTACCTTTATTACCGCTTCCGGTTATCCTGATGAGTGATATAATCAAGCTACTGCCCGACTCTGTCGCCAACCAGATCGCTGCCGGCGAGGTTATACAGCGTCCCTCATCAGTGGTTAAGGAGCTGACGGAGAACGCTATTGATGCCGGGGCTACCGAGATCAGCGTGGTGATACGTGATGCCGGCCGTACCCTCATACAGGTGATTGACAACGGCTGTGGCATGAGCGAGACCGATGCGCGCCTCGCTTTTGAGCGTCATGCCACCTCAAAAATTTCCGACGCCTCTGACCTCTTTACCATCAACACCAAAGGGTTTCGTGGTGAGGCACTCGCCTCGGTGGCTGCCGTCTCCATGACCGAGCTGCGTACTCGTCGCGCTGAAGATGAGGCAGGCACACTGCTCGAGATAAGCGGCTCGCAGGTGCTGAGGCAGGAGCCCTGCTCATCACCCGTAGGGTCGGTCTTCAGCGTCAGGAACCTCTTCTACAATGTGCCTGCCCGCCGTAAGTTCCTGAAAAAGGATACCACCGAGTTCAGACATATCATCACTGAGTTTCAGCGTGTGGCCCTTGCCCACCCCGCCATACGGTTCACCCTGACACATAATGACCAGGAGGTGTACCGCCTTGCCGAGGGCAACCACCGTCAGCGTATCGTGGCGCTCTTTGGAAAACACTTCAACCAGAACCTTGTCACCGTCAGCACAGCCACCACCATCGTGGAGGTGACAGGGTTTGCAGGAAAGCCTGAGAATGCACGTCGCTCTGCCGGTGAGCAGTTCTTCTTTGTCAACAACAGGTTTATCAGACACCCCTACCTGCATCGTGCGGTGCTGGAGGCCTACCGTGGCATACTGCCGCCTGACACCCTGCCAGCCTACTTTATCTATATGAGCGCTGACCCTGCCACCATCGATGTCAACATACATCCCACCAAGACTGAGGTGAAGTTTGAGGATGAGAGGTCGGTGTGGCAGATAATGCTCGCCTCGGTACGTGAGGCGCTGGGACGCTTCAACGTGGTGCCGTCACTCGATTTTGGCCCTGAAGGGGCGGTGGAGATACCTGTCATCACCTCAGGCACACCACCTCCCAGGTCGCCCGAGGTGGAGACCGACCCCGGCTATAACCCTTTTGAAGGTACCGAATACAGACACCATGGCGCAGGCCTGCCGGATGGTGGCAGCTACCCGCCCCACGTCACCAGCCCCCATGAGGGAGCCGGCCAGCAGCCGGGAACCCGGTGGCAGTGGGACCCGGCACAAAATCCGCCACGCCACTGGGAGTCGCTATTCACCATAACCACCCGCAGCGGAGCAGGTGACGATCAGCTGCCGGAAGGAGGCGAGAGGGAAGATGATGGCGTCAGCAGCAGGATGGTGGGTGGCAGCATAGGAGAAGGAACCAGGAGCGGCGAGAGCAGAGGCGCAGGAGAGAGAGGCGATGATAGCCGGCCACGCTTCTTCCAGGTGAAGGGCAGGTATATACTCTGTCCGGTTATCTCGGGAATAATGATGATAGACCAGCGCAGGGCACACGAGAGGGTGCTCTATGAGAAGTACCTCGCCTCACTGGGCGACGGCCCGCGTCCGGCACAGGTATCACTCTTCCCGTCAGAGGCAGAGCTCAATCCGGCTGACATGGAGGTACTGAATGAGATAGGTAAGCAGCTCATACGTATCGGCTTTGAGATAGAGTGCAATGAGAACAGGGTAACCATTACTGCACACCCGGCTGGTAGCCGTAAGGTCAGTCCGCTGACACTGCTGGAGGCTATCATCTCTGAGTATAAGCAGACCCAGGAGGATCCCTCCATAGGTGAACGTGAGCGGATAGCCCTCTCGATGGCACGTGCCGCCGCCATACCGTACGGCACACCCCTCTCGCAGGCAGAGATGGAGGAGCTGTTTGACACCCTATTCGCCAGCAGCATGCCCGGCTACTCACCTACAGGCAGAACGGTGATGAATATCATAACCCTGGAAGAGCTTGACCGCAGATTCAGCTGAGTTTCGGGCAGAATGGCTAAATTTGCGGACTGAACCGCGACAATAAGACGATGAACAGAATACTTACAGGCACACCACCGGTGGTGAAGAACCTCATTATCATCAATGTGGTGATGCTGCTGATCAATGAGCTGCTGCATGTGGCTGCAGGCATCAACCTGAACGGTATCATGGGGCTCTACTTCCCCAAATCGGAGTTCTTCCGGTCATGGCAGATAGTGACCCACATGTTTATGCATGGCGGGTTTATCCACCTGCTGTTCAATATGTTCGCCCTATGGATGTTCGGACGTATCCTTGAGCAGGTGTGGGGCCCGCAGCGGTTCCTGCTCTACTACCTTGTAACCGGACTGGGGGCAGCATTCTTTTTTGAGCTGGTACAGATGATACAGTACAACAAGGTGATGGCTATGCTCACCCCTGAGCAGCTACAGTATGTCTATGATGCAGGCGGTGAGGCTGTCAGCCAGGGCAAGAACTTCACCAACAGCCAGATGGCACGGCTTAACTCCATCCTCAACATACCGGTGGTGGGAGCCTCCGGCGCTGTCTTCGGGGTGCTGCTGGCATTCGGCATGCTCTTCCCCAACACACAGCTGATGTTTATCTTCCCGCCCATACCTGTCAGAGCCAAATATGTGGTCATCGGATATGCTGTGATAGAGCTCTACCTGGCCATCACCAGCCCCGGAAGCAATATTGCACATACCGCACACCTGGGAGGGATGATCTTTGGCTATATACTGATAAGGTACTGGCGGAAAACAACCAAAACACTCTACTGATGAGTATCTGGGAGGAGATAAAGAGTTCATTCCGGCATGGCACCACCCTGACGCGGCTCATCTATATCAATGGTGCCATCTTTATCATTATCAAGCTCGCCGAGGTGATTGGCGTACTCTCGGGTAGTCCTGCCATAGCCTCAGCCATCATCTCCAGCCTGGCGGTGCCTGCCTCTATCAGTGCGCTGGCCCTCAAGCCGTGGACCCCGCTCACATATATGTTTACCCACCAGGGGTTTATACACCTGCTGTTCAACCTGCTGTGGCTCTACTGGTTTGGCAGGATATTCCTCTCATACCTTGACCAGCGCAAGCTGGTGGCTATCTATATCCTGGGAGGCCTCTCCGGCGCACTGCTCTATATCACTGCCTTCAACCTCTTCCCAGCCTTTGCCGGTGCCGTACACGCCTCGTCCGCCATAGGCGCCTCCGCCTCGGTGATGGCCCTGGTGGTCGGGACGGCAGTCTACCTGCCCGATCTGCAGCTGCACCTCCTCATCTTCGGAAGGGTGAGGCTGAAATACCTGGCACTGATAACCTTCCTGATAACATCACTCTTCGATTTCTCGGTCAACACCGGCGGCAAGATAGCCCATATAGGGGGTGCGCTGATAGGGCTGGCCTATGGGCAGGGACTGAGGAACGGCAAAGATATCGGGGCGTGGCTAAACCGCATAATAGACTTCTTTGTGGTGCTCTTCAGGCCGGGAAAGAAGATGAGGGTCAAATATCGCAGGGAGGGAGCCACACAGGGCACCAGCGGAACAGGCACCATCTTTGACAGCGGCAGCAGAAGCACCCTCTTTACCGGAGGGAAGAGAGGAAGAAGTTACACCACAGGAAAGAGGAAGGGAGAGAGCTTCACCACCGGAACGGAAGGCGGCTACAGCAGCGGCAGGGCAAAGACCGATATTGAATACAACAGGGAAAAAGCGGAGCGCCAGAAAGAGATAGACCATATACTTGACAAGATCTCAAAAGGGGGTTATGATAGTCTCACGAAGGAGGAAAAAGCTATTCTATTCAGCGAGAGCCAGAAGAAGAGATAGTGCAATAAAACGGTTTACCCGTGACCTGCTGCTGGCTCTCAATATTCTTTTGGTACTGCTGCTGCTGCTCTCATACCTCTCGGTATATATCAACCCCGCCACCAACCCCCTGCCGGCACTCTTCGGACTGGCATACCCGTATATAGCGGCAGCAAACCTGCTGATGGTAGGTATCTGGACAGCCAGTATGCGGTGGTATGCACTGATCTCAGCCGTAGCACTGGTGGCCGGCTTCAGCCATATCAACAACTTCATCAGGTTTGCCGGTCATAGCGGTGCTGAGCCACAGCACCTCAAGTTCATGAGCTATAACATACGCTACTTCAACTATTACGAGACGGATGAGTCTGACTCATACGGCAAGATGACAGCACTGCTCAGGAAGGAGGATCCTGACATACTCTGCCTGCAGGAGTATTTCGTCAGGGGCGACCCTGCTGCCGGCGAGCGTAAGCTGAAGGAGCGGATGGGTGGCAGGCGACACACACACTTCAAGCTGGTAAAGAGCGGCAACAGCATACGATACGGTATAGCCACCATATCACGTTACCCGGTCATCGCACGAGGTGACATCATCCACCCCGGCACTGCATCACTCACCATCTATACCGATATCGTGGTTGAGAGTGACACCTTCAGGGTATATAACAACCACCTGCAGTCGTTTCACCTCAACGCGATAGAGGGTAATATTTTCAATGAGATAGCTGATGAGCAGAAGAGAGGGGTGGCAATGAAGAAGGTGAAGACCATCTACCGCAGCCTGATGCGTGGCTTCTCCAGCCGGGCACTACAGGTAGACAGGGTACGGCGCCATATAGAGACATCACCCTACCCGGTGATAGTGGCAGGTGACTTCAATGATACCCCTGTCTCATACACCTACCGCATCATGCGGCGCGGACTGCGTGATGCGTTCGTAGATGCGGGCTATGGGGCAGGATTCACCTACCGGGGCAACTACCCCGCCAACAGGATAGACTATATCCTCTATGGTGACTGCTTCGAATGTACTGACTTTGATGTGCTGAGGGTGAAATATTCAGACCACTACCCGATTGTGGCAACCTTCAGGCAGAGAGAGCAGACGGACCAGGCGGGCCAAAATGACCAGGCTAGTCAGACGAGCCAAACGGAAGGTTCGAAAGATCGGCGTTCCCGCCGGAGACAATAAGTGCCACCCTTTTTCCTGCGAAGAGCTCCCTGTGTGCCAGGACGGCAGCCAGAGGGACGGCTGCTGACGGCTCGGCAATGATCTTGAGCCTGGTCCAGATAAGGGTCATCGCCTCCTTTATCTGCTCCTCGGTAACGGTGAGGATATCCTCTACATTATTGCGTATGACGGTGAAGGTGCGTTCCGAGAGTGATGTCAGCAAGCCGTCAGCGATGGTACGTGGTGGCAGTGCCGGCATAATGGTTCCTGAGCGGAGCGAGCGGGCCGCATCGTCAGCCAGCAGCGGCTCGGCCCCATACACCTTTGCAGTGGGTGCCAAATGACGGGCAGCCAGGGCCGTGCCGCTGAGGAGTCCGCCGCCGCCGACAGGTGCAATGACAGCATCGGGGTGAGGCAGCTCTTCCAGCAGCTCAACAGTCGCTGTGCCCTGCCCGGCAATGATATGACAGTTGTCAAAAGGGTGTATCATGGTGGCACCGGTACGCGCTATCACCGCGGCGGCGCTCTCCTCACGCGCTGCCAGCGTGGGCTCACAGTAGATTATCTCAGCACCATAGCCTGCCACCGCCACCCTCTTGACGGCAGGTGCCACCGAGGGCATCACGATGTAGGCCTTCACACCGCGTGAGACGGCAGCATGAGCCAGCGCAGCAGCATGATTGCCTGATGAGTGGGTCACCACGCCGGTAGCGCGCTGCCCCTCCGTCAGCCTGAGCAGCGCATTGGTGGCACCCCTGAACTTAAAGGCACCCGTCTTCTGGAAGTTCTCACACTTGAAAAAGAGAGAGGCCCCGCAAATGGAGTCTATCTGCCGCGAGGTGAGCACCGGGGTACGATGTACATGGGAAGATATCAGCTGCATGGCTGACTCAATATCACTGAATGCTGGTATGAATGACATTATTCTCTATTTTTTCTATGAGTCTTATAAGCCTTACAGGTAACCTGATAAGATTCTCCTGAGGCACGTTATAATTTTTTCGATATGATCAAAAGCGTTTGATATTCCGGTATAAACGAGCAGCAGCCAGGTTTAAAGAACGTCACATCTGATTCACCGGTCTGAACAGATCGTTGTATATCGCTGCCTGTTCCGGCGTCATTTTCTCCTTTTTCCTGATCAGATAGCGCACTGTGCCATCGCCGCGTGCAGAGGCCTCTTCGATAAGAGAGAGACCGGCATAGTCAAGGTAACGGTCATAGTCAGGTCTAATGGTTGTCGAGGCCCACTCAAAGAGCTCCTCCAGGCCGGTACCTGCCACCTCTTCACATACGGCACGGAACTCATCGTCGGTAAAGCCACGTCCCAGCTCCTTGTGATAGTGATAGTAGAGGTGACGCATCACATCATCAAGAGAGCGCCTGTTGCCGGTACTATGCCTTATCTTCAGGTCCAGCAGCAGCCCCAGACCACAACCTTTGTCATAGTATGAGATAGTGGTATTACGACTGTTCCTGCTGCGGTTAAAGAAATTTATCCATGTGTCAAAGCTGGAGAGGGTGGCTGACTGCACCCTGCTGCCCGGGACTGATTCATACGTTGTTATGGTATTACCCAGCTCCTCCAGCATCTCCTCAGGTGTCATAAAGCCAGCCCTGTTCATGATGATATTCTCATAATAGACGGTAAACCCCTCTGAGACCCAAAGCATATTGGTGTAGTTCTCACCGTCATAGTTGAAGGGCCCCAGCGCAACAGGCCTGATACTCTTTATGTTGTACAAGTGGAAGTATTCATGTGCTATGAAGCTCATCCAGTTCTGGAATGCTGGCCGTCCGGCAGGATGGATATCTCCCTCCTCCCTGCCGGTAAATACCGCCATCGAGTTGGAGTGCTCCAGTCCGCCCATCCCCTGCCCCATTATCAAAAAGGTGTAGTGCCTGTAAGGTATCTCACCAATAATACTCACTGCACTCTCCACCACTTTTGCATAGTCGCGCATCAGGGCCTCACGGTCATATTTGCGCGGATTAAGTACTGCGATATGGTGGGGAACAGATCTGACATTGAAGCTCATCACCTCCTGGTTGCCTGTCAGCACCGGACTGTCAACCAGAACATCATAACATGAGGCCCAAAATGTTCTCTCCTTCCCCTCTACGGGATCAAGGCCGGTGGAGATAGTTTTCCAGCCACCGTAAAGATCAAACGTGATCTCACTGGGTTGCTCCTTCGCCCCCTCAGGATAGAGGAAGAGTGCTGCCGGAACAATATATGCATGCGTAGTGTCAATATAGGGGTCAGCAACAGAATGGCTGTCAGCATAGATCACCCAAGAGGCGGTAAGGGAGCGGCTCCCTCCGGTGATCACCTGCCACACATTTTTGGAGCTTTTTATGACAGGATACACCTTGCCCTTTGCATCACTGACCACAAGATGACTCAGGTTCTTTGAATAGTTCTGAATCCAGTAATAACCCGGAGTCCATACCGGCAGCTTGAGAACCAGCGTGTCGGCAGAGATGCCTTCAAGAGTCATGGTGACCCGGAAATTGTGGTTCAGGGCATCTGCCATCGAAACCCGGTATCTTATCGAAAGAGAAGCAGCCTCTGCAGAAGCAGATCCCGTAGAAACAATCCCGGCAGGAACAGCCTCAGCCGAAACGACCATAGCAGTCTTAGCCGAAACGACCATAGCAGTCTTAGCCGAAACGACCATAGCAGCCTCATCAGCAACAACCGATTTATCTGACCTCAATGAAGCTCCTCTGGCAGCAGTGCCAACCAGCAGCAGGCTGAACAGCAACACTGTCAGCCCATGACGCGGCATGAAAAAGTGATATTGGGAAAAAAGGGAGCTGATTTTCATGGTGTGAAAGTTCGTTATTGTTCTCCGGCCAGGTCATAAAAGTAGTAAAATAGTTGCTATACAAAAGTCTCACGCTGGCTAAGGGTCAGCAAGGGGAGATGAAAAGAGATGAGGAGGGGTGAAGGGGAAAACGGAGGTGCCGGGAAGCTTACAGGGAGGAGAAGGGGAAGACCCATGTTCCGGGAAGCTTACAGGGAGGAGAAGGGGAAGACCCATGTTCCGAGAAGCTTACAGGGAGGCGGGTTTCCCCTACCGGTCAATAAAATACCCGGCTGAGGGGCCGGGCATTTTGTATCTTAACAGAGGCTTACCAGGATTACCTACCTCTGTGCCAGGGCCTTTTGGAACCACAGGAACCATGCCAGCCTGTAGTATCCTTCAGGTACATTGTCGATGCTCTGGTCAGTAACCGGGGGGACGGCTACTATCAGGTCATCACCCATATGCCAGTCAGATGGTGTCATCATAACATCATCAGCAGTCTGCAGGGCAGTCACGGCTCTCAATATCTCCTCCACGCTGCGTCCAACGTTTAGCGGATAGAATGAGACTGACCTGACCACATCGTCAGGGTCAATAATGAATACCCCGCGTACGCTCTTTGTGCCGCTGATGGCAGGGTGTATCATGCCATACTGGCGTGATATCACTCTGCTCTCATCTTCAACAATAGGGAATTTGATTCTGACGGTAGGATGTCCCTTGTATTCGATACCTTCCAGGGCCTCTTTCCAGGCCTTGTGCGTATCAAGATCATTGGTGGAGACAACCGCCAGCCTTACATGGAGCCTGTCAAAATCTTGCTGATGATAAGCAAGCTCAAGCAGCTCCGATGAACAAACCGGAGTGTAGTCCATTGGATGAGACAGAAGGATCTTCCACCTACCCCCAAAATCATCCGGGAATACTAGGTCGCCATTCGTACTCACGGCATGAAATGAGGGTGCCTTTTCCCCGATCAGGGGTATCCTCACGTTCCTCTCCTCATCGTCCTGCCCCAATAGCAGGGCTGATGAAAAAAGAAGTGTCACTAAAATAAGTACAATCTTTTTCATCCTTGTTTTTGTTTTTGTTAAAGGACTCGGTTAATTACTGCGTAAACATTGATATAGAGTCAATTGTTCATGATTTTCAGGTAGCAGAATGAGTGCCGGAAGGCAAAAAAAAGCAGCGGCGCCCATCAGGTGCGCCGCTGCACAATTTTAATTTTTTTTAACAATTTTATCCCATCATGCTCCAGGTAACAGTGAGTCCTGCCATGACCACCGAGACCATTGACATGAGTTTGATAAGGATATTGAGTGACGGTCCGGAGGTATCTTTAAACGGGTCACCCACGGTATCACCTACAACACCGGCCTTATGAGCTTCACTGCCCTTACCGCCATAGTTGCCCTTCTCAATAAATTTCTTTGCATTGTCCCATGCTCCTCCTGAGTTGTTGAGCATGCTTGCCAGAGTGAATCCGGCAGTCATACCTCCTACCAGCAGTCCGACCACACCTGCCACACCCAATACCAGTCCTACTATCAGTGGTACTGCTATTGCCAGCAGTGACGGCAGCATCATCTCACGTTGTGCTCCCTTGGTAGATATGGCCACACACTTTGCATATTCAGGCTTGCCTGACCCGTCCATAATTCCGGGTATCTCACGGAACTGTCGTCTCACCTCATCTACCATCTTGCCGGCAGCACGTCCTACTGCCTTCATTGAGAGGGCACTGAAGAGGAATGCCATCATGGCTCCCAGGAAGATGCCACCCAGCAGCAGCGGGTTAAATACCGATATGTCATAGGCAGTTATAAAATCTTTTATATGTGCCGTGTTGAGGTCTACGGCGGTCATACCGTCGGGTATCACAGCCGGTACGCTACTCTTGTAAAACAGTGAATTACCGATCTGCTTATACCCCTCTGCTGTTCCGTCAGCCAGTCGTCCCAGCCACAGCTTCACCTCCTCCATGTATGCAGCTATAAGTGCCATGGCGGTCAGCGCTGCCGACCCTATTGCAAACCCTTTTCCTGTTGCGGCGGTGGTATTGCCCAGCATATCAAGTGCATCGGTACGCTCACGTACCTCTTTGGGCAGCTTAGACATCTCAGCATTTCCGCCTGCATTATCAGCTATCGGACCAAAGGCATCGGTAGCGAGTGTTATTCCCAGTGTTGAGAGCATACCTACAGCTGCAAAGCCGATACCGTACACTCCTGAGGCAAAGTCTGTGAAGCCGCCGGCAAAGCCGTAAGCGCCAATGATAGCAATCACAATGACGAATACCGGTATCCATGTAGACTGCATACCAACGGCTATACCTTCAATAATGGTGGTTGCCGGCCCCTGCTGTGTCTGCTGTGCAATGCTCCTGGTAGGCTTATACTCATCTGATGTGAAGTACTCAGTTGACTGTCCGATGATCACCCCTGCAAGGAGGCCTGTCACCACAGCTCCAAAGACACCCCAGGTGATCCATCCTGTGGCAGCCATTCCGGCCAGTGCCACCAGTATCAATGCTGAGCTTCCTCCGGTACCCAGCAGCAGCGCATTGAGGAGGTTCTTCTGGGTCGCCTGCTCTCTGGTTCTTACCATGTAGACACCTGCTATTGACAGCAGTATACCTATTCCTGCAATAATCATTGGTGATATCACCGCCTTCATCTGGTCAGCAGCTGTCAGCATCGGCAGGGCAGCGCCAAGGGCTGCGGTAGCCAGTATTGACCCTGCATATGACTCATAGAGGTCAGCACCCATACCTGCCACATCACCTACGTTGTCACCCACGTTATCTGCAATGGTTGCCGGGTTGCGCGGGTCATCCTCGGGGATGCCTGCCTCAACCTTACCTACCAGGTCAGCACCTACGTCAGCTGCCTTGGTGAAGATTCCACCACCCACACGGGCAAAGAGAGCCTGTGTTGAGGCACCCATACCGAAGGTAAGCATTGTGGCTGTGATCTCAATCATCTTCTGATACTCAGTAGTATTCGGATGAACAAAGGTGAGTCCCATAAACTTCCATCCGGCAGCCATATGCTCAGGTGTAAAGACCCAGTTATTGAGGATAATGAACCAGAGCACAATGTCAAGCAGTCCGAAGCCAACCACCACCAGCCCCATGACGGCGCCACTGCGGAAGGCTATCTTAAGCCCGTTGTTGAGAGATTCCGAAGCACCCTGGGCTGTTCTTGAAGAGGCGTGTGTAGCTGTCTTCATACCCAGATAACCGCATAACCCGGAGAAGAAACCTCCGGTAAGGAATGCCAGTGGCACAAACGGGTTTTGAACGCCTATATAGGCAAGAAATGTCAATAGTACCACAAGTACTGCGAAAACTATCGCAACTACCTTGTACTGACGGCCTATGTAGGCCATCGCGCCCTCCCTGACATACTGTGCAATCTCCTGCATCCGGTCATTACCTGCCGGAGCCTTAATCATGCTCCTATAGAAGATCCAGGCAAAAAGAAGAGCCAGCACCGCAGCTATTGGTGCTATCCAGAAGAGACTATTAATCATATACTTAGCAATTTAAGGGTTTGTGCTACAAAACTAATCAGAATTTTTACATAACCTAACCGAAAATGACTGTTGTTATTCTTGTTTTGTCATTGTACAACAGACAGCTAAGATACAGCTCTCTCTATCAGGTCCTAATATCTAATTCTGATACTGTTAGGGTGTCTCTGTTACAGCTTTTTGTTTTTCACATATTTGTCAAGCCAGCGAAGGTATTCCCAATGCATATGCAGCAATGACTCCCGTGCGGCGTATCCGTGTGACTCGAGCGGCAGCATCACCAGTCGTGTGGTTGCTCCGGCCCCTTTGAGAGCAGCATAGTACCGCTCGCTCTGGATGGGAAATGTTCCCTGGTTATCGTCAGCCACACCGTGGATAAGCAGCAGCGGGTCTTTTACTTTGGTGGCATGTGTAAAGGGTGACATCATCAGGTAGAGGTCGGGGTCTTCCCAGAAGCTGCGTCGCTCATTCTGAAACCCGAAAGGTGTCAGTGAGCGGTTATAGGCGCCGCTGCGTGCTATACCTGCTGCAAAGATACTGCTGTGTGAGAGCAGGTGTGCTGTCATGAATGCGCCGTATGAGTGTCCGCTGACGGCCACCCTGGCGGGGTCGGTCACCCCCATCTCGACAGCCTTGCTCACTGCTGCCTCAGCGTCGGCCACCAGCTGCTCAACAAAGGTGTCATTGGGCTCACGGCCCTCAGCACCCACTATCGGGAAGCTGGCATCATTGAGTACGGCATACCCCTGTGTGACATAGACAAGCACCGACGAGGGGCTTATACGTGTGAAGGTGTAGGGCGATCCGCTTATCTGTCCGGCCATGGCAGGGTCATTGAACTCACGAGGGTAGGCCCACAGTATTGTCGGCAGGGGGCCATCCTTCTCCCTGTCATATCCGGCAGGCAGGTAGAGTGTGAATGAGAGATCTACCCCGTCATTTCTCTTATAGGTGACCAGCTCCTTATGTACTCCGGCCAGCTGCGGGTAGGGGTTCTCAAATGAGGTGATCTGCTTCAGGGTGCCTCTGCGCAGGTCACGGACAAAGTAGTTGGGCACCTCGGTGACCGACTGTCTGACGGTGAGGAGGAGCCCCTTGCCCGGGTCTATAAACCTGTTTACCGTCTCATGGTATGGTGCAGCCGACTGCCATAGCCGTGTGCTCTTGCCTGTTTTGAGGTCATACTTGTCAACAAAGGGTCTGTCACCCTCAGGTGATGCACCCTGCCCTGAGAGGTAGATACTGCGTCCCCTGTCGACCGTCAGCAGCACATTACGTCCGAATGCATTGGGTTCAGAGACCGGAAACCCGGGATTATTATAGCGGTCATCACTGCTTATCTCCCACAGCTTCTTAATTGTGGCTGCCGGGTTTACCGGACTGAAGGTGCTTGTCACCCTGACGCGTGTCCGGGCGAGCCCTTCATTGAGCAGTGCAAGGTTATCATTGCCCCAGGTGATTCCCTGATAACGTTTCTCAGTAGCAATAAATGGTATGGGGTCACCGCTGAAGGGAGCCTCAAGCATGTAGACCTGGTCATGATACTGCATCTCATGAGCATGATAGTCGCCCTCATCAAGTGCCTCGACCCACATCAGTGAGGCAGGCCTGTCGCTGCGCCAGCTGAACGCCCTCGGTCCGGGCAGCACCTTGTCATACCCTCTTGGCAGGCTCTCCCTGAGAGGTGTCTCCAGCATACGTCTTACCATCTTACCCTCTATACTCCATATCTCGGTGCGCGATGGGAAGTTGTAGTAAGGGACAACGTATGAGAATGGTTTTCCGGTTATGGTCACCAGTAGCCACCTGCCGTCAGGTGATGATGAGAGGTCGGTTATGATACCCTTCTCACTGCCAATGACCCTGCTTGTCCCATCCCACCGTACCAGCTCTGAGGTGGCATAATATTCAAATATGCGCTCATCATCAACACTCTTAAGCAGATCCTGGAAGGTACGTGACTCACCCTTCACCCCTTCGCTCTCCTGTATTGATGGTCCGGCAGGCACCGTTGCCGCTTTCGGTGCAGGCCCCCGGTCACGGGGTGTACGCAGATATATTATTGACCCGTCAGAGAGCCACTCCAGTGATCTGCGGAAGAGGGTATTCAGTCCCTCATCAATCTTGCGTGCCGTCAGCGTGACCATATCAGCCACCCACAGTTCAACACTGTTTGAGGTGGTGTTGGTGAATGCGAACCGGCGGCTGTCATGCGACCATGAGACAGCGCCAAGCCTGGGATTGTCGGGCAGGCCCGCCACATCACCGAGGATAGTGCCGTCAACCCTCATCACAGTGATCTTGTTGACCCCCTGGCCGCGGCTGGGACCATTGGTGGCAGGGTCAAACCTGATACCTGCCAGTCGCATCTCAGGCTGTGCCAGGTCAGCAATCCCCGGCATCCCGGGACGGTGGAGCAATAAAAGTGTCTGGTTGTCACGACTGAGCAGTACCGATGGTGTCTGCGGGGCGTCAACCAGTGAGACGATCGCCTCCGGCGGAAGCTGATAGCCACTGTTGTCCTGTGCACTGACCATCGTCGCCAGAGCAGCAAGTAGAGCAAGGAGAAAAGTTTTCCGCAACATAGCTGTTAATTTTAGTGTTTCTCAAATTTAAACTTAACTGTACAAGAACAGAAACCAAATAAGAGCTATTATTGTTTTTTAACTTTCCCCTGAGAATCAGGAAAAAAGCCGGAGAGGGTTGTAGCGGCACCTGTCACAGGGGCCTGACAGCCATCTATTGCAGCAAAAAGGTGATGAATATGAGAGAGCGCAACAGCGGATATAACAGCGATATTCAGAGTGCCATAAAGATATTGAGGGGCGGAGGGGTGATACTATACCCCACTGACACAATATGGGGGCTGGGGTGTGATGCCACCAACGACGAGGCAGTAAAACGGATATTTGCCATAAAGAGAAGGGCGGCCGGCACCAGCCTCATCACACTGGTAAACTCGGTCGCCATGCTTGAGAGGTATGTCGAAGATCCGCCGGAGGTGGCGCTGCAGATGAGTGAGCTCACCGAGAGGCCGCTGACGGTGGTGTATGACAGGGGGCGCGGACTGGCTGCGGGGGTGGCGGCAGCTGACGGCTCGGTAGGTGTCAGGCTCTGTAACGACCCCTTCTGTAATGCGCTCATAGCGGGACTTCGCAAACCGCTGGTCTCCACCTCTGCCAATATCAGCGGCAGCACTGCACCGGCAATATTTGATGAGATAGATGAGGAGGTGAAGAGTGCTGTTGACTATCTCTGCCACTGGAGGCAGGATGACCACACCCGGGCAGAGCCATCGTCAGTAATTAGAGTATCAGCCAACGGTGTGATCAAAATCCTTAGGAGATAGACAACTCACAGAGGGGTGATACACGAATGTTAAACGGAAAACGTGACAGGGGAAACTAAACAGGTGAAACAGGTAACGGAACAGGTGCAACGGGTAACGTGACAGGTGAAACAGGTAACGCAACAGGTGAAACGGGAAACGGAACAGGTGAAACGTAATAGATGAAACCCAACAGAGGAAACGAAACCGGTGAAACGTTAAAAGTGAGGTATGAAATGTAAATCATGAAATGTGATAAAGAGTGCTACTCATCTCATCTTCACCTTGCCTGACCCTGTTATCGTAGCGTCTATCTTCGGATTGCCGTAATAGATGATATTACCACTGCCGGTAATCCTGGCCTTCAACATACCGGTTACGTGACAGTTGCAGTGGCCGCTACCGGTGATCCTGGCCTCAAGCGTCTCCACAATGGTGTCAGGCCCCTTGTAGCTGCCTGATCCTGAGATCACCATTTCTAGATTGCCAATAGTGCCATTTCCTTCGGTCCGAACAGAGCCCGACCCGATTATAGAGCAGTTTATATACTCATATGCAAGACCATGAAAGCGGAGAGTGCCACTGCCACTGATACCGGCATCCAGCTGGCTGCCGGAGATCATGTCATTGACAGTGATGGCACCTGAACCGGCGATGTTAACACCGGTCAGCGCAGGCATGGTTATACGAACAATAACTCTCCTGATTCCCAGTGACCTCTGCCACTTCCTGCTATCCTTAATCTCAAGCCTGCCACCTGACACTGTTGTCTTCAGCTCACTGATAAAGCTCTCATCACCCTCCAGCTCAATGCTGTAGCTCTTCCCGATATTGATAATCACCTCACCGGGAACAGCGAAGGTAACCTTGTCAAATTCACCTACACTTCTCTTTTCACGGTGCCCCGGCTGTGCCTGAGAGGCCTGTCCCAGGATCATCACCAGTAATAGTAGTAAAGCAGCTCTTTTCATGATCTTGTTTAGTTATGATTTAAGTAACAATCTAAAGACGACAGGAAAATCAGATTGCTGCATCAGAGAATCTGAACGCCGGTCAGATAATCGCGGCAGATGGCAGACCGAAAGGCTGGGGTGGGCAGATAGCAGGCCGCGGGAAGGGGCGGGGGCAGGCCGTGGGAAGGGGCGGGGGCAGGCCGTGGGAAGGGGCGGGGACAGGCCGTGGTCTGAGGAGAGGAGCGGCAGGTCGCGGGAAGGGGCGGGGGCAGGCCGTGGTCTTGGGAGAGGAGCGGCAGGCTGCGGGTGGTGATCAGCCGTCAAGACCGGTCAGTCCCTGTGGCAGCTCCATTACAATACTTTTCCCGGAGTGGTCAACCGAAACTATCAGGTCAGGGTGCAGCGGTATAAAGATCTCCCTCTCACCGATGAGGGTCACTGCCAGCAGCTGGCCTGGATAGGTGAGTATCTCTGTTATAGTACCGCTCTCTCCGCTGCTGCGGTCAACGATGGTATATCCCGAGAGCGCCTGCAGCTCATCACCATCTGCCTCGTCGCCGGTAGAGAGCAGGTGGCATCCTTGCAGGTGGCTGACCGACTCAGCAGTCAGATAGTCATCAAATGAGATTATCAGGGTGTCAGGTGAGGAGGAGTAGGCTTCACGTGTAAAAAAGGGAACCGGTATCCCGTCAATAACGATGAATACCGGTTCACCCTGTTTCGGTTCGGTGATGATTCCGCCTCTGCTCTTCACCACCACGGCGCCCTGGTAGCCGTGTGTTTTTGTTATCCTGCCTGTCGTACTCATAAAGGTATGGCCGACGGTGGCAGCAGCTACTCGCTCTTCTCTTCGCCGGCAGCCGGCTCCCCGGCTGACTGCGGCTCACTACCGGCATCAACAGCTGCCGGTTCTGTCTCGGCAGCAGGCACGGTAGTCTCTTCAGAAGCAGGCCCTGCAGCCTCTTCGGCTGCGGCCTCGGCGGTGTCTGCTACAGGCTCTGCCTCAGCAGGTCTGGCAGCCTCGGCTACGGCTGCTTCTGTGTCAGGCTCACCTGCAGTATCGGCACTATCGGCAGTGTCAGCAGCATTATCAGCTGCTCCCTCAACGCTATCAGCCACTGGCTCTGTGACAGCCTCTGCTGCCACCTCTTCAGCACTCTCCTCGGCTGCTGCCACCTCTTCAGCCTCACCGGCTGCTGCCCGTGCTGCTGCCTCAGCCTCAGCCGCCAGTGCCTCCGCTCTTCTGGCATACTCAGCTGCCCTCGCCTCCTTGATGGCTCTCTCTGCCTCCAGCCTCTTCTTACGATCCTCCTCACCCCTCTTCTCAAGGCCAGACCTCTTCAGCTCGATCTTCTCCTCCTTGCCTTTGAGCCACTCATTGAACCTGCGGTCAGCCTCAGCCTCATCGAAAGCCCCTTTCCTCACACCCTCCAAAAGGTGCTTCTTCATCATCACTCCCTTATAGCTCAGTATGGCCCTGCAGGTATCGGTGGGCTGTGCCCCCTTATTAAGCCATTCGAGGGCCTTGTCGAAATCAATATCGATGGTTGCCGGGTCAGTGACCGGATTGTAGGTACCGATCTTTTCAATAAATCTGCCATCACGTGGCGCCCTGCTATCTGCTACCACAATGTGGTAGAAGGCCAGCCTCTTGCGGCCTTTCCTAGCTAATCTGATTTTTACTGACATTCAAAAACTGTTAAAGTTGTTATCTCTGTTTTTATGAGGGTGCAAATATAAGAGTAAATTTCTTACCAACCACGTAAACTGTCTATTAAAATCTCAGAGAGCAAGGATGGCCTGCTGGTGGCTGATCACTGTTTATGCCAGACAGTGTCGTATACATCCCATATTGTTACCCAGTCGTCAACGATTATTGCAACCCGGTTAATCTTAATGGTACCGTCACTCTCCAGTGTTCCTGTCAGGCTTATCCCGGCGGCCTGCGCCAGTACTGACGGGTCAATCAGCTGTCCCACCTCATCAATCATCTCATCGGTGGCATAGTATATTGAGCCGGCGTAGGGTCCCTCCTCGGGAATGATATCGACCAGCTTCTGGGCCGATTTTATCTCTACGGTCATCTCCCCGAGATCCATCGTCATAGCGACAGCCCTGGTACTGCCTGCAATACCGGATACCAGCAGTGTCCCCGGATCCTCACCTCCGGTAGTGGTAATCGTCCATGTCTCGTCATAGTCGCCCGGCGCCAGGTAACTGAGAGCCTCCACCTCATAGGTACCTATAAAGCTTGTCAGGGGGTGCTCATCATCAACTATCGTCACCAGTACAGAGCGGTCAGCAGCCATGGGGTAACCCTTACTGTTTCCGGTCAGTGTCACCCTGAACTGCCTGTCGCCGGTATACTCATCATTATCGATAGGATTTACGGTCACTTTAGCTGTTCCCACCCCCATTGTCACGCTCTTTGTTGAGAGGGTGAAGTCACTGCCCTCTACCGCCGGATTTTCCAGACCTTCCACTGACACTTCGAGGGTGATCACGGTCTGTTCAATACTCTCCGAACCGGTAAGGTAGATCTCGAACGTGCCACTCTCATCTTCCCGCACCTCAAGCTCTGAGACTTTGACACCAATAGCGATTTCCTTTTCAATAACTATCGGTTCTTTACCATCGCATGAGGTCATCAGACTGAGGATGACCGCCAGCAGAGGCAAAATTGAGATTGTCCTTTTCATTGTTTATTGGTTTTAGTTTTATAATCCGGATTATTTATGTAGTTGAAGTTGGCATCTGTCTCTGCCACCCTGGTGGCTACCCCCCTCCATGTTCCATTCACCCGAACGGTGACACCAGGAACAGGTTCACCATATTCCGACTGTATGACCGTTCCGGTGATCTGCTTATGCTGGCCTGCTGAGGCTACCACAACCCCGCAAACAAACAGCAACAGGAGAAGTACTCTTTTCATACCTTCACAATTTAGTTAGTAGCATAATGTAAAGAGATTGCTCAATTACAATATTAAAAGTACTAACAATATCAGTAACGTTGTTGGTAAATAATATATTATTCATTCCTCTTTTTCCTTATTTTTGCTCTTCACGGCGGGTAATAATCAGGTAACACTCTCTTTTTCATGTCATCATTCGTCCATTTACACGTACATACACAATATTCAATTCTTGACGGCGCCTCCAATGTAGAGCAGCTTATCAAGCGTGCCGCGGAGCTGGGAATGGATTCCCTTGCCATCACTGACCATGGTAACATGTTTGGTGTTAAGAAGTTTCACAATGCGGCCACCAGTGCCTCCATCAAGCCTATTATCGGATGTGAGATCTATGTGGCACGCCACAGCCTTGAAGAGAAGAGCTCTGTTGACGACCGCTCCGGTGACCACCTGATCCTGCTGGCCAAAAACAAAACGGGCTACCACAACCTGGTCAGGCTGGTCTCCGACGCCTGGATCAGGGGTTTTTACTATAGGCCACGCATTGACAAGCAGCTGCTCCGTCAATACAGTGAGGGCCTTATTGCCACCTCAGCCTGTATTGCCAGTGAGTCTGCCCGTAATATCCTTGCCGGCAACATAGAGGCTGCCGAAGAGACCATCCTCACCTACAAGGAGATTTTTGGTGATGACTATTACCTTGAGGTGCAGCGCCATGAGACCAGTGATCCCACCGCAGACACCACTGTCTTCCCCCAGCAGCAGCGGGTGGTGACTGCCTATCGTGATCTGTCGGCCAGGCACAACATCAGGCTTATCGCCTCCAATGATGTGCACTTTATCATGGCAGATGATGCCGAGGCACATGACCGGCTCATATGCCTCAATACCGGCAAAGAGATTGATGACCCTGACAGGCTTCGTTACACCAAGCAGGAGTACCTGAAGAGCACCGAGGAGATGCTTGCCATCTTTGCCGACATGCCTGAAGTGGTGCATAACACACGTGAGGTGGCTGACAAGGTAGAGCACTATACGCTTGACAATGAGCCTATCATGCCTGAGTTTGCCATCCCTGCTGAGTTCACCGACAAGGATGAGTACCTGAGGCATCTCACCTACAAGGGGGCTGAGGAGCGGTGGGGTGAGCTTAGCCCCGAGCTGACGTCACGTCTCGATTTTGAGCTTAAGGTTATCAGACAGATGGGCTACCCGGGATACTTCCTGATAGTTCAGGACTTCCTGCGGGCTGCCCGCGAGATGGATGTGTGGGTGGGGCCGGGCAGAGGGTCGGCTGCCGGCAGTGCAGTAGCCTACTCACTACGTATCACTGACATAGACCCTATGAAGTATGACCTGCTCTTTGAGCGTTTCCTCAATCCTGACCGCATCTCAATGCCTGACATTGATATCGATTTTGATGAGGAGGGGCGTGAGAAGGTGCTGCGTTATGTGGTTGAGAAGTATGGTCATGACAAGGTGGCACATATCATCACCTTCGGCACCATGGCTGCCCGGATGGCTATCAAGGATGTGGCGAGGGTACAGAAGCTGCCACTGCCTGAGGCTATCAGGCTCACCCGTCTCGTCCCCGAGAAGCCTGGCATGAAGCTGGCTACCGCCTATGAGGAGGTGCCTGAGCTGGCTAAGGAGCGCAGCTCTGATAATCCGCTCATAGTGCAGACCCTCAGGTATGCCGAGGTGCTGGAGGGAAGCATCAGGCAGACCGGGGTACACGCCTGTGGCATCATAATAGGCAAGGAGAAGCTGACAGACTATATACCTCTCTCCACCGCCCGTGAGACCGATCTCTATGTGACACAGTATGAGGGTAATGATGTGGAGTCGGTAGGGCTGCTCAAGATGGACTTCCTTGGGCTCAAGACCCTCTCTATCATGAAGGAGGCGGTAGATAATATCTGGAAGTCAAAGGGTGTGAGGATAGATCTTAAGGAGCTGACCCTTGATGACAAGGCCACCTATGAGCTCTTCAGCAACGGAGATACCACCGGCGTCTTCCAGTTTGAGTCGTCAGGCATGAAGAGGTACCTGCGTGAACTCAGACCCAACCGGTTTGATGACCTGATAGCGATGAACGCTCTCTACCGGCCTGGGCCGATGGACTATATACCCAAATATATCAGGCGCAAGCACGGCATGGAGAAGATCACCTATGACCTGCCGGTGATGGAGAAGTACCTGAAGGAGACCTACGGCATAACCGTTTACCAGGAGCAGGTGATGCTCCTCTCACAGGAGCTGGGCGGCTTTACGGGCGGGCAGGCCGACTCATTGCGTAAGGCGATGGGTAAAAAGATGCGTGACATCATGGACCGCATGAAGGAGGAGTTCATTGAGGGGTACCGTGCCAAAGGATTTGATAATAGTAAGGTGACCCGTATATGGACCGATTGGGAGGCCTTTGCCGCATACGCCTTTAACAAGTCACACTCAACATGTTATGCGCTCATAGCCTACCAGGCCGGTTACCTGAAAGCACACTATCCGGCAGAGTTTATGGCTGCGGTGCTGAGCCGTAACATCAATGAGATAAAAAAGATAACGGTAATGATGGAGGAGACCCGGCGTATGGGTATAGAGGTGCTGGGCCCCGACGTCAATGAGAGCCTCCTGAAGTTCACCGTAAACAGCAAGGGAAATATCAGGTTCGGACTGGGAGCAATAAAGGGTATGGGTGAGAACGCCGCACTGCACCTGATAGAGGAGAGGGAGAAAAACGGACCCTTCACTGATATCTATGACCTGGCTGAGAGAGCCAACCTCAACACCGTCAACAAGCGGATGCTGGAGGCGATGGTGGTGGCCGGCGCACTGGACGGGCTGACCGGACTGACACGTGAACAGTACTTCTCAGCTGACGGCAAAGGGTCAAGCTTCCTGGAAAGCATAATCAGGTACGGCAATAACGTCAAGAGCATCAAAAGCAGCAGCCAGCAGTCGCTCTTTGGTGATACCGGCGGGTTTGAGGTGGTCAGGCCGGTACCGGCACATACACCCCAATGGTCAAAACTCGAGAAGCTCAACAGGGAGAAGCAGGTTATCGGGATATACCTCTCATCACACCCTCTCGATGACTTCAGGCTTGAGATAAACACCTTCTGCAATGCCACGCTGGCTGACCTGCAGAACCTTAAAGAGTATGCCGGCCGTGAGGTGACAGTGGCAGGTATCGTTACCGATACGCGCAGCGGACTGACAAAGAGGAGTAAACCGTTTGGCGGATTCACCCTGCAAGACTATACCGACTCATTCTCATTCCTCCTCTTTGACAAGGAGTATGTCAGCTTCAGCAACTTCTTTAAGACCGACTACCAGCTGATGGTACGGGGCAGGGTACAGAGCAGGCACTATAAGCCCGATGAGCTGGAGTTCAGGATAACTGAAATACACCTGCTGAGCGAGGTGAGGAATGACCTTATCAGCTCACTGACAATAAAGATAGATGCACGCGAGGTAAACCCGACAGTGATAAGTGACCTGAGGGCTGTGCTGGATGAGAACCCTGGCAACAAGATGCTCAAATTTCTGCTCTATGACCATGAGGAGAAGATCTCAGTACCGCTCTTTTCACGTAGTGTGAGGGCCGGTATCACTAATGAACTGGTCAGCTGGCTCGAAGATAATCCGGTACTCGATTTTAAAGTAAATTAGATATCTTTGCGGAATCAAAAAATAGACAAGAAACTTATTACACTATGGCACAGCATGTTAACGACAGCAATTTTGATGAGATCGTATTAAAGTCAGACAAACCGGTTATTGTAGATTTCTGGGCTGAGTGGTGCGGACCCTGTAAAATTATCGCCCCCTTCATTGAACAGATTGGTGAAGCATACAAAGAGAAGGCGCTAGTTGTCAAGTGCGACGTTGACAGCTCACCCGAGGTGGCCCGCCGCTTTGGTATCAGGAATATTCCGACGGTACTCTACTTCAAGGGTGGTGAGGTGGTTGACAAGCAGGTGGGTGCTGCCGCCCGTGCAGCCTTTGAAGCCAAGCTCACACCGCTACTGTAGCAGAGAGTCATGAAGGTCGCTGTTTTTGCTGCCTCCAGCAGCCTGACCGATCAGCCCTACATAGAGGCTGCCGCAGAGCTGGGGCACACCTTTGCCATTAACAATATAGACGGTGTCTTTGGTGGCGGAGGCATGGGGCTTATGT
Source organism: uncultured Rikenella sp. (assembly GCA_964537135.1). Classification (GTDB taxonomy): domain Bacteria; phylum Bacteroidota; class Bacteroidia; order Bacteroidales; family VadinHA17; genus SR-FBR-E99. Next base: position 34,456 of record CAZHZC010000017.1, read on the forward strand.
CAGCCTTTGCCGATGCACTGCTTGCCGGAGGAGGCTCAGCTACCGGCGTCATACCACAGTTTATGATGGATGAGGGGTGGGGTCACGGCGGTCTCACAAATATGATTATCACCCCTGACATGTCAGAACGCAAAAGGGTGATAGCTGAGATCTCCGATGCGGCGGTGGCACTGCCCGGCGGCGTGGGTACCCTGGAGGAGCTGACCGAGGTGATCACCCTTAAGCAGCTGGGTCTCTTCAATAAACCGGTCATCATACTCAATGTCAATGGCTACTATGACCCCCTGCTCAGATTCTTTGACCAGATGGTAGATGGACGCTTCATGAGGCCTGAGCACCGTGCTATCTGGCAGACCGTTGAGAAGGTTGATGAGGTGGTACCGCTCATAAAGAACTATAGCGACTGGCATGCCAACCCCAAGGTAATAGCGCCTATCTGAAGAGCCGGAGGAAGTGCTTCTGATCGGAAATAATATCAGCGGAGCTGCCGGAGGAAGTGCTTCTGATCGGCAATACCAGCGCGGCAGCTGGAAGAAGTGCTTCTGATCGGCAATAACATCAGCGGAGCTGCCGCTGTATGATCTCTTTTGTTACCTCTCAGCAGCTATGGCAGCCTGGTACCTATAAAGAGTATATCATCTATCTGATCCAGGTCGCCCATCCACTCTCTAATAGCCTCTTCCAGTCTCTGCTTCTGCTCTTCTACCGGCAGCATATATATTTTTGAGAGCAGCGCCCTGATCTTCACTGTCTTGAATTTTTTCTCCTTTTCACCTCCAAACTGATCAGCAAACCCATCGGTAAAGATATAGAGCATATCACCCGGTCTCGCCTCCACTCTTTTGTTTGTGAATCTCTTATTAGCCTGTCCGTCGATCATCCCGATAGGAAACCTGTCAGCTTTATATACTGTCACCTTCCCATCCCTCACATGGTACAGTGGCTGGTAGGCGCCAGCATATTCAACCGTATGTTCAAGGATATCATATGAGAAGATCGAGATATCCATTCCGTCACGTACAGCCTTCTCACTTCTCTGCAGCAGTGCATGTACCACCTCTATATTCAGGTGGTCAAGTATCTCAGAAGGTCTTGATATACCACTCTCTCTGACGATCTTGTTGAGTGAGTTATGGCCGATTATTGACATGAATGCTCCCGGCACCCCATGTCCGGTGCAGTCTACCGCTGCTATATATTGTCTGAAACCGCTGTCATGCATCCAGTAGAAGTCGCCGCTGACAATATCCCTTGGCATGAACAGCACAAAGGTGTCATTAAAAAAGTTTTCAGGAGGCAACATTGCTGCCTGTATCCGCTCAGCATACCTGATACTGGCAGTAGTGTCCCTGTTTTTCTCCTCCAGCTCAAGGCTCTTGCTCACCACCTCCGCGGTTCGCTCCTCCACCTTCTTTTCCAGCAGCTCCTTCTCACGGCGCAGGGTCCGTTCGCGCATGGTTATTATCAGGTAGATGGTTGTCAGCAGGGCGACGATACAGAGTATGATGAACCACATTGTCAGGTAGACCGGCCCCCTGATGGAGAAGGTGAGTCTGGCTGGCACCTCATTCCAGTAACCATAGTTGTTTGATGCTCTCACCATAAAGGTGTATCTGCCGGGGCTGAGTGATGAGTAGATAGCTCTTCCCTGGTCAGTGGTGATCCACTCCTTGTCGGCCCCCTCCAGCATAAACTGGTATCGTACCGCCCCGGGGTTGACCAGGCAGATACTCAGGAAGTCAAAAATGATCCTGTTCTGTGTGTGCATCAGCCTGATACCATCATGCATAGGGAACAGTTCATAGTTAACCAGCGTACGCCATATATGTGTCACCGGCTCGGTCACCACCGGTGGCAGCCTTGAGGGGGTGAGCCTCATAGCCCCATTTGTAGTACCAAACCAGAGGTCACCCATATCGTCGGTGAGTGATGCATTATGTCTGGTCTCTATACCAGTAAACCCGTTATTCTTATTAAATGATGATATTCTGCCGGTATTACTATCATACCTGTTAAGTCCCAGGTTATTGCCGATGAAGAGGTTGCCCGCCTTGTCAGGCTGAAGCAGGTTAACGGAGTTCATCAGCAGTCCGTCAGCCTCCGTCAGCTTCCTCTCAATGGTATCATTGCGCAGCCTGTAGAGCCCGTCAATCGTTCCCACCCATACCACGCCGTCAGGGGTCTCAGTGATGGTGGTAGGGTGTATATCGCTTCTGAAGCTGACCGGGGTGAAGAGTCCGTTGCCCGGGGTATACTTTGTCAGTCCGTTCTGCTCTTCGGTACCTATCCACAAGGTACCGCGACTATCACAATAGAGTGTTGTCACATTGCTGCCGGTCAGTCCGTCAGCCTGCGTATAGGTGGTGCTCTGCTTGCGTCTCACATCCCACATCACCAGGGCGCGGTCACTACCTATCCACAGGTTACCCCTCAGGTCGGTCACCAGGGCTGAGATCCTGAGTGTTCGCAGGCTGGCATTGAGGTCAAGGTCATACCTGAAGGTCTTCTCCTCCAGGTCATAGCGGTATATCTCATCATTGGCGGCAGCTATCCATACATAACCGTTCTCATCAGGTGTGATGATGTTGACCTGTGTGCCGGTGAGGGCTGCCGGGAAGCCGCTCATGGTTACCCGCTCCTCCTCCTGTAGTGAGGGGTTATAGTGTGCCAGCCCCTTGCTTGTTCCGAACCAGTATCTGCCGGTGCGGTCCTGTGCCAGTGTCATCACATCGTTTGAGGGCAGATATCGGGGTGCGTTGAATGAGGTGAAGTGGTCTCCCTTATATATAAAGAGCCCTGCATTACGGTCGGCAATGAGCACATTCTTCTCCTTATCCTCCAGCAGACAGAGTATATGTTTTGCCTGTAGCCCGTTGCTGCTGTTAAACACAACCGTCCCTTCAGGTGATATGACCGTTATCCCTCCTCTGCTCTCCCAGTCTTCCATTGAGGCTACCCATATATTTCCGCGATAGTCCTCCATCAGGGCGGTGATAAAGTTACCCCACAGGCCGTTGCGTGTATCGTATATGGTCATCTGGCCGCTCTCTGCATCTTGTCGGTAGAGCCCTCCGTTGAATGTTCCAAACCACATATTTCCTCTTGAGTCTTCAAAGATTGTGGTGGTAAGAAAGTATCTTGACAGCCCTTCGGGTGTGTATGGGACAAAGCGGTCGCTGGCGTGGTCATACTTCCTGATACCTATGTCAGTGATACAGTAGAGGCTGCCACTGCGGTCTGCGTAGAAGCCGTAGGTATCATTGCTCAGCCCGTCACGGCTGCCATACTGCTGCCCCGCCATCAGGTCAGCACCATGGTCGGGCATATCGAGCCTGAGGGCACCGCCAAGGGAGGTAGAGACCCATATTGAGCCGTCATACTCAACAATCCCGGTCACATCGCCCGACAGCCTTGTCACCGGAGTAAAGGGGTCGCTGATGCGTGCTGAGTCGACCCCGGTAAAGAGTGAGGTGGAGAAGCTGACCCTTTTGATAAGGTTATTCTCTATAAGGGAGATGCCGCCCCCGATATGGCCCAGCCACAGTCTGCCGCGGCTATCTTCACAGATGCTCTTTACACCGCCGGGAGAGAGTGAGTCAGAGGTGGAGAAATTCTCAAAACGTAAACCGTCAAAGCGTGTGACGCCGCTGCCGGTACCGAGCCAGATAAAGTCATTGGCATCCTGAATGATGGTATAGACCTTTGAGGCGCTGAGGCCATCCATCGATCCATACTGTTCAAAATAGTAGTTCTGCCCATGTAGGGGATGCGGCTTTAGTGAGAGGTAGAGAAGTACCACAATAAGAAGCAGCCGTGCCGGAGTGATTGTGTTCTCTGTCCATAATTTGCTGCTTCGTCTGTACATCAGGTCATTTCTTTATGAAGAAGAAGGTGCCATCTTCATCCTTCAGCCCTCTGATCTTCCCAAAGAGGGGCTTCTGCCGGCTGTTCAGTGTGACAGCCCTGGTCACATGCATTACTATCTCATCGACAGGTATGCATCTGTTCCTGTTGGCACGCAGGACAGATGCAAATGTACGTGTAAATTGCGAATCATCATCGGCATAATGGTGTCCGGCTGATGAAAAGACCTGGCTTGACCTGAGCTCTGTCGCCTGCCAGTCGGCACAGTCGCGCTGCAGCGGCTGCGACCTCATGCTCTGATAGAAGCCTGCGCCTGACTCACATGCATCGGTAATCACCAGCAGGTGTTTAAGGTGGTCGGTATAGCTCTCCATGGAGGCTCTCAGGCTGTTGAGGCTGAAATATGAGAACTCATCATCACGTCGTGCATCCACCGGCACCCAGTAGCCCACCTCATTGATAAACTTGCCATGGCCAGCGAACCATATCACCAGTGATCTCACCTCTCTCTTTCTGATCTCATCACGCAGCTCTATCGCAAAGAATCTCTCCATCTGCTCTTTAGTCTGGTTGCGCAGTCGCCTCACCGGCAGCACCTCATACTCATCCTCCAGCACCGTAGTGATGAGCGAGGCATCCCTTGGCGGTCCCTGCAGTGAGACAAAATCCTCATAGTCACTATTCTCGATGAAGATCACCAGCGTGTTACCCATCGGGTTATTGTCAGAGATCAGGGTGCCGGTGCGAGTGATGCCGTAACTATTAAGAGTGATATTGCCACAGAGATCCTCCACCTCGATGGTTATTGAGTTTCTGTTCCTCACGTCAACCTCCCTGGCTATGAAGGAGGGGTTCAGCTCATCAACAGAGAATTGTGCACTGATACTTCCTACCCTGACAGATCTTATAGGGCTCTCATCATAAATTACCCCTTCTATGTTTATCGTGGTGACCCCCTGCCCTGCTATCAGCGTCCCGTCGTCATGCAGGCAGGCGCCAGAGAGCTCTATCACGGGTGGGTCTGCCTCAGTACGTCGTATCAGGTATGCCACGGCTCTCTCATTGTCATAGATATCTCTTGCAATGATGTTCAGGGTGTCGCTCTCTCCTATCGGCAGCTCAGCCTCAAAGGCTACTGAGGAGCTGCCACTATGTCTGAGGGGGATATTGTTTACCATAAGTGCGGCTATAGGACTGCGGTCTGTCACGCTGCCGCTCACCACCACCGATTTTGCTGACGGTCTCACCTCAATAGCCCCGTCGGCTGTTGGCAGCGGCTCATGCAGTATGATCTCAGGGCTCTCCTCCTCACGGTTGAAGGCATACAGCCTCTCCTCGGCCCTGGCTCGCATCAGCTGCTCCTCACGGCTGTTACCTGTCAGCACCACCACCGCAGCATAGTCAGCAGCTGCCCTGTCAGCCTCACCCATCTCATCATAGGAGCCGGCCCGCATCATATATATCTCAGCTGCCGGCCCTCCTCTCTCCAGTGCGCCGGTAAGGTCATCAGCCGCCTCACGGTACATTCCTGCCTGTTGGTATAGCCTGCCACGGGCGGTATAGAGGTCACCGCTCTCCGGCTCGAGGCGTATCGCCACGGTGAGGTCATCAAGGGCCTGGGAGTACTGCTGCGCCGCCTCATGCGCTGCTGCCCGGCAACGATAGGCCAACACGTTTGTCGGGTCATACCTGACAGCCAGGTCATACTCACGTAGAGCCGCAGCTCTCTCACCACGCCCCAGCAGCAGACCGGCAAGGGCCAGCCGCGCCCCGGTGAAGCTCTTCTCCCTCCTTACTGCCCTCTCCAGGTGACGCCGTGCAAGGGCTTCATCACCTGCCTCAAGCATGGCAAGACCCCTGAGGTAATGGTTAAGAACATCATCACTGAAATTGTGGAGGGTATCAGGAGGTGACAGGCTGTTCTGCCGTACCACCCGGGGGTAGTGTTGGAAGAGCTGTACAGAGTGAGCACGCTGCTCATGGCAGGCAACAATAAGAAACAGTACAAGAACTGTGAATCCTCGCTTCATCCTGTCAGGTCCTTTTCAGGGTGGGTCTCAAAAATATAACCAAAGACTTACCAACAGATAAGTCTACTTATCAACAGTTATACGGAGAATAGTTAAAAATGATACGCTATTTCGAGAATACTTCTCTCAAAATGTATTGTTTTTGCCGCTATCAGGTCGGGTAGCGGTGCTGCAATACCGGTTTTAAATAGTTGTGTTCCGGTGAACCGGCGCGCCTCATCCCACACTCCAGCCCTGACAAAGCTCCCGGTTACCGATGCCCCTCCCTCTACGAAGAGCGACTGTACCCCTCTGTCATACAGCTCCTTCAGTATCTCTTCAACATACCCGTTGCCGTTTCTGAGTATGATATGTTCACACCCCGGAAAGGATAGCTCCCGGTTTGCGGTAAAGATGATGCTCTTTGCGCTCCGGTCAAATATTGCTGCCTCACGATCAATATTGCCACTCTTGCTTACTACCACCCTCACCGGGTTCTCTCCGCTCCAGTCTCTTACTGTCAGTTGCGGATTATCGGCGCGTATGGTTGCTCCTCCGGCCATGATGGCATCTTCAGCTGCTCGCCACCGGTGTACCAGCACCCGCTCGGCCTTCCCGGTGATCCAGGTGGGGCTCCGGGGAGTGCCCTTCTCTCTGATAATATCGATAAAGCCGTCGGCGCTGCGTGCCCACTTAAGTATCACATAGGGTCTCTTCTTTTCATGCCATGTAAAATAGCGTCTGTTGAGCCACCTGCATCTCTCCTCCTCCACTCCGGTGATCACCTCCACCCCGGCCTCTCTCAGCCTCCTGATACCATTCCCTGCCACCTTGGGGTCAGGGTCACCCGTTCCTGTCACCACCCTCCTGATACCGCTCTGTATGATCAGGTCACTGCATGGCGGTGTACGACCATGGTGCGAGCATGGCTCCAGGTTGACATAGAGGGTTGATGAGTGCAGCAGTGAGTGCTCCCTCACCCTCGCCAGTGCTACTGCCTCAGCATGTGGTGTGCCTACCCTCAGGTGGTACCCCTCGCCTATGATCACACCATCATGTACCACTACCGCCCCTACCAGGGGGTTGGGTGAGGTGTTCCCCTCGGCCATGGCAGCCAGCTGCAACGCCCTTCTCATCCAAATATGATCATCACTGTGAGTCATGGAGCCAATTATCTATCTTTGATACGTGGCCGAAAAGTTACAAACAATAGGTGAGATACGCCACCGGCTGATTGAGATGCTGGCAGTGGGTCTGCCTCCTGCCGAAGCGCGCTCACTGACAACAGCCATTATTGCCGAATATACAGGCATGGGTGGTGCGTCACAGCTCGCCTTTGATGATCGGCAGCCCGGCCGTGAGGCTACAGAGCGTATCATGGAGGCAGCCCGACGCGCGGCAGCAGGTGAGCCGCTACAGTATATCACCGGTAAGACACTCTTCTGCGGCCACCCGATCAGGGTGGGGCCCGGGGTACTGATCCCACGGCCCGAGACCGAAGAGATGACAATGATAATCATCAATGAGGAGGATGGGCTGACAGGTGAGATAACCGATCTCTGTACCGGCTCGGGGTGTATTGCATTGGCCCTCTCACTGGCGCTGCCCGGTGCCGTGGTGACAGCAGCAGACAACTCGGAGGCAGCCCTCGCTGCGGCCCGTATAAACATCAGTAGCAACGGTGCTGAGGTTGCATTGCTGAAGGCTGATATCCTGCATGACCCTCCCTCGCTGCTGCCTGCCGCCGACCTGATAGTGAGCAACCCGCCCTATGTCACCATGAGTGAGCAGCCAATGATGCGTGCCAACGTTCTCGGGCATGAGCCCCATGAGGCGCTGTTTGTGCCTGACAGTAACCCGCTGATCTATTACCACGCCATACGACGTATCGCGGATGAGCGTCTCAGACCCGGCGGAAGGCTGTGGCTCGAGGTCAATGAGAGCCACGCCGGGGCAACAGCCTCACTGCTGAAGAGAGAGATATACGGTGAGGTGAAAATAATGGAGGATTTCAGGGGGAAGAGGAGATTTGTCAAAGCAACAAAGCATGGATGAACCGGATCAGATAAAGGAGCAGAGTGAAGCCGGTGAGCATGATCAGAGGGATCAGCTGCTGCAACGGGCCATGAGGGCCTGCTCAACGAGAGAGTACTGCATAAGTGACATCGGCAGGCTGCTTGAGCGGTGGGGGGCAGACGACGAAACGAAGCGAAAGGCGATTATTGAAAGGCTGACAGAGGAGCGTTTCATTGATGAGGAGCGCTACAGCAGAGCCTATGTGAATGACCACCTGAGGTATAACCGGTGGGGCAGGATCAGGATCACTATGGGCCTGCGACAGAAGCAGGTCAACAGCAGTACCATAGCAGAGGCGGTGGCAGCCATCGATGAGGATGAGTACCGTGAGATCCTGGAGAAGATAATCATGATGCAGTTAAAGAGGGTGAGGGCCGGCAGCAGAAGTGACCTGAAGATCAAACTGATCAGGCATGCCATAGGTAAAGGGTTTGAAAGCAGCCTGGTCTATGAGATGGTAGAGAGGATAATGAGGGAAGAAGGGAATGAATGAGTGGTCATTTAAGTGATAACCACAACAGTCTGAGAAACGGGTAGAAGACCATCAGTGTCATCACTGCGGAGATGATGGTATCAGCTACTGCCAACGCTCTGAGGTCTCTCTTCACTCTGAGTGCCATTACGGTAAAGAGGAGGCGCATCAGCAGCTGAACAACGAAATATCCGAAGACTACCGGTGCGTGGCTGTTCCACCCGGCAGCCTCCTTCACTCTTCCCCTGACCATCAGTGAAAAGGCGTGTGACAGTCCGCATGACGGGCACGGCTCTCCTGTCACCTTCTCATGGATGCATGGCAGCGGGTAGCTGTCGCTCTCCGGCCTGAAGGCCAGTGAGTAGATCATGATGACCACCACCACCCCGGCCAGTATCAGGTTGAGCATTATCCATGCTCTGCGGGAGGGGTCAGGCGTCATTCCTCACCAGGGGCGCTGTCATCCTCTTTTTTGAGCGTATCTCTCTCACCCTCCAGCTCATCAAGGCGGTCACGCAGCCTGTTACGCTCTACCGAGGTACTGATCTCCACACTCTCATCGTCATCGCTGATCCTGATAGTCACCTCCCTGTCACCAAACTCCCTCTCCAGGTCCTCGGTAACATCACGTATCACCCTCTCTATATTCCTGCCCCACTTCTCTGACTTGGTGGCCAGCTTACCCATGATAAAACCTTGTGAAACGGAAATCATCAGTGCAACGATCGCCACCACCAGGCCTCCCACCAGCATCCCCTGCTGGTTACTATGTGACCGTGACAGTCCGACAATAGCCAGGACAATGGCTATCACTGCCGGGACGACCGCCAATAGTCCGAGGCATGGTATTACCGCCAGAAGAAATGCTATTATTGCTGTCACCAGGCTTCCGACAGCCATGCCTGAGTTTTGATTTTTCCTTTCCTCTTCCATCGATTCAGGTATTGATTATCTTTAGTTCTCATTCAGGATTTTCACTCTATCCTGCTCTAAAGACGTCACAGGAACTTCAGTGATGCGTCGGGGCCAACATTTTCTCTAAAAAACAGTATCTCTCTGCTGCGTGCGGCATCCGTCGCCATCACTGTCATGGGTTATTGTCTCTCTCTGCTTCTCATTCGGTTGAGAGGAGCAGGGAGAGTATCTGTATGGCTGTTGCGGCCACCGATGTTCCCGGTCCGAAGATGGCTGCCACGCCCGCATCATAGAGGAACTGGTAGTCCTGCGGCGGTATCACCCCACCTGCTATGACCAGTATATCTTCACGTCCGAGCTTCTGCAGCTCATCGATCACCTGTGGCACCAGTGTCTTGTGTCCTGCTGCCAGGCTTGAGACACCCAGGAAGTGAACATCATTCTCCACCGCCTGTCTGGCTGCCTCTGCCGGTGTCTGAAAGAGCGGTCCGATATCTACGTCGAACCCGATATCTGCATAGCCTGTTGAGACCACCTTTGCTCCGCGGTCATGGCCATCCTGTCCCATCTTGGCTATCATTATGCGTGGCTGTCTGCCTGCCTTCTCTGCAAATTCAGCTGCGAGGGCCTTTGCCTCTTCGAAGTCTGAATCTGACTTGTACTCTGATGAATATACTCCTGACACTGTTCTTATCACTGCTTTATACCTTCCTGCTACTTTCTCACATGCATACGATATCTCACCGAGGGTTGCTCTCTTTGATGCCGCCTCCACGGCCAGCTCCAGCAGGTTACCCTCACCGGTCTCAGCAGCGTCTGTTATCGCTTCCAGCGCCTTACGGCACTCCTCCTCGTTCCTGTTGGCTTTCAGCTGCTCCAGTCGTCTCAGCTGTGCCTCTCTCACTGCGCTGTTGTCTACCTCAAGTATCTCCAGCGGCTCCTCCTTCTCAAGCCTGTAGCGGTTCAGTCCTACTATTGTCTGTGCTCCCGAGTCGATCCGCGCCTGTGCCCTTGCTGCTGCCTCCTCTATTCTCATTTTGGGTATGCCTGACTCGATAGCTTTTGCCATTCCGCCGAGGCTCTCCACCTCCTCTATCAGCTCCCATGCGCGGTGTGCTATCTCATGGGTCAGTGTCTCCAGATAGTATGACCCTGCCCACGGGTCTACCGCCCGGCAAATGCTGGTCTCCTCCTGTATATATATCTGCGTGTTGCGTGCTATGCGTGCTGAGAAGTCGGTTGGGAGGGCGATAGCCTCATCAAGTGCGTTGGTATGGAGGCTCTGGGTGTGTCCCATCACAGCCGCCATCGCCTCGATACATGTACGGCCCACATTATTGAAGGGGTCCTGCTCGGTGAGGCTCCATCCTGAGGTCTGGGTATGGGTACGCAGTGTCAGCGACTTGGGATTTTTGGGGTTGAACTGGCTGACAATTTTTGCCCACAGCATACGTGCAGCCCTCATCTTGGCTATCTCCATAAAGAAGTTCATACCGCTGGCCCAGAAGAATGAGAGCCGTGGTGCGAAGGCATCTACGTTCATGCCGGTACTGATACCGGTGCGCAGGTACTCAAGCCCGTCGGCAAGTGTATAGGCCAGCTCAATATCTGCTGTGGCACCTGCCTCCTGCATATGATACCCGGAGATGGATATACTGTTAAAGCGGGGCATCTTCTCTGCGGTATACCTGAAGATATCAGCAATGATACGCATTGAGAATGCCGGTGGATAGATATAGGTGTTACGTACCATGAACTCCTTGAGTATGTCATTCTGAATGGTACCCTGCAGCTCCTCCAGCCGGGCACCCTGCTCGAGCCCCGCCACGATATAGAACGCCATTATCGGCAGCACGGCGCCGTTCATGGTCATTGATACTGACATCTGGTTTAGCGGTATCTGGTCAAACAGTATCTTCATATCAAGTATTGAGTCTACTGCCACGCCGGCCTTGCCCACGTCGCCTACCACCCTCTCATGGTCTGAGTCGTAGCCGCGGTGTGTCGCCAGGTCAAACGCCACCGAGAGACCCTTCTGCCCTGCTGCCAGGTTACGGCGATAGAATGCATTGGACTCCTCCGCTGTTGAGAAGCCGGCATACTGCCTGATTGTCCATGGCTTCATGGCATACATTGATGAGTATGGCCCTCTCAGGTAGGGTGGTACACCGGCAGCATAGTGCAGGTGCTCCAGCTCCTTCATGTCAGCGGGTGAGTAGATACTCTTAAGGTGTATCCTCTCGGGGGTCTCCCATGCCGGCTTTATGCCACGCTCCTCCTCCCATCCTGCCATATCCCTCTCAGGCACCTTCACCTTGAGTGGGTCTATATCTGTAAATTGTGGTCTCTTGCTCATATCGCCTCAGTTTATTCCAAGTATCCTGTTGAACATCTGTAATGTCTCAAGCACGTCAGACCTGATGCTGATGAAGTGCTCCACCCCTTCACCCTTCAGCTCCTCCATGCATGGCGGGTTGCCTGCCACCACTACCAGCGCCCTGCCGGCGGTAGCATCCAGTGTCTCTTTAGCTGCGGTTGCATACTCATCATCAGAGCTGCACACCACTATTATATCGGCTTTTGCCTTTATGGCTGCCTCCACCCCTTCATTCACGCCCGGGAACCCGTCATTATCTTTTACCTCATAGCCTGCCACGGCGAAAAAGTTTGATGAGAACTGTGCCCGTGCCCTGCGCATTGCCAGGTCACCTATGGTGAGCATGAATACCAGTGGTCTCTTTCCCGACCGTTCGGTAGCCAGCCGCAGCCTCTCAAATCCGGTGCTGCCGCGTGACGGCACGATAGGCTTCACCTCCTGCTCCGGTGGTGGTGCCGGGGTGCCATGCAGCTTCTGCGGGTCATGCTCTGTCGCCCTGCTCTCCCTGAAGTCAGGGTACTGGTTGACACCCAGCAGCACCTCTCTGCGACGTGACACATCACTCATGCGCCTCTCAGCTGCCGTGGCGATTCTCTCCTGTATGATCCCTTTCCGCAGGGCCTCCAGAAATCCTCCTTCATTCTCTATCTCAAGGAAGAGCTTCCACGCCTCTTCAGCCACCATAGCCGTGAGCTGCTCTATATAGTATGAGCCTGCCCCGGGATCAGCCACCTTATCGAGGTGTGCCTCCTCCATGAGCAGCAGCTGCTGGTTGCGTGCTATCCTCTCCGAAAACTCACCCGGCGTGCGGAAGATGGTATCAAAGGCCTCGACGGTGATCGTCCCTGCCCCTCCCAGCACTGCTGACATTGCCTCTGACTGTGTGCGCAGCATATTTACATAGGGGTCATAGAGGCTCTTGTTCCACCTTCCGGTGACAGAGTGTATCTGCATCACTGCTGCATCATCACTCTCTGCTCCCCACGCTTTCACTATGGCTGCCCACAACATCCGCGCTGCCCTCAGCTTGGCTATCTCAGGAAAAAATTCCGGTCCGATACCAAATGTGAACCTCATGGAGGCAGCTGCTGTATCGGCATCGATACCTCTCTCGGTCAGTGCTGCCATATAATCACTGGCCAGGGCAAGGGTGTATGCCAGCTCAGCCACCGGTCCGGCCCCTGCATTACTAAAGAGGGTACCTGTGGGGCCGAGGCATCTGATGCCCGGCATCTCTGCTCTCTCTCTGACCAGGTGTGCCAGGTAGTCAAGCCCGTCAGCTACCGGCACGCACAGTGTGCCATTGGCTGCCAGCCTCCCCAGCGGGTCAGCCGGGATGGTTATCTGCACCTTGCTCATGTCAGTCCCCCTGCTGCCCATGTATCTGCTCAGGGCCTCCAGGAGCTCCCTGGCTCCGCCAGCCGTGGTAAAGTCGATCTCAATGCTCTCCAGGTGGAGACCGTCAAGCAGCTCAGCCACCGCCTCAGGGGTGATAGTGGCGGGGTCATCTATTACGAACCCCAGTGATGAGACCCCTCTCATCAGCAGCTCAAGGGCTCTGCCATTGGCCTCCTTCCAGTCGGTGACAGTGATCTCCTGCCTCACCAGCCATCTGTTACCGTCATACTCTGTACCTCTCAGATAGGGGTAGTCGCCGGGCAGCAGCCCGGTGTGTGGCAGCTTACCCAGGTCTTCATCTCTGTAGAAGGGCTTCACCCGGAGCCCGTCACGGGTCTTCCATACTAGCCTCTTATCGAAATCAGCGCCCTTAAGATCAGCTGTGATCTTCTCCATCCACTCCTGAGTGGAGACAGGCGGAAATTGCTCAAATAACTTTTTTTTCTTAGCCATCAGGATCTGTGTTACTGAGGGTTGTAAATTAAGCTGTTATACTATGAATAAACCATGCTTTTTATCATGGCACTCATTCGCGGCCTCCATACTCCATCAGGTATGCCTTTATAAAGTGGTCAAGGTCACCATCAAGCACCCCCTGTGCATTGCCGGTCTCATATCCTGTACGGAGGTCTTTCACCAGTTTATAGGGGTGCAGGGTGTATGACCGTATCTGTGACCCCCACTCTATCTTCTTTTTCTCACCCTCTATCTTTGACTGCTCCTCCATCCTCTTACGCAGCTCCAGCTCATAGAGGTGTGACCTTAGCAGCCGCATGGCGTTCTCCTTGTTCTGCATCTGTGACCTCGACTCCTGGTTTTCTATCACCAGTCCGGTAGGGGCATGTCTCAGCCTCACTGCCGTCTCCACCTTATTGACATTCTGTCCGCCGGCGCCTGATGACCTGAAGGTCTCCCAGGTGATATCTGACTGACTGATCTCAATGGTTATATCATCATCTACCAGAGGAGCCACAAAGACTGATGCAAAGGTTGTCTGCCGCTTGCCCTGTGCATTGAAGGGTGAGATACGTACCAGGCGGTGCACCCCGTTCTCGCTCTTGAGATATCCGTAGGCGTGGTCACCTTCAAACTCCAGTGTCACCGTCTTTATTCCCGCCTCATCACCTGCCTGAAAGTATGCCTCTCTCACCTTGTAGCCGTTTTTCTCACCCCACATGAGGTACATACGCATCAGCATACCGGCCCAGTCATTGCTCTCTGTTCCTCCCGCCCCGGCATTTATCTTCAGCACTGCCCCCAGGCGGTCCTCATCACGTCGCAGCATGTTACGCAGCTCAAGCCTCTCGATGGCTGCCAGCGCCTTCTCATACTGGCTGGTCACCTCCTCCTCTGTTGCCTCCCCCTCCCGGTAGAAGGAGTTGAGTACCAACAGATCCTCCACCGCACTGTCTGTCTCACCAAATGCTTTTGTCCAGCTCTTCGCGGCTGAGATCTCTTTCAGCAGCTCTTCTGCCCTCTTCGGGTCATCCCAGAACGCTGGCTCCTGCGTTTGTGCCTCTTTCTCTATCAGCTGTTTCTCTCTTCCGCTGATGTCAAAGATACCCCCTTAACGCATCCCGGCGTTCAACTAATTCTCTTATCTGATCGTTGGTTATCATATCCTGGAAAATTTGCACAAAGATAGTAAAAGTGTATGAGCGACCGGTTATGACTGGTGGTGATTATCAACGGAAGGAGCCTCCGAACGGGTGACTGTGTCACTGACCCGGAGGGCGTCAACGCCATGGGCCCGGGCTGCCTGTGATACTTAGCCGGGCACGCCGGTGCCACTGGCCTATCCCGGACTCTGTGGCGATATAGAAATTTATTGCCACTTTTGTGATCTGGATGCTCTTACAGCAAATAATGGTTATTGCTATCAATGCCCGCACTCTCGTTCCTCACCCTGGTGACGGTATCGGCTGGTTCACCTCAGAGGTGGTCACCAGGCTGGTCAGCTCTCACCCCGACGAACGGTTTGTTCTCATCTCTGACAGTAGGCATACCCCCCCTGTGGTGTCAGGTAACAATGTTGAGAATGTGACTATCCCTGTGCGTAGCGTCCATCCGCTATTGTGGCACCTGTGGCATGAGCACCTTCTGCCTCCGCTGCTAGGGCGTCTGGGTGCTGATCTCTTCCTCGCTCCCGACGGTCTGATACCACTGCGTGGCAATACACCTGCCATAACGGTTATCCATGATCTGAACCATGAGCATCGTCCCGGTGACATTCCGCTGGCTCAACGACGCTACTACCGGAAAAGATTTCCCCTCTTTGCGACACATGCGAGGCGGGTAGCGACGGTGTCGCACTTTTCAGCTGCCGACATTGCTCAGCGTTACTCCCTCTCACCGGAGAAGATTGATGTGGTGCCTAACGGTGTGGCAGAGAGCTTCTCACCGCCACTGCCCGGCGAGGCTGACAGTACGCGCAGACAATATAGCGGCGGCAGGCCATACTTTCTCTTTGTAGGCAACTTCTCGCCGAGAAAAAATGTAGAGACAGCTATCAGTGCCTTTGAGCTCTTCCGCCGCTCGGGCCACAGTGACCATGTGCTGGTGCTGGCCGGCCGCCGGCTCTACCTCACCCGTGAGATGGAGCGTCACCTGAGACGGTCACCCTATGGCAGTGATATCATCTTTACCGGCTCAGTGGACCGTGAGGTGCTGCGGAGGCTCTACGGCGCCGCGGCAGCCCTCACCTTCGTGCCGTGGCTTGAGGGGTTCGGCATACCGGTTGTTGAGGCACAGCGCTGCGGCACCCCCTGTATCCTCTCAGAGAGCACCTCACTGCCTGAGGTGAGCGGCGGCAAGGCACTCTTCGTAAGCCCCGGTGACCCCGGGGCGCTGGCAGAGGCGATGAGAGAGATAACCACTGACAACATGCTGGCCAGGGAGCTGACAGCCGCCGGGATGATCAATTCAGAACGGTACAGCTGGGATGAGGCTGCCAGGGCTATGTGGCGCTCAATAAAAAAGGCGAGGGAGGAGTGAGACACCACACTATCAAAGGAGCATGAGAGTGATACAGGAAGAGATGAGACACCACACTATCAGGGGAACATCACAGTGATGAAGGGGGAGCTCATACCATACTATCTCGACGGTAACCGGGAGGCGGGTTGTGACGAGGCAGGACGAGGCTGTCTGGCCGGGCCTCTCTATGCCGCTGCAGTCATATTGCCAAAAGATTACCGCAACAGTGAGATCAACGACTCGAAGCAGATGAGTGGCCGTCAGCGTGAGCGGCTGCGCAACGAGATAATGGCATCGGCGTTGAGCTGGAGCATCGCCTTCTGTACCAGTGCCGAGGTTGACGAGATGAATGTGTTACAGGCCTCCATCACCGCTATGCACAGGGCCATCGCCGGGCTTCACCTGCCCCCCCTCCTGCTGCTTATTGACGGCAACCGCTTTCATTCTTATGGCACCATACCTCATCACACCATCGTGAAGGGTGATGCCACCTACCTCTCCATCGCTGCCGCCTCAATACTGGCAAAGAGTGAGCGTGACCGCCATATGGAGGAGCTTGACAGGCTCTACCCCCGGTATGGCTGGAGCAGGAACAAGGGGTATCCCACAGCCGAACACCGCAGGGCACTGGCACAGTACGGCCCCACGCCCTACCATCGCCTCTCATTCAATCTCACTGAAAGAGTCCGGGAATAACTTTCCCCGGAAATGACAAAAACCATTCTTACGGGAGAATCTATTTTGATATCTTTGACTGATCCGATAAACTATTAACCATTATACAATGAAAAAAATTTCAGTAATCCTTACTATTCTTGTAACCTTCTCAGTCTCACATCTCAGGGCTGATGAGGGAATGTGGCTTCTGCCTCTGCTTGAGAAGCTCAACATAGGAACCATGAATGAGATGGGGCTCAGGCTCACCGCTGAAGATATCTACAGTGTCAACAAGGCGAGCATGAAAGATGCCATCGTAATCTTTGGCGGTGGCTGTACGGCAGAGATCGTCTCGCCCGAGGGTCTGCTGCTGACCAACCACCACTGCGGCTACGGCCAGATACAGAGCCACAGCACCGTTGAGCATGACTACCTCACTGACGGCTTCTGGGCCATGTCCAGGGAGGAGGAGCTTCCCAACCCCAACCTGTCGGTCACCTTCCTGATAAGTATTGAGGATGTGACCTCCAGGGTGCTGGGTAAGGTCAATGCAGGCATGACCGAGGCTGAGCGCCGCAGCGCCATACAGGCAGAGGGCAGTGCCATCACCGCTGAAGCTACCAAAGGGACCCACTATAGGGCTACCGTCTCTTCATACTACAGCGGCAACCAGTACTTCCTGCTGGTCTATGAGGTCTACTCTGACGTGCGGCTTGTCGGCACCCCGCCCAACTCAATAGGCAAGTTTGGTCATGACAGTGACAACTGGACCTGGCCACGCCATACCGGTGACTTTGCGGTATTCAGGGTCTATATGGCTCCCGACGGCAAGCCGGCAGGCTACTCAAAGGATAATGTACCTCTCAAGCCAAAGTATTACCTGCCTGTCTCTATCAGGAACCTTCAGAAGGATGACTTTGCGATGGTGCTGGGCTACCCCGGCGGAACCACCAGGTATATGACCTCCTATGAGGTTGATCAGGCGATGAACATTACCAATGCCAACCGTATCAAGATACGTGGTGTCAAGCAGGATATCTGGATGAAGGATATGATGGCTGACCCGAAGGTCAATATACAGTATGCATCAAAATATTCCGGATCATCAAACTACTGGAAGTTCTCGATAGGGCAGAACGGCGGACTGGTACGTCTGCGTACCGCAGAGAAGAAGGCTGCCTTTGAGGCTGACTTCATGAAGTGGGTCAACGGTGACCCGGCACGTAAGGCCAGATATGGCGATGCACTCTCACTGATAGAGAATGCCGTGAAGGGTCGTGAGGTGAAGTTCAATGTGTTTCAGTATCTGAATGAGGCCTTCCGCAGTTCAATGGAGATGGTGAGCTTTGCTGGCCAGATGACAATGCTGGAAGAGCTCCTGGAGAGCGGTGAGAAGGAAAAGATCGAGACCATGGTGAGCCGCCTCAGGGCATTCTCTGAAAATTTCTACGGCAATTACAATCCGCCTACCGACCTGGCCACCACCAAGGCTATGATCAAGCTCTACAGGCAGGATATTGACGCTCAGTACCACCCCTCCTTCTACAACCTTATTGACGGCAAATTCAAGGGTAACGTAGATGCCTTTGTTGACAACATGTTCGCCAAATCACTCTTCAGCTCTGAAGCGAAATTCAACGCTTTTCTACAGGCACCCGCACTGAAGGTGCTACGCAAAGATCCGGCATTTGTTGTGGCCAAATCGATCAGTGAGGTGACCGCCTCAGTACAGAAAGATCTGGGCAGCTACAATGAAGATCTGGCTAAGGGGCAGCGTCTCTACCTGGCAGGCGTGATGGAGTACGAACCTGACAAGACCGAATACCCCGACGCCAACTCAACCATGCGTCTCACCTACGGCAAGGTGCTCGACTACTACCCCTATGATGCCGTACACTACAACTGGCACACCACCCTTGACGGGGTGATACAGAAGTTTAAGCCCGGTGACTATGAGTATGACCTGCCACAGCGCCTGATAGACCTCAACAACAGGAGGGAGTATGGCCGCTACGCCTCAGACGACGGCTATATGCCGGTATGCTTCATCACCAACAATGATATCACGGGCGGCAACTCAGGCAGCCCCGTCATCAACGGCTATGGCGAGCTGATCGGGCTGGCCTTTGACGGCAACTGGGAGGCGATGACAGGAAATATTGCCTTTGAGCCTGACCTCCAGAGATGTATTGCCGTTGATATACGCTATGTGCTATGGGTGATAGATATCTATTCAGGAGCCGGCTATCTGCTCGACGAGATGGATATCAGGAAATAGTTTGACTGAAACAGTTCAACTGATACAGCTCGCGAACACAGTTTAATAATTACAAGGGGGGACTGCAAAGCCCCTCTTGTTGTTTTATACCGGGGCGAACAGTAAGTAGCAGCCACAGCGATGGCACAACAGCAGGGAGCAATGAGCAGCCACAGCGACGGCACAACAGCAGGGAGCAATGATCAGCCGCGGCGACGGCACAACAGCAGTAGTGTATGGGTTTCAACCCCGATTGTGTTGAATGAATTTTACTACTTTTGCCAAAAATTGAGATGCAGCTCACTCTTCTTGATATAGTGGCCAGTTTTATGGTACTGTTTGCCATAATTGACATCCCTGGCTCTATACCGATCATTCTGGATATCAAGTCAAAGACAGGCAAGATCAATGCCATGAAGGTGACTCTGGTTTCACTAGCCATCTTCATTGCCTTCCTGATTTTTGGTGAGAAGCTGCTCAATATTTTCGGTATCGATGTGGGCTCTTTCGCCATAGCAGGAGCCTTTATCATCTTCCTTATAGGTATGGAGATGGTGCTTGGGGTGGAGCTGTTCAAGCACGACTCGCCCGGTGGCGGCTCCATTGTTCCTATCGCCTTTCCCCTTGTTGCTGGTGCCGGCTCCATCACCACCATCCTATCACTCAGGGCAGAGTATGCCACCATCAATATACTGATCGCCCTGCTGCTCAATATGGCTGTTGTATACCTGGTTCTGAGGCTTACCAGTCGTATCGAACGTCTGCTGGGCCCTACCGGACTACACATATTGAAAAAGTTTTTCGGCATTATTCTTATTGCCATAGCCATCAGGCTCTTCACTCATAATACCGGTATCTCCCTTCCGCAATGAGAGATGAGGTGATCACCATATATAGTGATGGTGCCTGCAGCGGCAACCCCGGTCCCGGAGGATGGGGTGTGGTGCTTATTTCAGGCCCCCATCGCAAGGAGCTCTCAGGAGGGTACCGCCTCACCACCAACAACCGTATGGAGCTGATGGCTGCCATAATGGGCCTTGAGGCGCTTAGGCGTGACGGTCTGACCGTCAGGCTCTACACCGACTCACAATACCTTGTCAATGCTGTCAACAATGGCTGGCTCTTCACCTGGGAGGCAAAACGGTTTGCCAAAAAAAAGAACCAGGATCTGTGGGTACGGTTTCTAAAAGCCTACAGGAGACACCGTGTAACCATGATTTGGGTCAAGGGGCACAGCAATAACCCGGAGAACGAACGGTGTGACACGCTGGCTGTGGCAGCATCAAGAGAGGCAACCCTGTCTGATGATACCGGCTATCTGCCGGATAATGACAATGACCAGCTTGTCTGAGTCGCCACTCTTTTTTGCCATTAATAAAAAAAGTGCGACTTTTGTACAAAATGGGGAGAAATGAAAAACTTCATCTGCAGACCTACTGATTACACTCCTGAAATCATTCTTTCACCTGAGGAGAACAGGTTTCTCTTTGCCGGAAAATCAGCCCCTGAAGATGTCAGGGAGCTCTATTACCCTGTCATTGAATGGATGAAGGAGTTTGCAGAGGAGCTACGTCAGGGTCATGACTACAGTGACAAGAATCCGCTTCTCATGAAAATGGATCTTGAATACTTCAATTCATCATCAGCCAAGTTCCTGTTTGACATCTTCAGCTATCTCAAGGAGATAAGTGAGTCAGGTGTCCCGGTGGAGGTGGAGTGGCACTATGACGAGGAGGATACCGACCTGCGTGAGGCAGGTGAAGACCTCTCTCTGCTGTGTGACCTCCCCTTCAGGTATTGTCCGAAAAGTGATGAGTAACAAGAGAGGCCAGCCTGAGCTCTACCAACTGCTCGACTCGCTGCAGATACCCTACGACTATATTGAACACCCTCCGGTGCCTACCGTGGCCGAGGCGATGAAGTACTGGTCTGATATCGAATCGGGACACTGCAAAAATATCTTTTTCAGGAACCACAAGGGTAACCGTCACTATCTGGTCATACTGTTCTATGACTCGCAGCTTGATATCAGGGGGCTTGAACAGAGGCTGGGCCAGGGAAAGCTCACCTTCGCCTCCGACAGGAGGCTGAAGCAGTACCTGGGTCTCACCCCGGGGTCGGTCTCCCCCTTTGGCCTTATCAATGATCACACACACCATGTTCACCTCTTCATTGACAAGAGTCTGATGGAGTACGAGCGGCTCTCATTTCACCCCAACATCAACACCGCCTCACTCATCATACCACGGGATGGGCTTTTCCGCTTTATTGAGCATACCGGGAACAGCTGGGAGTTTATCTGACCATACAGCAACAGGAGAATCTTTTCCGCTTTATTGAGCATACCGGGAACAGCCGGGGGTTTATCTGACCATACCTCTTACGACTAACATTTTTTTTGAGTTGATGCAGCAATCACTGCAGCAGGGAGGTCATTTATAAAACTGGAAACCTTACACAATAATCCTTGCTCCCGATGAAAAGAACTGCTTTCACCTCTCTGTTATTCACTCTCACCATAATTTCTGCAGCAGCCTTCTCGCCCCTGCCCGTCGGCGGCGGCGGCCCGGCCTACGTGCCGGCCACACCGGCCGGCAGTTCACCTGACACCCTCAGCCGGAGGCTCTACCATGCCACCTTCACTGACAATCCGCCCCTCATTGACGGGTCTATTGATGATGAGGCGTGGCAGCAGGGTGAGTGGCAGGGCAACTTCACACAGTTTGAGCCCCATAACGGTGCCCCGGCATCACAAAAGACCGAGTTCAAGATACTCTTTGACAACAACAATATCTATGTGGCCATAAAGGCGTGGGACAGCAGTCCTGACAGTATCGTCAGGCGCATAGGGCGCCGTGACAACGGTGACGGTGACAACGTGGGTATAGGGTTTGACAGCTACCATGACCGGCTTACCGGCTTCGGCTTTGTGACCAACGCTGCCGGCGTGAAGACTGACTTTATGTGGCAGCGTGACGGCCAGATCGAAGACGGCACCTGGGATGCTGTCTGGTATGCTGCCACCCGTATCTACGACTGGGGGTGGGCTGCTGAGATGCGTATCCCGCTTACACAGCTGCGCTTCCGTATCACTGATGATGGTCTCTGGGGGCTGGAGGTGTTTCGCCAGCTCTACCGTAAGCAGGAGACCTCACTGTGGCAGCCTGTTGACCTCAATGCCTCCGGCCTGATACACAACTTTGGCACGCTGGCCGGCCTGACAGGTATCACTCCCAGGCGTCAGGCTGACATCACCCCCTTTGGTGTTGGCAGCCTCGAGTCATTCGAGAAGGAGGAGGGTAACCCTTTTGCCACCGGCAGGAGCTGGAAGTACAACGTAGGCCTTGATGCCAAGTTTGGTATCACCAACAATATGACTCTTGACCTGACCCTCAACCCTGACTTCGGGCAGGTGGAGGCTGACCCCTCGGAGGTCAACCTGACCGCCTATGAGACCTTCTTCCCGGAGAAAAGACCCTTCTTTATTGAGGGTAACAATATCACCAGCTTTGTTACCGGGGTGGGCGACGGCGATCTTGGCAATGATAACCTCTTCTACTCAAGGCGGATAGGCAGGAGTCCCCACCTTTATGCCCCTCTCGGGGAGAATGAGTATGCACGTATGCCCCGTACCACACCCATCATCAGTGCTGCCAAGCTGACGGGCAAGACACCTGACGGGCTCTCGATAGGTATTGTGGAGGCACTGACAGCAGAGGGGAGGGCCGTGGTTGACTCACTCGGCAGCAGACGTGAGGTGACGGTAGAGCCGCTCAGCAACTACTTCGTCTCACGCCTGATGAAAGACTATGGTGAGGGGAGGAGCGTCATTGGGGGTGCCTTCACCCATACGTGGCGGCTGCTCGAAGGTGCCACGGCTGATGAGCTGGTACGCAGCGCTGTCACCGCCGGTATTGACTTCACCCGCTACTTTGGTGATGAGCGTAAATGGTTCATGTCAGCCAACACCGTGGTCAGCAGCCTCAGCGGAACGGAAAAAGCTGTTGACAAGGTGCAGCTCTCATCGGTACACCTCTTCCAGCGTCCCGATGCCGGCTATACTGAGTATGACCCGTCACGCACCCGGCTCAACGGGATGGGTGCAAACCTGCAGGCAGGAAAGATTGGCGGCAAATGGAATTTCATGGGCTTCACCTATATCAAGTCACCAGGCCTCGATCTCAATGATGTGGGTTACCTGCAGAGTGCCGACGCCATCTGGGCCGGGCTATGGTCAGCCTATAACATAGACAAGCCGGTCTCTGTCTTCAGGAAGATACGTCCCAACTTCAACCTGGTGAGCCTATGGGACTGTGGTGGCACACACCTCGTCCTCAATGGTAATATCAGTCTCTACCTGCAGTTTACCAACCTCTGGTGGACAAACACAGGTGTCAGCTATAACAGCCGCTCTCTCTCCAACACTCACCTCAGGGGCGGCCCGTCGATGATCATGCCTCCTACAACCGGATGGTGGTTTAACCTGGGCAGCAACCAGTCGAGAAGCCTCTACGCCTCACTCTATGCCAACGGGTCACTGGGTGGCGAAGGTGCCTCAGAGAGATACTCGGCAGGGTTCAGCCTGAGCATCAAGCCGGGCAGCTCATTCACCGCATCACTCTCACCCTCATGGTCTCTCAACCGTAATGATCTGCAGTATGTAACGCGGGCAGGTGATGATGATCACTATGTACTGGCACGTCTTGACCAGCAGATCGTCACTCTCTCTGTCAGGGTCAACTACAATATCACTCCAGACCTGACCATTGAGTACTGGGGTCAGCCCTTCCTCGCAGCTATGGACTACAGCCGGTTCAGGAGGGTGACCACACCACGGGCTGACAGGCTCGATGAGCGCTCTCCCCTCTTTGCTGCTGATGAGATAACCTACCTCCCGGGACCCAACAGATACAGTGTTGCTGCCGGAGGAGCTGAGCCCTACAGCTTTGGCAACCCCAACAGCAACTATGACCAGTTCCTCTCCAACCTGGTGGCACGATGGGAGTTCAGGCCTGGCTCAACCATCTACCTGGTCTGGTCACAGACACGTAGCTACAGTGACTCGTCAGGCTCATTCTCCATCGATCAGAACCTTGAAAACCTCTTCACCTCCGGGAAGCCCTACAATGTGTTCCTCCTAAAGTTCACCTACCGGTTCGGACTGAGATGATTTAGTGAATAAGCGAGGCTGCCATGAGAATGATGAAGAAGCGACTGCTGACCCTTGCCATCGGTGAATTTGCCGCCCTTTGTGTCTTCCTCTGGCTCTATTCAGAAATTGGCCCCGGGAAAGCCACCCTGGCACCCTTCATATACCTGGAATTTATCCTGCTGCAGGGCAGCCTCTATTGGGCAGCCAGGTACCTGGCTCTGATGAGGAGAAGGAGTACGCCACCCTGCTCTGTACAGCTCCTCAGGATACTAAGAGCTTTTAATGGGGTGCTTATCGCAGCAGTCCTGGTATCAATCCCGTTTGTAAGTAGCAGGCCGGCTGATCTGATATGGGCTTCTCTGATTGCGCTTTTCGCTTTGGCTGAATATGTCAATTATTACTGGTACCGGCTCAGCTATGGGAAGTCAGGTTTTAACATTAAACGGTTACTGCAAACAGAGCTGCGGAGATCAAGCCTGAGCAGACTTACTGACAGGCAGTCACCGGCGAAGATAAAACCTCCACCCCCACGCACCTCAACATGACAGCTTCCCAACATATGCTGTAAAGGTTGATATCACCTTTATGCCTTTCTGCTTTTAGGCTGAATGTTTTCTACTGAACAATTCTATCTAATTTGTTTCGGCTATTTTTTTATAAATTTGGGTTCTTTCTGTCTCTTAACCCCGGACGATGAAAAAAATAGTGCTGGCATTGCTATTCTCAGCCCCTCTTATTCTCTATCCCCAGGAGTACCCCAAGAGGAGCTGCAGAGCTCTCCGTACCCCTGACCCGCCAGTCATCAACGGAGAGCTCAGTGACCCGGCATGGCAGCCGGGTGAGTGGGAAGGAGAATTCTGGCAATACTCACCTGTAGAGGGTGGGCCGGTCAGCCAGGATACCAGGTTTAAGATACTCTACGATGACAATAATCTCTATGTGGGTATTGAGTGTTTTGACACCTCACCTGACAGTATAGTCTCACGTATGACCAGGCGTGACCATACTGATGGTGATGAGGTGATAGTGGCTCTTGACACCTACTTTGACCAGCGCACCGCCTTCGGCTTTGTTGTCAGTGCTGCCGGGGTGAAGAGAGATTTTATCTGGAGTGAAGATGGGAGGGTGGAGGACCTCTCATATGATCCCGTATGGTATGTAAAGACAGCCATTCATGAGTGGGGCTGGACGGCGGAGATGCGTATACCGCTGTCACAGCTGCGGTTTGCTGACAAGGATGATCAGGTGTGGGGCCTGGAGATATACCGCTATATCTACCGCCATGATGAGACCCTCATGTGGCAGCCGATAGCGCGTAATGCATCAGGTATGGTACACAATGCGGGGCTGCTTACCGGCCTGACCAATATCAGGCCACGCAGGCAGCTTGACCTGACACCCTACGGTGTGGGCAGATATGAGTCATATGCCGGTGAGCAGGGCAACCCCTGGTACAGTGGCTCAGAGATAAAGGGCAATGGCGGACTTGACGCCACCATGGGTATTACCAACAACATGATACTCAACCTCTCTATCAATCCCGACTTCGGGCAGGTGGAGGCAGACCCTTCCGAGGTGAACCTGACCGCCTTTGAGACCTACTTCCTGGAGAAACGTCCCTTCTTTATTGAAGGAAAGAGTATCACCGACTACAACCTGGGGATAGGAGAGGGGGGACAGGGTAATGACAACCTCTTCTATTCAAGAAGGATAGGAGGGCGACCACGGCTTAGCCACACGGCAGGTGCCAATCAGTATGCCTATACCCCCTCATTCACCCCTATCATAGGATCAGCAAAGCTGACAGCCAAATCGTCAGGAGGGCTCTCACTGGGAATAATAGAGGCAGTAACAGCCAGGGTGAACAGCAGGATATATGATCCGATAACTGACCAGACAACCCTCAGGAGTGCCGAGCCACTGACGAACTATGCTGTTGGAAGGGTACAGAAAGACTTCAACGGAGGGAAAACCATTATAGGAGGGATGGTCACCAGTACCATAAGGGCGCTTGACGATATTACCGAAAACTATTTTCATAAGTCAGCCACCACAGCCGGCATCGACTTTACACAGTACCTGGCCAGGATGAGATATATATTCAGGATAAGGAGCGCCATAAGCAACGTTACAGGCACCAGTGCCATGATAGCTGCCACACAGCGGTCTGTCATACACAATTTCCAGCGTCCTGATGCCGGCTACCTCACCTATGATGACAGCCGCACCTCACTCAGCGGTACCGGTGGCAACCTGATGGCAGGTAAGATAGGTGGTAACCTGCAGCTCCTCTACCTCTCGGCATGGAAGTCACCAGGCTTTGAGATCAACGATATAGGCTATATGCAGGTTGCTGACCAGTACCTGGGCGTCGGGGTTATCAACTACATCATACACAAGCCGTTCAGCATCTACAAGAGTATGAGCTTCGGCACTAACCTGCTTCACCTGATGGATTTCAGTGGCAAGACCAACCTCCTGGGCATCTCACAGTCATGGACCTCCTACTACCGTAACCAGTGGCGCACCTTCGTCAGCCTGCAGATCAACGGTGAGCAGACAGACAACACCCTTCTGCGCGGCGGGCCGGCAATGAAGACACCCGGCCAGGCCATCCTGGCTGTCAGCCTCTATACCGACCCCCGCCGGCAGCTTATCCTGCGGGGCGACTACAAGCTCTACCATAGCTTTGATGAGGCACGTCTGCGCCACAACATGGGGATTGAGCTGGCATACCGGCCGGCAGACAACCTGAGCCTTGAGGTAGAGCCGGCATGGTCATATACTGTCGACAAGATGCAGTATGTGGTGCGGGCCACCCCCGCCGGCGGTGGCAGTGACAGGTTTATCTTTGGAACCATCAGCCAGAAGATCTTCAGCATATCTCTCAAGGCTGACTATAGCATCACGCCCGACCTGAGCATACAGTACTGGGGTCAGCCCTTCTTCGCATCAGGGAGCTACAGTGATTTCAAGCGGGTCACCAACCCGCTCGCCTCCCGCTTTGATGAGCGCTATGAGCTGCTGGGCCAGGGGCAGCTCTCCTACCTCATCAGTGAGAGGCTATACCTGGTTGATGAAGACCTTGACTCATCGACTGACTACAGCTTCTTCAGTCCCGACTTCCGGGTGAGTGAGTTCCTGCATAACCTTGTGGTGAGATGGGAGTTCCGGCCGGGCTCAGTGGCATACCTTGTATGGTCACAGAACCGTGACCACTATAGCGGTGACGGCCGGTTCGACCCGGCACATCAGTGGAATGACCTCTTTGGCATGACAAAGCCTCACAACATATTCCTGATCAAGTTCTCATACCGGTTTGGACTTCACTGAGATCATAAGCTTCCCTCAACTACTGCAACTCAGTTGAGATCTGACAGCTCTCTCAGGCTACTACGGTTTTACTGAGCCTGTGAGCTCCAACAGCGAGTCAGAACCGGTAGTAGGCACCCAGTGTGATAAACCTTCCGGGGCATACATACCCCTTGCTGTCATAAAACTTTGTATCAAGCAGGTTCTGCATCCCCAGGTCAACACCTATCTTATCCAGAAACTCTCTTGAAAGCCTTACATCAACGGTGGTGTATGCCGGGTAGCGGTCGCTACCCACCACCTCATCATACAGATTCTGATCATTGGCCCACATGGCACCCTGATATCGTATCACCACTCCGGCATTCACAAATCGGTTGCTCCAGCGTGCTGACAGTGACACTGTTGTTGAGGGTACACCGGTCAGAAACTTTCCTGTCAGGTCAACCGGGTCAGATGGACTGCCTGGCCGATACTCAGTTATCACCGAATGGGTGTAGCTGCCTGATGCACCCAGTGAGAGAGAGGGTAAGACGGGATAACTGATCTCTCCCTCCAGGCCGGCAATCTCTACCAGCGGTATGTTGGCCCTGACAAAGACCGGCCGCAGCCCGTAACCCATCTCTATTGAGTCACCCCGGCTCACATAATAAAGGAAGTCGGTACCCCTTGAGTACCATGCCGAGAGTGATATCTTCATCATGCCACCCGGCGAGAGGTCGGTTCCTGCCTCCAGGTTGGTGAGATGCTCGGGGGTAGCCTCAGCGCTTGCCAGCTTGAACCCGCCCCTGATACGGCCTGAACGGCACAGGTCATCCAGCACGGCAGGGCGAAAGCCCCTTCCGGCTGAGAGGTAGATCCTGTTTCCCGGGGAGAGGGTGTAGTTGAGTGCCAGCCGTGGGCTGAGGGCACCCCACAGGGTGTTATCCATATCGCGGTTGACAATATCCTCCATAAAGGAGGTCTCAGCTGAGGGTGTCTCAATATAGAAGGCACCATCACGGAACATTGAGAGGTCATACCGCAGCCCGGCAGTCACCGTCAACCTCTCCGGTACCAGTATGAGGGCATCCTGCAGGTAGAGCCCTGCACTCACCATCCGGCCCCTGTTATAGATTATGTCGGTAGAGGTGTAGTAGATGTCGGATGCATCTACACTGCCCACCTTCAGGTCAGTACCTGCCGTGACGGTATGCCTCTCCCCCACCTTCAGCGTCAAGGATGAGAGCATGCCGGCATCAGCCCTGGCTGACAGCACCTTGTACCATGTATAGTCATCCTTGAGATACTCATTGACCTTTTTGTAATCTTCATGAAGCCAGAAGAGGCTCACATCAGCTGCCATCTTCTCTCTCTCCACACTATACCTCGTTCTGAACTGGTAGGTGTCATGGTCAGTAGTGTTCCCATACGGCTGCCACACCAGCTCACCCGTCCCCCGCCGGTCATCATAGAGAATAAAGTCAGCCTCAACATATTCACCCTCCCTGATATTGTATCCTGCCTTGAGGCTTCCTGAAAACTCCATCATGTCAGAGTTGACAATATAGGGGTTGGCAGCCCGCTCAGCCTCTGTCTGTGTGATGTAGCCGTCACTCTGCCGATAGAGGCCATTGATCATGTAGTAGAAGCCCTTACCTCTGCCATTGTCGAGGCTCTGGCTGAGATTGACCCTGCCGGCAAGTGTATTGTAGGTACCGTACGAGGCATAGACCCGCCCGGAGAGTCCGGCTGAGGGCCTGCGTGTTATGATATTTATCGCGCCTCCCATGGCATTGCTGCCATACATTGATGATGCCGGCCCCTTGACCACCTCGATCCGTTCAACCATTGCCGGGTCTAACAGGTTCCAGTTTACTGAGCCGCCATCAGACTTGTTTACCGGCACCCCGTCAATCATCACCAGCACCCTTGCCTGCTCATTACCGCTCAGTCCGCGCATGGTGACACTCGACTTGTGTGAGAAGATGCCGAATGAGCGACTGATATTTAGTCCGGGTATGGTGGAGAGTATCTCATCAACGCTGGTCACTGGCCTTGATGCGATCGCTGCCGCCCCTATCAGTGTGACACGTGACGGCACATCAGCCACCCTGCTGGCACCCCGGTTGGCTGTCACCACCACCTCACCGGCATCAATATACTCTTCAGCAAGGTGTGGGGTGACAGTAACGGTAGCGCCATCGCTCACCTCAACCATCTGACTATGTGTATGATATCCCAACATACGCACCTCCAGGGTGTATATGCCCGCCGCCACCCGGTCAATGGTAAACCTGCCATCACGGTCAGTGGTCACCCCCCGTGCCTCTCCGATTATTACTGCTGCATTTGCCAGCGGCCTGCCATCAGGGTCAGCTGTCACCCTGCCGCTGACACTACCCTGGGCAGCCACACCGGCAGCGAGGCATAGCAGTGCCACCATTGATATAAGGTACCTTAAAAACATTGTTAAGCTATCATCATTAAAAATTACTTCTGGATCTTCACTGCGATCTCCATCTCACCTGCTGCACTCTCATCGGCATGTATCACCTTTATTACTCCATACCTGCCGTCAGCGGTCTTGAATGGGACCACCTTTCCGGTAAAGGCAAACTTCGACTGTCCGCTGACGCTCTGCGGACGGTAGGCGTTAACCAGCAGGCTGTCATTCTCTGCTGTGTCAAACTGTTGGGTGGTGATCAGGTCGTTGTCAGAGCTGTAGTAGTCATACATTGTCTGGTTACGTACGCTCCATGTTCCAAAAACGGGGTACCAGCTCAACGCGGAGGAGTATGCCGGACAGGTGAGTGTTGGCGACGAGCTGCCTGATGTCAGGTACCAGAAGGCCGCCATATCTATCTCCTGCTCATGACCTGCCACCCCGGCAGCGTCCCACGCCACGCCGCCATGTAGGTCAACATAGTGGGGCAGTGAGCTGTTCTCCTGCATCCCTATCCTGATTGAGGGGTGATAGAGTATCTCTCCCCAGGCCGACCCTTCGCCCCTTGTGACCGTCAGGGCAAGTGAGGTGGTATCACGGTATGAGTTCATAACGAAAAAGACCCACCTCTCCAGCAGGCCTGACCCCCTCACAAAGGTGAGGGTGGTGTCAAGTCCGCCATAGCTGACATACATACCCAGATCGAGCTCTGTCACGCTCTTTCCGTCTGAGACCCTCCTGACCACCAGGTTGGTTATTGCGCCGCCACCGCCTGATACTGACAACCCAAACCGCAGCGCCCCTCCCGGTGCCACCGCATCGCCGTCACTGGTAAGGCCTGCCCCATCTCTGACAATTATCAGGGGTGTGGTCTCCGGGTCATCAGCAACACACCCGGCCACTACCATCAGAAAGAACAGCAGCAAAGATTGCAGTCTGACAGCCATCATACTACTATCTGGTTTTGAGATAGAATGTCACTGAGCCGCCGGCACCCTGGGTGACTGCCGTCACATGAACAAGGCCGTAAACACCATCATCACTCTTAATGGCCCACACATCACCCGGCTGCACATCCTTCGCCTTCTTGCGCGAGTCTTCAGAGTTGAAGGAGCTCTCAATAAGGGCATCACCCTCCTGAACAGATTCAAACTGTGAGGAGGTCAGTGTGGTGAGGAAGAAGTTGGTAAGACGCTGGGTGGTCCAGTTTGATGGTGAGTCATCACCTTCAAAGATACCCTTGATACCTGACCCGGCAGAGGCGAGGCATACATTATTATCCTTGTCAGCCTCGTAGAAACAGAAAAGGTCTATCTTATCCTGGCTGGCAGCAGCCTGGCTCATAGTGTAGGTTTTATCCTCGCCTATGGAGTAAAAGCCTGGGATGGTACCGTTATCCTGTGCACCAAGTGTGACAGGTAAAACCTCATCATCCCTGTTCTTTTCGCATCCTGTCAGTAAAACTGCTATCACCGGAAGGATCATCAAAAGGGCAAATCTTCTCTTCATCTCTCTTAAATTTTTCTGATATCTCTGTTTTTTATGAGCTGGCAAAGATAATAACCCCTTTCCAGATAATAATGACAGGTATCATATGCTCATCATCCGGAATTTATAGCCGTAATTCTAGAGAGTATGAAAATGAACATCAAGTATAGCTCGTAATCTTTCAATGGACTGAAAACTAGCTTAGGGTTTGCTGAAAAAAATCAGTTTAAGCATTTAAGTAATCTGAGATTTCTGTTTTGGTTGTTGATCC
>CAZHZC010000018.1:0-4822 GCA_964537135.1 uncultured Rikenella sp.
AAATTACAGATTTCTGTCTATAATCTTGTCCGATGAATTAAGGGGCTGAAACACACATTGGGTGCAGGTGGCGTTTCTACAGGCTCAAAAAGCGTATTGACTATTAATCTGAATCGCTGCATACAACATTCTGCACGGCAATGGCGGCATTATCAATTTTTCCTCGAAGAGATTATTGAGTTGGTACATAAAGTACAATTGGCTTATAACGAGAATCTGAAATACATGTACGAAAAAGGTATGTTGCCCTTATTCGAAGCCGGCTATATCAATATGAGCCGGCAATACCTGACTATCGGTGTAAACGGTTTAGTGGAAGCCGCTGAATCGTTGGGGATAAAAATAAACGATAATCCGCAATATACCGCTTTTGTCCAACAGGTACTAGGCACCATCGAAGTCTACAACAAAAAATATCGGACGAAGAATGTGATGTTCAATTGCGAAATGATTCCCGCCGAAAATGTAGGTGTGAAACATGCCAAATGGGACAAACGCGATGGTTATACCGTAAAGCGCGATTGTTACAATAGCTATTTTTACATTGTGGAAGATGAATCACTAAATGTGGTAGATAAATTCCGCCTGCATGGACGAAAATTTATCGAACATCTGACAGGTGGCTCGGCTTTACACCTGAATATGGATGAACATCTGTCCAAGGCACAATATCGTCAACTTTTACGGGTAGCCTCCCAGGAAGGTTGTAATTACTTTACCTTCAATATCCCGAATACGGTTTGTAATGATTGCGGTCATATCGACAAACGCAAGTTAAAAGAATGTCCGAAATGTCAGAGTAAAAATGTGGATTACCTTACCCGAATTATCGGTTATATGAAGCGTAGCAGTAATTTTTCACAACCACGGCAGGAGGAGGCTGCCCGGCGACACTATGCTACGATTTTCAATTATGATATAGTTTTTCAGGAAGTCCCCGGAGAGGTGACTTTGGCAATCAATATATCCAATTGTCCGCATCGTTGCAGAGGATGCCATAGCCCGCAACTTTGGGAGAATAAGGGAGAAACCCTCGATGAAAAAACACTTACCGGATTGCTCGAAAAATACGGCAAGGCTATTACCTGTATCTGTTTCATGGGAGGTGATGCCAACCCGGAAAAAGTAGTGGAGCTGGCGGCCTTTTCACGGACAAAAGCAAATGGAAAAATTAAAACCGGATGGTATTCGGGCAATAATATGCTACCTGACAATT
The DNA here is from genome assembly GCA_964537135.1 of uncultured Rikenella sp. Classification (GTDB taxonomy): domain Bacteria; phylum Bacteroidota; class Bacteroidia; order Bacteroidales; family VadinHA17; genus SR-FBR-E99. Next base: position 1,217 of record CAZHZC010000018.1, read on the forward strand.
CATTTATTCAATATTTCGATTTCATCAAATTGGGAATGTATGTAGAGGAATTTGGCGGACTAGCTTCTACAACGACCAATCAACGGTTTTACCGTATGGAGAACGGGGCAATGATAGATAATACAGATAGTTTCAAAAAGTCATAAACAATAATGACACGACAACAAGGATATATTCAAGTATATACAGGCAACCGGTAGAGATTGAAGGAGAGGATCGACATGATCAGATCAAAATCAACCTTTACAACCATCGAGGACGAAACCAGGTTCAGAGGCGATACCTATGGTATGCTGATGTTCACAATGCCTTCACCATATACTTGTCCTCAAACTCCTTCTTCTCAGGTTCAAAACTCTTATGACTCAGAAGCAGCCCTTTTAGAAGCACTGCATAGCTTACTACCTTGGGGTCATCTGTTAAAAAGAATAGCTGTTCCTGACTTTTTCTCAACAGTGAGGTCTCCTGGATGAATACCCTGTTGAGAGGCTTCTTTTTCAGAAGTCCCTTGTTATAGAAGAGTTTAACTGCATCATACACAAAAGCAAGTGGCACTATATATTCTGCCACCCATACCATATGCCAGTAATTTACGCCATCATACCTTCTGACAATGTAACTGGTTTCATACAAATCGTGCAGCCGCAGTCTCAGTCTTGTAAACGGACTTTTAAATTCTATTAGCTTCTCAATCCTCTTCATATGATCTTTAAAGTCGTCACCAGAGCTTATCAGTAGTCTGATAGCCATCAGCTTGCCGGCAGGTGAGTGGGCTGTGACGGTATGCTCGTCCCTGTAGGAAGGGATAGGCGCCAGTGTGACCTGCCCCAGTTTGGCGAGCTCCTCTCTCAGTTTCTCCATGACAGGGTGTTTATTATCAACCAGATATTTGGCGTGATTAGTGATTGTCATGTTAAGTGTTTTGTAACTACTCAACATCAACCTTTTTCCGTCCGGAGCAAATTGCTGCAGCGTCCAGCATTTTCTTTTTTTTGAATAGGTGAGTTCATGTACCTTCTCACCAAACAGCTTATACACTGCAGTGATCTCATCATCTCTCTTACGTGGAAAGCCTCTCTGCAGTTTACCAAAACAGCAGTAATCGGGGAATCTGATTTTTTTCTCCATAGCATTGATTATTAAATTAGTACTCAACGCATCAGGAATACCATCATTGGAGTTGGGAGTAACTGAAGGTTTGTTAACCATTTTTAGCTTCAGTGAGCTCACATTGTTTTGCCACCGTGGTGGTTAGACTCGGTTGGCACCCTCTCAGGGATTCTTAATGCATTACAAATATAGTAAAAAGATCTGCAGGTTTGCAGAGGTTTTTAATCCCGGCGGAGGCAGCTGGCAGGAACTGCAAGAATAGCTCGCGGGAACCAAAAGGTCAGCTCGCAGGAACCGCATAGTCATCTCCTGGGAACTGCAGAGTCATCTCGCAGAAACAAAAGGAGGCAGCCCGGAGCACCTAAAATTCACTTTTCTGCAAACATTCCATCCCTCTGGTGGTTATTTTCTTTGTGACCGGCAGCCAGCCGGTACACCGGGAGTGATGAGTAGAAACTATATGAATCCATACCTGGCCGGGGTGCTGCTCGGACTGGTACTGCTGACAGCCATGGTTGTCGCAGGTCGCGGGCTGGGGGCCAGCGGTGGGATCAAGTACTGTGCCGTCTCAATTATCGGGGCAGTGACGCCACAGCATGTGGAGACCACCGAATACTATTCGGCCTATTTTGAGGATGATAAAAAGCCGATAACCAACTGGCTGACCATTGAGATTTTCGGGGTGATCGCCGGGGGCTTTTTCTCCGGCGCACTCTCGGGAAGGATCAGGCTGCGGGTGGAGAGATCGCCCCGTATCACCTCCAAACGCAGACTGCTGTTCGCATTCCTGGGTGGAGTGCTTTTTGTCTATGGCGGACAGCTGGCACGTGGGTGTACCAGTGGGGCTGCACTGTCGGGTATGGCAGTGCTCTCAACGGCAGGCTTTGTGACGATGGCTGCAATCTTCGGGTCAGCATTCCTGTTTGCATGGTTCTTCAGAAAAAACTGGATATAGATGACACCATTATCAACATATTCTGCCTTTCCGGAGTGGCTCAGCCTGCTGACAGCCTTCCTGATAGGTATAGGGTTCGGATTTGCTCTTGAACAGGGCGGCTTCTCCTCCAGCCGTAAGCTGGCAGGGATGTTTTACGGATATGATACCACCGTACTCAAGATATTCCTTACCGCTGCAATCACCGCACTCGTCGGCTCACAGTTCCTCGCCTACTTCGGGGTGCTTGACCTTAGCCAGGTCTATGTTAATGAGTACTATGTGAATGCCTCCCTTGTTGGAGGGGTGATAATGGGAGCAGGGTTTATCATGGGAGGGTTCTGTCCGGGCACCGGGCTCTGTGCCCTCTCGATAGGTAAGATCGATGCGATGGTCTATATCCTTGGCGGACTGGTTGGTGCGTTTCTGTTTGCCGAGAGTTATCCGCTGATAGAGAAGCTGGCGATGGCCAATTATCGCGGACCGGTGAAGATCAATGAAGCGTTTAACCTTTCACCCGGACTCTTTACCCTGCTGCTGATTGCCGTGGCAGGGGTACTCTTCTGGCTGGCTGAACGGGCTGAGAAGAGATTTGCCAGACCTGATATAACAGATCACTATAACAGCTGAAAAATGAAGATGGAAGCCGGGGTGATGATCAGCCTGACTGGATCAGGATTATGAGAGCGGAAGCTGAAGTGATGATCAGCCTGACTGGATCAGGTCAGGATTATGAGAGTGGAAACTGAGGCGATGATCAGCCTGACAGGTTCAGGATAATGAGAACGGAAGCTGAGGTGATGATCAGCCTGACATGGTCAGGATTATGAGAGTGGAAACTGAGGGTTAAGAAAGTGAGAGAGTGGATTATAATCAGAAGAGGTGAACCATGAAAACCAGACAACAACTTGTTTTGCTGCTGCTGCTGTCAGGATTTATCCTGGCGCTGCTGCCGCTGACTGCCAACCGCTCCTTCAAAGGGCGCCCAACAGATCTCCTTCATGAGGTGCTTGACCCCGGGAGGTCATTCACTGCCGACCAGGTGGCTCAGTTTGTGGCGCAGGAGACACCTGACATAATGCTTCTTGACCTGAGGCCGCCCGAAGAGTTTCAGAAGGGCTTTATTCCCGGCGCCGTGAATGTTCCATATGGTGACCTGATCACGGGCGACCCTGATATCTGGCTTCGTGACACCACCCAGCGGATACTGTTCTATTCATCGGATGAGACGGAGGCTGCCATGGCGATGACCTATGCGCAGGGGGTGGGTTACAGGAACACCTGGTTTATGAGGGGAGGTATCAGTGAGTGGGTGAACACCGTCTCTGACACACACTTCACCGGAGAAAAGATAAGCGCCAGGGAGAATAGTATCCTCGAGATGAGACGCCGCGCCGGGGAGCTATACAAGGACCTGCTGGCTATGCCCGACAGCCTTAAGAGCGAATACCTCGAATCCAGACGGTTCGCGGCACGACAGCTCGACGGAGGGTGCTGAGAGTTAAGACCGGCGGCGGCTTCAGGAGAGAGGGTCACTGAAGGGAGCACAGAGAACACAGGGA
>CAZHZC010000018.1:4922-11447 GCA_964537135.1 uncultured Rikenella sp.
GCACAGGGAGACAGAGAGATGAGAGAGCACAGAGAGCGGAGAGAACACAGAGAACACAGAGAACACAGGGAGCACAGGGAGACAGAGAGATGAGAGAGCACAGAGAGCGGAGAGAACACAGAGAACGAGACTTTGATATGATTATTGGTAAAAATATCTTATGAAGAGACTGTTGAAAGAGTACCGGTTCGTTTTCCTTTTCATTGTGATACTGGGAATACTGGTACTGGTACGTACATATGATCATGGCAGGTTCAGGTATGATGCAGTACGTTGGGCCTCCCCTTCAGCTGACGGAGCAGCTCTTATTTCCTCCGCGGAGCTCAGTCATGCTGCCGGAACAGTACTCTTCCTTCTGCCGGATGGTTCGGTCACTCCGCCTGACATCCCTGACTCAGAGGTGTTGGCTGTGGGGGTGGACTCACTGATAGAGAAGAAGAACCTTCGCCGGATACGACGGAATGATGGTGTGGTGGTGATCTGTACCGAAGATGTATCGATGGCAGCAGGCGTATGGATGGTGCTGAGCCAGACCGGAATCAGGAACCTCTATATATTGAAGAAGGGTCAGACCTGATAAAGGACCTGACCCTGAACAGACCGCTTCCGGCTCTATTGTGTAATTAACCCATCCCTGACAGGGTAGCCAGTGCCTGACCACCCCTCCAACCGCTGCCGGATAGCAGCTTGTTTTTATCTTTTTACCACCGGAAAGTCGTTCGACTCATCCAGGGTAAATGGCAGCCATGAGAGGGTGCTTCTCTCATTCACCATCTTATCATACATGAAGCTGTTGTTGCCATACCTGAGTGTTCGTGCATCATAACCGAACAGCCTGAGGTAGGCAGTGGCAAAGGCTGAGTTATGGCCGGTACCACAATATACCACCACCGTCTTGTCTGTCGGAATGGTGGCCATCACCGCCGGATACCCGAGGGTTGCCTCCGGCTTATACCTCACAGCTCCGGGGATATGCCCCGACTCATACTTGTCTTTTCGCTCAAGGTTGATCACAAAGTAGTTCGCAGGCTCTGCGAATACCTTCTCAGCAGTGATAAGCACGTTCTCGTCGCCCTGGCGGAACAGCTCCCTGATCCTGGCGTCGGCCACTTCGCTGCCACTCTTCAGTCCGGTTCCCGGCAGGGGCATCTGTCCGGCTGCCGGCGGCTCATTGTCGTCACTCTCCAGCCTCCCCACATAATCAGATGAGAGTCCCTTCATCCAGCCCTCACGTGCATAGCTGCTGTTCCAGCCACCCATGCCCCAGCGCATGGCGTAGACATTGCCGTAGCCCATCAGTCTTAGCAGTGAGGTAGCATATCCGGCCAGCTGACCCTCCTCATCCACAATAATTATCTTGTCATACTCATATGGCCTGATAGCCGACTCGAAGTAGTCGGGCAGCGTGGTGAAGGGCTGGCTGACGGCTCCTCTGATATGCCCGGCAGCATAGAGCTGCGGCGACCTCAGGTCAATAACCAGGTTGTTCTCATCCAGCTCATCAGAGACCACCGAGGCTTTGATAAGGCTGGGGAAGTACTGGCTGTTGACATAGTCACCGCTCTCCTTCAGCTCACTCAGCAGGAGGCCAGCCTCCTCATTGATGTCAGGCCCCGAAGCGGTAGCCTGCGGCTGCACTCTGTCACCCCTGTTACTGTCACCCCTGTTACCGTCACTGCTGCCACAGCCTGACAGCACCAGGAGAGTGGCTACTACCATCAGAAAACTTATTCTGGTCATACTATACTGTTATAAGCATGATAGTTATCTATCTATCTATCTATCTGTCTATCTATCTATCTATCTATCTATCTATCTGTCTATCTATATGTCTATCTATCTATCTATCTATCTGTCTATCTATCTGTTTGTCTATGCCGGCTTTTAATATCTGCCCGGCTCTTATTAACCTGGTGCCATGATTAACCTGTTACCAGGATTTTACCCGTTGCGATGGTTTTACCTGTTGCGATGGTTTTACCTGTTGCGATGGTTTTGCCTGTTATCATGGTTTACCCCAGTGCCATGGTTAACCTGTTACCGGGGTTTACCTTTTACCAGGGTATTACCTGATTCCAGGGTTCAACTGGTGACAGGATTATTCTCTTTATCGAGTCTGACCGTTTCGGTGCGGTTGCCCTTGTTGTCATAGCCGTAGCGGGTGATAGCCACACCTGTTTCAGGGTGGTTGATGGTATTCCCGTCACTGTCCATATTCACTGTCTCGATGAGTGCGCCATGCTTGTCATACCTGTATTGTGTTACCGGTATCTGCTTTCCGCTTACATACTCATTGTCCTGGTCATACAGTACTGCCTCTTTGAGATAGCCGTTCTCATCAAAACTGTTTATACGACGTGACCACCCCCAGTAGAGGTTTGACATCTGTCCGGTAACGTTGTAGACAGAGAAGTTGAGCAGGTCACCATGGCTGTTGTTGGTGAACTCAAAGTATGAGACGCCGATATCGCCACAGTTCTCTGCCGTACAGTTATATAGCAGGTCATCCATGTAGTTGGCCATCTCGGTCACGTAGCCCTTGTCATTGTAGGTGAACCGCAGCTCATAGAAGGGGCAGAACTGGTTCATCACCGTCTCCTCACCTGCAAGGTTGTACCGCTTCTCCTGCAGCTTGCCGTCAGCAAGTATCTTCCATACATAGTTGTGGATATTGTTGCGGTTCTCGGCAGGGTTACCTTCACGGTCAAGGAACCTCAGGGCCACACGGGTGCCATTGTCATCAAGCGTATATTCATATGTAAAGACGCCACCCGACTCCACGGGCTGCCCCTCTTTATCATAGAAATGCTTGATCTGCAGGTTGTCATGGTAGTCGTATGTGATCTTTGCTGCCCCTCCGAGGCTGCCATACCCGAGAAGCTCATTGCCGCGGGTATACTCTACGGAGAGGAGGCGTCCGCTATCGTCATACGAGAACCTGTAGTTGTTTATATCCTTTGCCTCTGCCGGTGTCAGCTTATGTGAACCCCTTTCGTTATCCCAGGGTGTCTCACTGAAGAGGAGGCTCCGGTAATGGAGGATCCCGCTATCTTCCTGGATCTTTGGCGATGCCTGGTTACAGGCGGCCATGGCTGCTATAGCTATCACTGCAACAGCGGCCAGAGATAGTTTGCTCATAGATTTCATTTTCGTTTCATTTTCTGTTGTAAATTACAACAACCGCAGGGCTAAAAGGTTTGCAGGGAGGATCAGATTGCCGGGTAATTATCATGGTTCGCCTCCTCATTTTTTGCCCTCAGGGGGCACCGGATAAGGACAATTGTTTTAGATTCGCGCAAAACTTTTTTATTGAAGGTTCTGCTGCTATATAATATTGACCTCTCCTGGGAGGCAGATGAGATAGAGGATGTACGCCAGTCGGTCTCCCTCATGCTGGAGGCGCTGCGGCAGGAAGGTGATAAGGTGTCTGCTGAGGAGCTTGATGATTCCCGGCTGGAGAGGCTGCTGGTCCGCTACAACCCGCTGGATACCATAGTGTTTAATCTGTGCGAGGCGCTTCCGGGGATACCCGGCAGTGAGCACCTTGCGGCCGCCACCATAGCCAGGATGGGATTCACTTATACCGGCAACCCTCCTGTGCTCCTGAGGCTCAGCTACGACAAGCAGCAGGTGAGGCGGCTGCTTACCGGGATGGGGATTAGCGTTCCCCGCGGGGCGCTCCTTTCGCCCGGAGAGGCGACTAGCTGGTCACTCTTCCCGGCAATAGTCAAGCCTTCACATGAGCACTGCAGCCTTACCCTCACCGAAAACTCGGTGGTGTTTGACAGGAAGGCGCTTCGCAGACAGATAGAGCTGGTCAACCGTGAGCTGGGACAGCCTGCCCTGGTGGAAGATTTTATTGACGGACGCGAATTTCATCTCTCAGTATGGAACAATAACCGGCCGGAGCTGCTGCCGCCTGCCGAGATGGACTTCTCTGCCTTTCCCGAGGTGCGTGACCGGCTGTGTACATACGATTCAAAGTGCCGGCCGGGGTCAGCCCATTATGAGAATATAAAAACCATTCTGCCAGCTGACCTTGACCAGCCTCTCTATGAGAAGCTGGAGAATATTACGCTTAAGACCTGGAAGGCTTTCGGATGCAGGGACTATGCGCGGTTTGACCTCCGCCTTCGCGATGGTGAGTTCTATATGCTGGATATCAATCCGAATAATGATATCAGTCCCGATACCAGCTTCGCCCTGGCAGCTGAGCTGAGGGGCTATTCATACGGACTGATGGCCAGACGTATAGTATCGATGGCTGCTGCACGGCACCCCCTTGCTGGCTTGACGAAACGGACTGCCACGCCTCTCCATGAGCCGCTGGAGGTTACCCTCCCGGTTTCCGGCCGTGCACCCGGTCAGAGGATGAACTAGCTTACCGTCTGGCTCACCCGCCAACCTGCCCTCCAGGCTACTATCCACACTATCGGCAGGAGTGCCGGTCATTCCGCCGTCCATGTTGATTGATTTCTGTTTGACTGTGATGATTCCGCTGAATTTTGTAAGTTTAGTGCTTCTATTTATAAAAGAGCTTAAAACTACCAGGACTATGAAAAAGTATCTTATTCTTATTGTGTTACTGATATTTGCGCTTCCTGCCAAATCACAGGATATCACCGAGCAGGATCTGCTGAAGGTGATGCACACCATCTCCAGCCATGACCTGCTTGAGTATGTTGCCATTCAGTGTGATGAGAAGTATAAAGGAAGGCTTACCGGTACTCCGGAGTATCAGCAGTGTGCTGAGTGGCTTGCCGGCGAGATGGCAGGGTGGGGTGTACGCCCGGCCGGTGATGATGGCGGATGGTTTCAGTGGTACAGGATACCCTATACACTTGTCTATCCTGACTGCGGACTTACCCTCCATATTCCGGTGAAGAAGGATGTAGAGGTGCTGAAGCACTACAAGTATGTCAGTGAGTATATGCCCGGATCAACCTCAGGCAACGGTGAGGTGACCGGTGAGGTTGTCTATGCCGGATACGGTATCACCGCCCCGGAGCTCAACTATGATGACTACAAGGGTGTGGATGTTAAAGGTAAGATAGTACTGATTGAGCCTGAGTCGCCTGTAGGTCCAAATTCCGGTGCCGAGCTGTTTACGCCGTGGTATGAGTACTCCTTCCACCAGCACAAGATAGCCAATGCCGTTAAGCGTGGGGCGATAGGGATGATCTACAACTACGGACCGATCGGTAATCCCAATAATGACTATCACAAGGATTTTGTCTATGTGCATATCGGAGACACCGTTGTCAGAGACATCTTTGCCGGTACCGGATACAACTACAGAGATCATATCCGTCAGATAAGGAGCTCCCTCAGGCCGGCATCATTCAACACCAAAAAGGTGGTAACCATCAGGATGAGCACTGACCACTTCCCTGACGGCACCGGTAGCAGCGTTATCGGAATAATTGAGGGAAACGATCCGAAGCTTAAGGATGAGACTATTATTATAGGTGCACACCTTGATCACCTGGGAATGCTCTATGAGATGATACCGGGAGCCAATGACAACGCCTCGGCAGTAGCCGTGATGATGGGTGTGGCAAAGGCACTGGCAGAGAACAAGGTGCCGCTGAAGAGGTCGGTGATGTTCCTGGCATTTGGCTCTGAAGAGCAGGCTATCATGGGTGCCTATCACTACCTGGAGCGCCCCGCCAGGCCGCTGGAGAAGAGTGTGCTGATCAATATGGATGGTGTGGGGATCGGGCACTCCATCAGGGCAGCCGCAGGAACCAACTACCCTGTGCTGTGGAAGTTCTTTGAGGAGGCCAACGACAAGTATATTCACCGTCCACTCTCAACCGGCTACTTCTCTAACCTGGGCAGGCCGCGGCTCGATGCCGCACGGTTCCTGACAGCAGGAGTACCCTCTCTCAGCTTCTCAACCTACGGCTCGGTCAACTACTACCATATCCCGGCTGACAACCTTGATATTATCAAGCCTGAGATTATGGAAGACCTGGCCAAGCTGCTCTTTATGGCTGTGGTTGAGATGGCCAACTCACCTGACCCGCTCAGGGAATAGTGGTAACGGACCTCTGAAGTATTAGCCGAACCGCTCTTCTCTGGCATTAATCGGAGGAGTGACTATTCCCCGTTGAGAGAGGTGGTGATCTCAAACAGCGGTGAATCGCTGATGCTCTTCTTCACCAGGCAGAGGTCAGCCGCACTGATCACGGCGCTCCGGTATTTCTCGGGAAAACCGGCCGGAAGTTGAATGTCAAGCCTGAAGCGTGACGGTACCTTCTTCTCATTGTCAAATTCCATCGACTGAATAATCCGGATATTGTCGGTGGGTATACCCCTGCGGTCACAGAATGATTTTACATAGATACCTGCACAGGTCCCGATCGACGCAAGGAACAGCTCGAAAGGCTCCGGGGCACTGCCCTCGCCACCCCGTGCCGGTGACTGGTCAGTGGTGATTGACCTGCCGTTGATATGGGCGGTAATCAGTTTGCCGCCGTCAAATGTGATCTCAATATCTTTCATTGCTATAGGTAGTTTCTG
>CAZHZC010000018.1:11547-56453 GCA_964537135.1 uncultured Rikenella sp.
TTGTAGTTTCTGCAGTAGTTGTCTGTTGTAGTTTCTGCAGTAGTTGTCTGTTGTAGTTTCTGCAGTAGTTGTCTGTTGTACTTATCTGTAGTAACTGTCGTATAAAAGTTCCAGTGGCAGTTACCTGTCGTAGTTTTCCAATCTGTTTATTGAATGTAGGTTTCTGTTGTACTCTTCACTCCTGTCATTCTTTGATTGCGGTCATCAGGAAGACCTCAAACTGCTTCGTCTCACCCGTGGAGGTAGCCCTGTTGATAGTGTAGACAGTACTTTGGTTCACATTGCTGAAACCATGCTTTTCCAGTTTGGCAGCCAGCTCAACGGCATCAAACCCCTTATGGCCGTGAAACCCCTCTCCATGGAATGATCCGTCTTCACTGTATATGTCAGAAATAGCCAGGTAGCCGCCCCTTTTTATCAGCTCACTGAACCTGCCCAGCACCCTGTCCGGCTCCTCCACATGGTGTAACACCATCAGGGTGTAGATAATATCATACTGACCCTCCGGCTGAAACCCGTCATCCAGGTCAGCCAGCAGGGGGTGCATATTTTTCAGGCCGCCCTCTCTTATCTTTTCGGTCAGCACCTCAATCATTCCCGCTGACTTGTCTATCAGGGTGATCTCACCCAGATGCCCTGCCAGGTTGAAGCTCAGCAGACCTGTACCTGCACCGAACTCCATCGCCTTCATACTGGGCTCGAGAGGTATCCGCCTGATGATCTCCGCGGCCACAGTCTCTGCACGTTCACGATGCATCATGCTCTTGTCCCACTCTCTCGCTTTCCTGTCAAATTCACTCACAACAATAGCTCCTTTATGGTTTTTATCACAACGAACAACAGGCCCTTTTGTTTAACCGCCATTCATCACACCCCTTTATGGTGGGAGCCTGCGAAGTTAATACAATTGGCCGGGGAATGATTTATGACACCCGGTTACCAAATGATCAACCGGCACCTGCCTGCCGGCAGTTTCCCCGCCATTTGCTGCCTGCCGGCAGTTTCCCCGCCATTTGCTGCCTGCCGGCAGTTTCCCCGCCAGTTGCTGCTTAGCAACAATCTGAAGTCCGGCTGTGGTGAGTGGCAATCCTGAACTCACCACTTTTTGTCATATTTTTCCGCCTCTGCTTCCTCTGCTACTTATTATTTCCGAAATTGCAACAACAAAAACCGACGGATACTGACTTAAAAATCTCTTTTATGAAACGGATTGTTCTATTATTGTCTTTTCTTACTCTCTTTATGATGTTACACTCACAGTCATTCAACACCTTTCCTGTCACCACCCAGAAGCCTCCCCTTCATGGCAGGCACTGGATGGCCATTACCGGCAAGCCACTGGCGGCTACCGCCGGAGCAATGATCTTTGATCGTGGCGGCAATGCCGTTGATGCTGCCTGCGCCATGCTGGCAGCCACCTGCACCATGTGGGACGTGCTCAGCTGGGGTGGTGAGACCCAGGCGCTCATCTACAATCCGAAAACTGGTAAGGTGATCGGTATCAATGCGCTGGGGGTAGCACCTACCGGAGCTACCGCTGACTTCTTCAAATCAAAGGGGTACAGCTACCCGCCTGAGTTTGGTCCGCTGGCAGCGGTCACCCCCGGCACCCCCGGCGGGCTGATGGTCATGCTGGCTGAGTATGGCACCATGAGCCTTAAGGAGGTGCTTGCCCCCGCCATGCAGATGGCCGAAGGGTACCCCATCGAGGCACAGACAGCCAACTCTGTCGAGAGGGGCAAGAGCCGCATAAAAGAGTGGCCCTACTCGGCGAAGGTGTTCCTGCCACATGCCGGCAGTGAGCGTGAGGCACCCGAAGCAGGTGAGATCTTCGTACAGAAGGATCTGCTGGCAACACTCACCATGCTGGTGGAGGCTGAGCAGCAGGCGCTCAAAAAGCGCAAGTCGCGTCGCGAAGCTATCTATGCTGCCTATGACCGCTTCTATAAAGGAGATATAGCAGCTGAGTTTGTGCGGGGGTGCCAGGAGCAGGGCGGACTGATCACGATGGATGACCTGGCTGGGTGGCAGGTGAAGATCGAGGAGCCGCTGATGACCGACTACCGCGGGGTGGAGGTCTATAAGCTGGAGCAGTGGACACAGGGGCCGGTGATGCTGCAGGCACTCAACATCCTGGAGAATTTTGACCTTCGCGAGATGGGGTACAACTCAACCAGGTATATCCATACCCTCTACCAGGCTATGAACCTCGCCTTTGCCGACAGGGATTTCTATTATGGCGATCCGGCCTTTGAGCCGGTAGCTCCCATGGGTGGACTGCTCTCAAAGGAGTATGCACGTGAGCGCAGCCGCCTGATCAGCCATGACCGTAATGACCCGGCAGCCAGGCCCGGTGACCCATACCCCTATGCCGGCAGTGTCAACCCGTTTGCAGCACTGCTCAGTGAGTGGCAACCCGAGGCACGCGCCATCTACCCGGCAGGAGACCCTGCCCTCTATGAGCAGTTCCTCGACAGCTTCAAGGCAGGCACCACCTCGATAGAGGCGGCTGACAAGGAGGGGTGGGTGGTCTCGGTAACCCCCAGCGGAGGCTGGGTGCCGGCATGCATAGCAGGCAACACCGGCATAGGGATGAGCCAGCGCATGCAGAGCTTCGTCCTTGACGCAGCCGAAAATCCTTACAACGTGGTGGAGCCCGGCAAGAGACCACGCGTGACACTGACACCCACACTGGCACTGAAGGAGGGTAAACCGTTCCTCGCGTTCGCGAAGCAGGGGGGTGATGAGCAGGATCAGCTGCTGCTGCAGTTCTTTCTCAACGTGGTGGAGTTTGGTATGACCGTACAGGAGGCATGTGAAGCACCCTCATTCAAGTCGCTGCAGATGTACTCAAGCTTCGGCAAGCATGAGAAGGTGCCGGGCGGACTGGTATTGAACAGCAGCATGCCGCCATGGATAAGAAAGGAGCTGGCAGCCAGGGGATACCGTATCTCATACCAGGAGCGGACCTCCGGCCCGGTAAACGCCATTGCCTTTGATGAGCTGCATGGCACCTTCTGGGGAGGGTCAAGCAATCATGGTGAGGATTATGGTATAGGCTGGTAAAGGCTTATATAGTCTGGCATGGCCTGATATGGCCTGGTATAGTTTGATATGGTCAGATTTCGCCTGGTAAAGGCTGGCATTGCAAAAGCTTACATAGTCTGGCACAGGCTGGACTGGCTTGACCTGATATTGTCAGGTATAGTCTGATAAAAGCCATCTGCCAACCGTTAACCGCTACTCTTTTTGGAATTCTATTTTGCAGATGATTGCTATCTTTGTCACTTCGGTCGGTTAATCAGATGGCAAAGAGCGAGAAACGAAAGAGGAGATGGAACGACAGGTTCCGGTTTGCAATTTTCAATGACATAACCTTTGAGGAGCTGTGGCACATACGCCTCACCAGGGCCAATGCCCTGCTTGGAACAGCTATCTTTTTTGCGGTTCTCCTGGCAGCCAACACCTCACTGATAGCATTCACCAACCTGAGGGAGTTCATTCCGGGATACCCCAATATTGAGATGCGCAGACATATACTGATGAACGCCATCCTGCTCGACTCGCTTGAGCATGAGCTCAATATCAGAGACAAGTACTTCGATGACCTCAATGCCGTTATCTCTGGAAGACAGTCGGCCGGCTCAGTACCCATGCGTGACAGTACACGTGACTATAGTAATATTCTTTTCAGAAGGTCGGCTGAAGACTCTATCTTCAGGGCACGTGTAGAGCAGGAGGAGCAGTACTCACTCTCAGCGGCTGCCACAACCGTCAGCTACAGCTCATCGCAGGGCACCAGCCTGGCAAACATTCACTTTTTTCCGCCGGTTAAGGGACTCATCTCAAGCAACTTCGATGCCCGCGCGCGCCACTATGCCACCGATATTGTCACCCAGGCCAAGGCTATCGTCTCCTCTACCCTTGATGGTACGGTGGTGATGACCGGCTGGACCATGGAGACCGGGTTTGTGATCATGATACAGCATGCCAACAACCTTATCTCGGTTTACAAACACAACGCCGTGCTGCTCAAGGAGATGGGTGACAAGGTGTGGGCCGGCGAGGCGATCTCCATAGTGGGCGACTCGGGTGAGCTGTACACCTCAGGGCCACACCTTCACTTTGAGCTGTGGCACAACGGACAGCCGCTTGATCCGGCACAATATATATTTTTCTAAGGGGGAAAGGAGGGAAGCCTATGCATAAGCGACTGGCAATAATCGGTTCAACCGGATCTATAGGGACACAGGCGCTGGAGATAGTGGCACACTACCCGGAGCGCTTTGCCCTCTCAGTGCTGACAGCAGGTAACAATGCCGGACTGCTCATTGAGCAGGCGCGACGCTACCGCCCGGCAGCCGTGGTAATAGGTAATGAGACCTTCTACGGGGCAGTGAAAGAGAGCCTGGCAGACCTGGGCATAGCGGTGGCTGCCGGTCAGCAGGCCGTCGAAGAGGCGGCGGCAGCTGACAACGTAGATACCGTGCTGGCTGCCATGGTAGGCTTTGCCGGGCTACGTCCCACCGCAGCGGCAGTGGCCGCCGGCAAGGAGGTGGCACTGGCAAACAAGGAGACACTGGTAGTGGCAGGTGAGATGATCATGGCCGCCGCTGCCACCACCGGCAGCCGCCTGCTGCCTGTCGACTCGGAACACTCAGCCATCATGCAGTGCCTCACCGGTGAGCCGGAGCACTCCGCTGAACGTATCATACTGACCGCCTCCGGCGGACCCTTCCTGGAGATGCCGGCAGCCCGCCTGGCCAGGGTGACACCCCTGGAGGCGCTGAGGCACCCCAACTGGACCATGGGCAGCAAGATAACCATCGACTCAGCCACCCTGATGAACAAGGGGCTGGAGGTGATAGAGGCACACTGGCTCTTCGCCATGCCACCTGAACAGATTGATGTGCTGATACATCCGCAGTCGGTGATACACTCACTGGTACAGTTCACTGACGGGTCGGTGAAGGCACAGCTGGGGGTGCCTGACATGAGGCTGCCAATAATCTATGCACTGAGCTACCCGGAGAGGGTGACCAGTGACCTCCCCAGGCCTGACCTGGCAGAGATAGGCTCACTCACCTTCAGTGAGCCCGACACCGTGCGGTTTCGTGCGCTGCTGCTGGCACGCCAGGCACTCAGCGCGGGAGCCAACATGCCATGTGCACTCAATGCCGCCAATGAGGTGGCTGTCTCAGCCTTCCTGCGTGAGCAGATAAGGTTCAATGATATAGCCGGCACGGTAGAGCATGTGCTGGAGAAGACAATATTCAACAATGAGGCATCTCTTGATGTTTATAACGAGACCGACAGCAGAAGCCGGGATCTTGCCAATCAATATATTAAGCGAATAGAAAAACAATGACAGTACTTATTAAGATAGCACAGCTGCTGCTCTCACTCTCTATACTGGTGATCGTCCATGAGTTCGGACACTTTCTCTTTGCCCGGCTCTTCAAGACCAGGGTGGAAAAGTTCTACCTCTTCTTCGACTGGCCCAGGGCAATCTTCAAGCGTAAGATAGGGGAGACCGAGTATGGCGTGGGGATGATACCGCTGGGAGGCTATGTCAAGATCTCTGGAATGATTGACGAGTCGATGGACCGTGACCAGATGAAGCAGCCTCCGCAGCCACATGAGTTCAGATCAAAGACATCAGGCCAGCGGCTGCTGATAATGCTGGGAGGGGTATTCTTCAACTTCATCTTTGCAATGCTCATATATGTGGGGGTGCTCAGCGTCTGGGGAGAGACATACCTGGCAGCCGGGAACGTGAAGTATGGCATACTGACCGACTCAACAGGGTATGCCATGGGACTGCGTAACGGTGATAAGATACTTACCGTTGACGGTGCGCCGGTTGATAACTTCTATGCCATAGTGCCTGATATACTGCTTAATGACCGCCGTATGATCACCGTTGACCGCGACGGTGAGATCATTGATATACCCATCAGGCGCGAGTTTATACCTATCCTGCTGAAGAACCCTGACATACTCGATGCACGTATACCGTTCGGCCCCTTTGTGATCCAGGAGGTGATCGACGGCTCTCCTGCCGCCTCTGCCGGACTGGCTGCCGGTGATGAGCTGGTATCACTAGATGGCAACCAGTTCATGTGGTATGATGAGTTCCAGGCATATATGGCTGACCACCGCGCACAGCCGATAACCCTATCGCTGGAGAGAGCGGGACAGCTGGTAGATATAACCGTTACCACCACCGAGGCCGGCATGCTGGGTGTCTCGCGCAGGGTGGAGAACCTGCTTGAGCTGAGTACCAGACGATACAGCCTGCTGCAGGCTATCCCTGCCGGGATATCAAAGGGGTGGAAGACCACCGGTGACTACCTCAAGCAGTTCAAACTGATCTTCGCCAAAGACACAAAAGGGTATGAGTCGCTTGGCGGATTCATAACCATCGGAAGTATATTTCCGGGCAAATGGAACTGGCAGTCGTTCTGGAACCTGACGGCCTTCCTCTCACTAATACTCGCGGTGATGAACCTCCTCCCCATACCCGCCCTCGATGGCGGCCACGTGATGTTCCTCCTGTTTGAGGTGTTTACCGGAAGGAAGCCCAGTGACAGATTCCTTGAGTATGCACAGGTAACCGGAATGATAATACTGCTCGGACTGCTGGTCTTTGCCAACGGTAATGATATTGTCAAGCTGGTGAGGAAATGGTTCTGACAGGTACGGTCACGCTGGCAAGGAAATGGTTCCGTCGCTGATGCTGACGCTGAAATGGTTCTGACAGGTAAGGTCACGTTGACAAGGAAATGGTTCCGGCGCTGATAATAACAACCGATAGGAAAGAATTAGTACATTTGTGTAATTAAAAACCGATAAAGAGATGGGAAAGATAGGTCCTTTGGAGATAGTACTGATACTACTGCTTGTGGTAGTCTTGTTTGGCGGTCGTAAGATTCCCGAGCTGATGAAGGGTATAGGTCAGGGACTGAAGGAGTTCAAGAAAGCCAAGGATAGTGGTGAGGAGACCACCGAAAAAGGTACCGGCAAAGAGGAGTGACCAGCTGGCACCCTCAAACGTTATAAAGAGAGGAGGTCCATCACCCCTCCCGGGAAGGTTTACCGCCCTCTGGCTTCTTTTGTCACTCCTGCTCGTCTCGTGTGGTGACTCATCACTGACCAGAACACTGCCCAATGTTACCGGCGCCACCGGCGAGGTGCTTGTTGTTATGGACAAGTACATGTGGGATGGTAGTCCGGGCAACGCCATCAGAGAGTATGTCTCTCCCCTGCTGGTAGGTATGCCGCAGCCGGAGAGGGCTTTCACCCTCATGCCTGTCAATCCGGCAGGGTTTCGTAATATGTATGTTGCACACCGTAATGTGCTACGGGTGATGGTCGGTCCCGATTATCCGGAGGCGCAGGTGACCTTTGAGCGCAACCGGTGGGCTGAGACACAGCTGGTAGTCACCCTCACTGCCCCTGACACCGCCTCCCTGGCCGCCTCTGTCATAGAGAACGGCACCGCCATCAGGCGCTCAATCAATGACGCTGAGAGGGAGAGGCTGACAGCATGGCTCACCCGCTCGGCTGGGAGGTCACGGTCACACCTGCAGGCCGGCGGTAACCGCTGGGAACTGGTGCAGCCCGCAGGCTGGAAGTCCGACTTCAACCGTGAAGGGATCATGATGATCTCGGCGGAGACACCCACCACCACCCAGTCGGTCATACTCTCCGTCACTGACCGTATCACCACACGGGTGGGGTGCGTTGAGCTGGCTGACCTCACCCAGAGACGTATGTCAGAAGAGGTGAAGGGGCCTGACGGCGGCTCATTCATGGTGATAGAGCAGAAGGTGCCGGTCAGCTGCCGCTCCTTCAGACGCAATGGTACCGACTATATTGAGATGAGAGGGTTATGGACCCTTGAGGGCGGATATATGGGCGGACCATTTATCTCATACGCCATCATCGATACGGTGAGTCACCACGCCGTGGTAGCCACCGGGTTTGTCTATGCCCCCAAAGAGGATAAGCGTGAGCTGTTGCGCCAGGTGGAGGCACTGATGTACACCCTGAAGAGGGGAGAATAGTACAGGCAGAATGACAACTGCCACCTCAGTGAGTAGAACCTGGCTTCGGAGCTTCTCATACCCGGTTCAGACGAAGTTCATCATAGCCGTCTCCGTGATAATTGCCTGATGTTGACGGAATAGATGCCAACCGGTTGTTTCTGCCTTAACTGACGGGCACATAGCGCTGATCGCGCCGCACCGGGGTGAATCCCGCCTCGCGGATTATCTGCTGCATCGACTCCGGGTCAACACGGAAGGGGTCACCGGCGGCACTCACCACATTCTCCTCTATCATTACCGAGCCCAGGTCATTGGCTCCGCTGTGGAGTGAGATCATGGCTGTCTCTCGTCCTACGGTCAGTATCGACGACTGTATGTTGGGAATATTGTCAAGCATCATTCTGCTGACAGCTATCAGCCTGATATATTCTGTTGCGGTCACGCTGCTGCGTATGCCGTCTCTCTCTGCCAGGCGGGTGCCACGCTCCATGAAGGGCCACGGTATAAAGGTGATAAAGCCGTCATGACCGGCAGGCCTCATCTCCTGCAGCCTGCGCAGCTGGTCGAGGTGCTCCAGTCGCTCCCGGATGGTCTCGGCATGGCCAAACATCATTGTTGCCGAGGTGGGCAGGTTGATCCGGTGGGCCTCTCTCATCACCCCCAGCCACTCGGCCACGGTAGCCTTGGCAGGTGATATCTGCCTCCTCACCCTGTCGGAGAGTATCTCTGCGCCGGCCCCCGGCAGCGAATCCATGCCTGCCTCATGCAGCTGTGTCAGCACATCGCGGTAGCTCAGCTTCTCTGACCGTGCCAGCCAGGCCACCTCGGGCGGGCCCAGGGCATGCAGCTTCACCTGTGGCCACCGCCTCTTCAGCCTCCTGAACAGATCGGTATAGAAGTCGAGGCCAAGGGTGGGGTTCATGCCCCCCTGCAGCAGCAGCTGGTCGCCCCCGAGAGTCACCATCTCCTCTATCTTACGGTCATACTCATCATCAGTGGTGACGTAGGCATCATCACTGCGGGCTGTGCGGCAGAAGTTGCAGAAGCGGCACTGTGAGAAGCAGATATTTGTGATATTGACGTTACGGTCAATGATCCACCCCACGCGGTTGCCCGGATGGAGCTGCTGTCTTATCCGGTCAGCCACCCATACCAGCTCCTCCAGTGGAGCCCCGGCCCATAGTTGCTCCGCCGCACTGACCGTCAGCCGGTCACCTTCGATTATCCTCCTGTACAGATGCTCTCTCTTCTCCATAGTCTCATCTCCTGTGCCGTTCAGCCATGGCCTGTAAAGGTATTACATTATCATAACCCCATTCAATATTTTATTTAACTTTACAACCCCGAACAGCTTACCGGCTGTTTTTTAGATACCTTTAATGATGGATAGAAAGACACTAATTGCTTCAATAACCCACGGCGATATCAACAGCATCAGTTATGAGATTATTATCAAGGCACTTACTGATTCTGATGTTACCTCTCTCTGTGTTCCTGTTATTTATGGCTCCCCCAAGGTGGCGGCCTACCACCGCAAGGTGATCAACGCCACCGGTTTTAACTTTAATAACGCCCGATCGGTCTCTGATGTTCAGGATGGCAAGGTCAACCTTATCAACTGCATTGATGATGATGTGCGTGTTGAGCTGGGCAAGTCAACCCCTGAGGGTGGACAGGCCTCACTGGCTGCCCTGGAGGCGGCAGTGGATGACCTTCTTGCCGGCAGGAGTGATCTGCTGGTGACGGCGCCGGTAGACAAGCACACTCTACAGAGTGATAAGCTCACCTTTACCGGTCACACCGGCTACCTCAGGAACCGTTTTGGTGTTGATGATGTGCTTATGCTGATGATCTCCGACAGCCTGAAGGTGGGCTTTGTCACTGAGCACCTGGCGCTGCGCGACGTCTCAGCTGCGCTCAGTGCCGACAGCATACTCTCCAAGCTGAAGCTGCTCAACAGCTCTCTCATACAGGATTTTGCCCTTCGCGGTCCGCGCATAGGGGTGCTGAGCCTCAACCCGCATGCCGGCGAGAAGGGGCTGCTGGGCAATGAGGAGCAGGAGATCATCATCCCGGCCATCAGCCGCGCCAATGAAGAGGGTATACTCGCTTTCGGACCCTACCCGGCCGACGGGCTGTTCGGGTCAGGCGCCTTCAGCCGGTTTGATGCCATACTGGCGATGTATCATGACCAGGGTATGACCCCGTTCAAGGCTATCACCTTTGATACCGGGGTGAACTATACCGCCGGGCTGCCGGTGGTGCGCACCTCACCGGTACATGGCACAGCCTTCGACATAGCCGGCAAGAACGAGGCATCAGGCAACTCAATGAGGCATGCCATCTATGCCGCCATCGATATCTATCGCAACAGGGAGATGTATAAGGAGCTGACCAGGAACCCGCTTCAGCCACAAAAGGTAGAGATTCACCCTGACCATTCAGATGAGCTGCCTCCTGAGTCAGACAACTACTATCCGGGAATATGATTGACTATATCAAAGGCAGGGTAGCAGAGCTCAATCCGGCATACGTGGTGATAGAGTGCAACGGTATCGGGTACGATATTAATATCTCACTCAACACCTTCAGTGCCATAGAGAAGGCTGCCGAGGTGAAGGTCTTTGTTCATGAGGTGATACGTGATGATGCCTTCCAGCTCTTTGGCTTTATCACCTCCGATGAGCGTGAGCTCTTCAGGCAGCTGATCACCGTCAGCGGCGTGGGGGCCGGCACCGCACGAATGATGCTCTCATCTCTCACCCCGGCAACCCTGAGAGAGGCCATCATCAGTGGTGATGTGGGTACATTAAAGTCAGTCAAAGGGATAGGTCTGAAAACGGCACAGCGTATTGTGGTTGACCTGAAAGACAAGATTGGCAAGCAGGCAGCTACCGCTGAAATTCTTGCATTTGATGACAATACTGCCCGCGATGAAGCGTTATCTGCTTTAGTGATGCTTGGCTTTGCCAGGGGTAGCGCCACAAAGGTTATTGATAACATCCTCAGGGAAGATAGAAAACTTCATGTGGAAGAGATAGTCAGGAGGGCGCTGAAGCTGTTATAAACAGGGTGCCGGATTGCAGTTTTCTTCACATATTAATGATCTGTTGATCAGGGTGGGGTTATTGATTATCCTCTCTCTGCCGACATTACAGCTGAGGGCTCAGAGCAGCCCTGCCGACACCCTCCTCAGACTTACTCCTGACCCTGCCTACCCGTGGGAGACAAAACGGTCATCACCGCTCTTCCTCTATAACCCTTCCAATATCACTACCAGGGTTGAGTATGATGGCCGCAACAATCAGTATATCATATACCAGAAGGCCGGTAGTCTCGACTATCGCAAGCCGGTCTACATGAATGCCGACGAGTATCGCAGGTGGGAGTTCAACCAGGCTATGCGTGACTACTGGGATACCAACCTTCGTGGCGATATTACCGGTGTCAGGTCATCACTGATACCGCAGATAGAGGTTGGAGGTGAGACATTTGACAGGATCTTCGGAAGCAATATCATCAATATCGTACCGCAGGGGTCGGCGGAGCTCATCTTCGGGATGAATATCTCACATACCGAGAACCCCTCCCTGGCCGAGCGTCTGCGCACCATCCCCACCTTTGACTTCCAGGAGAAGATACAGATGAATGTGACCGGTACCATCGGTGACAAGATGCAGCTGGGGATCAACTACAATACCGATGCACTCTTTGAGTTTGAGAACCGCACCAAGCTGGAATATTCAGGCAAGGAGGATGAGATAATCAGGAAGATAGAGGCTGGAGATGTGACGCTGCCGCTGAACGGCACCCTTATCACCGGCAGCCACAGCCTCTTCGGCCTGAAGACAGAGCTGCAGTTTGGCAAGCTGACGATGACCAATGTCTTCTCACAGCAGAAGGGCGAATCGTCAGTGGTAGAGGTGAGGGGCGGGGCACAGCAGACCGACTTCCGGATAACGGCAGACAACTATGAGGCCAACCGCCACTTCTTCCTGGCACACCACTTCCGTGAGAGCTATGATGAGGCTCTCTCCACACTGCCCATCGTGAGCTCAGGCATCAATATTGAAAAGATAGAGGTGTGGATCACCAACAAGACCAGCCGGTTTGAAGATGTCAATAACCGTAACATAGTGGCCTTCCTTGACCTTGCCGAGAACCAGCAGAATATCTTCAACACCATTCCCTGGTTTCAGGCTGTGCCCGGCGCTCCGCCCATCCCGTCAAACATCTCCAACAGCCTCTATGAGCAGCTCAACAGCACCTACGCCAGCATCAGGAATATTGACCAGGTGACCAATGCTTTTGCTGATCTCTATCCTGACTATCAGATTGGACGTGACTTTGAGAAGATAGAGAATGCCCGTATGCTTACTGACCGTGAATATACGGTCAACAGGCAGCTGGGCTACATCTCGCTCAACGTGGCCCTCAATAATGACGAGGTGCTGGCGGTGGCCTATGAGTACACCTATAACGGACAGGTCTTCAAGGTGGGTGAGTTCTCCACCGACGGCATCACGGCGCCTGATGCGCTGATACTTAAGCTTATAAAAGGAACCACACTCAGTCCTAAGATACCCAACTGGAAGCTGATGATGAAGAATATCTACAGTATCGGGTATGGACGTATTGAAGCGAAAAACTATGAGGCCAACATTCTCTACCAGGATGACCGCACCGGCAATGCCCTCAACTACCTTCCCGGCACACCCCTTGACGGCAAGGTGCTGCTGCAGGCGCTGGGCCTTGACCAGCTCAACTCACAGCTCGACAGGCAGCCTGACGGACTGTTTGACTTTGTTGACGGTATCACGGTGATGTCTGACAGGGGGAGGATCATCTTCCCGGTGACAGAGCCCTTCGGGCGGCACCTGCTCAAATATATCACTGACCCGGAGCAGATACACCGCTATGTCTTCACTGAGCTGTATGACTCAACGCAGACGGTTGCCAAGCAGATGGCTGAGAAGAACAAGTATATTCTCAGCGGACAGTTTATCTCGGCCTCTGGCTCAGAGATACGGCTCAACGTGGTTAACATTCCTGAAGGGTCGGTCAAGGTGACTGCCGGCGGCGTCAGGCTGACCGAGAATATTGACTATACGGTTGACTACAACATGGGCTCGGTCAAGATCATCAACACCGCTATTCTGGAGTCACAGACGCCGGTACAGGTCTCGCTTGAGAGCAACCAGTTCTTCGGGCTGCAGACCAAGACGCTTGTAGGTACCCACCTCAACTACCGCTTCTCAGACAAGTTCAACCTGGGGGGTACAGTGCTGAGGCTCACCGAGAAGCCCTATACCCAGAAGGTGACCTATGGTGATGACCCCATCTCAAACACCATCTTTGGCTTTGACGCCTCATACCGTACCGAGTCGCAACTGCTCACCAGGGCTGTTGACTGGCTGCCCTTTATCAAGACCAATGCCCCCTCATCAATCAACTTCTTTGGTGAGTTTGCGCACCTGGTGCCTGGCCACAGCAAGGCTATCACCTCCGAGGGTGCTGTCTATATAGATGACTTTGAGGCTAGTGAGATCTCCCTTGACCTGCGCGCCTTCAATGCGTGGTCTCTGGCCAGCGTACCGCAGGGGCAGGATCACTTCTTCCCTGAGGCGCGCCTCAACAATGACCTGCGGTCAGGCATGAACCGTGCCCTGACAGCCTGGTATGTGATAGACAACCTGTTCCTGCGTAACGGCTCCGCCACACCGGCACATATCAGGGCCAACCCCGACCTGCAGTCGAGCCACTTTGTGAGAGAGATCTATGAGACAGAGATATTTCCCTACAAAGAGTCACCCACAGGTATCGCCACCAATATCTCGGTGCTCAACGTAGCCTTCTACCCCTATGAGCGGGGTCCTTACAACTTCGATGTCCTGCCGGGGACCTACTCCGACGGGCTCTCACCCGACGGGCTGCTCAATAATCCGCGCTCACGGTGGGGAGGCATGATGCGTGAGCTGCTCACCAACGATTTTGAGTCGGCCAACATACAGTACCTGAAGTTCTGGCTGATGGACCCCTTCTGTGAGAACCCCGGGCATGAGGGTGGTGACCTCTACTTTAACCTGGGTAACATCTCTGAAGATATACTGCGTGACTCACGCAAGAGCTTTGAGAACGGACTGCCCAACTCACCGCTGGTGATAAACGTTGATACCACCGTATGGGGCCGGGTGCCGACAGTACAGGCAGTGGTGCATGCCTTTGACAATGATATCAACTCTAGGCGCTACCAGGATGTAGGGCTTGACGGACTCAGCAATGAGGATGAGCGCTCCTTCTTTGACAGCTTCCTGCAGCAGGTGGGTATGGTGGTGAGTCCTGAGGTGATGGAGCAGTTCATGAGAGACCCCTCCAATGATGACTTCCACTACTTCAGGGGCTCTGACTATGACGCGCAGCAGGCGGGTATACTGGAGCGCTACAAGAGGTTCAACGGCACCGACGGCAACTCACCCACCAGTGAAATGTCAACCGAGTCATACCCCACCACCGGATCAATACTTCCTGACTCAGAAGATATTAACCGTGACAACACGCTGAACGAGACCGAGAGCTACTACCAGTACCATGTAAGCCTCAGACCGGAGGATATGGTGGTAGGAAAAAACTTTATCGTCGATGAGCTGGAGTATACCGCCACCTTTGCCAACGGCGAGAAGTCGCCGGTCAAATGGTACCAGTTCAAGATACCCATCACCGACTATGAGCGTATTGTAGGCTCTATACGCGACTTTAAGTCGATCAGGTTCCTCCGTATGTTCATGCATAACTTTGATGAGGAGGTGATCATGCGCTTTGCACGCCTGGAGCTGGTCAGGTCAGAGTGGCGCAAGTATAACCTCACCTTCTTTGAGGGGGGCGAGCGTATCACCACCCCTGATGATGATGATGGCACTTTTGAGATCAGCTCGGTAAGCATCGAGGAGAACTCAGGCAAGGAGCCTGTCAACTATGTGCTGCCACCGGGGTTCACACGTGTGATAGACCCCGCCAACCCACACCTGAGACAGCTCAATGAGCAGTCTATGGTGCTTCGTGTGCGTGACCTGGCTGACGGTGATGCCCGTGCCACATACAAGAATGTGAGCCTTGACATGAGGCAGTACCGCAGGCTTAAGATGGAGGTGCATGCCGAGGCACTCATAGGTGAGCCGCTGGGTGATGATGAGCTGACCGTCTTTATCAGGCTGGGGTCTGACTACAAGAACAACTTCTATGAGTATGAGCTGCCGCTCAGGCTGACGCCGCCCGGACGGTACAACAACGACTCGGAGGAGCAGCGGGCGGTCGTCTGGCCTGATGATAACAAGATAGATATAGACCTGTCACGGCTGCTCGACGCCAAGCTGGCACGTGACGCCGCGATGCGGCAGCCCGGCTCAACCGTCAGTGAGGCTGATATCTGGTCGATAGTGTCAGACCGCGCACGTATATCTGTCAGCGGCCACCCCAACCTGAGCAACGTGAGGGTGGTGATGGTGGGTGTCAGGAACCCTATCAGGACACGTCGTCCACAGAGTGATAATGGTGCTCCCCTCTCCGCCGAGGTGTGGGTCAATGAGCTGCGGCTGGCTGACTTCCGCGAAGAGGGCGGGTGGGCTGCCAATGCGCAGATGCAGGCACGGCTGGCTGACCTGGGGACGCTCAACCTGGTGGGTCAGGCCAGCACGCCGGGGTGGGGCAGCATAAACCAGAATGTGAGCCAGCGAAGCATGGAGCAGGTGATACAGTATGATATATCATCAAACCTGGAGCTGGGTAAGTTCTTCCCCGAGAAGGCAGCTATCTCCATACCGGTGTATATGGGCTACTCAGAGAACCGCGTCAGGCCACAGTATGACCCGCTTGACCCCGACATACTGCTCACTGACGCGCTGGGCAACACCACCACCAGGGCTGAGCGTGACAGCCTCCTTAACCTCTCTGAGGAGTATGCCCGGCGGCGTACCCTCACCGTCAGTAATGCCGGTACCAGGTACCGGGGTGAGAAGCCACACGCCTGGGACCCCGCAAACGTATCGGTCAGCTACGCCTTCAATGAGGTCTATAAGACCGATCCGCGTACCGAGGTTGACGTTGAGAGAACCTACCGTGGCGGTATTGCCTACGACTTCGATGCGCGACCTAAAAACTACACCCCGTTCCAGCGGGCACGCTTCCTGGGCTCGCCGGCCCTCAGGCTGATCAAAGACTTCAATATCTATCTCTTCCCCAGGCATATCACTGTCCGCAGCGACCTCTACCGCTACTACAATGAGGTGAAGACACGTAACATCAGTAACCCCGGCCTGCTGATACAACCCACCTTCACCAAGGAGTTTCAGTGGACAAACTTCTATGATATCAAGTATGACATCACCAAGCAGCTCAAGGTGGACTTCACCGCCAGCAGCATAGCACGTATCGATGAGCCTTCCGGTGGCGCTGACCGTAGGCGCTACCCCGACCTGTGGGATGCGTGGCGCGACTCCATAATGGTCAGCCTCAGCGATTTCGGACGGACAACCAATTATTATCACCTTCTCAACCTCAACTACAATGTGCCGGTCAACAAGCTGCCGCTGCTCTCATGGATGACCTCCAACGCACGTTACAGTGCACGGTACGACTGGCTGGCAGGCACCATCTTCCCCGACTCGCTCCGGATCAATGCCGGCAATACCATCAAGAATTCAAGCAATGGGCAGCTCACCGTGCAGGCCAACTTCACCACCCTCTACAACAAGGTGAAGTTCCTCAAGGAGGTAGAGAGCAACACCCAGCCCGGTGCCATGCGACGTATGAGCCTGGGCTATGAGGAGGTGCAGTATAGCCGGCGGAGTGTCAACCTCAGGGCGGGCCGTCCGCGTATAATCAACCATAACCTCAAGACCAGGGATGTGGTGATCACCGTCACCGCTCCCGATGGCACCACGGTGAGCGGCACCCATGAGGTGAAGTCTGACATGCGTATCGACTTCACCTCTGAGGCAGATGTCACCAATGCCAATATCGATATCAGGGGACGGGTGGAGAAGAAGCCGGGTATCACCGGCGTGATGGGACGCTACCTGGTGAGGAGCCTCCTGGCACTGCGTAATGTGTCAGCCACCTATATTGTTGAGCAGGGACATATAGTGCCCGGCTACCTGCCCGGCACCACCTTCATGGGGCAGCAGAGCCATGGCGGGCTCATGGCTCCCGGATGGCGGTTCCTGGCCGGGCTCACCGATGAGCGCTTCTTTGATGAGGCGGTGATCAATGGCTGGATAACCACCGACACGCTGCTCAATAACCCCGCCAGCTTCAGTAAGCGTGAACAGCTGAATGTGCGCGCCAACCTGGAGCCGTTTCCCGGCCTGCGGATGGATATCACCGCTGACCGCCGCTATTCGGAGACCCTCTCTGCCTACCTCAGGGCCGACCGTAATGGCAACTTCCCCGACAGCACCAGGAATATGCGTATGACAGGTAACTTCACCATCTCGGTTGTGTCATGGGGTACCGCCTTTGAGAAGATACCCGACACGGGTGAGTACCGCTCCGCCACCTTTGAACAGTTTAAGAACAACACGGTGGTGATCTCACAGCGCAGGGCCGACGAGCGTCTTAAGGTAGACAACCTCTATGACCCCGCCTATGACCCGGTCAGCGGCGAGCAGGTGACAGGTCCCTATGCCAGCGGGTACGGCATCTCCTCGGCTGAGGTGCTGGTGCCGGCCTTCCTCGCTGCATATACCCGCAGAAGCGCCGACAGGATAACCCTCTCACCCTTCCCGGGGGTGCTGCAGATGATGCCCAACTGGAGGATCAACTTCGAAGGACTAACCCGGTTTGAGGCGGTGAGAAAGGTGTTTAACTCGGTAAGCCTCTCACACCAGTACCGCTCAACCTATACGATCGGGTCATTCAATACCAGCCTCTACTTTGACCCCGATGAGTCAGGCATCAGCAGGATACGTGACATGAAGTCGAACTTCATACCTCAGTTTGAGATAAATACGGTGACCATCAATGAGCAGTTCAGTCCTCTGATAAATATTGACCTGGGATGGAAGAACTCACTCACCACACGTATTGAGTACCGCAAGTCACGAACCATCACCCTCAACCTGACCAGCAACCAGGTGGCTGACATACGCAATGATGAGATAACCTTCGGGGCGGGGTACCGCTTTGATGATGTGGCTATCAATCTCACCTCACGTACCGGACAACGGTCGCTGCGGAGCGACCTCAACGTGAAGCTCAACCTCTCAATAAGGAACAACAAGACACTGGCACGCAAGCTTATTGAGGATGTAAACCAGCCGGTGGCCGGACAGACGGTGTTCAATGTGAGTGCTACGGCCGACTATGTGCTGAGTGACCGGTTCAACCTGCAGCTCTACGCTGACCATACACTCAACAACCCGTTTGTGGCAAACACCTTCCTCACCTCAAATACCAATTTTGGCTTCAGCCTCAGATTCACCCTGGTGCAATGAGTGGGGGCAGCAAGGCTGCTCTTACGCCTTCCGGCCCTGCTGCCGGTATGCCCTGTGTGATGGCAGCCCCTGCCGGTATGCCCTGTGTGATGGCAGTTGCTTCCGGTGTACACTGTGTGATGGCGGCTGCTGCCTGCGTGGCGGTTCACCTATTATACCTGATAAAGAGAGGTTGTGGCCCTGTTCTTTTGAAAAATCGGGATTATCAGGCGGTAAATATTAAAAAAAGAGTATTTTTGAAAACCTGAGACCCCAGGCATAAGTTCAACAAAAAAATAACAAGAAATGAATCTTCCTGCAAATCTTAAGTACACCAAAGATCATGAGTGGGTTCTTATCGATGGCAATGTAGCAACAATAGGTATCACTGATTTTGCTCAGGGTGAGCTGGGTGATATTGTCTTTGTTGAGATAGAGACCGTTGATGAGCAGCTTGACATAGGAGAGGTCTTTGGAACAGTTGAGGCTGTCAAGACAGTCTCTGACCTCTTTATGCCACTCAGCGGAATCGTCAAGGAGAAGAATGAGGAGCTTGACTCGGAAGCTGAACTGATCAACAGTGATCCTTACGGCAAAGGGTGGATGATCAAGATCGAGTTCACTGATCCGTCAGAACTGGATGGACTGCTCGACGCTGATGCCTACAAGAAGTTAGTGGCAGGCTGATCATAACCGACGGTATCGGTACAGCACCGCTATCATGCCGGTATCGGTGCAGCGCCGCTATCATTGTATTGCTCTGTAATGCTATAATGGTGGTACAGATAGTGCTGCCCCCGTCAGGGTGAACACAAAAAAAGGGTGACTCAAAAGGTCACCCTGTTTTTCTTTGTGTTACTGCAGATTCCTGTGGCTCACTGCAGACTCCTGTAATTTACTGTGTCAGTACGCCGGCTTTGGTGTCAGTGAGCCGGCTTTGGTGTCAATACGCCGGGTTTCGTTGTCAGTACGCCGGTTCCGTTGTCAGAGCGTCTTTTTGACCTGTACGGTCTGGTACCCCTCTATCACGTCACCCACCTTCACATCATTGAAGTTCTCGATGTTGAGTCCGCACTCATAGCCTGAGCTCACCTCTCTCACGTCATCCTTGAACCGTTTGAGTGAGCCGAGGTCACCGGTATAGATCACTATACCGTCACGTATCACTCTCACTTTGGTGTTGCGTGTGATCTTTCCGTCACGCACGAAGCATCCTGCCACCGTTCCCACCTTGCCTATCCTGAAAGTCTCCCGTATCTCTACGGTAGCCACTATCTCTTCCCTGATCTCCGGTGAGAGCATACCCTCCATGGCTGACTTGATCTCCTCTATGGCGTCATAGATGATTGAGTAGAGGCGTATATCTATACCCTCCTTCTCAGCCAGCTTCCTTGCACTGAGTGAGGGTCGTACCTGGAACCCCACTATGACAGCGTTGGAGGCTGCTGCCAGCAGGATGTCAGAGTCTGATATCTCTCCCACAGCCTTATGTATGATATTGATCTGTATCTCTTCTGTGGAGAGCTTGATGAGCGAGTCGCTGAGGGCCTCTACCGACCCGTCAACGTCACCCTTGACAATGATGTTGAGTTCCTGGAAGTTGCCGATGGCGATACGTCGGCCTATCTCATCGAGGGTGATATGCTTCTGTGTGCGCAGATCCTGCTCACGTTGCAGCTGTGCCCTCTTGTTGGCAATATCCTTTGCCTCCTTGTCCGACTCCATCACGTTAAACCGGTCACCGGCCTGTGGTGCACCGTTTAGTCCCAGTATCAGTACCGGCATTGAGGGTCCGGCCTTTTTGATCTTCTGGTTACGCTCATTGTGCATCGCCTTGACATTACCGAAGTGGCTGCCGGCAATGACCACATCACCCACCCGCAGTGTGCCTGCCTTGACAAGCACTGTAGCCACATAGCCGCGTCCCTTGTCGAGTGATGACTCCAGCACGGTGCCGAGTGCATTCTTGTCAGGATTGGCTTTCAGCTCCAGCAGCTCAGCCTGCAGCAGCACCTTCTCAAGCAGGATGTCAATATTGAGTCCCTGCTTGGCGGATATCTCCTGTGACTGGTACTTGCCGCCCCACTCCTCTACCAGGAAGTTCATGGCTGCCAGCTCTTCGCGTATCTTGTCAGCATTGGCGGTAGGCTTATCTATCTTGTTTATAGCAAATATTATAGGTACACCGGCTGCGTGGGCATGGTTGATCGCCTCGCGTGTCTGGGGCATCACCCCGTCATCGGCAGCCACCACAATAATGGCTATATCGGTTATCTGTGCGCCGCGTGCACGCATGGCAGTAAAGGCCTCATGACCCGGTGTGTCAAGGAAGGTTATCACCTTCTTGTTCTCCAGGGTAACACTGTAGGCACCTATATGCTGGGTGATGCCTCCTGCCTCACCCGCTACCACGTTGGCACTACGTATATAGTCGAGCAGCTTGGTCTTTCCATGGTCAACATGTCCCATCACGGTGACGATAGGCGGACGGGGCTGCAGGTTCTCCTTGTCATCCTCCTCCTCCCTCACTGCCTCAACCAGCTCGGCACTGACAAACTCAACGGTGTAGCCGAACTCTTCAGCCACCAGGGCCATCGTCTCGGCATCAAGCCGCTGGTTTATTGATACTATCAGTCCGAGACTCATACAGGTTGAGATGATATCTACCACCGGTACATCCATCATGGTAGCCATCTCATTGACAGAGATAAATTCGGTCACCTTGAGAACGCTCTTCTCGAGCTCTCTCTGCTCGGTCTCATCCTTCATCCTCTGGCTGATGGCATCACGCTTGTCACGACGGTACTTTGCAACCCTTGACTTGCCTCTGCTCATCATCAGGTTTACATCCCTGATGTTCTTGTCGACATCTTCACGGTCAACCTCAGGTCTCAGCACGCGGTGCGACTTCTTCCTGTCACCACGCTGCTCCCTGCCTGTTCCCTTTTTATCTTTCCTGGCATCACCGGGGGGGCTGGCGGCAGTGTCAACCACCACCTTTTCACGTGACTTGGGCTTGATCCTCTCACGCTTCTTATCCTTCTTCTGCTTACCATCACCGGCCGGCTCACGGCTCTTCTTCACCTCCGGCTCCAGCTTTATCTTGTCGATGATTTTCGGACCGGTAAGTATTTGTCTGCCAGGCCTGAAGATCTCTGCCTCAGGCGGTCTGGCCTCTGTCCTGACTGGCGGCTCAGTGGCCGTTGCGGCTGCCGGGGTCTCCGTTGCGACTGTGGCAGCGGCCTCCGTGGCTGTCTCAGCAGCAGCCTCCGTGGCAGTCCTGGCTGCCGGCTCTGCAGTGACTGTCTGCTCAGCCTTCACCTGCTGCCCCGGTGTAGCCTCTTTCTCTGCTGTGAGTCCCGTGGCCTCAGCGGCAGCGCTCTTTTTGGCGGCGCTCTTCTTTGCCGGCCGGGCCGGCTTGGCCAGCTTATCCAGATCGACCTTGCCTACCACCCTGGGCTGCCTGGGTTCAATGAGGGGCGTGACCGGCGTGGCAGCTGCCGGTTCGGTGGCCGTTGCGGCTGCAGCTGATGCTGCCGTTGCGGCTGCGACTGATGCTGCCGGAGCACTCTCCGTTGCGGCTGCCTTCTTCGCCGCTGCCGTCTCCTCCTCCTTCACCTTGGCAGGGGGAGCCGGCTCAGGCTTCTCAACCACGGTGACCTCACTCTTACGAGGCTCGGGACGGGTGGTGATGAGAGTCTTCTGTCCTGAGAAGTCGGTGATGATAAAATCTTCATCAGGCTCACTCATGTCACCAGCCCTGCCGGTATCTATATCTTCAATGGATATAGATTTCCGGGTGGTGGCCTTATCTTTGAGAGCCACTTTCTCGGCATCCTTCTTGGCACTGAGGTCACTGCTGTACTCTTTGATAATCAGCTGGTAGGCCTCATGCGGGATTTTCCCGTTAGGATTACTCTCAATGTCAAATCCTTTTTTGGTAAGGAAGTCGACAATGGTCTGTATCCCAACATTGAAATCGCGGGCTGCCTTGCTTAAACGTATGGCCTTTTTGTCTTCAGTCATATAACTTAGTGATATCCTCTTTTCTCTCTCTCTCTTCGCTCTTCGCTCCGTCGTTCCGGTTACTTTTTTTCTCTTTACTCTATTTTACCCGGTTTACCTGTTGCTTTTATCTCTTCTTACTCTGTAGTCTCTTATATTCCGGTTATACTCTGCTCTTTCTCTGTGCGCTCCGTCGTTCCGGTTACTTTTTTTCTCTTTACTCTATTTTACCCGGTTTACCTGTTGCTTTTATCTCTTCTTACTCTGTAGTCTCTTATATTCCGGTTACACTCTGCCCTTTTCTCTGCCGGCTCTTCTGTTCCGGTTACTCCTTTTCAAATTCCGACTGTAATATTTTCAGCACCTCCCTGATGGTCTCCTCCTCAAGGTCGGTTCTCTTTACCAGGTCATGTATGGTCAGTCTGAGCACGCTCTTGGCGGTATCACAACCGATAGCCTTGAGCTCATCAATGATCCATCCCTCTATCTCATCGGCAAACTCATCCAGGGTGACATCCTCCTCATCATCATTATCGGGCTCACGGTAGACCTCTATCTCATATCCGGTCAGCTGTCCTGCCAGCTTGATGTTCAGTCCGCCCTTGCCTATTGCCAGTGAGACCTCACTCGGCTTGAGGAATATCTCTGCCTTCTTCTCCTCTTCGAAGAGTTTGATGAATGAGATCTTGGCCGGGTTGAGCGCCCTGGTGATGAAGAGCTGAATGTTTGAGGTGTAGTTGATAACATCAATGTTCTCATTACGCAGCTCTCTGACGATGCCATGTATACGTGACCCCTTCATGCCCACGCATGCACCCACCGGGTCAATACGCTCATCATATGACTCAACCGCCACCTTGGCCCTCTCACCCGGCACCCTGACAATCTTTCTGATAGTGATTAGTCCGTCAAAGATCTCAGGCACCTCGAGTTCGAACAGCCTCTCCAGGAATACGGGTGAGGTACGGCTGAGGATAATGTTGGGAGTATTGTTTTTCATCTCTACCCTGATGACCACCGCACGGATGGTATCACCCTTACGGAAATGGTCAGAGGGTATCTGCTCACCCTTGGGAAGGATCAGCTCATTGCCATCATCATCAATTACCAGTGTCTCACGCTTCCATACCTGGTACACCTCACCGGTGACGATATCGCCAATACGGTCTTTATATTTAAGATAGATATTGTTCTTTTCAAGATCAAGGATGCGTGCCACCAGATTCTGTCGTACCGCCAGTATTGCCCTTCTGCCGAAGTCAAGGAATTTGACCTCATCTGACACCTCCTCGCCAGCCTCATAATCTTCATCTATCTTATGTGCTTCGGAGAGTGGTATCTGGGTGTTGGGGTCAGTAAACTCCTCATCAGCCACCACCTCACGGTTACGCCATATCTCAAAGTCACCCTTGTCAATGTTCACAATGATGTCAAAGTTGTCTGCCGAGCCGTACTTCTTGGCCAGCATACCCCTGAACACATCTTCGAGCACACTCATCATGGTGGGCCTGTCAATATTCTTCAGCTCCTTGAACTCTGAAAAAGTATCTATCAGATTAACATTTTCCATTACGGTGAACCACGTTTTTATTTAAACGATATAATTACTTTAACTCTCTTCAGCTCTTCATGGTTGAATGGTCTCACCTCGGTGGTGCTCTTCCCCTTCTCCCTCTTCTTTATCTCCAGGTCAAAGCCCCCTTCTGTCACGTTGATCATAACCCCTTTCAGCTCTTCACCTTCAAGGGTTGTCACACTCACCATCTTTCCCTCATTCTTAATGAACTGGCCATGCACCAGCAGTGGCATGTCAAGCCCCGGTGACGAGACATTGAGCTCATAGTTGCCTATCTCGTCGGGCATCTCGCTGCTTATCTGCCTGCTCAGTCTGGCACAGTCATCAATAGTCACCCCCTCAGGCCTGTCAATCAGCACGGTTATCCGTCCTGTACTGCTCAGCCTCACGTCAACCAGAAATATTCCGGTATCTGCGATATGCCTCTCTGCGGCCTCTCTTATCTGCTCTTTCGTCAGCATCCTTTTTTACTGATAACAAAATAGGGGACTTCTGTCCCCTAGGCCATTCATACCCTTCTGTTCGGGTGCAAAGATAACATCATTTTTTCAATAATCAATGCAATAATTCTCTTAAAAAAGAGGGTATCTCCTCTATATGAAGTAATTCTTTCCGTTTTCTTGAAACTATTGAATAAATTTGCTGCCATAAAACCAGTGGTATTTGACAAACAGGAGAAAGATTATAAATGATCCGGTATACGGGTTTATCAGTATACCCAATGATCTCATCTTTGACCTTGTATCACACCCATGGTTTCAGCGGCTGCGTAACATCAGCCAGCTGGGTCTCACCAGCCTTGTCTACCCCGGAGCTGTTCACAGCCGTTTTCAGCACAGTCTGGGTGCAATGTATCTCACAGGGCAGGCGGTACAGACCCTTCGTAACAAGGGGACGGTGATCACGGCGGCGGAGGAGGAGGCTGTTCTGGCAGCCATTCTGCTTCATGACATAGGGCATGGCCCCTTCTCACATGCTCTTGAGTACTCACTGGTAAGGGGGGTGCCACATGAGAAGATGTCGCGGCTGATAATGGAGGAGCTTGACAGCACCATGGGTGGCCGGCTCAGGGATGCCATAGCAGTCTTTGCCGGTGAGTATCCCAGGCGCTTCTTCCATGACCTGGTGACCGGCCAGCTCGATATGGACCGTATGGATTACCTCAGGCGCGACAGTTTTTTTACCGGTGTGATAGAGGGCTCAGTGGGGTCTGACAGGATCATCAGGATGCTCAACGTGGCAGATGACCGGCTGGTGGTTGATGAGAAGGGTATATATTCCGTAGAGAAGTTTCTGATAGCCAGGCGTATGATGTACTGGCAGGTCTATAACCACCGTACCGTGGTGGCTGCCGAGAAGCTGCTTACCAGCCTGCTCGAGAGGGCACGCCGGGTAACGGCCACAGGGGTGAGGCTCTTTGCGTCGCCGGCACTGACATACTTCCTGCAGCGTAGCGGTGATGAGGTGATACCGGAGGAGAGCGGTGAGCTGGTGCGTCACTTTGCTGCCCTTGATGAGAGTGACCTTCTCTCAGCCACCAAGGTGTGGCAGGAGGGGCCCGACAGGGTGCTGGCAGACCTCTGCCGCCGACTGGCAGGACGTGAGCTGCCGGCGATTGAGCTGCAGCGAAAGCCGTTTGAGCGTGACCGGATACACGAGGTGGTGGAGCTGACAAAGGAGAGGCTGGGCGTGGATGAGGATGAGGTCAGCTGCTATGTCAACAGCGGTGAGCTCTTTAACCAGGCTTATGCGCCGGACACCCCTGAGGTACGCATATTGCTGAAGAACGGTACCACACAAGAGATCACCGCCGTCTCTGACCTTTTTGGCAGCGACGCACTTTCAGAGAGAGTGACAAAATATTACCTCTGCTTCCCCAAGGAGATTAAGAACTGAAAACCGATTGCAAACATGGAAATTACTGCATCCCAAATAGCTTACCTTCTGAACGGCACCGTCGAGGGTGACCCTGAGGCCAAACTGCATACCGTCGCCAGGATAGAGGATGCTCATCCCGGAGCCCTCACCTTCCTGTCAAACCCAAAGTATGAGACACACATCTATACCACTACCGCCTCAGCCGTGCTGGTACGGCATGACTTCGTGCCTGCAAAAGAGCTTCCCCTCACACTGATACGCGTTGGTGATCCTTACCAGGCGCTGGCTAAGCTGCTTACATGGTATGAAGAGGCCAGGCCGGTGAAGCGGGGGATACACCACTCAGCCATCATCGATGAGTCAGCACAGCTGGGAAGAGAGCTCTACATAGGGGCAGGTACCGTGGTAGAGGAGAAGGTGGTGATAGGTGACCGCTGTGTAATACACCCGCAGGTCTATATAGGTGAGAATGTCACCATAGGCAAAAACTGTATCCTCCACCCCGGGGTCAGAATATGCCGCGACAGTGTGATAGGCGACAACTGTATCTTCCACCCCGGGGCGGTGATCGGGTCTGACGGGTTCGGATTTGCGC
This sequence comes from uncultured Rikenella sp., assembly GCA_964537135.1. GTDB lineage: Bacteria > Bacteroidota > Bacteroidia > Bacteroidales > VadinHA17 > SR-FBR-E99. Next base: position 38,119 of record CAZHZC010000018.1, read on the forward strand.
CGGTGACCGACGCCGACTATATCAAGATTCCGCAGATAGGCAACGTGGTAATCGAAGACAACGTTGAGATTGGCTCAAATACATGTATTGACCGTGCCACCATGGGGTCAACCATCATCAGGAAAGGGGTCAAGCTCGATAACCTGATACAGGTAGGTCATAACTGTGAGATAGGAGAGAACACCGTTATTGCTGCACAGTCAGGACTGGCCGGGTCATCGCGCGTGGGTAAGAACTGTATGTTTGGCGGCCAGGTGGGGCTGGCGGGTCACCTCACCATAGCTGACGGATGCCGGATAGGGGCGCAGTCAGGAGTGATGAGCAGCATCACAACTGAGAATGCCGTCCTGCTGGGCTACCCGGCAACCGAGAGCAGACAGTACCTGAGAAGCTTTGCACACCTGAGGAAACTGCCTGATCTGAGCAGCCGCCTCGACACCCTTGAAAAGAGGGTGGAGTCTTTAAAAAACAGGTAGTTCCATATTCCGGTCTAAAGGAAATGATTTGAACATCATAGAGATGTAAAGGGTTTCATTATGCCGTTCGGAAAATTTTCTTTTTCTTTACACGTGAAAAAACGGATATGCAATGAGTGAGAAGCAAAGGACGTTGGCTAATGAGGTGAGTCTCAGTGGCAAGGGACTCCATACCGGGGTGAACGTAAAGGTCACCTTTAAGCCCGCCCCTGTCAATCATGGATATAAATTCAGCAGGGTAGATCTGCCCGGTGCCCCGGTTATTGATGCTATTGCTGACAATGTGACCGAGACATCACGTGGTACCACCCTGGTCTCAGGTGATGCTTCGGTGGCCACCATTGAACATATTCTTGCCGCCTTTGCCGGTATGCGCGTTGACAATGTGCTGATTGAGATAGACGGTCCGGAAGCCCCTATTATGGGTGGCAGCGCCCGCACCTTCGTGGAGGCTGTCAACAAGGCGGGCATAGTGGAGCAGGATGAGGAGCGTAACTACTACGTAATCAAGGAGAAGATAGCCTTCTCCGATGAGGAGCACGGCGTAGACCTGATCATATACCCTGATGACCGCTTCAGTGCTCATGTGCTGATCGACTATAACTCGAAGATACTGGGTAACCAGTACGCCATCCTTGATCAGCTAGATGAGTTTGAAGAGGAGATAGCCAGCAGTCGTACCTTTGTCTTTTTCCATGAGCTGGAACCGCTCTTCCGGATGGGGCTCATAAAGGGTGGCGACCTTGACAATGCGGTGGTGATCTTTGAGCGTGAGGCCACACAGGAGGAGCTGGAGCGTATAGCTAAGCTCTTCAACAAGCCTGGCATAACCGAGCATAATGCCGGGGTACTCAACAATACCACCCTCAGGTACCCCAATGAGCCGGCCCGCCATAAGCTGCTTGACCTGATAGGTGACCTGGCGCTGGTGGGCAGGCCCATTAAGGGGAGGGTGGTGGCTACCCGTCCGGGACACTATGCCAATACCAGGCTGGCACGACTGATACGTCAGCAGATAAAGAGGGAGTCTACCAAGAAGGAGATACCGCTGCTTGATACCACCAAGCCGGCGCTGATGGATATAGAGCAGATAAAGAAGCTGCTTCCTCACCGCTACCCGTTCCTGATGGTTGACCGGGTGCTGGAGCTGACTCCCACCCATGTGATAGGGATAAAGAACACCACCTATAATGAGGCTTTCTTCCAGGGCCACTTCGAGCAGGAGCATGTCTTCCCGGGGGTGCTGCTGGTGGAGACCATGGCACAGGTGGGAGGTATACTGGTGCTTGGCGGCGTGGATGAGCCGGAGCGCTACTCCACCTACTTCCTCAAGATAGACCGGATGAAGTTCAAGCATAAGGTGGTGCCCGGTGATATCATAGTGGTGAGAGCCGACCTCCTTGAACCAATCAGACGCAATATCGTTATGATGTACTGCCAGGCATTCGTGGGTGAGAAGCTGGTGGCTGAGGGCGAGATGACAGCACAGGTTATAAAGAACAAATAGAGCAGAGATGATCTCTTCACTGGCACAAATCGATCCGCGTGCGAAGATAGGAGCAGGGGTGAGAGTAGAACCGTTTGCGGTAATCTATGGTGATGTGGTAATAGGTGACGGCACCTGGGTCGGCGCCGGAGCAGTGATATATGACGGAGCACGGATAGGCAGCAACTGCCGTATATTCAATGGTGCATCAATCTCAGCCATACCGCAGGACCTGAAGTTCATGGGTGAAGAGACCACCCTTGAGATAGGAGACAATACCACCGTCAGGGAGTTTGCCACACTCAACAGGGGTACCCGTGCCCGTGGACGTACGGTGATAGGCAATAACTGCCTGCTGATGGCTTATGTGCATGTGGCGCACGACTGCCAGCTGGGTGACCATGTGATTATGGTAGCCTCATCAGGTATTGCGGGTGAGGTGGAGCTGGGCGACTGGAGCACGCTGGGCGGCGGAGTCATTGTACATCAGTTTGTGCGGATAGGGAAGCATGCCTTCCTCGGTGGCGGATCAAAGGTGCGCATGGATGTGCCTCCCTATATCAAGGCTGACAGGGAGCCGCTGGCCTATATGGGCATAAACAGTGTCGGACTGGAGAGGCGTGGATTCAGCCAGGAGAAGATACGGGAGCTGCATGAGATCTATCGCGCATACTTTAACATGGGTATGAACAGCAGCAGCGCGCTCGACTATATTGAAGCCAATTTTGAGCCTGCCCCCGAGCGTGACCACATACTGGAATTTATCAGAACCTCTGAGAGAGGTATCATCAAAGGCAGGTAACCCAATCGTTTCATTGCTTGTTTGCAGCTTCTGCGTTGCAGTGTAGTCTCTATTGCCCGGCAGTTTCCATGCTGTTTCATGGTTTCTGCAGCTACGCGATTCTGGTGCTGCTTAGTGACCTTATTGCTGTTTTCTGGTCTCTGCATTGCCCGGCAGTTTCAATGCTGTTTCGTGGTTTCAGTACAGCCTGGTGCTCTTTATTTTTCCGGTCGGGCCAGGGTGGGGGAGGGGTATAAAACAAGAATGGGAACCATACTGTTCGTAATAGTTCCCATTCCGGCGATTGACAGTGATACTGTCGATGCCGCCATGCTACTGTTATTGCAGCCGGTTCATCTCTTTTGCTCCTTCCTTCTCCCGGCCTGCCGTTGTCTGCCTTTCGGCTGACCCGTTGCTGCCCTGGTTCGGGTCTCTCTCTTTCGTCGCCTGGTCTTCCTTGCGGTTTTCCTGCTCCGTTGGAGGGGCGGTGCCATGAACCCTTGAAGCACGGCACTCCCCGAAGGGATTGCTGTCGCCATGCCCGGATTATCTTCATCCTATCCTCGCCGGTTCGGTTGAGAGACAATCCTCTCTCTGAACGGTCACATCTGCTGCCTTATCAGCTTTAGGCACCTGCATCTGTGTTGCTCCTCCCTCGCGGTTTTTACACCGTTTGTTTGCAGCACCGTCAGACCGTCACTATGACCTGACCTTGCGGCCTTCACCGGTGACGGACGTCGGGGAGCCGTAGCCCCCTGGCGTGAGACTCTGAAGTCTGATGTTAATTCAGAGTGATAATTAAACCATTTGAAAGAACCTTCATGCTTCAGAGCGACTCTTTATCGCTCACATGGTAGAACAAATATAAGCTATTTTGCTGCCCGTGTCAAATTTTTTCGTCTCTTTCTTCCATTAAGAAAACAACACCTCATCAACAGGTTATTAACAATCGTAAAAGACGGGTTAAAAGATCATTAGGGCTGCTTTGACAGGGTTATTAACAATTGTTGAAAACTCTATGGTCAGATGATTGTCGATTTTGGTTATTCCGGTTTCACTTTTCGGGTTTCCTGGAATTCCGTAAGGATTATCCGGACCCCATTTTTTGTCATTCAATTTTCACCTTCCGGTTTTTTTGGTACCGCGAGATGGATATAGGAAGTTTCCAATTCTATTATTCCAGTATCACTTTCTGGTTTTTCGGGTATTTCACATTATAGGTGAATATCAGCTCTCTGGTGGCGGAGGGCGCCAGCTGCAGCTCCCATCGCACCTCGCCCGTTGCGCTGTCATGGCTTCCGCCGCTCAGCTCAGCCGGCTCCACGGTGATGCTGCTCTGCTGTGACAGTGGCAGCTGGTCACGAAGCCTGACACTGACAGCGGTACTCTTGTTGTTGCGTACCGTGATCAGGAATGAGCGTGTCTCAACCTGGTTCGATCCAATCATCTTCTTGGTGGTGAGATCGGTACGGCGCTCCCTCTTTACCGTTATGCTGTTGTCAGCACCCAGTGATACCGGCAGGGTATCGGTCAGCTCGGCGGTATTGATGTATCCCTTTCCGGTGAAGGTGTTTCCGAAGTAGATGTTTGTCTCACCCGGCAGCAGGTTGTACTTCTCCCAGCCGGTGATGTAGCCCATGAGATATGCCGTAGTGGTCAGCTTGGGGGTGACGGCATAGCTGTATGTGGCAGGGACTGTCAGTCTCTGCAGCTCGACCATCTCCTGCTTTCCGCCGGTGGCTATCGTCTTTGGAACATTGATATCAAAGCTGAAGCTGACATTTGATTCGCTGACCGAGACCGGCATCGGCGCGGCTCCGTAAACCTCTTCCGCAGCCATATCGTCGGTAGTCTCCAGTTCGCTCAATTCCCGCTTTTTTATCCCGGCAGCTTTAACGTTCACCACCTCGTTGAGCACCATCATTCCAAACCTCTGAAAATCGATAAACCAGGGGTAGAGCTGCGGCAGTGATCCGGCAGTCATCGGGGCAGCATTGGAGAGGCTCACCCTCACATCTTTCCAGTCGACACCACTGTTTTGCCATATGCCAGCCTTGTAGACTATGGTGGCCGGGTCGGTTATGTCACTCACCCTGATATCATAGGAGGGGACCCAGCCGGCGTTCATCACCATGTATGAGAGCATGAGCCGTGCGGTGGCAGCCCTGTCGCTGCTGAGGGTGACCACCACCTCTCCGGTGGGCATCTTTGAGCGTGAGACACTTGATGCAAGCTGCTTCTCCAGCTTCTCCATCTCCTCACGGTACTCCCTGAGAATACGGTTCTTCTTCAGGATGGCCCCCTTGACGCTCTCGGTACTGGTACCGTAAACCTCCATGAGGGTCCTGAACTGCTCCGGGGTGATGGTCGATTTAGCAGTGACAACATCATAGTTGGCCTTGAGAAAGGCCTCCCTCTCACGAAGCACCTCCAGGGCGGTCTCCTCATCCTCGGTCTTAAGCCTGAGGAGCCTGATCTTTTCACGCAGGCTGTTTATCGCCTCCGATTCCGACAGGTTCTCGAGGTAGTTGTTGCGGTGGGTGACCCCCATTATGGTGAAGGTGCCCTCACCCCTGACCTGTATGGTGTTGGCATCAATATATGGGGAGAGTCCGCCAATGACATACTCATGGCTCCCTGCACGGAGAGCTGCCGTCGCCGTGCCCGTGAGCTGGGCACCACGATTGAAGAGGGTTACATGGCTGACCGGACACTCGATATAGGTTTCCTGGCCCGATAGCTGGAAGGTGGAAAGAACCATGGCAACAAGCATGGCTGCCGTCAAAATTTTCATATCTGCCAATTTTCTATTAAAGGTATTAAAAAAAGATTTCCAGAGGGATGAAGGCAAAAAGCCTGCCGTAAAAAACTGACGGCAGAAGCCAGCTGTAGATTAAGATGGCGGCAGGAAATTGCAGCAGGAGCAAACCGTAAAAAACTGGCTGCCATAAAAAGAGGCTGCCGGAGACAATCGCCCCCGGCAGCCATTACATTACCATCAAAAAAACCTATCCGTTGTAATCTTTAAGAACAGCCATCAGTTTCTGGCGGGCGAAAAAGATGCGGCTTTTCACCGTGCCAAGCTTGAGGTGTAACTTTTCTGCAATCTCTTCATATTTATAACCCTCGAGGTGCATCCGGAAGGGGAGACGGTAATCATCGGGCAGCGCATCAATCGCCTTCTCAATCTCATTGCCGGCCAGGGTCGACTCAGGTGAAATACTGCCCTTGTCAGAGGTGAGGTTGAGGTAATACAACTCCTGGGTGTCACTGACCATGGTATTCTCTCGTATCTTACGGCGGTAGTTATTTATAAAGGTGTTCTTCATTATGGTGAAAACCCAGGCCTTGAGGTTGGTGGAGTCAACAAACTTATCCTGATTCTGTATAGCCTTCAGAAAGGTGTCCTGTAGAAGGTCAAAGGCGTTGTCACGGTCAAGGGTCAGGCTGAGAGCGTACTTCTGAAGGTTGGACTTCAGATCTATAATGCTTGATGTAAATTCCTGTGATGTCATTTCTCTCATTGTATTTGTTGACACAAAGCTAAACAGATAAATTCGGATAAACAAGTCTGAATATCTTAAAATATTGTTAAATGGAGATAAAATTGGCCGATTCTAAGCTATAATCTGGTAAAAAACAGCCATTAATATGGCTATAGTCTAAATTGCCTCTTATGTGAATATCGCTTTTTCTGCTCTCTGCGATAACGATTTTTATTCATTCTTGCTCATTCGTTGCAGTGACCCTCCTCCCCGGTTTCTGGTTTTCTTCTCTGGCAGCTGACCTCTTTTCACTATCTTTACCTCACTATATTGATCAAAAAGAGGTTATGGAGTACAGGGAGCTTCCTTCCGGAAAGACAGCATTTTACCGTTATGAGTCACAGGGTGATGAGCGGGCAATGATCATTCTTGTGCACGGACTGGGTGAGCATGCCGGTCGTTATGCCGGCTGGGCCTCCCGCTTCAACGCCCGGGGTATCACCCTCCACTCCTTTGACCTGCCCGGTCACGGGCATACACCCGGCCGGCGGGGAGTGATACCCTCACCGGAGAAGGTTTATGACACCATCGACCTGATCATCAGTGAGAGTGCTGTAGAGCATCCCGGCATCCCGCTCTTTATCTACGGGCACAGCCTTGGGGGCGGACTGGTACTTCATTACCTGGTACGCCGCCGGCCTGAGCTGGCCGGTGCCATAGTCACCTCGCCATGGGTTACCCTCACCACTGAGCCGCCCCTCCTTAAGGCTCTGCTGGCAGATGTTGCAGGCACGCTGTTGCCAGGACTGGTTCAGTCATCAGGTCTGCGTACTGCTGATCTCTCCCGTGACCCTGATGTGGAAGAGGCCTACCGCAATGACCCTCTTGTTCACGGACGGATCTCTGCCGGACTCTACCGCTGGATGACATCAGCCTCGCGTGAGACGCGGACGCGGGCCGGTGAGATAGCCATCCCGCTACTGCTGGTACACGGAACGAAGGACCTTATCACCTCGCCCGACGGCACCTCACAGGTGGCTGATGCTGTTCCCGGTGCCACCCTGAAGCTGTGGCCCGAAGGATACCATGAGCTGCACAATGATCCTCTTAAGGATGAGCATTTTGCGCTCCTCGCCGGCTGGATTGATACACATATACGGTAATGGAGCTGTTGACTGTAGTACCCCTGCCCGCCGCCGGCACTGAGATCACCTTTGATACCCCGGTAATGTTCGTCGGGTCATGCTTCGCCAATGAGATAGGTTACCGGATGGCTGCCGGCAAGCTGCCGGTAATGACCAATCCGCACGGTACCCTCTTCAACCCTTTCTCCGTCGCTGCTGCGCTTGAGAGATTTGCCTCGGGATATCATTATGATGTCGATGATCTCTACCTGCATCAGAACCGTTACCTGAGCCTCGGTCACCACACCGCCTTCTCATCATATGAGCCAGGGGTGCTGGTTGATCGTCTCAATGGGGTTAGCGAGGCTGCCTCGTCGTTTATCCGGAGTGCCTCCCTGCTGTTTGTAACGTTTGGCACCTCATATATCTATACCCTCAACAGTGACGGGTCCATAGTGGCCAACTGCCACAAGCTGCCGGCATCACTCTTCAGCCGCAGGCAGGCCTCCTTTGGTGAGATAGCAGCAAGGTGGAAGGAGACACTTGACCGTTTGGCGGAGGTTAATCCGTCACTGAGGGTCTGGTTCACCGTTAGTCCGGTCAGACACCTGAGCGATGGTGCCCATGCCAACCAGCTGAGCAAGGCGCAACTGCTCCTCGCCACTGAGGAGCTGCTGGATCACCCCTTGACGGAGGGCTATTTTCCTGCCTATGAGATTTTTATGGATGAGCTGCGCGACTACCGCTACTACGCCTCTGACATGGTACACCCCTCAGAGACAGCGATCGACTATATATGGGAAAAGTTTACTTCCCTCTTTCTTTCAGGTCATACTCTCAGGTGGTGGAACGAGGCATCACGGATCACCAGGGCGATGGGGCACCGTATCAGCGAAAAGAGTGAGGAGAGCTCTCTCTTTGCCTCGGCCATGCTGGAAAAGATTGATGATCTGAAGAGCCGCGCCCCTTTTCTCCGGCTGGAGGATGAGGAGAGCCACTTCTCTTCGATGCTGCAACGGAATCACTGAGTAACGGTCTGCTCAGCCGTTATCTCAGCCGCCATCTCATGCCCTCTGATAAAACGGTGCCGGCCTGTAACTCTCTCTAGAGGGCCTCGGCCCACTCGGTCAGCTCTGCCGGTGATGAGACTGCTATTGTCTGTCCGTTGCTCCAGGTGCTGCTGCTGTCATACCTGCCCATCACCAGCACCTTCTTGAGCTTCAGCTCCCTGGCAAGCCCTTTGCACAGACTCCTGATCTCCTCTTCCGGCTCCATGGCCGGCAGGTTCATTGCCAGCACGCTGAACGGCCTGACGGAGTGGATTCCCCTTATGTCATCCACCGACAGTGTTCCTTCCGTATATACCACCTCAAACCCCTTCTGCCTGAGAAGGTACTTGAGGAAGATCATGTCATTCTCACCATCGCCCTCACCCAGGTTGATTATGGCAGCGCTTTCACCACCTGATCCGGCCTCGCTGGCGATATCTTCAGAGATCACCACCGTTCTGATAACGTGCCTGATAAACTGCTCCTGTGGTTTTGATATACAGTCCGTCAGCCAGAGAGCCCTCGCCTTCTGCATGAGCGGGTAGAAGACCTGCAGATAGGCATCTGTCAGTCCTCTCTCAACTACAAACTGATTGAGCTTATCCCTGAACTCCTCCTCGCTGAACCGCATGGCAGACATGATGAGTTCACCCGGACTGAAGACCCCTTCGCCCGACTCATCATCACCGCCGGTTTTGAGTACCTCACGCAACAGTTCACTGTCAGAGAGGCGTGCTATCTTTGAGATCTTCATGCCTCTGCGATTCAGTATTGAGATTGTCAGCAGCTTCTTAAGCTCCTCTTCAGTATAGTGCCTTATATTGGAATCACTTCTTTGGGGTGTCAGGATAGCATACCTCTTCTCCCACATCCTGATGGTATGTGCCTTTATACCACAGAGATTTTCCAGCTCTTTAATGGAATATGTCCTGCTTCCTGCGTTCATAATTATTTAGCAACATTTCGTCTCCACTGGTAATAACAAAAAGTTGTAACAAAAGTTTATAGCACCTCTGAGGACCCTGTTTTTACACCTCTTTACGCCTTTTCCGGAGGGGTGGCAGCCCATGCGGGTCATTCAGGATTCATCCACCCGGATTGAACCACTCTTTCCCCGCTTTGCCAAAACGTTGCTTCACATCCTCTTCTGAAACCGTAGCAGCTCTTTCAGGTCACCCTGTTTACTGCTCTCTGCCTTTAACATGATACAAAAAAGTAGTAAATTCGCAGTTCATTGGAGTGTGATGAGAGATTTACAGAGCGTTAAACAGCGGTATGGAATTATTGGCAACCATGAGGGGCTGAACAGGGCCCTTGATATAGCGGTTCAGGTAGCCTCTACTGACCTCTCTGTACTGGTCACCGGTGAAAGCGGTACCGGGAAGGAGGTTTTCCCGCAGGTGATCCATTCATACAGCCTGCGGAAACATGGTCAGTATATCGCTGTTAACTGCGGAGCCATTCCCGAGGGAACAATTGACTCTGAGCTCTTTGGACATGAGAAGGGTGCTTTTACCGGAGCGACTGACAGCAGGAAAGGATATTTTGAGGTGGCCAATGGAGGCACCATATTTCTGGATGAGGTGGCTGAGCTGCCTCTCTCTACACAGGTAAGGCTGCTGAGGGTACTTGAGACAGGTGAGTTTATCAGGGTGGGGTCATCAAAGGTGCAAAAGACCGACGTGAGGGTGATAGCTGCCACCAATATAGATATTGTAGCTGCAGTGAGTACCGGTAAATTCCGGGAAGATCTGTTCTACAGGCTCAATACCGTGCCGATACGGGTGCCGGCACTGCGGGAGAGAGGTGAAGATATCATCCTGCTGTTCCGGAAATTCTCTGTCGATTTTGCCGAGCGCTACCGCATGCCGGCAGTCAGACCCGATCACCAGGCGCGTGAGATGCTGCTCAACTACTACTGGCCCGGTAATGTGAGACAACTGAAAAATATCACCGAACAGATATCAGTCATTGAACAGGAGCGTGACATCTCAGCCGAGATCCTTTCCCGCTACCTGCCTGATGTTCACAGCGGACGACTGCCGGTACCGGTCAGGTCATACGCTGACGAAAAGGGGTTCAGCAATGAGAGGGAGATACTCTACAAGGTCCTTTTCGACATGAAGAGTGATATGCATGACCTGAAGAATCTGGTTTATGACCTGCTTAGCAGCGGTGATCCCGGCAGCCTGACAGAGAGCGGCGCCAGGGCAGTGCGTAACCTGTTTGACCATGGGATAACCCACGGAGAGCCGTACCAGGCAACTACCCAGGTGAAGGCAGGACTCACCCCGGTCAGGGAGAGCAGTATTATTGAAGATACCGAGGAGGTGGTGGAGGAGTCTCTCTCACTGGCTGACAGCGAAAGGGAGCTGATCATAAAGGCCCTCCACAGGAATGGCGGCAAACGAAAGCTGGCAGCAGCCGAGCTGGGCATATCAGAGCGTACCCTCTACAGAAAAATAAAAGAGTACGGGATAGATGCATAACCTTATCAGAATAGTGCTGCCGATGGTACTGCTAACCACAATGACCGGGTGTGGCATAAAAATAAAATACTCATTCTCAGGAGCATCAATCCCGGTTGAGGCGCGGACGATCAGTGTGGAGACCTTTCAAAACAGGGCCAGCCTCGTGGTACCCGGTCTGGCACAAAACCTTACTGATGCTCTGATAGATATGTGTCGTGCACAGACAAACCTGGATATGGTGACCTCTGGCAGCGACCTGAGCTTTGAGGGTGAGATCACCGATTATAAGGATCAGCCACTGACGGTCAGTGGTGATCAGAGAGCTGCTTCAAACCGCTTCACCATCACGGTGAGGGTGAGGTATGTCAACAGCTTTGACAGTGAGCTTAGTTTTGACCAGACCTTCTCAAGGTATCAGGACTATAGCAGTACCCTGAACCTGAGAGATGTGGAGACTGAGCTGACCGAAGAGATAGTGAAGATGCTTGTGGATGATATTTTTAACAGGGCTTTTGTTAACTGGTAACCGGTAGCAGCAACGATGAACAGGAATGAGTTCAACAGCTTTATAGCAGGGATCGCCACCCCGACAGGTGACGACCTGGAGCGACTGAGGGAGCTGGTGGCACTCTATCCCTGGTTCCATTCTGCACACCTCCTGCTGCTCAGGGTGCTGAATGAAAATGCCGATCTGCGGTTTGACTCACAGCTGAAACTATCGGCCCTGTCGGTAAATGACAGGGAGGTGCTCTATCAGCAGCTGTACCACCCCCGCCCGGTGGCACCGGAACAGCCTGTAGACCATCAGACAGCCGAATCGCCTGCCGCAGAGAAACAGGAGGAGACAGTCCGCCAGGAGACAGTACAGAAAGAGGCGGTCCTTGAGGAGACAGCACACGAAGAAGCAGCCCGTGAGGAGACAGCACAGGAGGAGTTCGCCCATGGGGAGTTTGCCCATGCGGAGATACCACCAGAGGAAATACCTGAGGAGACTGCCATAGCAGCTCCTGAGCCGGAAGTTGTTACTGATGAGGTCTCCCCGGTAGCTACAGAAACTGACACTATACCTGTTGAGGTGATTACTGAGGCGCCTGAGGCAGAGGCTGTTGCTGATGCACAGCAGCGTAGCAGAGAGGAGCTCCTGGTTGAGATCGAGGCACGCCTCAGGGAGCTGGAACAGATACACCTGGGAGTGTCCGCCGACAGAGAGGAGGTCGCTCTCATTGATGAGGAGAGCGAAAAGGAGGTGCCTGCGGTTATGGCGATCCCCGAGACAGAGCCTGCCGGAGAGCCTGTGCTGAAAGAGATTCCCGACAGTGAGACGGTAATTTTCGACACTGAGCCTGCCGGAGAGCCGGCACTAATCTCCGCGGTGACGCCTAAGGAGAGTGAGCCCGACCTGCTGGAGCTTATAATTGATGAGCCGGTCATAGCGGAGGAGATCATTCCGGAGGAGCCGGTTATACCGGAGCGGCAGCCTGTCATAGCTGAGGAGGTTATCCGGGAGGAGCCTGTCATCTCAGGGCAGCCGGTTATTCCGAAGGAGATCATTCCGGAGGAGGCGGTCATAGCCGAAAGTGAGGGAGCTGACAGAGTGGTGGCATCTGCCACCCCTGATGCCACATTCTCTCCATCTGATCTGATAGACCGTTTCATCGAATCGAGGCCCACCATTGAGAGACTCACTCCGGGCGACCTTTTGCCTGTGCAGGACCTCTCAGAAGCGAGCAGTCATGAGCAGGGAAGCCTTATAACCGAGACACTTGCCAAAATATACCTCAACCAGGGCTACTATACGCGGGCAATAAATATTTATGAGCGACTGGCATTGCAATATCCGGAAAAAAGTAGTTACTTTGCGAGCCGTATCGAAATGATCAACGATCTGATTAAATAGATAGAACAAAATGGGAATCTATATCTTTATTTCAATACTTGTAATCATCGCATGTATACTTGCCATTCTGATCGTATTGGTTCAGAATTCAAAGGGTGGCGGACTGGCTGCCAACTTCACCTCGGCAGGGCAGTCGATGGGTGTACGCAAGACGGCCGACTTCCTTGAGAAGGCCACCTGGACACTGGCAGCCTCCATACTGGTACTCAGCCTTGCAGCCACTGCTGCAATCCCCAGGGGAGAGGTGGAGAAAGAGTCAGTAATCAGATCCTCGATTGAGAGGGCACAAGACCCAAACGCAATTCCGGTACTGCCAACACAGATCCCCGTTGAAGGACAGCCTGACGGTGGAAATGAATAAAAAGTGACATAGTGGAAAGAGAATAAGTGTCAGTTTGTCATAAACTGACATTTTTTTTTGCCATTTGGCATTTGGCACAGATTGTGAAAGGCTGTTGCAGGAAAAAATGTTTAACTATAAAACTAATGGTATGGCACAATTAAAAGGAAAAGTACTGGCAGGCAAGGCCCTCGTCAAACCTCATGAGGCAGAAGAAAAGACCGCCAGCGGCATCATTATCCCCGATTCAGCAAAGGAGAAACCCCGTACAGGAACTGTTATCCTGGTCGGAGCTGCAAAGAAGGATGAAGAGATGGAACTTAAGAAGGGTGATGTGGTGCTCTATGGTAAGTATTCAGGCCAGGAGCTGACAATAGATGGCGTCGACTATCTGCTTATTTCCCAGTCAGATGTACTTTACATTTCGTAATAAATAAAACTCTATAACAATGTCAAAAGAAATCAAATTCAATATCGAAGCACGCACTCAGTTGAAAGATGGTGTTGATAAGCTTGCCGACACAGTAAAGGTCACGCTTGGCCCAAAGGGACGTCATGTTGTGCTTGAGAAAAAATTTGGTGCACCGCAGGTGACAAAAGATGGTGTTGCCGTGGCCAGGGAGATTGAACTCTCTGATCCATATATGAATATGGGTGCACAGATGGTTAAGGAGGTTGCCTCCAAGACTGCCGATAATGCCGGCGACGGAACCACTACTGCTACTGTTCTTGCTCAGAGCATTATCAGTGTCGGACTGAAGAATGTCACCGCAGGTGCCAACCCAATGGATCTCAAGAGAGGAATCGACAGGGCCGTTGCAAAGGTTGTTGAGAGCCTGAAGGAGCAGTCGCAGGCTGTGGGTGACGACCTGAAAAAGATTGAGCAGGTAGCCCGTATCTCTGCCAATAATGATGAGGAGATTGGCAAGCTGATTGCCACCGCCATGGATAAGGTGAAGAAGGAGGGAGTGATCACCGTTGAAGAGGCCAAGGGTACTGAGACCAAGGTTGAAGTAGTTGAAGGGATGCAGTTTGACCGTGGCTACATCTCAGCCTATTTTGTCACCAACCCTGACAAGATGGAGGCCGAGATGGAGAACCCATACATCCTGATACATGACAAGAAGATCTCATCCATGAAAGACCTTCTGCCTATCCTTGAGGAGACAGCCCGCACCGGCCGTGGTCTTATGATCATTGCTGAAGATGTTGAGGGCGAAGCTCTTGCAACACTGGTGGTCAACCGCCTCAGGGGCTCACTGAAGGTTTGTGCTGTCAAGGCACCGGGCTTCGGAGACAGGAGAAAAGAGATGCTTGAGGATATAGCCATCCTGACAGGAGGTACTGTTATCTCAGAGGAGAGAGGCATGAAGCTTGAGAATGCCACCATGGCTGACCTCGGCATAGCTGACAAAGTGACCGTCAACAAGGAGAATACCACTATTGTAAATGGTGCAGGCGAGAAGGATATGATACAGGCACGTATCAACCAGATCAAGCAGCAGATCAGCACAACCACCTCCGACTATGACAGGGAGAAGCTTCAGGAGAGGCTGGCCAAGCTGGCAGGCGGAGTGGCTGTACTCTATATAGGTGCCCCCTCAGAGGTTGAGATGAAAGAGAAGAAAGATCGCGTTGATGACGCTCTCCATGCTACCCGTGCTGCCATCGAAGAGGGTATCATACCCGGTGGCGGAGTAGGTTATATACGTTCCATACCAGGACTGGATGCACTGAAGGGTGACAACGAAGATCAGAATACCGGTATCGACATTGTCAAGAGGGCCATTGAGGAGCCTCTGCGTCAGATAGTGACAAATGCCGGCAAGGAGGGAGCCGTTGTGGTACAGAAGGTACGTGAAGGGAAGAATGACTACGGCTACAATGCCCAGACAGATAAGTATGAGAACCTCTACAAGGCTGGCGTGATCGATCCTGCCAAAGTGGCAAGAATCGCGCTTGAGAATGCTGCATCAATAGCAGGTATGTTACTCACCACCGAGGCAGTAGTGGTGGATGAGAAGGAGCTTGAGCCTCCGATGCCAAACCCGGGTATGGGCGGCGGAATGCCTGGCATGATGTAAGAGCCTGAAGACTACATGGTCTGTACAATGAGAGCTGTCCCGCACGGGACGGCTCTTTTTTTCGGTACCGGTCAATTCAGTTCCGGTACCGGTCAATTCAGTTCCGGTACCGGTCAATTCAGTGCTGGCCGGGAAGATCTGTTTCCCATTTTCCCGGGAACAATGTTGCAGCGAATCCGGGAACAATGTTGCAGCGAACCCGGGAACAATGCTACAGCGAATTCGGGAACAATGCTGCAGTGGATTCGGGAACAATTCTGCAGCGAATTCGGGAACAATGCTGCAGTGAAATCGGGAACAGCTTTATCATTTTTTAAAATGATTAATAAAGCCTGTTTGTGAATTTCTGCCATCTTTGCTGTCATGAATGATCAGAAGCAGGTTTATGAACTGGAGCATTCGCCTACCGGCAAGCTGATGTGGAAGTATTTCCTTCCCTCGTTTGCCAGTATGATGGCCAATGCTCTCTACAACGTTGTAGACCGCATCTATATAGGGCAGGGTGTTGATGCGCTGGCTTTGTCAGGGCTCACTGTTGTTTTTCCGCTGATGATCATTATCATGGCGTTTGGTATGCTGGTTGGTATGGGTGCAGCTGTCAGGGTCTCACTCAGTCTGGGTGAGAAGGATCTCAACAGGGCCAACCGCATCCTTGGCAATGCCTTCTTCCTTGCTCTGGTGATCAGCCTGACACTTACCGGTATCGGGTTTCTGGTGCGTGACAGGGTGCTACAGATCTTTGGCGCGGGCCCTGAGACAATTCAGTATGCATCTGACTACTTCACCATTATTCTGCTGGGTACCCCTATGGCTATGATAGGGTTCTCTCTTAACAACGTCATCAGGGCTGAGGGTAATCCGCGTATCGCCATGTACTCAATCTTTATCAGTGCCGGGCTCAATGTCATCCTCGACCCGATCTTTATCTTCGGTCTGGGCATGGGTGTCAAGGGGGCCGCCATTGCAACGGTGATCTCGCATACTGTACTGGCAATATGGGTTTTGGCACATTTCCGCAGCAAACGCAGTATCACACGGCTCACCTCAGCCAACTTCAAGCCTGACATGTTCATTGTGAAGCATATTGTCTCGATAGGCTTTGCACCCTTTGCGATGAATGTTGCCTCGAGCATAGTTACTGCGGTGATGAATACCAAATTTATCCGGTATGGCGGAGATATATCCGTTGCGGCACTGGGTATCGTCAACAGTGCCACCATGATGCTGGTGATCTCTATCATCTCCATCAATATGGCTATACAGCCCATAATCGGATTTAATTACGGAGCGGGCCTCTTCTGTCGTGTCAAGGAGACCACCATGAGGGCTATCCGGTATGCCACCCTCATTGCTGTGGGTGGGTGGCTGCTCTGTATGCTTGTTCCCGGAGCAATAATCAGTGTCTTCAACTCAGACAGCATGGAGTTGCGGGAGGCCGGTGTACTGGGCCTGCGTATCTATTGTGCCGTATTGCCTATAGTGGGATTTCAGATAATCGCCTCCAACTATTTCCAGGCCATCGGGAAGGCCCGGCTGGCCGCCTTTCTGTCACTGCTGCGACAGATAATTGTGCTGCTTCCACTCATCCTGATACTGCCCAGGTTTATGGGGGTAGAGGGTGTGTGGGTTGCCTCCCCCATCTCAGACCTGGTCTCGGCAGTGATCACCTACTTCTTTTTCCGGCGTGAGATTCACCGGCTGAACTGTGAGATTGAGCCGGATGAGCGGCCGGAACGGGAACAGGAGCGGGAGGCGCTGCCCGGTCCACTACCGGCGCCGCAGCCCGCACCAAAGGCGGGTGTATCCTGAGAATTTCAAAATATATATATTTGCAGCTGAATTGCAACCTCCCCTTCGATTGATGGATAACATACGTAACTTCTGTATAATAGCGCATATTGACCATGGCAAGAGCACCCTGGCTGACAGGCTTCTTGAACTGACCGGTACCGTTGATGCCCGTGACTTTCAGGATCAGGTGCTTGACAGCATGGATCTGGAGAGGGAGAGGGGTATCACCATCAAGAGCCACGCTATTCAGATGAACTACCAGCATGGGGGGAAGAGCTATATCCTGAACCTGATTGACACCCCCGGGCATGTCGACTTCTCATATGAGGTGTCACGCTCTATTGCGGCATGTGAGGGTGCACTGCTGGTGGTAGATGCTACCCAGGGTATTCAGGCACAGACCATCTCAAACCTCTATATGGCCATTGAGCACGGCCTCGAGATCATTCCGGTGCTTAACAAGATGGACTCACCCAGCGCAATGCCTGAGGAGGTGAAAGATCAGATAGTTGACCTTATCGGTTGCCGGCGTGATGAGATAGTTGAAGCCATAGCACGTACAGGTGCCGGTGTTGAGCGTGTCATGGAGGAGATAGTCAGGAAGATTCCGCCTCCCACGGGTGACCCCGACGCGCCGTTGCAGGCCCTGATATTCGATTCGGTATACAACTCGTTCAGGGGAATTATTGCATACTTCAAGATAGCGAATGGCACTGTCAGAACCCATGACATGGTCAGGCTGATCAATACCGGCAAGGAGTATGATGCTGATGAGATAGGGGTGCTCAGGCTGAAGAGAGAGCCGCGTGATGTTCTCAGCGCCGGCGATGTAGGTTATATCATTTCGGGAATAAAGATCTCTTCCGAGGTGAAGGTGGGAGACACACTGACACATGTTGACAGGCCATGCGACAGCGCGATAGAGGGCTTTGCTGATGTCAAGCCTATGGTCTTTGCAGGGATATATCCTGTGGATGCTGATGATTATGAAGACCTCCGGGCATCGATCGAGAAGCTGCAGCTCAATGATGCCTCACTCACCTTTGAGCCTGAGTCGTCGGCAGCACTGGGATTCGGGTTCCGGTGCGGCTTCCTCGGACTGCTTCATATGGAGATAATCCAGGAGAGGCTCGACAGGGAGTTCGATATGGATGTGATTACTACCGTCCCCAACGTCTCATTCAGGGTGAAAACAAAAAAGGGGGAGACGATTGATGTGCACAACCCGTCAGGACTGCCGCCGGTGACAGTGATAGAGGAGATCGATGAGCCATATATACATGCACAGGTGATCACAAAAGCGGGGTACCTGGGACCTGTCCTCAACCTCTGCATTGAAAAGAGAGGTACC
>CAZHZC010000019.1:0-56257 GCA_964537135.1 uncultured Rikenella sp.
GATGCATGATGGTTCTTTTATTATTATGATATCGTACTACCTGAACGGCTTTCGCATTTGATGCTGTTTTAACGACTCGTATTTTCATGCAAGAAACACATTTAGTGCGGTAAATTAAGCAAAATAAAATAAATAAAGGCTGATATACAGATATTTATGACCGCACTAAATTTGAGGGGGACAAGTCAGGAAAAGAAAAAAACACCTCTGAAACAAAAGCAGAAGAACGGGAAAAGAACTGCGAAGTATTGGTATACGACAATCTTAAAGAATCATATAATCAATTTATTAACTCGTTGTCAGGACTATTTAAAAAGTATAAATTAAGTGATAGTGATTATTTGGATGACTTAGAATTAAATAAACTGGCAATAATCGTAGATGAAGAATTTTTCTATGGATGTGTTAAACACCCATGCTATTTAGTCCAAGACATTAAAGACATTTTGCAGTATTATGCACAAACAGAGGCAGAACCAAAATACATTGAACTGAAGGATAGAGAAAAATACGACATTAATGTTATAGCAAATGAAATCCTCAATAAAAACATGGGGCGGCAAGATGAAGAAGACTTTAAGGGTGCATTATGGGAAAATCATGTTGTTGAATGGAAGGCTTTCTTTGGTTGTGACAAGAGATATTTTTTGAATGAAATTGATTTAGCTATCAGGAAGATTAAGAACCCCGAACTTTTCAAGAAACAGATTGTAATTCCAACCGACAAGAAAGAATTAAGAGAGATTGAAAAAATGTCGATGGGAGAGTTAAAGGAAGAGTACCCTGAATATTGGAAAGATTTAAGCGATAAAGTTTATCGTAGGTATACAGATAGCGATGGATATTACTTTTGTGCAAAAAGCCGATATAAAAGCAAGAACAAACTTGATTTTCAGATTGACCATATTATGCCTATGCATAATGGGGGTTTGACAGTTGAAAACAACTTACAACTCTTGACAAGGTGGGAAAATGCACGAAAGGGTAAAAACTAAAGAGGGTTCTAATTTCTTTTTGAGAAAAGAAATGATGTTAACTTTACATTCCTTTCAATATTAGTTCATCTTTTTTTGCTCCTTCAACATCACCCATTTGCTTTTTAAGCACCATTCTTTCATAGATAGCATCAGGAGAATTGGGATTTAACTCGACAACCTTATCGAAATCCTTTAGTGCACTTTTAAACCTTTTAAGTTCACATTTGGCAATTGCTCGGTTATAAAAGGCAACCTCATTTTCTTTATCAAATTTAATGGCTGCGTCAAAATCTTTAATCGCTGAATTATAATCTTTCAAAATATACAAGGTAATCCCACGATTAACATAAACATCTCCATCTACTGGATTTAGTTTAATGGCTTCGCCAAAGTCTTTAATTGCAGCATCATAATCCTTTAGTGTTGTCAGAACAATTCCTCTGTTATTGAAAACATCGCCATCCTTTGAATTTAATTTAATCGCCACGTTATAGTCTTTCAGTGCTCCACTATAATTTCCAAGGTCATATTTTGTCATTCCCCGATAATTGTAAGCATCAGCAAATTTTGGATTTAACCTAACGACTTTGTCAAAGTCTTTAATTGCTTCTTTCCATTTTTTGACTGTTGCCTTGACAAGTCCACGGCTAAATATGGCGTCAACATGGTTTGGATTTAACTTTATGGCTTGGCTGTAATCTTCAACTGCTTTACCATATTTTTTGAGGTTGGCTTTATGGTCGCCTCTAAAAAAATAAAAATCAGCATCTTTGGGATTGAGTTCAATCGCTTTATTAAAATCCTTTATTGCACCAATTAGATTGCCTGAGTATTCCTTTGCATATCCTCGATGAAAATATGCATAAGCATCATTAGAATTTATCTTGATGGCTTTATCAAATTCTGATATTGCGGCTTTATAATTCAATTCATCCAATTTTTTCGTTCCACGACTTAAATAAAGTTCAAAATCTTTCATTACAATATAATTATTCTGTTTATTAATCTTCTGTAAAATACCTATTTAGATAGTATACATTATTTAAGAAAACTGAGTTTCTCGTGTAATTAAAAAAGAAATCACTCTCACAAATTTAGTAAATTATTGTGCCTTTAAACAATAATAATAAATTTGATGGACTGATTATTTTATTTTTTGCAATTTCAAACAATTTAAGAATGGACGACTCGGAAAATCACTGGAAGACCATATACAAAATCGGTGCAATAACAACGATAATCGTTCTATGTGGAATTATCCTTGATATGGTTGTCGGTTCTGTAATAGGTGGCGATGTTTCAGCACTTCCTCACACCGCAATTGAAAGGTTCAACCAATTTAAAGACTATCCGTTATTAGGGTTGTACAATCTCGATTTGCTTAACACTATAATTCAGATAATCTTTATTCCTTCAATCTTCGCTATCTACGGGGTTCACAGGAAGGTTTTAAATCCTTCGGCTCTTCTGACATTAATCTTATTTTTATTCGGAACAACAATCTTTGTTACCAGCAACACGGCATTAACAATGCTTGATTTAAGCTACAAGTATTTCAATACTGCATCAGATGAACAAAGATTACTGATAGCAGCAGCAGGAGAAGCCATGTTAGCAAAAGGGTCACATGGAAGTCTTGGTGTTTTTATGGGTTTTGCCCTAATACCTTTCTCAAATGCATTAATGTCAGGAGTCATGTTGTCGGGAAAGATATTCAACCGTGCAACAGCATATGTTGGATTAATTGGTAATTCGCTGATGGTTATCTATGTCGTTCTGGTGACATTCATTCCTGCTGTTGAGTCAATGGCAATAGTATTTGCAATGCCAGCAGGATTGTTGGTGATGATTTGGATGATATTATTCACCATCAAATTATTTAAGATGAGTTAAATATTACCCTTCCAACAATGAAAAGAAACATAATAACAGGTATTAGCCTTGGTACGGTAGTAGGAATTATCGATGTGATTCCAATGGTTATACAGAGGCTAACATGGGATGCTAACATTTCAGCATTCTTAATGTGGGTTGTGATTGGATTTATTTTATCTATAACAGAACTGAAAATTAATTCGATACTCAAGGGGATTCTGATATCATATCTGGTATTGCTGCCTGCTGCAATCCTGATTGGCTGGAAGGAACCATTATCGCTTGTGCCAATCTTAATTATGACGACAATCTTAGGTGGTGCACTTGGTTATTCATTTCATCGATTTAAGAAGTAGCAAGGATTTAAATGAAATTAATACAACTCAAATCCACCATAACCTGCCCTGAATGTGGTTACGCCAAGGAAGAGACCATGCCTTCCGATGCATGCCAGTTCTTTTATGAATGTACAAATTGCGGGAAATTGTTAAAGCCAAAGAAGGGCGATTGCTGTGTCTTTTGTTCATACGGCACTGTAAAATGCCCACCGATGCAGGAAACAGGTAAGTGTTCCTGCTGATAATAGTATTCTATGCACTATTATGCGAGTTGGTCAGTGTTTCAAAATCAGCCAATGCCCAAAACCACCAATCATCATCGATTTCCATATTCCACGTAAGGTTATAGCAGCGATTGGATTTAATTTCTTGGACATTAAGATAAATCACCCCCTCATAATTTTGAAAACCAAGCAGTCTGATGGCAGCGATATCTTCACCAATGTTTTTGTTCGCCAGCCTCAGGTAAGGCATTCCAACAGTTAATCTTTTGCCAGTGGTCATGATAAAATGCAAATCGAGAACAATGGTGTCAGGTGAAATATATTCAAGAACCTTATGCCCTTTAGCATTTATGTATGGTTCGTTATTCATATTCCAGTTCCAATAATTCGTCATCAACATAATCATTAGCAATTTCAGCATAAACCATATCCTTTATGTCGTCCCAACGTAGGCAATAATGCTCTGGATGTTCATTATTCACATCCAAATTGACCTCAGCAAAACACCCTGTGTCAGGGTTTGTAAACAGCATCTGAAGAAAGCCAGCATTGTAATCCACGCTTTTTAAATCGTACAAAGCAAAACCCCTATTGTTTACCAACAAATATCGCTGACCAAATCCCATATCAAGCGAGGATTTGTCACGATATAAGAAAATCGAAAGATGTTTGTACTTTCCAGCTTGCATTGCCTCAATCAGTTCAGGCAAATCTGCTGGGTATGTGGTGTAAGTTGATTTTTCCATTGTAAGCCATTTTCTTATAAATACTTTCAAAATCCGTTGGGATAAGTAAAAGCATATATTTTTAACGCTTACAAAAAGAAAGTTAGAACGACACGGAAGCATCAAGTACTAAGAGGAAAGCAGGAAATAGTTCTCTTTTGTATGCAATAATCAATACAATTTGCCACCGATTGGGACATCTTTATCAGGATAAATCAGTACGCACTCATTATTCTCATCTGGGACACCCAGCGTAAGTACCTCCGAAATAGCCGTGCCAATTTGTCGAGGTGGAAAATTCACAACGCATAAAACAAGTTTGCCCGTTAAACCATTTTTATCATAATTCGATGTTAGCTGTGCGCATGACCTTTTAATGCCAATTTCTTCACCAAAATCAATTCTGAGTTTAAATGTTGGTTTTCTTGCTTCAAGAAAATCTTGTACATCTAATATTTTCCCAATCCGAATATCTAATTTCTGGAAATCTTCAAATGTTGCCATCATGGTTATTCTTATTTATTTCAATTCAACTACTTGATGTAACTCAAGGGTACATAAATTCTACATGCGCACAATTTCCCTTGTGCAAATCCCACGATTTCAATACTTATTTTGGTGAAATCATTCAAGCGACCAACCCCCGAAAAGAACTAAAATCAAATCAGTACAATACTCGTTTCATTGTTTGGATAAATTCCTGATTGTTGAATATAAATATCCCTTTAATTTCATTCGGAGAAGTAAATTCAAAAGAACATTTTGTAACACCTATATAGGAAGGTGAATTATTAACATTGCTATATTCATACGTATTAGTAGATGTGAAAATACCTTGGTTCTGAATTACTTCGCCATCCGAGCGAAGTAATGAAAGAGTAATTTTATTGATAGCATCATCATATGCCCAGAAACCTGTTCCTTCCACTAATATCTTCTCATGTGTTATTAATTTGTCTGAAACATAAAACCCATTTCCTGTACTAAAATGTTTAACTGATATGAATAAATTAGTATCATTACCTACTGATATGTTCCAATCTCCAGCAAATTGCTTCAGAAGTTCAGCTTGATTGAGTTTTGGCTGTATTGTTTGTGCCTGAATTCCGTTTGTACAGAAAATCAGGAATACAGCAATTAATGTGGCTAAACAGAATGTTTTCATTTGATTGGGTTTGGTTAATGGATAAAATATATAATTGTAAATCAGTAATATTAGGTATGTTATACCAGCGTATTGAAACAGAGTGATTTCATAATTTATGTTTCCATAACCCACTTATTGTTGCAATATGCATCCCCCTGCATTAATGTTTTATCTCTTATTAAAGTCAATTTTGGATTGTATGCTTTTGCCCAAGGATAATCCTGATAGCAAAATCCAGCATATCCTATTTCTGCCGCATCTGCTTCTCTGAAGGTCTTTGCCCATAAACACTCTGTTGTTCTCATCTCAAGAACATGCTCATCTGATTGTATGAACTCGAAAGTGCATCGTAGTTTATGAAAACCTTCTGCTTGCCTTCTTAAATCATCTGCAAATGCAGTAAGTGTTCTTTCATTATAATTAATTCCAGCATCTTTTTCGGTTTCATACAGCATTTCAGATGATTTCTTTAGCATTTCAAGAAATTTTTCTTTTCCAATCTGTTGCATCAGGTTTTTCATAGCAGGGATGTACGATTGCTTATATGCAAAATTGTATACCTGTTGCATTGTCATTCCAGAAACCGACTGAAATTTATGTTGCTGGTCTAATATGATTGGCTGCAACTTCTTGTCAGAACCAAGCATAATTGGAGAAGCAAAACAGCAAAAAGCACATGAAGAAAAAGTCTTTTTTAAAAACTCTCTTCGGTCATTCTTGGCTGGGGCAATATTTTTCATGACTTAGTTGTGATTTTTATGCAAGTTACACCCATTATAAACCAAAGTCAATGCCGTTTGTACTAAAAGGAATGGTTAACACTGATTAATAGATATTTATAAATCTGAAACAGTTTTTTAACCAAGACAAACAAATTAATTCACTACATTTTTAGTTGCGGTAACATCAGTCATTAATTGAAGTCTTTTAAATACTTTGAAAATCCATTGGGGAGATGTAATTATGAATTCCATACTCAGACCAATGGTGTTTGGTTTAGGATATGCCAGTACATTATTTCCTGCACCATTGGCATATTACCTTGGCTGGCAGTTTAAGGTGCTATTGTTTGTTCCTATTGACATTTATGCCATCTTAATATCGTACAATAACAATACCTCATTATAACCCCGCCTATACGGGGGCGGTAGCACATTTAGCTTATATGATGTGGGGTATAACATAAGCACGGTCTTTTCCCATAATTGTTCTTTCTATATCAAAATTTGAATGGAGAAGTTTTAAGAAAAGACCCTTAAAAATTCTATATAAAAGTTTGTAAATCCAGACAGTAACAAAACAATTCCGAAACCCAGAGCATGTGGAAGAAGGACGAATTTTACGACCCGTGAAAATTTACAAAAATAAAAATCGGAAATCCAGACCCACCTGAATTTTTAATGCCGACTTGTTTCAAAAAAAATTCCCAGAAATTTGAATTAATTTGGAAAAATAAGGATGTTCCTGTAGTGACTTCTTTAATCATAAGCACCAAGCCTCGTGTGCTTGAACATCTCATCCCAGTAGGTTTTATATGCTATCCCCGCTACTGCAAAGTCCACCAGTTGATTTTCATAAATCAAATCCTTTGAGACAAAGGTCTTAAAATGATTGATTGTGTTGAGGATACCACTCATGGTTTCAATATACCCTAACCCAACACCTTCTCTCGACCGAGCGAAAAATCGGTTCTTCATATCATCAGTATCGGGAACATACTTCAGATATGAAACAGAATTCTTGGACAGATACCTTTTTAATACTTCAATCTTTGAGATATTGGGTTCATGTAAGAAACGCTCATTATATCTTTCCAAGAAATGAGGCGTGTAATGAGTTAATGTTTGTTGGTCTGCATTAACCATTATACCATTTAATCCGTATTTATCTACATAATGAACCACGACAAGAAAGGTTGGTTCTTTCACATAATAATCGATAATTATAAGCCAGTCATTCTTCTGCTTGGATTTATAATCAAAAACCCTGTGGACATACTTTTCTTTTGATTTAACAGCCAATCTTCGAAGGTTTTCCGTGAGATACATAGCTTTTTTCATAACCATAGAATAATCTCTTGCGATTTCCATTAGTAATTCTTTTGATGTCATTGCTGGTACTATCATATCTATAATGTTTTAAGTTAATACTCAGTTGTAGAAATATTTTTCACCAAATAATTCAATGTAAACACCAGATTTATTGTGAATTCCATATTCCAGAACCATATCACATATTTCGTCAAGCATCTTCCCAAGTATCCGTTGATTTGAAGCGCACGCCATTATTGAACCATCGTAGATTGTTATTCTGCTAAATACATGTGGATTACCTTGGTCATCATGGCTTCTTTTAATAATTCCGAAAAAACATTTGCCGTTACTTGCCTCTGCCATAAACATTTCTGTTATCTCAATCCTGTTATTCTTGTTTTTGCCAGACTTGCTCATGGTTAATAATTAAAATCAACAATATTTAATAAAATGTAAATCAGTTTAATAAGTGATTACTTAGTGGTAGTGTTAGAAGTCCACCTCATGACTTCATTTGCTATATCTTCATCAGAAATTCTTAAATAATGGGCAGTATCTTTCACATCCTTATGCCCCAAAAGAATTTGCAGATAGTGAATGGGCAGGTTTTTGTTAAAGTATAGATAGCTGGAAAATGTCTTTCGAGCCATCTTATTGGTTATCTTAAAGCCAATGTTTGCCAGACTGCTAATTCTACCAAGATGTATATCAAAATGCGTTAAACTGAGATTTAAAGGGAAATTTTCACCGTTTTTTATTTGGTATTGGTTGATGATTTCCTGCCCACAGAAGATTTCACCATCGTAAATTGGTATTGATTTACATAAGCTGCCGTTTTTTGCTCGTCTATATCTGATATGGGTGAAATTTCCATTTTGTGAAAAGAATAATTTTGACTTCATGATATCAGCATAATATTGACCCGTGCTCACCATAAATAGAAAGCAGTCAAGACATTTAATAATGTTTTCCTTTTTCATGTTAAACAGATGCTCTGATAATTCAACAGGTATTTTGTCGGATTTGCGATACGGTTCAAGTTGAACCTCACCACTTTGAAATTTCTTCCTTAGTTCGTATAGTTTTTTAATGATGTCCTCGGTTAATGCAATATCATTATTGTCAGGGCACTGATTGTCATATTCTTCTGTGAAGACTGACAACTTATAGCTTGGGTCGACTGGCAACCTTTTTTCAGTTTCCAGATACTTTATGAACCCTTTTAGTTTTGTGTGGAGTTTTACTTTATAGTTATGCTCGCCAGTGATATAGCGGTAGAAGTTGTTAAGGACAGCTTCAGAAATTTGTGATGGATGTGGCGTAATTCTTTTCTTTATCAGGAATTCCTCGAAATATTTCAATGCTGTGCGATAGCCTGAAATTGTGCTTTTGGAGAGTGTGTTTTTTGTTTTCTTATTTAACCTTTCTTGTTTGCTTTTGATGAAGTCTTCCTTATAGTCAAATATTGATGCCGTACGATTTACATTCATATCGACATAGTTGTCAATGAATGCTTCTACATCATATTTTGTAAAGTTATTATCAATGAAATGCTTGCCCAGTTCATACCTAATAGTGAATGCATAGTTTTCCAAGTCACTAAATGACCTGTCGCCCATTCTTTTCCGTATTCTTCCTTTAAAGTTGGGATGGGTAACATATAGCCGAAAATACTGGTCATCTTTTCGGAGTTTTACCTCGAAGTGTTTGCTTTTATTTTGTCCCATTATATCATCGTATTAAAGTAACTGGTTACTCATAACACGACAAATATAAGTAAATAATTACTCTTTGGGACTAAACATTTACTCAATTTTGACCAATAAAAGTAATGTAATGACTAATATTACAATAGAATAGGTGATTTAATACTTTTTAATTAAGAAAAGGAGTAATTAATTACTCTCCGCCACCGACCTCAGGAAGCCCCACTGAATCTTGCTCAGAGGGGCTTTTTTATGTAATGCAGGCTTCCAGATAGGGTATAAATATGTAAATTGCCTGAGAATTTAAAAGTGTAAGGTTATGATGAGAAAGTTCTTTTTGCCTGCAGTTATGACAGGAGCACTGATGGTTATAATGATCAGCTGTCAGTCAGGGAGTACTGTGGCACCTATGGCAGAGCCTGAAGGTGAGAAGCTCATATCGGTGATCGATTATAGCCAGGACCTTGGTGGTCAGCCATGGGTGGTGAACATTGAAGAGGCCACCCTTGGCAATAGTGACTACCGGAACGTTATCTGGACCGGCAACAATATCCAGCTGGTACTTATGACCCTGAAGCCCGGAGAGATAATTGACCTTGAGGTGCATGATACCCATGATCAGTTTATTCGGGTTGAAGAGGGTGATGCCAGGGTATTTATGGGTAAAGAGCAGGATGAGCTTGTTTTTGACAGGATGGTAACCGATGACTGGGTGATCCTGGTGCCGGCAGGCTACTGGCACAAGGTGGAGAATACCGGTGATACAGACCTTAAGCTCTATACCATTTACGGTCCGCCGGAGCACGCGGTGGCAACCATCCACAAGACATACGAAGAGGCTGCCGAGGCCGAGCACGACCACTAGCATAGCGGTCAGGCCATCGAGAAGTCAAGCTTGAAGGTGCTCAGATCGCTGCCTGCATCACCGCATATGGCTGATCAGCAGGCGCCACCCAATTACGATTACTCCAGCTCCTGCTTCTGCTCCTGCTTCTGCTCCTGCTTCAGCACCAGCTCCAACTCCAGCTTCTGCTCCTATTTCTGCTCCTGCTCCTCTTCGGCCAGTATAAACCGTGCCAGGGGAGCCATCCTGGCCTTGTTGAGTGTAAGGAAGGTGCCATCTGTAGAGAGGTTATCAGCCTCCAGAAGCACACTCACAAGCTGCTCTTCAAGATCGTTGTCGGGGCATGCCATCAGTGTTGACAGACCCTGTCCGAACCGTACCTGCAGCTCATTCCTGATCTTATAGCTGAACATCATAACGTTGCAGTCAGCCTTGGCGGCTGCCATGCCCTCGCTGGGGTCAAACAGCAGGAAATGGGTGTCGGGGGTCCCCTCTACCGGCCGGCCGTTGATCTCTACCAGCTGCCACCGCCGGTTTTCCACCAGCGGGTTCCCCTCTTTCCTGAGGATATAGAAGTTCTCCAGCTCGCCTGTGATCACTTCACCTTCCATGTCGAGGCAGCGTACCTGCCCCTCCTCAACCCTGAACCAGGGTGACCGCTCATGGGGCGGTATACCCTCCAGCATTATCTTGCTGCCTTCCCAGTGGAAGCTGCCGGCAATAGTGTCGGCAAGGGTCTCTGCTCCCTTGTGATAGATACTGACAAGCATATAGGAGAGATCATCATTGAGTGTCAGCTCACTCTCAATACGTTCGCAGTCGGCACATGGCAGATTGCCTGAATAGGAGCCATGCCAGTCAAGTGATATCTCAGAGGTGTGCATGTCAGGTACCCCTGCACGGCCTGAACGGCTGCCGCTGTTTGAGCATGACCACATGATCATGGAGCCGGCTATCACCATAAATATCAGTTTCGTTGTTCTGTATTTCATTGTAACGGATTTTATTACAGGGAGCAAAGATAGAGCTTTTTGATATCGGTTCGCCCTCTCTACTGGTAGAGTAAGCAGTAAAGCCCGGAGGAGGAACAATCTTCGTTGTGATTGCCACCGCGGCACAGTGATGGTCAGAGAGGATTCAGTAGAGCCTGAAGGAGAGTCCACTGCTCTCTTTTTTACTTTCGGTGACGTGAGAAAAAATAAAAACGGTATGTTTATAGCGTAAGAGAGCATGGCGGCTGGCAGGTGCCGGCTGACCGGCTGATATAATTATTAGAACAGTATGTCAACAGTAGCAGGTATCAGATCTATTTTGAATTTCAGAGATGCCGGTGGTCACAAGATTGCCGGCGGAGGAAGAATGCGCAAGGGACTTATTTACAGGTCAGCCAGTCCTGACAAGGTGAGTCGCAAGGACCTGGAGAGGCTCAAGGAGCTGGGGATAAGTACAATTA
This sequence comes from uncultured Rikenella sp., assembly GCA_964537135.1. GTDB lineage: Bacteria > Bacteroidota > Bacteroidia > Bacteroidales > VadinHA17 > SR-FBR-E99. The sequence continues at coordinate 11,323 of CAZHZC010000019.1, forward strand.
TTGACCTGAGGGGTCTTACGGAATCATCACGACGGCTGGAGGGATTACCTGAGATCAGGGTTGTCACACTGCCGCTCGACTTTGCGGGTGTGACACGCACCAAGCTGCAACCTTTTATCAGAAGGCGCTATAATCCCGGCCAGATAGAGAAGGTCATTAACGAACTCTACGTTGAGATTGTTGATGCTGCAAGGCCTGTGATGGGTACGGTGGCTGACCTGATGCTGAACAGTACCAGCCGGCCCATGCTGATACATTGTCAGGCAGGCAAAGACCGGACAGGCATACTGAGTGCACTGTTTCAGATGATAGCAGGGGTAGGAAGGGAAGATATTATCAGTGACTACATGGCCTCCAATGAGCAGCTGATACCTCACTTTCAGCGTAAGGTCAGGATACGCCAGCTCCTCATGTTCGGACTATTTCCTGCCAGGGCACTGCTGTATGCAATAACTCAAAAACGCGAAGATATAGTAACGGTGCTTGACCGGGTAGAGAACCATTATGGCGGTATAGAAGAGTACCTGGCCGGGTCAGGCTTTGACAGATCACGTTATGCAGAGCTGAGAGAGATCCTTATCGAGCGGTAGGAGATACTCATCCATAATAATTAAACCCGGGAATCATGGCCTCCTTGCTGAAACAGAGAAAAAAGAGCTTCCGGAATGCGTTCCGGGGTGTGGCCGTCGTGGTGCGAAGCCAGATCAATTTCAGGATCCAGCTCACCATCCTCTCCATCGTGATTGTAGCCGGAGTGCTGCTGAAAGTGCCGCTGCAGGGATGGATAGCATTGATCATTGCAGCGGCAATGGTGCTGACGGCAGAGTGCCTCAACAGTGCCATTGAATATGTTGGTGATGCGGTGACAACCGAAAACAACCCCCTGATAGGGAAGGCCAAGGATGTAGCAGCAGGCGGGGTGCTCCTGGCATCAGTGGCAGCGGCAGCAGTGGGTATAGCGGTATTGCTGCCTCCCCTGTTGCACGTTCTGGGAGTTTAAGGCCTGAACCGGCTGACAGAGGTGTGACCGCCGGCATCCCGGCAGTCACACAGGTTATCCGATATCCTCTATCTTATCACTCCTCCCACTACCGGAATGGTGATCTCGGTACCGTCAAGGTCAACCGTCAGCTCAGTGCCCGGCATGGGGTGAAGGGTAAACTCCTTGTCGCTTGACATGATCATCAATCCAATCTGCTTGCCTGCAGGTATGATCTGGTCATCAGGCTCAAGGAAGAAGCTCATCTCATAATAGCTGCCCGGCACCAGGGGTGCGCTCTCAGTCAGTGAGGCGTGGTTCTGCAGGTCAGCCCAGCCCCTGGTAATGATGTTGTCGGTAATCTTAGGGTTACGGGAGGTGGTCCAGGGAAGTGCCACCATCCATACTGACAGGTTCACGGCGGGCTTGCTCGAGGCAGCCCTGATCTTTACCCTCACCTCACCTGAGATGTGTGCCTCTTGGGTCAGCGGAGCGGTCAGGTAGAGCAGCCGGTGGCTGGAATATTCCGCCTGTGCCAGGCTGCTCCCCGTGAAGGAGAAGTTGTCAGTGAGGGTCTCACTGCCCTGTGACGGCTGCCTGACAGCAGTAAGTCCGCCCGCCCCGGGAGCACCGGCCGTAAGGTAGAGAGTCACCGGCCTGGCATCAGGGTGTGGATAGTCAGCATAGGCAGTAGGGCTGAGGCGGTCATCATTCTCACGGACAATGAAAGCCTTCGGGTCATTCTCGACGCCGTTATCAACACCGCAAAGGTAACGGGTGAACCACCTGTTCATCATCTTAAATGGAGGCTCACCGCCATGACCACCCTGATGGTAGTAGATCTGAAGAGGTACCTCCATCTCCTTCAGTACCTTGATAAAACGGTAGCTGTGGCTGGGCATGACGTTCCAGTCATTGAAGGCATGTGCCATCAGTACTGCTGCCCTGAACGGCTTCATGTAGTTCATCAGGTCACGCTCAGCCCAGAAATCATTGTAGTCGCCCGTGACACGGTCCATACCGGCAGCCATGATACCATCACGGTAGACACTGTCACAATAGTCACAGTTGTCAGGATTGGAGTGAATGAAGTCATAGATCACATCGACATCTTCACCGGGGTAGCCCCCGGGGCTCCTTACCAGTCCGTTGGCGCGGTAATAGTGATAGTATGAGTTGTTGGGCGCCACCGGAATTATCGCCTCCAGTCCCTCAACACCGGTGGTTGCCGCTGAGAAGGGTATGGTGCCGTTGTATGAGGTGCCTATCATGCCTACCTTCCCGGTAGCCCAGTAAGCTGTCACCTCCTCATTGCCGTCAGGGGTGGTATATCCCTTGGCACGGCCGTTGATCCAGTCAATGACCGCCTTGGGTGCCAGCGCCTCAATACGTGTCCCCACGGTAGGACAGCCCTGTGACAGTCCGGTGCCGGGCGCCGATGAGTGGATAACCACAAACCCGTAGGGCAGCCAGGCGTTTACCTGTGTGTTGGAGATCACGGGCCGCTTGCCGAAAGGCCTGATCTGGGGCGGATGGGCATGAGCAGGCGGAGGGGTGTTGAGCTCGTGCCGTATATCCCAGAAATATTCAAAGTTGATACCGGCAGTACCGGCAAAATAGGGACTCGACTCATAGATGACCGGCAGCCTGAGACCCTCGGTCTCGGTCTGCCTGGGACGGGTGACGTCAACATGCATACGGTCAAGACGACCATCACCGTCGGTGTCAAACTGGGTTTCCACCCAGAGATCCTCCCTGATCCAACCGTCAGGATCTTCGAAGGCCGGTATCTTCTGGGCCTCACCATCAATAATCAGAGGTACGGCGGTGGCTGCCGTCTGTGCTGCCGGCAAAGCCGCCTTTTTGGCTCTCTTCTGTGAAAAGAGAGTGCCCTGGCCGACTGACAGCAGCAGGGCAAGAATTAATAAACCAATCTTTTTCATGTATAGTTTTTCTGGTAATTTATAGATAGCCCAAATTTACTCTAATTCTTCAAATGGGTAGCAGTAACCCGGTAAAAGAAGGAGGGGTGGTGATCTGCAGCCGGCAGCTCATGTCGCAGATCTGTTCCCGGCAGCCTGCACTGCATATCTGTTCCCGATCCGGCAGCTTGTGTCGCAGATCTGTTTCCGGCAGCCTGCACTGCATATCTGTTCCCGATCCGGCAGCTTATGTCGCAGATCTGTTTCCGGCAGCTCATTTTAAACCGTTATTATCGTATGAAACCCGACATAATTGTTAAATTAGCACCGATACCTGCAGAATGACCAGTGAATGACTGATCAGAGAAGTTTGTCCAGGTCTCTCGGCCTGGGGTATGCAATAATATTTGTTGTTGCCAACATCATCGGATCCGGGGTCTATAAAAAGATAGCCCCCATGGCTGATGTCCTTCAGTCATCGGTATGGATCCTGCTGGTATGGATCGCTGCCGGTCTTATCACCCTGTTCGGTGCGGTGAGTGATGCTGAGCTGGCCGGTATGATGGCAGATACCGGGGGTGAGTATGTTTACCTGAAGCGGATATACAAACGCTTCTTTTCATTCCTCTACGGCTGGTCACTCTTCACGGTGATACAGACTGCTGCCATCTCGTCGATAGCCTATGTGATGGTGCAGTCGCTCAACAGCATCCTGCCCATCCCTGAACTCCTTCCCTCACTGAGTGGTTACTCTATCGGAGGACTCTTCTATCCTTTTCAGGATTTTGGTATCAAGCTGGTGACCATCTCGGCCATCATGCTGTTCACCCTGCTCAATATGTCGGGCCTGCGCAGCGGGGCATGGACCGGCAAGGCGATACTGCTGTTCGTGGCCATCGGGCTCATCGTGGTGATAGTGGCCGGACTCACCTCCACTGCTCCCAGGCCTGTGAACTTCATGAATTTCAGTGAGCTGGGTAATGGAACGGTTACGCTCTCCTCTTTCTATACGGCGATGCTTGCTGCCTTCTGGGCATACCAGGGGTGGGTCTCGGTAGGCTTTATCGGTGGAGAGATCAGGAATGCAAACCGTAACATACCCAGAGGAATTGCCATTGGGGTGATAGTGGTTATTGTGGTCTATGCCCTTGTCAACCTGGCCTATATGCGTATCATGTCAATCGATGAGCTGATAGGTGTTCATGAGGCGGGCAACCAGATCGCCGCCGTGGAGGCGATACGTAAGCTGTGGGGACCGGGAAGCGCTCTCTTTATCTCGGTGCTGATATTCATCACCACCATGGGGTGTCTCAATGCAAGTATCCTGACAGGGTCAAGACCCTACTATGCCATGGCGCGTGAGAAGCTCTTCTTTACCGGCATAGGTAAGCTCAACAGGGACAATGTGCCGGGAAACTCACTGCTGTGGCAGGGCATCTGGGCATCGGTACTGGTGCTGTCGGGAACCTTTGACCAGCTGACTGACATGCTAATATTTGCAGTCTATATCTTCTACGGGGCAATGGCCCTCGGTGTCTTTATACTGAGATACAGGATGCCTGAAGCCCACCGTCCATACAAGGCATGGGGCTACCCGGTCATCACGGGAATCTTTGTGCTCTTCTGCGTCGGGCTCTTTATAAATACCATTATCACCCGTCCGCGCGAGGCGATGATAGGCCTCTCGCTGATAGCTGCAGGCATACCGGTCTATTTTGTCTTCAATAGAAAGAACCGGGAATAGATTGCGGTGAATCAGCCGCCTTTCCGAAAAACATATGTGGCTGACAGTTGTTTCTCAGGTGAGAAGAGCTTCCGTAGTACCGATCATTCAGAAGACGGATCAAGAGACCGGAAGCCAATATGTTTAACATAATAATATACCAGATAATGAAAGAGAGAATAAACCTGTCGAAAGTGGCCCCCAGGGCATATGAGGCAATGATAGGACTGGAAAAGTTTGTTGCCGAGAGCGGGCTGGACAAGAAACTGTATGAACTGATCAAAACCAGGGCATCACAGATAAACGGATGTGCCTACTGCTTAAACATGCATACACGTGATGCCTTAGCCATCGGCGAGACACCGCAGCGACTCTTCCTGCTGGATGCATGGCGTGAGACTGAGTTATACAGTGAGAAGGAGAGGGCTGTGCTGGCCTTGACCGAATCGATGACACTGATCGCCGGTAACCATGTATCTGATGAGGTGTACAGCGAGGCGGCCAGGCACCTTACCGACAAGGAGATGGCTGCCGTGATAATGGCGGTGGTGGCTATCAACGGATGGAACAGGATGGCAATCACCACACATACGCCGCTCGACTGACAGGCTGAAGTGGCAGGTACATCTGAGAGACCGGGCCGATTGCCGGGGAGGGACAGGCACCCCGACGAAACAGTACCAGCTGTCAGCGCATCGGTTATTGTCATCACCGGCCGATAGCCTATATTTGCGATATTATAAGTGTCACCTGTAAAGAACTGCCAACGTTATGAACAATAATGAGATATCTGCCAGGCTGGAGCAGCTTGGCAGGATAAGCAGTCAGCTCGATATCCCTGAGAAGGAGAGGGTGCTGCTGGCTGAGGCGGCTACTGACTATGCCAACGGCTTTATCTCGTCACTGGCGACGGGGAGAGGGTTCCGGGAGATAGAGGCTGCCTCACTGGAGATAGGTGATGAGCCACGCCCTTTTGCCGACCTGCTCACCCTCTACCAGCAGGAGGTGGCTGAGAAAGGTATCAACGCGGCCTCAGGGACGCACCTGGGATACATACCCGGCGGTGGTATCTATATGTCGGCAATAGCTGATTACATTGCAGCAGTCACCAATCCGTTTGCAGGTGTCTACTATGCCTCCCCCGGCGCTGCCACCATTGAGAATGAGGTGATAGAGTGGCTGAAGCAGCTCTTCTCATTCCCTGAAGAGGCTGTGGGTAACCTCACATCGGGCGGCTCGGTCTCAGCACTGATAGCCTTTACCGCGGCACGTGACAGGCACGGGGTGAAGAATGAGGAGGTAAGGAACAGTGTCGTTTATGTGACGGAACAGGTGCACCACTCTGTTCAGAAGGCCCTCCGTATTATCGGACTGGGCGATGCTGTCATAAGGTATGTACCCATTGACGATCATCACAGGATGCGTGCCGGCGCACTGGCCATACTGGTTGAGGATGACCGCGCCAGCGGACTGAGTCCCTTCCTTGTGGTGGGCAGTGCAGGGACAACCGATACCGGGGCGGTTGATCCGCTGAATGAGATAGCTGAGGTGGCCAGGCGTGAGAAGCTCTGGTTTCATGCTGATGCTGCCTATGGAGGATTCTTTATCATGACATCGAAGAGGGAGATGTTCAGAGGTCTCGAGAAGGCTGACTCACTGGTGGTTGACCCGCATAAAGGACTCTTCCTGCCGTATGGGGTGGGAGCCGTACTGATAAGAGACAAGAGTGCTGTGCTGCACTCACACCAGTATGCTGCCAGCTACATGCAGGATGCTGCTGCCGATGAGCTGATACGCAGCCCCTCAAACCTCTCTCCCGAGCTGACACGCCATTTCAGGGGGCTGCGGGTATGGCTGCCACTGCAGTATCATGGGGTGAAGCCCTTCGCTGCTGCCCTGGAGGAGAAGCTGCTGCTGGTGAAATATTTCAGGAACAGGCTGCAGGAGATGGGCTTTATGCTGGGGCCCGAGCCCGACCTCTCTGTCAGCTACTTCTGGTACCCGTTTGAGAATGAGGCTGACGACAGGAACCGTCAGCTGATGCAGAGGATACACGCTGATGGTGACGTCTTCCTGAGCTCATCAATCATTGATAACCGCTTTGTCATCAGGATGGCAATACTCGCCTTCCGGACGAAGAGGGAGACGGTAGACCGTGCAGTGGAGATGATAGCACGCTGCCTGAAGCCGTTGCTGTGACTGCCTCCTCACAGGGCGCTGACGGGCAGGTCCGGCTGCCCCGCTGCCACCCCGGCGGCTGTCATACCTCCTTGCCAGGGTGAGCACGCTTATGTTGCCTCTCACCTGTCAACCGGGAACGGCTTGTGCTGCGGCTTTTGTCGTGGCTCCCTGCAGGTCACTGTCGGGCAGGTATGGGGCAGTTGCCGGCAGGTTAGAAGAGAGCGCTGAGGCTGATATGGAAGACATTGCGTTGGTCACTCTCAGGCACCCCCGCCCACCATGCAATATCAAGCCGGAGTGAGCTGACAGCAACACCTGCCCCCAGGGTCGGGAAGCTGCCCATCCCTTTCACACTGTCACTCATATGTAGCCCTGCCCGCAGGAATCCATGGCGGTAGAGATTGTATTCAGCCGCAAAGCCCGCCTCAAATGATGAGAATGTTGACGGGAGCAGACGGTAGCCCAGGCTGGCCGTGCCGGTGACCCTGTGGTTCCCTGAGAAGGGCAGGTATATGGCTGCCCCTGCCCTGGCTGCCGACGGGAGTGGCCAGCTATCCTCATTATAGCTGATCTTTGTGCCCAAGTTTGATGCCATCACCCCCAGGCTCAGGGAGGCCCCCTCCATCATCTGCAGGGGCGACAGCCATGTTAATCCAATATCACCGGCAAGGGCGTTGCCCTTTGTCAGCTCAGGCCCCGTACCGAGGTCGGAGCTGATATATCTGAGAGTCAGTGAGAGGGAGAGGTTGGTTGTCAGCATGTAGCCATAACCCAGGTCGAAAGCCATCTCTTTGGGCCTGAAGGAGGACTCCTGATTGCCATGCTGGTCAATGATCTCCAGGAGCGGATAGCCGAAGCTGCGCCCTCCCAGTGAGATACCACCTCTCCCGCCCACCCTGGCAAAGAGGCCGGCAGCATATAGGTTGCCGGCAGGGAAGCTGCTGCGGGCAGAGAGTGAGGCGCCGGCATGGATATTGGCGTCGGCGAAGAGGTTGGCTGAAAGGTTATCAAAGATGGCAAAGGCTCCCGGCTGCGTGACGGAAGCGATACCACCCATGGCTGCTGAGCGGGCATCGGTCCGTAACTCCAGGAACATGGCGGCCGGCGCCTCACTGACACTCTGAGCCGGGGAAGGGGTTGAGAGCGCCAGTAGCAGCAGCAGGCCAATAATAAATACCGGATATATCTTCATTGTATTACTCTTAACGAGGTTTTTCATTCTATTCCAGAGTTTTCTCAATCTGGTTCAAATATCTATCATTCTGTTTTTAAGCTTTCCAATCTGTATCAGAGATCTCTCATTCTGCTTTTAAGCTTTCTTAATCTGTTCCGAAGATCTCTCATTCTGTTTTTGAGTTTTCTCAATCTGTATCAGAGATCTCTCATTCTGCTTTTAAGCTTTCTTAATCTGTTCCGAAGATCTCTCATTCTGCTTTTAAGCTTTCTCAATCTGTATCAGAGATCTCTCATTCTGCTTTTAAGCTTTCCAATCTGTATCAGAGATCTCTCAATACTTAATAATTGTATGCTTTTCGGTGGTATCTCCTGTTTTCAGGGTAACGGTATGTACTCCTCCTGTAAGCTGCCTTATATTGACTCGGTAAGGGGTTGCCCCGCCAATTGTCTCGTCACTGAAGAGTCTGTAGCCTACTGAGTTGTGTATGATGATCTCCACCTTTTTGCCATGTGCTGATCCGGGGAAGCTGACAAAGAACTCCTCCTTCACTCGTGTGGGCCACACCAGGAACAGTTTCTCCCTGTCTGGTCCCGGCACCGCCAGTGCCTCTGTCCTGGCTGAGAACAGTACCGGTTCTGATTTCTGGTTCTGCCGGTCTGCCACTCTGAGTGCAAAATAGTATTCAGTATCCTCATCAAGGTTGATAAACCTCCTGTCGGCCATCTCGCCCGGCATGCGGGTATTGGTGATCACCTCCCTCTTCACTCCGGAAGGGGGTCTGTCAAGGTTGACCCCCTCGAGCGGACTCATGCTGATAAAGATCTCTGTCTCCGTCACTGGATTTCCCAGGTAGTCAGATGGTGTCTCCCACCTGACCGTTATGCTGTTCCTTTCGGGTAGTGTCTGAATATTTCCCGGAGGGGATACCGGCTGATCGTCACCGCCAAGAAGTATCTGTATCGCATAGCCGGCATCTATCTGTCCATGACCCAGCATACCGGCATATTCAGGGTTGTGGTCGTCGAGGCTGAAGCAGCTGCGCTCAATAATGTTGCGTAGCTTGCCGGCTGTCATCGGTATATCATTCTCTGCCGCAGCTGAGAGTATCAGCGCCGCCACGCCGGCCACATGGGGAGCAGCCATTGAGGTGCCGCTCTTGTAGGCGTATCCGGGCTCTACATTGAAGTTGGAGCTACCCATCGGTATGGTACTGAATATACCTCCTGCCCGTCCGGGAGCGTAGCTGCTTGAGGTGGCGCCGCCGGGGGCGGTAACGTCTATCGACGGACCGTAGTTTGATGAGGGTGACTTCTTGTAGTTGCTCATGCTGTAGGCCACCGAGATCACCTTCTCATATGATGCCGGGTACTTGGCAAGTATCTCACCATCATTGCCGGCAGCGGCAACCATCAGACCTCCTCTCATGGGGCCTCTCTGTACACCATTCTCATCAGTACCGGCATTATCAACAAAGTAATCAATTCCAGCCTTGTAGGCAGCCGAGAGTGTGGTGCCTCCATAGGTGAAGCTGCAGTTGACAATTACGGCGCCGTTGTCTGCTGCATAGGCAAAGGCATCGGGTGTCTGGCTGGTCGATTTGGAGTTGCCGTACGGGTCTTCAGGGTGGGCCGGGTCGGGAACATAGGTCTGACATGACATGATGCGGATACCTGTCGAGGGGTTGCCATTCCCTCCCGCTATGCCTGCCAGCCCGATACCGTTATTGTTTACTGCTGCGATGGTACCAGCACAGTGGCTGCCATGATCCATCGGGATGATATTGCCGCCGGCAGGGGGGAGTCCTGACTTGCTCCACCGGTACCCGTAGATATCATCTATATAGCCATTGCCGTCATCATCAATACCGTTACCGGGTATTTCGCCGGTATTGAGCCACATATTGGCAGCCAGGTCGGGGTGAGAGTAGTCTACCCCGCCATCAACCACTGCCACAATCACCCGCGGATCACCGGTGGTGGTCTCCCACGCCTGAAACACCCGTGCATCAGCGCCGGCCACCGAGGAAGGTGTGCTGCCATCATTCCAGTAGTGCCACTGGCGTGCCAGCAGCGGGTCATTGAAGCTGTGGCCGTCACCACCCGACTGGCTGAGAGCAAGGGGGAAGGGAGGGGGAAAGGGGCTCATCACCGCAGCAGGCTGACCGTGGTGATAGCCCGGTGAGGATAGCTGCCGTGAGAGGGGTACAGGCTCTGCCACCTCAACCATCTCAAGGCCGGAGAAGGTGTTCAGTGAGTTGATGAGAGGCTCCTCTTCACCTACATAAAAGTCATACCACAGATGGAGCCCATAGCTCCTGCGCCGTTCGGCAAACCGGCCACCATCGCTGAAGAGACGGTACATACCGGTGACCCCCAGCTTCATGGTAACCTCATCCAGCTCCTTAATGCCTGTATAGACAACCCCGCCACGCTTGAGCATTGTGTTGAGGCTGTCATCAAGCTCTCTGAACTTCACTCTTACCCAGCCAGCCTCATACTCACCGGGCAGGCCGTCAAACACTGTTTCGTCGCCCTGCGGGTTACCCGCCGGCATGAACGGTTCTTTCGAGCAGGCAACCATAAGGGCCATAGCTGCCAGCAGCGTTATTAGCAGGTTATGTTTCATTCTTCCGTTTTATTTTTGTGACTTGAACCGTATACCTTTCACGGTCAGAGCAGGCTCTTAATGCCGGTACCGGATACTTTTAGCAGACTGAAAAAGCTCCTCCTGCCTGAACCGTTTGCTTCTCGCGATCGGGGAGGGCTCTTATTGCTATAACAGGCTAGTTGGCCAGCTTCACCTTTTTACCTGAATAGGTCACTGACCAGATCTCATCACCCTCTATCAGTACCCCGGCAGTACGGTCTTCATTAAAGTTATTGTAGTGCCTCACGTTAACCGCTACCACACGGCCATCATAGCGCCAGTCGATCTCATCCACCTCGGAGTGACCGACAAAGATGCGGCTGGTATTGTAGTAGCGCAGCACCCTGTCAAGATCTTTTGATGATATTGGCGGATGTCTCTCACTATCAAATACCAGCCCGCGGTACCAGAGCGGTCCGCTGTTGCCATAGAGCATCTCATTCCTGGGGTGCAGCTCATTCTTCACCTTTGTAGGCAGTCCGAAGAACCGCCATCCCAGCTCATTTATCTCTCCTATCTTGTATGACCTGCCGCGAAACTCAGGACTGAGGCCGGCATGTACAAAAAGATTATCACCCACCGTAATGATCAGGTAGCTGTCACGTATCCATCTTCCCAGCTCACTATTGGCTCCGTAGAGCTTATAATAGGGTATCCCCGCTTTTGCGGTGAAGGCCAGATGATCTTCATGGGTATAGCGGAGGTCATCTTTCAGCACCAGGTCTTCATGGTTACCATAGAGGTAATCTACACGACCACCGGCATCTTCAGCCTCCTTCTCCAGCTTGTAGGTGAGCCATCCGATACCGTTGTCATCACGCCCACGGTCAAGAAAGTCGCCTATCATCACCAGCTGGTTGGTACCAAAGATCCATGAGAGGTTATCATCAACCACCCCGTTGCCTTTCAGGAGTGCCACATATGCATCAAGCCGGCCATGCAGGTCTGAGACTACAATCGTCTTCTCAGGCTTCTCCTGCCTGAAGGGGTGTCTGATACGCTCATGCAGTCCAAACTCAAAGCTCACATCAGTATCAGGGTCGGCAGCAGTATATCGCAGTCGCAGGTCACGGGGCAGAGTGGCAAGGGTGGTATCAGTCACGTTGCCATCCTTGCCGGCCAGCAGCACCCTGACACTGTTGTCATCATTGTATAAAACATATAATTCACCATGACCCTCAAGTACCGGTGTGGATAGGTTACCGCATGACCAGACGGCAATTAGAAGCAGACCCGCTAAGATGGCTTTGGTTTTTTTCATGTCAGATTCACTATTTGTTTATAACGTAACCGGCAGAAAAGTCCGCCGGTTACGTTTAAAAGTAGTTTAATATTTCTAATATGTTACCATTCAATATCAAAAGTAATCCGCCCGCTGGAGGATACGGAGTAACGTGAGTAGCCTACCATTTGCCCCTTCCTGGCGGGGATATCAAGCCAGAAGCCGGTATATCTGTACTCGGTGTCAAGATAGAAATAGATATACCTGATATTGTCTGCCGGATTGAGACTGGGTATGTAGCAGGGGATATAGTTTGATGAGGAGCTTGATGGTGCCGAATAGAAGTACCACCGTGCAGCACTCCCCTCACCCTCCTCAAAATAACCCCCTTCCGGGTTGGGTATGATATTGTTGTCAGCATCGAGCTTAAAATTAAAATCATATCCGTCATTGTTGTAGAGGAAGTTCTTGATAGTATAGCTCCCGTCACCGTTGATATATATCTTGTGGGTGAAGGGGGTGAACTCAGGACCATCCTTTGAGTACTCACCCGGCGTGAAGGTGGCTGTTCCCAGTGCTGCCACCACCTGTATCTTGAGGTCAACCTTGCTGGGGCCGCCTTCAGTGGTGCCTGCATATGAGAGGTAGGGGTTGGCAAACTTGTTGTCAACCTCAAGTGAGAGCCCGTAGGGTGTTGAGAGCTCATAGTCACCTATGGTCACTCTCAGCTCAGCACTCTCTTCACCGGCACCAAAGGTTACCACATCAGGCACTGTCAGGTTGGGAGCACTGAAGTGTACATTGATAGGTACCGTCAGTGCCTGCCCTGCCTTAAACGGGTCACGCCCAAGGGTTATCACCAGGTAGTTTTGTATCAGGTTCAGGTTTGCGTCAACATCCATCTCGGCAAGACCCGGGGTGTTACGATCGAAATAGACTCCCGGATTATTGGCCTCTGGCTGTGGGCCGGGCGTCCAGTCATCTTTTTCTGTACAGGCTGTCACCACAAACATAAGTGAAGCCACAGCCATCAGATATAGTATGAATCGTGATTCTCTTTTCATTTTAACAACTGTTAGATTATTATTCTACCCATAGATTATAAACGTTGTATACCTGCGGATCGGGGTTTAGCTTGATTGCCTTGTTCAGCGTTGCTTCTCCCTCATTTGGCAGGTAGAAGTTAAACCATGAAGGGACGTGCCCTGTCAATGAGTTGTAGCGTTCACCCTCTAGCCAGTTGGTACCCGGGTATCCTCTCCTCACGGACAGCTCGCGCCTCTTGACATCGAAGTAGGAGAGCCCCTCACCCCATAGCTCTATCCTCTTTTGGGTAAGAAGGTAGTTGTCGACAAAATCTTCAACATCAACAGGAGCCGGATCAGGCTCATAGGTTCCTCCATCCTCATACCGGTAGCTGTTCAGGAAGGTGGTGAGTGCATTCATGCCTGAGGAGAGCCCCTCAAGGTAGGCTTTAGCCTCTATCTCAATGAATACCATCTCCTCCATACGTATTACCGGATAGTCAACCTGCAGGGCGTTCTTGTAGTCATCGGAGACATCACCCTGGTTGGGGCGGAACTTAAAGCCTACATAGGCATCACGAAGGGCCCATTCAGTGCCCGGCGTATCACCATTGATATCATCAAGCCTGTCAAGAAGAGTGAAGTACTTGTCAGGGGTGGGTATCTGCCCGGCATCAGCAGGGTCAATCCATGTCACCTTCCGCCAGTCGGCATCATCAATCTGCGAATAGAGCCTGGCATCAATCATACGGTAGGCATGATACTGCGAACGGCTGTACCCTCTCGAAAATTCAGTCACAGCCATACCATGGTAGTTGTCAAGCCTGCTATGTACCGCATCCATAGAGGCGATACTTATGGCAAAGACCCATGAGCCAACGTTCATGTCATTGAACCCGTTGGTGAGGCTGTGCCACTGGCTCTTTGTCAGAGGGGTATACTGATCAATAACCCGGCGTGCATAGTCGGCAGCCTTCTGATAGCACTCATTGGCTGAAGAGACACCCAGCTTGTCATACATCTCCAGATCAGGGTCATCTTCATGCTGCAGCTGTAGTTGCAGATCCTGAGGATACTTCTGAAAACGGGTGGCGATCTCCAGCCAGAGACGTGCCTTGTAGGCCTGTGCCACGGAAAGGTTGGCACGTATCTTACTGGGGCGGTTATAGGTGGCGAGGTACTTTTCTGCCTTGTTCAGGTCATCCATGATAAACCTGTACATATGGTAGAAGGGAATACGAGGGTTATCCTTCGCATTTGAGTCGTCAAAATACTCATCAATAAGTACCGTGGTGAGACCATAGATACCATTGCTCTCCGCCTCATTGTCGAGCAGGGGGACACCGGTTTTCTTGTACTCATACATACGCATCAGATCCATATAGGAGAGAGCCCTGTAGATGAGCGCATTGCCATAGAGGTGCTGTATCCTCTCGGTAGCCTCCTCAGGGTCGCCAATAGCAATAATGGTGTTGTTGGCATTGAGGATCATACGGTAGAAGTAGCGCCAGGGCTGCTTGACACGGCTACGGGTGAAATCATCAAGTGAGCCCCATGGGGTACGGAAATGGTTGTAGTTGCTGGAGACAGTAGCCATGTCGGTCAGACACTCCCTGATGAGCATCATGGCAGGGTAACCGAACTCCTGGGCTGTAGTACTGCCTATGTAGGCGTAGTCATACATGAAAGCTGCCGTACTGTTGGCCAGAGACTCCAGCGCCGTCTCGGAGGTGCCCACCTGGTCAGCGGTAACATAACTGATGGCAATGGGGTCTTTCATGCATCCGGAAAAGGAGAGGCCGAAGACCACCAGTGTAAACAGTAGTTGTGTGATTATTTTTCTCATAACGTGGTTTCTTAAGGGTTAGAAATTAACACTGACACTCATCATGTAGCGGCTCATCTCAGGGAAGTAGCCGAAGCTCACGCTTCCGTCGAAGTCTCTGCTGGGGATAAAGCCCTTTCTGTGTGTAAGCAGCAGCAGGTTGTCAACACCTGCCGAGACAGTGAGACGTTCAATACCCAGTGAGCGGGTGACATTTTGAGGTATAGTGTATCCGAGTGAGATATTCTGGAAGCTCAGATAGTCAGCTTTTGTCAGCCACCGGTCTGATGACGAGGTGAAGTAGCGATCTTCATACTGCCAGCGGGCAAACTCATTGCTCGGATTCTCCGGAGTCCACGCCTTATACACATCCTTGTGGAAGTTATAGCCGGTACGTCCGTTATAGGGGCCGCTCATCAGTGTGGCATAGCCTGAGTCATTACCCAGTCCGCCCAGCCTGTAGGCAAATGCGTAGGAGAGCTCAATGCTTTTCCATGAGAAGCTGCCGCCAAACCCACCATACACCTTAGGCTGTGAGCTGCCGGAGGCAAAATAGGTGGCAGTGCTGTAGACACTGGTGGTTGATACGGTTCCATCCTCATCTCTGACATACCAGAGGGGCAGACCCTCATCATTAATACCTGCAAACTTTTTCTGATACCACACTTTATACTCCTGACCTTCACCATAGAATTTGCTGCCTGAGCTATACCCTTGTGCTACAGGTCTGCCATCAATATCATAAAGTGTTTCGCCCTTTCTCTCATCAGCCAGTTGCAATATCTTGCTCTTATTGAATGAGGCGGTACCATACATGTTCCAGGCAAAATCACCTACGCGGATGATCTCTCCACGTAGCAGGTACTCCCAGCCCCTGTTACGCATGCTGCCCACGTTGTCATAATAGCTTGAGTAGCCCAGCGAGTAGGGTACCGATATTGAGGCGAGCATATTGGTGGTTTTGTTGTTGTAGAAATCTATCTCACCGGAGAGCTTACCCCTGAAGAGTGTAAACTCAATACCGGTATTGGTGGCGGTACGGGTCTCCCAGGTAATATGCTTGTTACCACGGTTGCTGAATGTCACTGCAATCTCTCCTTCAACATTCTCGAGCGAATAGATATCAACATAGCGGTGGTCACCGATGTTGTCATTTCCATTCTGGCCAAAGGAGGCTTTCAGCTTTAACTCATCGATCCACGATACATTGAAAAAGTTTTCACGTGAGATGAGGTAGGCAGCTCCGAATGAGAAGAAGTTGCCCCAGCGGTGGTCAGGATGGAACCGTGAGGAGGCATCACGGCGGTAGGATGCATCGAAGTGATACTTATCAAGGTAGTCATACATGAACCGGCCGCCAAACCCTTCACTGTAGTAGGTGCTGTACCCGGAGCTGTTGCTGGTCATGGTGATGGCACCGGCAAGCTCCTGGTTACCGAAATAGTTGAACATATTTGATCTGCCGCCGGAGAGGCTGTAGGAGTTGTAGGAGTAGAACTCATGCAGCAGGGTCAGCTTTATGTTGTGGTCATCAAACCTCCTGCTGTAGTTGATCAGCTGCTGAAGGTTGAGTGTTGTATTTTTTGATGAGCTGACCGAGACATCTCCACCGGGGTGTGATGAGCCGTAAAAGGGCTGCCGCAGGCTGATATGTCTCTGGTTACGTTCACCGTAGGCAACATTGAATGATGCGGTCAGGTGCTTGGTAAGAATAAAGTCAGTATTGAACTGTGAGCCTACCCTGTTTGAGGAGTAGCCCCTCGGCTGTATCAGCGCCTCCTGAAGGCGGTTTGAGCCCGGGTTGATCGGACGTGAGATACTGTTGTTATAGGTGCCGTCACCATAGTCATAGAGCACCCCGTTGTTATCATAGGCAAGGTCTCCGTTCTCATCCCTGATATAGACGGGATAGATGGGAGCATACCTGTTGGCGTTTGAGAATATATTGTTACTGTTGTCACTATAGTCAGTGTTGTTCATATATTCTGACAGTGAGATATCCAGGTCAGCCGTTATACGCAGCCACTTTCTGGCATTAAGCACACTCTTCAGACGGCCGGTAAAACGCTCCAGGAAGGCTGCTGCCGTGATACCCTGGTCATTGGTGTAACCGACACTTGCCCGCATGCGCAGCTTATCGGTACCGCCATTGACACCCAGGCTGTAGTCCTGACGCAGACCAGTGGTATAGGTCTCATCCAGCCAGTTGTCAGGAGTGAGGAAGTAGGTCTTGCCATCAGTGCCTGTCACCCTCCTGCCAAGGGTGGCGTTGGGGTTAAGCTTTCCGTTGTGACCTATAAGATATTCACCGTCGGGGATTGTGTAGACCAGGTAGCCGAGGCCACCCTCATCGGCATTCTTCAGCCACGACTCGTTGGCGGCCCTGTTGGCATTGAAGGAGCTGTAACCAAACAGATCCTGATAGTAGTTGTACAGGGAAGCATACTGCAGCTCATAGTATTCACCCGGACTCTCTATCACATCATAAAGATCCTGCTGACGTACCTTGGAGACGGCCACCCTGCTGTCAAAGTTGACCTTAAGATCTCTGTCTGCTTCAACCCTCTTGGTGGTTACCAGTATGACGCCGTTGCCGCCTCTGGCACCATAGATAGCTGTAGAGGCTGCATCCTTCAGTACAGTAACTGACTCAACATCATTAGGGTTGATATTGTTCCACCCACCCCTGAAGGGTACCCCGTCAAGGATTATAAGGGGTGAGTTGCCGGCATTGATTGAGCTTACACCACGAATACGGAATGAGGGGGTTGCATTCATCGATCCTGAACCAAACTCCATCTGTACACCTGTGGTGACCCCCTCCAGGGCGCTCATAACATTGGTGACGGGTCTCTTGCTGATGACATCAGTGGAGACCACACTGGCCGAACCGGTAAAGGCTGACCTCTTCTGTTCACCATAAGCCACAACGATCACCTCATCAATTATGTGGGTATCTTCAACCAGGACAATGTCTATTGTGGTGCGGCCTGCAGTGCTCACCTCCTGTGAGATAAACCCCAGGTAGTCAAACAGCAGCACGGCATCGGGGGCCACCTGGATGGAGTACCTGCCGTCACCATCGGTGACCGTGCCGTTGGTGGTGCCCTTCTCAATAACACTGGCAGCCATGATCGGCTCACCCTGCTCATCAGTGATGGTACCGGTAATGATCTTTTTTTGCTGCCGGGCAGGGGCGACCGGCTTTACGGCCGGCGGAGCGGTTGCTGCCGGATTTTTATAGACAGAGACCTGACGCTCTACAATATTGTAGGCTAGCCAGGTGTCACTGAAGGCCTCATTCAGGATCTCCTGAAGGCTGCGCCTGTCGGCGTGGATTGATGTCTTGCGGTTCAGCTCACTGGAAACATCATCAGTGAGCAGGAAGAGATAATCACTGCTCTTCTCTATCTCCGTGATTGCACTTCTGATAGTTACATCAGTAAGGTCAATGGAGAGCTCTTTCTGCTGGGCGAAGAGGCTCCCGGTAAACAGGAAAAAGAGTAACAAGAGAGTGAAATAAAACGGATTTCCAGCGCTTTTAGTTACTCTGGCACATTTCCATGAACGAAAAATGCCATAATTCGTTTTTACTTTCATAAATTTGGTCGTCTTATTAGGTGAGACACTTTTTCAAATGACTTAAGGTTGTTTGATTTGCGGATCAGGTGATGTGCTACCATTGCCTGATCCCTTTTTTCAGACTCTTATCATAGGCGTTCATTTTTTTTATTCAGGTATACGGTTTCATTTTCTATAGTGTAGTCTATTGATAGTATGGTAGATATTGATATCACAACATTTTCAAGGCTCTCTGACAGGAGCAGTTTTCCTGACCAGCTCTTCTCGTTTATGCTAAGATCAGGACTGACATCAAATGATACGTTGTAGTAGTGCCCAACCTTTGTGAGGATATCGGGGATAGGGGTGCTGTTGAACACCAGTACCCCTTTGGTCCAGCTGATATGTTCTGTCACATCAACCGCCTGGGTGGCAATAGTGCCATTGGCTATCTCTGCCATCTCTCCCGGCAGCAGTCCGGTGGTATCATCACTGCTGTGTACCATCACATTGCCCGTTACCAGAACAACGCTATGTGTGGTGTCCCAGTCGTAGGCTGAGACGTTGAAAGCTGTTCCGAGCACCTCAACCGACAGCTTGTCAGTATTGACGATAAACGGCTTATTGGGGTCAGGCGCCACCTCAAGGTAGATCTCTCCGATAAGCTTAATCTCTCTCCGGTCACCTGTGAACCTGGTGGGGAAGTCAATTCTGGTACCTGCATTGAGCCATAGCTTTGTGCCATCAGCCAGTGTCATGGTGGTACTCCTGCCAAAAGGTACAATCAGGCTGTTGATAGATACCGGATCGAGGGCCACCTCCTGCCTGGTCATGGAGGTGTCGGTAACCACTACCCTGGCGCTGCTGGTGATCTGCAGGTCAGCATTGTTGACAATGTTTATTCTCTGGTTGCCTGTAATTATCTGTACCTCTTTGGCTGTGCTATCATCAGGTGTGATGCTCTCAGCCATGGCTGAGCTGTGCATGCTCCTCTCACCACTATAGAGCTTAAGGAGTGTGGTGGTGAAGAGGCATATGACCAGGATCGCTGCTGCCGAAGCTGATAGTGAGAGCCAGAGTTTCCGCCTCCTCCTTCTCTCTATCAAGGCTGACACCTGGCTGAAGATTCTCTTTTCTTCAGAGCCCGGAAAGCTCTTCCTCTCTATCTCCAGCAGTCCGGCGCGGGCTATAGCCCTCTCAAGAGAGTCCTCAAGCTCCGGATTATCTGCAAGGAACTGTTGTCGGTATGCTTTACGCTCTTCAGGTGTGAAGAGCCTCCACATTAATATGAATTCCTCCTCCGGCGGGAGGTGTTGATGATTGTTCACTGATGTACCCTTTTAAGTTAAGACGTGGCTGACTAAGATTTGTGGACAGAAAAGGCAAATTTTTTGAGGAACAGTCTGGCGGGAATATCTTTTAGGGGGTAGGCGCCGGGGCTGCCAATTGGGCAGGTCACCGGGTTTTGTCACTACCGCTCCGGAGCTTCTGCATTATGCGGTAGATAGATTTTCTTGCTGAGTCAGAAGTGATACCTGTGATCTTTGCAATCTCACTGTAGCCGAGGCTGAACCTGAAACGCAGGTAGACCATCTCACGTTCACGTCCCGTAAGGGGGGAGAGCATCTCATTTATCTGCTTTTTGAGTGAGGCAGCCTCCTCACGTTCTATAATAGTATCAGCAACAGTTGTCTCCAGGGTGAACGTCTCGGCTATGGTATCAAGATCAATGGTAGGCTGCTCTTTACGTATCAGGTCAATAAGGCGGTTTCTGTATGAGCTGAAGAGATAGGCTACCGGGTTGCCTGCCTTTTTGAGCTGCCCCCTGGAGATAAACAGTTTATAGAAGATATCCTGAATAGCGTCTTTACAGTTCTCCTCACTGAATCCGAGGCGGAGCCCGTAAGAGAAGAGCTCCTCCGCATAGTGCCTGTAGATGGCAGAGAAGGAGAATTTGTCTCCGTTATTCAGGAATATCTGCCATATCAGATCAGGATTAATATTGTCATCGCTCCCGTTATTCATTTGACCTCTGCCCTGATCAGGCAAAATTAAAATTGTCTGTGAGAAAGATAACTCAAATCTCAATAATAGTTGGTGACTGTCAGGTGAAAAAGGTTACGGTGAGGAGTCTTCCATCTTGTAATGAGCAGCCCGTCGTCTTCTCAGGGGAGGTTATGTCTCCTTACCGGGGTGAGCAGGCGTTTTGCGCCGCTCACCTGTCAACCGGGAATGGCTGGTGCTGCGGTCTATGTCGCGGCTCCCCACCTATCTTCCTCATAACCTCCTCTACCGCCCTCATCAGCTGGGTGTCAAACCCATCAGCATATCTGCGTGAGTCGATATCAACCATTATGTCAGGTGTGACCCCCTCATTCTCCACCACCCACTCACCCTCGGTATTGTAGATGCGGTAGTCGGGAGCAGTGATGACACCACCGTCTATCAGCTCAATAAACATTGAAACACCTACCAGTCCGCCCCAGGTGCGGGTACCTATCACCGGCCCCATGCCTGAGAGCCTGAACTCATAAGGGAGCAGGTCACCGCCTGACCCGGCATACCTGTTTGTGACAAGTGCCATATGTGCATCTACTGCCAGCAGGGGTATTGTCTGGTCTGCCGAGTATCTTCTGGTCCAGTAGCCATGAGGCCTCTTCTGCAGGCGCTGCAGGAATATTTCCGGGTCAAGGCCGCCGCCATTGAAGCGTCCGTCAATTATCAGTCCCTCCTTTTTTGTCTGTGAGTAGAAGTACCTGGGGAAGTCTGTGGCTGAGCCGTTCCAGGTGTCGGGCAGGTAGATATATCCGATCTTACCGTCGGAGGCCTTCTCTACTGCCAGCCGGTTTGACTCGATCCAGTCGATATAGCGGAAGCTGTTTTCTGACGATGTGGGTATGACGGTCACCTCACGTGCGCCGGCGAGGTCAGGCCTGGAGCTGACGGTCAGTGTCACCGGCCTGCCGGCAAGGCCGGTAAAGTAGCTGTATACCTCCCGGTCAGCACTGATATCGATGTTATTGACCCTGAGCAGGTAATCGCCCTCAGAGATGTTGAGCCCCGGCTTGGCCAGAGGAGGCCATGCCTCCCTTGACCAGTCTCTCTCACGGTATATCTTACTGAAGCGGTAGAGGTTATGCTTTTTGTCAACCTGATAGTCGGCCCCCAGCATACCGGTGTTTACCGGCTCGGCACGCCGGCGCGCTTCGCCTCCGTAGATGTATGTGTGTGAGGTGTTGAGCTCGCCAATCATCTCTCCAATGATAAAGGTGAGATCCTGCCGGCAGGTGGCTCTGTCAGCCAGCTTCTCATACCTGTCACGCAGAGCAGGCCACTCCTGCCCGTGCATCCCCGCCTCATAATAGTAGTCGCGCTGCATACGCCACGCCTCATGGAATATCTGCTTCCACTCACTGACAGGGTCATACCACACCTTCAGTCCGCCCGTCTGCAGCGGCGTCAACGTGCCGCCGGCAGAGGGCAGCAGCGAGAGGAGCGACCCTCTCTTTACCAGCACCGTGGTGCCGTCGGGAGAGAGGCAGTAGCTCTCAACACCCTGGGTGAGGGGTGACTCCTTCTGTGTGGTATAGTCCCAGGCAAAGAGGTTCATGGGGCCATGGCCGGCTACCTCAAAACGGTTGTAGTTGCCCTCGTCACTGTTGAGATAGAATAGTGCCCTGTCATTGACAGCCAGGCTGCGGTAGTTGCCACGCGGAAGGGGCAGTGCCTCGACACGCCGGGCAATGTTGTCGAGGTCGATCACCAGTGCTGCCGACGGGGCCCGTGCGGTCATGGCAGAAGGCTCATCACCGCTCTTGTATGGGGTGAGTGAGGGCCCATCCTGCCTGAGGCTGATGGCATAGATTCCTGCCACCTTCTGGTACACCATCTCCCACTCCAGGTCACAGTAGGTGGGTACAAAGATACGGTTTGAGATGAAGAGTATATGTTGACCGTCATTGGTGAAGAGCGGACTGAAATCATGGTAGAGGCCACAGCTGACAGGGGTGATCTTACGGTTTTCAAGGTTATAGAGGTAGAGCTGGTACATGAAGTTGTGGTTCATCTTTGAGTAGACCAGCCACCGGCTGTCGGGTGACCATGAGTAGTCATAGACAGACTTGAGGTCAAGAGAGACGTCGACATTCTCATACTCCTCACGGTCAACCTTGGTGATGACCCTGGTGGCTACGTCAATATAGTGGAGGGTAAGGGTATTGTCGCTCCACGCTATCTTCTTGCTGTCGGGTGACCACCTGGGTGTATGACGGTATCCGGCACCCAGGGAGGTGAGCTTAACAGCATCCTCCTTGCCGTCAGGCTTAACTATATAGAGCTCATACTCACCTGACCGGTCAGAGAAGTAGGCTATCCACCTGCCGTCGGGTGACCATACAGCATCCTTTTCGCGTACCCCTGATGAGAGGGTAAGGTTCATGGTCAGCCCCTCACCGGCCGGCAGGGTGAAGATATCACCACGGGCTACCACAGCCGCACGATGGCCGCCGGGAGAGAGGGAGGCACCTGTGATATTACGGCTGACATCTTTCATGTATGGGCGTCGCTCTTCCATATCATTGGGGATGGTTACCGGCACCCTGGCCGTGGCTCCGCTGGCCAGGTCAAGCCTCCATATGTCGCCACCATGCTCATAGACGACCTGGCTGTTGTCATGCGACGGATGGCGTACATCAAACTCACTATGGCGGGTCACCTGTACGATACTACCGTTGTCAGTATCATATGACCATATATTGAGAACCCGGTCACGGTCTGAGCTGAAGTAGACCCTGCTCCCTATCCACATAGGCCAGCGGTCAGACCCCTCATAGTTGCTTATGTTTCTCTCGGTATCGTTCTTCAGGTCATAGATATAGATCTCCTGTGCCCTCCCGCCACGGTACCGCTTCCAGGTGGCATTGTCCTGTGAATCCTTGTTGTAGGCTATCATGGTGCCGTCAGGTGAGAAGCTTCCGCGCGCACCGTCATAGAGAATCATCTCCTCGAGCCCGGTACCGTCAGGTGATACCATAAAGATCTTGACATAGCGTGAGGGGCTGTGCCTGCCTGAGGTGAACATAATCTTGTTGTTTGAGCCGTTCCAGCCAATAACCTCATCAACGCCGGGATGCCAGGTGAGACGCGTGATACCGCCACCATCAATACCCATCACATAGACATCACTGTTGCCGTCATACTCACCGGTAAAGGCTATCATGGTGCCGTCAGGTGAGATACGTGGCATGGTCTCACGACCATCACTGAAGGTGAGCCGTATGGCTGTGCCGCCCGCAGAAGGTACCTTCCAGAGGTCACCGCCACTGACAAAAACTATGGTGTTGCCATGGATGGAGGGGTACTGCATGAAGGGCTCCTGCGCGTGAAGTGAGAGTGCCGGAAAGAGGAGCAGGAGAGCCAGCAGGAACAGGAAACGCTGAGTGGTGCGGGCTGGGTGAAAATTGATGGTTCTCATGTGGTTAAATTGTTAATGGGTTAGATATTCCGGCCACCGGCCAGGAACAGATTCTTTAATTATCCCAATTTATCAATATTTTTGTAGTGATTAACACCTTATACGGGATAATTATCCTGCTATTTCCATGATCAGGGCAGATGTAGTTTTCAGATCGTTGCGTCACCGCAATTACCGTCTCTTTTTCAGCGGGCAGAGTATTTCGCTGATAGGCACATGGATGCAGCGTATCACACTGCCATGGGTCGTTTACCGTATCACCGGGTCGGAGATGTTGCTGGGGGTGGTAGGGTTTGCCGGCTCAATACCCTCCTTCCTGCTGGCACCGGTGGCCGGTGTGCTGATTGATCGCTGGAGCAGGTACCGGGTGATGATAGCTACCCAGATAATTGCTATGGTACAGGCGGCCGTGCTCGCACTGCTCAGCCTCACCGGCACGCTTGATATATGGCATATAATCGTTCTCAGCATAGCGCTTGGGGTGATCAACTCATTTGATATGCCGGCCAGACACTCACTGGTGGTTGATATGGTGGCTGAGAAAGAGGACATAGGCAATGCCATTGCGCTTAACTCCATGATGTTCAACGGAGCACGACTTATCGGCCCCTCGGTGGCCGGCGTGATGCTGGCAGCTGTGGGTGAGGGGGCATGCTTCCTTATCAATGCGGTCAGCTACCTCTTTGTCATCGCCTCGCTCTTTATGATGAGGATGCCGGCGACAGAGATCAGCAGGGAGAGAAAACCGGTCCTGCGCGAGATGAAAGAGGGGCTCGACTACTCATTCGGGTTTCCGCCAATAAGACATATACTGCTGCTACTAGGGGTGGTGAGCCTGATGGGAACATCATACCAGGTGCTGATGCCGGTATATGCAAAGGATGTGCTGACAGGTGACTCACACACATACGGGTTCCTGATGGGCGGAGCAGGAGCAGGGGCACTGCTGGGAGCCATCTACCTGGCATCACGCGATACGTTGCTCAGGCTGGGAAGGATGATACCGGCAGCAACGGCACTCCTCTCGGCCGGGCTCATAGCCCTGGCACTGAGCAGGTCATTCCCTCTCTCTATGTTTCTCATATTTTTTACCGGACTGGGAATGATGGTGCAGACAGCAGCAAGCAATACGGTGCTGCAGACTATTGCTGATGATGATAAACGGGGCAGGGTGATGAGCTTCTATACCATGGCACTGATGGGTACCGCACCCTTCGGCAGCCTGCTGGCAGGGTGGCTGGCACAGATGATAGGCACACCGTGGGCCATACTGCTGGCTGGAACCGTATGTATGGTGGCAGCACTCACATTCTACCGTCGACTGCCGGAGCTGAAAAAGCTGGTCAGACCGGTATATGTAAAAATGGGAATAGTACCTGAGGTGGCTACAGGAATAAGATCAGCATCTGAGCCGGGGACAGGAGGGTAAACCCCTTGAAACTCGACTCGGAATTATTTAATTGTCAGGATTGGTACTTGAAGAATCCTGCTCAGGCTTCTCGGTGCAAGTGGTGTATACATTTTGTGACAAATAGGAAAATATAAGCACAAATTTTAAAACCGTAATAAGCTAAAGAACAATAAGTTATCGGTTTAAAAGAGAAGAGGAAAGAAGTGTAGCGCAGAGTAAAAATTGAAAAAGGCTTGCTTTATTAAACGATTAAGCATAACTTCGTGAAATTAAACTTATAGTTGTAAATCATACCGCGAAAAGATAAGTTATTATTTCAATTTGAGGTCTTATGACAACTGGTAGGAGCAAACGTGTAACGCTGAAGGATATAGCTGAAAAAGTTGGGGTTTCAACTGCTTTAGTATCATATGTAGTGAATGGGCGTGAGAAGGAGAAGAGGGTTGGAGCTGCAGTTGTTTTAAAGATTCGTGAGGCTCTTGTAGAGATGAATTATAAGCCACATCACATAGCCCGTAGCCTAAGGAAAGGAACAACGAATACAATTGGGCTTATCGTTACTGATATTGCCAATCCGTTCTTCAGCTCTATGACCAGATTTATTGAGGATGAGGCCAGTAAAGCTGGCTATACTCTGATTATTGGAAGCTCTGATGAGAATTGTACCAAGACCGAAACACTTATTGATATTTTATTGAACCGTCAGGTTGATGGATTTATACTTGTTCCTGCCGAAGGGTGCTCCGATATTATAAAATACCTTTTAGATGAAAAGATACCAGTTGTTTTAGTAGACCGTTACATTCCTGAGTTGGTTACAAACTATGTTGTTCTTGATAATTATACCGCCTCATATAATGCTACCAATCATTTGATCACTAGAGGGTATAAAAGGATAGGGATGATTGCTTACAAATCTTCTATGATTCATATGAGGGATAGGGTTAGCGGCTATCAGGAGGCCATGCATGACAATGGCTTGGGGAAGAATGTATGGATAAGATATGTGAGATATGAGAGACTTGAAAGTGATATGAACAAGGCTATTGCTTCGATTATTAGCAAGAGCGGTCAAAAGATTGATGCATTGTTTTTTGTGACAAATACCCTTTCAATATCAGGACTTTACAAGATCCGGGAATTTCAGCTGAGAGTCCCCGAGGATATTGCGCTTATTGGATTTGATGGAAATGAAGCTTTTGATTTCTTCTATTCGCCTCTCACATATGTTGAGCAACCCTTGGGTGAGATGAGCAGGGAAGCAGTAAGGATTTTATTGGAACAAATAGCAATGTCCAAAAAAATTTCCAATGTCAGACTGCAGTCAAAACTGATAATCAGGAATTCAAGTTAATTTTTTTAATAATTAGCTTAAACGATTAAATAATGTATATATTAGTTGTAAATTAAGTAAATTAGAATGAGTAACAGATTAATCGGCAGATTACCAAAAGTTGGCATTCGGCCAGTAATTGACGGCAGAGAGAAGGGAATTCGTGAATCCTTGGAAGAACAGACAATGAACATGGCCAGGATGGCTGCAAATCTGATAACATCGAAATTACGTTTCCCGTCAGGCGAAAAAGTTGAATGTATTATTTCTGATACAACAATTGGCGGAGTTGCAGACGCTGCACGTTGTGCCGACAAATTTAACCGTGAAGGGGTTGGTGTCTCCCTGACAGTCACACCCTGTTGGTGTTACGGAACAGAAGTCATGGATGATGATCCGTTAGTTCCCAAAGCAATCTGGGGATTTAATGGTACTGAACGTCCCGGCGCTGTATACCTTTCTGCCGCTTTGGCCGGTTATACTCAGAAGGGTCTGCCTACTTTTGGCATCTATGGAAGAGATGTCCAGGATGTTGATGATGAGACTATTCCTGATGATGTGGCTGGGAAAATAGAGCGCTTTGTTAAAGCAGCTCTTGCAGTGGCATATATGAGAGGTAAAACATACCTTTCAGTAGGTTATGCTTCAATGGGAATAGCCGGTTCAATTATAGATCCGGATTTCTTTCAGGACTATTTGGGGCTCAGGAACGAATATGTTGACATGAGCGAGATCAAAGGCCGGATGGATGATGGTATTTATGATCATGAAGAATTTTCAAGAGCAGTAAAATGGGTAAAGGAAAAATGTATTGAGGGCCCCGATGGCCGGAATGAGCCCCTTGACCGTGCGAAAAAGGATCGCGACTGGGAAGCTGTCATAAAAATGACACTCATTTTCAGGGATCTGATGATTGGAAATAGTCTTCTCAAAGAGATGGGATATGGCGAAGAGGCAAGGGGAAGAAATGCTATTGCCGGCGGATTTCAGGGACAGCGTCAATGGACAAACTTCTTTCCCACAGGTGATTTTACCGAGGCTATTCTCAATTCATCCTTCGACTGGAATGGCATCAGGCAACCTTTTATAATTGCAACTGAAAACGACAGCCTCAACGGTGTGTCAATGCTGTTTGGTCATCTTTTGACTAATACGGCCCAGATTTTTTCCGATGTAAGAACATATTGGAGTCCGGCAGCCGTAAAACGGGTTGCCAGATATCACTTATCAGGGATGCAATCTGACGGATTCATTCATCTTATTAATTCCGGTTCTACCACCCTTGATGCAACTGCTCAGCAGAGGGACAGGAACGGAAATCCTGCAATGAAACCATTCTGGGAGATAACGCAGGAGGAGGCTGACCTATGCCTCGCCAAAACAAGATGGTGCCCAGCAGTAGATTATTTCAAGGGCGGAGGATTTTCCTCTCAATTCCTGACTGATGGTCAAATGCCGGTAACAATGACCAGGGTCAATCTTGTAAAAGGTCTTGGTCCTGTGGTACAGATAGCCGAAGGCTGGACAATACAACTTCCGGAGAATGTCCATGCTGTGCTTGATAAGCGCACTGATCCCACCTGGCCCACAACATGGTTTGTTCCAAGAATAAACGGTAAGGGCCATTTTACAAGTGTCTATTCTGTGATGGCAAATTGGGGCGCTAATCATGGTGCCATTTCTTATGGTCATATAGGAGCTGACCTTATTACTCTGGCATCAATACTCAGAATCCCTGTATGTATGCACAATGTGGATGACAGAGATATTTTCCGTCCTTCGGCATGGGCTGCCTTCGGCACTGAGATGGAAGGAGCCGATTACAGAGCCTGTGGTAATTTTGGCCCGATCTACGGCTAATATTGCTCATCAGAAATGACTAACACAAAAAATGAAATAACATGTCGAAGCTCTGCAATTCAATAATGATCATTTCATTTATAATAATGATACCCTCATGTAATCAATCAAAAAGCAAGTATCAAATGGGTAGTTACGGATATGATAAGGCGTTTCTTGAAAAGAATAATGTTGAATTTATTGAATTGAAGGGTGAGGGTGATCAGGCCAGGCTATTGATCGTTCCTGCCTATCAGGGAAGAGTTATGACCTCAACGGCCGGAGGTGAAGGTGGCAGGAGTTTTGGCTGGATAAACTACAAGGTGATTGAGTCGGGAGAGATTAGTCAACAGTTTAATGTATATGGAGGCGAAGAGAGGTTCTGGCTCGGGCCTGAAGGAGGCCCCTATTCAATATACTTTAGTCCTGGTAAAGAACAGGTATATGCAAACTGGCGCGTACCTCCGGTAATAGATACAGAAGAATTTTCTGTGGTTTCTGCTGATGACATAAGCGCCAGATTCTCAAAACAGACTGAGCTGATCAATGCCAGTGGAACCGTGTTTAAGCTGGCCATTGAGAGGACAATAAATCTGTTGTCGAAGGCAGAGATCTGCGAATTCTTTAATATCTCACTTCCGGAAGATGCCATGGTGGTTGCATATCAGACTGACAACAAAGTGACAAACATTGGTGATAATGCATGGACAAAAGAGGGGGGACTGCTCTCTATCTGGCTATTGAGCATGTTCAATCCCTCTCCGGAAACTACAGTTTTTATTCCATACACTGCTGATGCAGAGGGTGTTATTGTAAATGACGGGTACTTCGGGGAAGTGCCTTCTGATAGACTGATAATTGACACAAACACCATCTATTTTAAGATTGACGGGAAATACCGTAGTAAAATTGGTGTCCCTCCTGAAAGAGCAAAAGAGCTATGTGGGAGTTATGATTCCGGTGCCGGGATCTTAACTCTTTTATGGTGTACTCTGCCTGACGAACCTAAGCTTTATGTCAACTCTCAATGGGGAGATCAGGATGACCCATATAGCGGAGATGTGATAAACTCATATAACGATGGCCCGGTGGAGGACGGCTCCGTTATGGGACCGTTCTACGAGATTGAGACCTCATCTCCCGCAGCAGAACTGCTCCCGCACGGGATGATCAGGCATATACAGAAGATTGTTCATATTCAGGGAAGTGAAGAGCGTCTGGCCGTGTTGGTCAGTGAATTGTTCGGCCTTGAGCTTAAAGAGATTTCCGGCAAATTTGACTGATAACTATAGCAATGGAGAACCATCGTATAATACCAAAAGGGATATTGTTTCCTTTTATTTTGCTCTGCTCGCTGTTTTTTGCCTGGGCAATTCCAAATAATCTTACTGACACCATGCTGGCAGCTTTTAAAAGGATCATGAGCCTGACTGATACCAAAACTGCCTGGATTCAGGTGGCATGCTATCTACTGGGTTATGGCTGTTTTGCATTGCCGGGAGCCTTATTCATAAAGAGGTATACTTATAAGTCAGGTGTTATTCTTGGATTAGGTGCATATTCTGCCGGCGCTTTCCTGTTTTATCCGGCAATGCTTGTGTCTGGCAGCAGCCTCAGTATTGGGTTCGTTTTATATCTTTTCGCTATAGTTGTCTTGTTTGCAGGACTATCTGTCCTGGAGACCTCTGCCAATTCTTACGTATGCGCTATCGGTCCGGAATCAACCGCCACAAGACGGTTGAATTTTGCTCAGTCGTTTAATCCGTTCGGTGCCATAACAGGTGTTGTTATCAGTCAGGTATTTGTACTCTCCAACCTGAATAATATGTTGGCGGAAGAGAGAGCGTTGCTTCCTTCTGACGAACTGGCAAGGATACAGGGTGAGGAACTTTATTCTGTCACCTTAACCTATGTGGTGCTTGGACTTGTAATGGCCGGACTGTTGTTGGCGATCTATTTTACCAGAATGCCAAAACTGAAAGAGGATGATAAGAAACTTGATTTTCATGGTACCTGGAAAAGACTGCGCAGGAATAACAATTATGTATGGGCTGTTATAGCGCAGTTTTTTTATGTCGGAGCACAGATAGCCGTATGGTCATTTACAATAAGATATGTCATGCAGCAACTTCATCTCGATTCAATAATTTCCCAGTTAGGGCCTCATGCTGCTTCAGCTGATATTATTGCCCGGCTGCGAAATATTGAACCTGTCGCAGCCGGGTTTTATAATTTCATTGAATGGCTCGGAGTCGATGCGTTATTGCCAAGGACTGCAGAGCAGGCAGGCGCTACCTATTATATAATGTCATTATGTCTGTTTGTGATCGGTCGTTTTATCTGCACCGGTCTGATGAAGTTTATTAAGCCGAGAAACCTACTGACCGGGCTGGCAATTATTGCGGTTATCTGTTGCTTTATAACCATCTACGGAAAAGGATTTATAGGAGTATATTCCCTTATGTGCATTTCGGGATGTATGTCACTTATGTTTCCGACAATATATGGCCTTGGTATTCAGGGCCTTGGCGAAGATACAAAGCTGGGGGGGTCTGGCATGATAATGGCGATAGCAGGAGCTGCTTTTCTGACGCAGATTCAGGGGATAGTCTCTGATCAGTCAGGCAGCATCGTCTTTTCATACTGGATACCTGCAATTGCTTTTGGGGTGATAGCTTTCTATGCTGCAGTAATTGCACGCAGGAATGAATTAAAACGAAACACAATTTGATCTTATTTGTAAGAACCTGGTAATAATCATGTATAACTCTTTTTCTGGAATAATTGTTATAAGCTTATGTTTCTTCCTGACAACACATTGTCAGTCGAACGCTATGATGGATGGCTTTAGCGACGTGAATCTTTCCGTTATAGAATCAAAAGCTTCCGTCTCAATATCAAATGAAAGAATTGGACTGAAGTTTCGGAAGGGAAATGTTGGCTATGGGCTGATAAACATCAGAAGTATAAAGGACAAACATAACTTTCTGTATAAAAATTGTAATGACAGCCGATTATGGGAATTGAAGCTGAAGCATAGATCGAATGAAGTGAAAGTTATTGATAATAGCTGTAAATGCAGAAAAAGTCACTTTGTTGAAAAAGCAGACAACGGCAGAGAGATTATTTTTCATATGTATTGGGAGGAAGTAACTCTTGACGGCTGGGGAGGCGAGATGAATGTCCATGTAACAGTCAGGATGAATGAGTCTCCGTTTACTTTTTGGCAGATAGAGGTGGAAAATAATAGCAGTCAATATGGGTTATGGGAGATTACATTTCCGCTTATTAAAGGCCTTGACATAAGAAAAAAAAGCGGTGTACATTTGGCATATCCTGATTATCATGGATGTCTGATTAAAAATCCTGCAATTTTTTTTCAAAATATAACTCCGGTCGATCCTTCGCCTCCCGGTATCATGAACTACCCTTCAGCAAGATGCACAATGCAATTCTCCACTTTATATGATACCTTGAATCATAACGGTTTATATCTTGCAACACATGATTCGAGTGCATATGTTAAAAAGTTTGGCTATGACTCTGACAGACCAGGTAGGACATTGGAATATAAGGTTATGAATTATCCTGAAAATATGGGTGTCCCTGGTAATAATAGTTACAAGATGCCGTATGAAGTTATTGTAGGTATTTATAATGGGGATTGGATAACAGCCTCCAAATTATATCGGGACTGGGCGGTTGATCAAAAGTGGTGCTCAAAGGGAAAGCTAATTAACAGGAGTGATATTCCGGAGTGGTACTTAAACTCTCCGGCATGGTTCATGGGGAATGCAACCGACAATCTTATTCCTGCAGGCAGGTTTCTTAACATTCCTGTAATATTCCAATGGTTTAACTGGCATCAGATTCCTTTTGATATTAATTATCCGGATTATTTTCCGGCTAAACCAGAATTCTCTGCTCTGGCTGAATTATATAAAACAAACAATTTGAAAATCATCCCCTATATCAATGCTCGCTTATGGGATATTAATTCAAAAGCCTGGGAAAAGGAGAAGCCGTATAATTCCGCATGCAAGGTACCGGCACTTATGATAAATGAGTTGATAAGTCTTTCAAGATGGCCCGATGATGCCTGGCGTGACCTGATGATATACATGGAACATTACGCCGGAAGCAGTCAGGCTGTTATGTGCCCTACAAGTAAAGAATGGGAGGAAAAACTATCTGAAATAATAATGAAGTTGGTAAGTGAATACAAAGTTGACGGTGTCTATCTGGATCAAACTGCTTCATGTATGCCGGTTTACTGTTTTGACCCCTCTCATGGCCATCCTGTCGGAGGCGGAAAGTATTGGGTGGAATCAACAAGGACAATGATTGCAAATTGTAAAGCAGAGGCGCGTCAAGTAAATCGGGAAGTTGTATTCACAACTGAAGACTCAGCTGAACCATATATGGATCTCTTTGAAGGATTTCTAGCCTTTAATAATTGTAATATATCAGATAAGCTAATACCCATGTTTCAATATGTCTACTCAGGCTACTGTATTACTTATGGCAGGTGCTTTAATAATGATCCTCTTGCCTTCCGGATGAAAAATACACAGATGTTTTTATGGGGAGAGCAGATCGGATGGTTCCCACCTGTTGATTCAACAGCATTTGCCAATGATGATGCTGTGTATTTCAAAGAGTTGTGCAATGCTTTAATGAATAAAGAAGTCAGAAAGTACCTTTTCTACGGGGAGATGATAAGACCGCCAGTTTTACACGGTGATTTCCCTGTTTTATCAGCTCAGTGGAGACCGAATCAAAGGAGCACAGATATGCCTGCCGTTGCCCATAGTGCCTGGAAGGCGGAGGATGGCTCTGTTGGGCTTGTATTTGCAAATATGGATAATCATGAACATGTTATTAATTATGATTTTGACATGAACATGTTTTATCATTCATTAAACAGTTCTGTTTTGTCAGCTGAGATAATATATGGACCCGGTTTAGGTAAGATTAACAGATATGATGATCCCAAGATCTACCGGAACGATACTATACCGGAAAGAAGTGTTCTTGTAATTGAATATAAACCATTATGAAAATTTTAATGTAATTCCAGTTCACTTTAAAAACTACTTAACAATGAATAAACATCGTCTCTTAATTCTGCTTCTGGTTTTTTTTGGAATAGTACCAGGGGAATTGCAGTCTCAGGATATGTACAATAATCTGGTCGGGTTAACAAAAATCAGGAATAATGTCAGCTCCCTGAGAGTAAGTAGCTTTGATAAGACCGGCGGAAATAATGACCGTATGGAAAATATAGAACAAGGTGAAAAACGAACCATATTTGAAGTGTCTGGTGCCGGTATGATAAATCATATCTGGATTACCATAGCTCCCCCGCCACATCTGCTAAGCAGAAATGATATAGTGATTCGTATATACTGGGATCAAAATGATTTTGCTTCTGTCGAGTCTCCTATTGGTCCCTTTTTTGGGCAGGGCTGGGATGAATCGTATATTTTTACTTCATTGCCGCTGGCCGCAACCCCTGCGAATGGATTGGGCCTGGTTAGCTATTTCTCTATGCCTTTTTCTGATGGTGCCAGAATTGAAATTGAGAACGAATCTGATAAGTGCATAGAAGCATTTTATTATTATATTGATTATATTAAACTTGATTCATTGCCTGATAATACCGGAAGATTTCATGCCTGGTATAACCACGAACTTACCAAGACAGGTAAAGAAGGCGAGAATGAATGGAGTGTTTTGGGGCCAACAGGAGTCAATATTACAGGGGCTGACAATTATCTTATTGCCGATATTAGAGGGAGAGGTCATTTTGTAGGCCTGAATTATTATGTAAATTCCTCATCTCCTATCTGGTATGGTGAGGGAGATGATATGATTTTTATCGACGGAGACTCATTGCCAACCCTTCACGGGACAGGCACTGAAGACTATTTTAATTCTGCCTGGTGTCCCAAAACTCTCTATAATCATCCCTTTTTTGGCTATGCAAGGGTGAACGGTGAAGCTGGATGGCTCGGGCGAACACATATGTACAGATTTAACATTACTGACCCCATCTATTTTAACAGTTCACTAAAATTTACAATTGAACATGGTCACAATAATGTGCTCTCTCTTGATTTGGCCAGCGTTGCATATTGGTATCTGGAACATGCCTCACCGGTGCCGGAAATTGTTTCATGTAGTCGTCGAAAACCTAAACAGATGATTACACCGGTAGATGTCCACAGATGGAGACACGAATGGCGAAAAAATAGGGGAGGAGGCCTCGATCTTTGGGGTAATGAATTAATTGAATAGAAATAGTTCTAATAACTTGATCCTCAGCTGAAAAGAAAATAATATGATTATTAATTTAAACGATTAAACATCATGATAAAAAAAGTACTCTTTATTATCGCAATTACCTGGGTTTTCATGCCTTGCATCTCTGCTCAACAAGGCTTTGACGGCTTGCAGCTTAATATGGGTAACCTTTACAGGTTGTCAGACGCAAAAACACGTTCGATAAGCCCGGAAAACTTTACAGGTGAAAAGGGCAAAGGAGGAATGGCAAAAATTTCTGACACTTTATTAAAGAATCAGGCAAATGCGTGGTATCAGGCAAGAAACCTGGGGCAGGGATGGAAAGTGAATCCTTTTATAAAGATAAATGCAAATGAGACTTTTACTTTGGCTGAAATAGATGGGCCGGGTGCAATTCAGCATATATGGATGACACCAACAGGCAACAGAAGATTGAGCATTCTACGAATATATTGGGATGAGGAGAGCCATCCCTCCGTAGAGTGTCCAATAAGTGATTTCTTCGCAAATGGCTGGGGCGAATACGCTCATGTATCTTCTCTGGCTGTCTGTGTCAATCCGGGTAGTGCCTATAATTGCTATTGGGTCATGCCATTCAGAAGAAAGTGCAGGATAACACTGACAAATATGGATGACCAGCCGATGGCTCTCTATTATCAGATAGACTATATGCTGGGAAAAATTCCTGATGACGCAGCTTACTTTCATGCCCAATTCAGAAGAGTTAACCCTTTGCCCTACAAAGAGGTATTTACCATTCTTGATGGAGTTAAAGGCAAAGGGCATTATGTGGGAACATATATGTGCTGGGGAGTAAATAATAATGGTTGGTGGGGTGAGGGTGAAGTGAAGTTTTATATCGATGGAGATAAGAAGTTTCCAACTATTTGTGGTACAGGCACGGAAGACTATTTCTGTGGTTCCTATAACTTTCATGTCAGGGATCCGGAAACAAATTTCGGCGACGAAGTCGGATATAGAACCTACACAACTCCATATGCAGGGATGCCGCAGGTAATTAAACCAGACGGGCTTTATAGATCTCAGATGCGCTTCGGACTTTACCGATGGCATATCCTTGATCCGGTAAGGTTTGAAAAAGACCTGAAAATCACTGTTCAGGGTCTTGGCTGGGGAAACAAAGGTTATTTGCCTCTGCAAGATGATATAGCTTCCGTAGCATTCTGGTATCAGGAAGAACCGCATGTCCCCTTTCCACAGTTACCAGATAAAGATCAACTAGTGGTAAATTAAAGCGATGACGATACAATTAATAATATACAACAGGATATCATGAAAGGATTCTTTTCCATAAAAAAGAGAGAGATGATTCTCTTAATGGGCTTACTATGTTTTGGATTTATTTACCCAACCGTTGCCCAGGATAAAAATAGTCTTAAAGTAGCTATGGTGCAGCTTAATGTTGAAGAAGGAAATCTTTTGCATAATATGAGTAATGCGGAAAAATATATCCGGACAGCTGCACTGGAGAAATGTGATCTGGTCTGTCTGCCTGAAGCGGCTGACCTTAGCTGGCTTGATCAGAATGCAAGGAGTGATGCGGCACCTATTCCCGGAATCTATACCGATCACCTGTCATTGCTGGCCAGAGAGCTGGGTATATGGATATGCGCAGGATGCCTGGAAAAAGATGGCCGGGAAACATATAATTCAGCTGTTTTGATTGACCGTAACGGTGATATAATATTGAAACACCGGAAAATAAATACCCTGCCTTTTCTTACCTCGTCACTTTATGAGGCAGGCAGCAAAGAAAATATCAGGGTGGTAGAAACAGAGTTTGGAACAGTTGGTCTGACCATTTGTGCTGATAATTTTGATATTGAGAATACTATTAAGGTTGCTGAACTGGGGGCCTGGTTATTATTGGCACCACATGGATTCGCTGCTTCGGAAAAGGAGCTTTATGATAATTCCAATATTTATGTGAATCATATAAAAAATATGGCGCTCCAATCGAAAATGTGGGTAATCGGGGCCAATACCTGCATTTCGAAGGTCAGTGGAGGTGAATGGGAGGGGTTCCTGCACAGCGGATGTTCAACAATAGCTGATCCGACAGGCAAAGCAGCTGTCATCGGCAAATTCAATGAGCCTGATTTAATAATTTATGAGATAAAGAGGAATTAGCCGGGTAATGATTTTTTATGATAATAGACAAAATCATAACTCAGCCGGGCCGGTCATTAACCATTGTAATGTATGGGTTGAGGCTGAGAAAAGTTTATAACTGAATAAGATGAAAGCAATTATGCCGAGTCAGACAAATTGAGGGGGAACGCTATCACTTAAAACTTTTATAATGATGACGGAAACCATAAATAGCAGTGAGAGGGTTTATACATCTATGACAGGATATCTGTCAGAGGGTATGTATAAAAAGTCTGTTTCCCGATACCGGAGAGGTTATAAGAGAGATACCCGAAACAGCTGGGAATACTATTCACTGATAAATTTCATGCAGGTAAACGGTAATGAGGGTATCCATAAAACAGAAAGCTGTCAGACAGATTTTTTGGGCATCTCTGTTCATTACAAGGCTGCAAAAACAGAATTGACATCTGCTTTAACCAACAACCCTCTGCTGAAGAGCAGACCCCCTTAATTTGATTGACGCATCTGTCAAATTGAAATACTAATCCTTATAGGAATGCTAACCATACTAAATAATAATAAAAATGAGTTGTAACACCATTTATCCAGTATTTACAAGGAGGTTACTATCGAAGTGGTCAATTTTGACTTTGATAACACTTTTGTTGTTTGCTTTCTTGATGCCTGTCAATGCTTTAAACAGCCCGGTCATTGCTGCAAAAAGCACCCAAACAATAGTCAAAGGCAAAGTATTTGACAAAGAGACAGGGGAAACCTTACCAGGAGTCAATATTATTGTCAAAGGTCATATGACTGGTACAAGTACTGATTCCAATGGTGAATTTGAGATCAGTATTGCTGATCTTAATACTATACTCTCTTTTTCGTTTATCGGCTATATAACAAAAGAGATTGTTGTTGATGCAACCTATTTAGAGGTTTTTCTTGAGCCGGAAACTCAATATATTGATGATGTAGTAGTTGTCGGTTTCGGCTCAGTTAAGAAAGAGAACCTGACCGGATCAATTTCCAGTATTAAAAATGAGGACATTATTAAGACAACACACTCAAGCCTGGCTCAGAATCTGCAGGGGAAAATTGCCGGACTGCAAATACGCCAAAATTCAGGCCAGCCCGGCGATTTTGATGAGAGTATCAATATACGAGGATTCGGATCTCCTCTATATGTTATTGACGGTATACCACGTGGGGGTAATGTGGAATTTCAAAAGTTGAATCCGGAAGATATTGAAAGTATTTCCATCTTAAAAGACGCATCAGCAGCAATTTTTGGTATTAATGCTGCAAACGGAGTAGTTATTATAACAACTAAACGGGGCAAACGGGGAAGCATAAAACTCCGGGTCAATAATTCTCTCAGCATAATGGAACCAACCAATGTGGTGAAAATGTGTGACGCATCGCAATATATGGATATTCGTAATGATGCTAGTGTTAACATCGGAGAATCCCCTTATATTTCCAGGGAAGAACTTGAAAAATATCATAATAAGGAGCCTGGTTATGTCGGTGTTGATTGGTATGATCTGACATTCAAGCCTTTCTCCTTAATGAATCAGCACACGATTTCTGCAGAAGGTGGTAATAATATGGCTCAATATTTTGTGAGCCTTGGTTATCAGAATGAAGGAAGCATTCTGAAAACAAATGATATGTATTATAAAAAATACACTTTTAGAACGAATGTCCACTCTAATCTTACCAAAGATATTGTTGCCAACGTATCCTTATCAGGACGACTGGACGAAAAGTTTCAAACGGGTAGCAGCTTTTTTAACATCTTCAAGGGAACAAGAGTCTGCCTTCCTACCGATAATGTTTATGCAAATGACAATCCTGACTACCTGGCTAATGTATACAGTAACCTTCATCCGTTAGCTCTTTCTTCAGCAGATATTTCCGGATATTCTAACAATCGGGGAAAATTATTTAGCTCAATTGCTTCCCTGGCATATAGGCCACCGTTTATTGAAGGATTGGAAATTAAAGGAGTTATCTCATATACCAGTAATTTCGGATCACTAAAAAATCTAAGTAAAAGTTACAAGGCATATACTTATGACCCTGGAACAAATAACTATTTTCCAAGTATCCTAAGGTCTCCCACTACCATATCAGATGCAATTACGGATATCAATAATACGGCCCTCCAGGCACATCTGAGCTATAATAAAACTATCGCTGATAACCATAACATCGGAGTTACGCTAGTTTCAGAACAAAGACGGATATTCACAAAGTATTCTTATCTGTTCAGAGATTATGACTTCTACACGAATGATCAGCTTGATCAGGGAAGTACCAATAATCAGCAAACTGATGGCACTGAACTTGAAGCAGCCCATTTATCCTATATTGGCAGATTCACCTATGCTCTTAAAAACAGGTATTTACTTGAATATGCCTTTAGATATGATGGATCATACAGATATCACCCTGACAGGAGATGGGGCTTCTTTCCCGTAATATCAGGCGGATGGAAAATATCAGACGAACCGTTTATTAAAGATCGACTTTCAGTGCTCTCAAGTTTAAAAATAAGAGCATCTTACGGAGTTGTGGGTGAGGATACGGGTGAACCGTTTCAGTATCTGAGCGGTTTTTCAACCAAATATGCCGGAGGGTATGAATTTACTAACGGAATTTATACCAGCGGTGCATCATCCCCATCATTGACAAATGAGGCACTCACATGGTCTACCTCCACAATTAAAGATATTGGGCTGGAATTTGGGTTTTTTAAAGGCAAATTATTTGGTGAATTTGATATATATCAGAGAGACAGAAAGGGTCTGCTGGCTACAAGGCTAATCTCCTGGCCCAATACATTTGGTGCAATATTGCCCCAGGAAAACCTCAACAGTGACCGTACCTTAGGTATAGACTTTTCATTAAATCACAGGAATAAAATTAATAATTTGAATTATACCTTATCAGCCAATTTTAATATTTCGCGCACAAAGTTACTCTACATTGAAAGTATTCCTTTCACAAGCTCATATCACAAATGGAGATTTGGTCTGTCGGAAAGATGGTCTGATCTGGTCTGGGCATATACCTATCTGGGACAATTTCAGAATGAAGATGAGATAGCTACTTCTCCAGGCCAAAACGGCACATTGGGGAATCTTAATGAACTGCCTGGTGATTTTAAATATAAAGATGTAAATGGTGATGGTATTATTGATCAGCATGACATGCTCCCCATCTTTACCCATGGTATGCCAAAGATACATTATGGTCTTAATTTCAATTTAAATTATAAAAGATTTGACTTCAATATTCTTATGCAGGGTTCGGCTATGTATACTCTTAGGTTTAATGAAGTTTATGCCACAGTAATGTGTTTTAATGGTAATACCCCGGCATATTTCTGGGACAGATGGCATCTCGAAGATCCTTATGATCCGGAAAGTAATTGGGTGCCCGGAAAATATCCGCCATCAAGAACTTGGGATGTATTTGGCTACTCTATGTACAATGAAAGTAGCAGATGGCGTTTTGATGCCTCATATCTTCGCCTGAAGAGTATTGAACTAGGTTATTCAATACCTGCCTCCTTTGACTGGTTATCACTTTCTGATATCAGGCTCTACTTCAATGTTCACAACTTACTTACCTTTTGTAACTCTTTTGTAAAACCATTTGATCCTGAGAAAATCGAAGGCGCCTATAATGCCGGTTTTACATATCCACTGACCAGAAGTTATAGTTTTGGATTGAACTTAATCTTTTAATCAGCTTATTATGAAAACAATATATTCAATTATCGGAATGGTAATGATCTTTGCAATCGTCGGGTGCAGTAAAGATCCTTTAGATTTGAAGCCTAAAAACCTGATCGGAATCGACGACCTTTTTTCTACACCTGAAGGCATTGAGGTACATATGGCAAATCTTTATTACAATCTGCCTGTTGAAGATTTCGCTTATTTCCCAACCTCCCCGATCTCCGGATTGGGTGGCGGTTATAACTTCAATGTGGGTAATTGCCTTAATGGTGGTGTCTCCTGTGCCATGTTGACCGATGAGGCTATTCATTCCGAATGGGCACAGGTGTTGTCAGATGACTATTTGGCCTATTGGGGATATGATTATGTTCGTGATGTAAACTATCTAATCAAGGCAATTCCGTCATTGACTTTACCAGAAGAGACCAAGAACGAGTTGTTGGCTGAATGTCATTTTCTTCGTGCCTTTACCTATTTTGAGATGTGCAAAAGATATGGCGGGCTGCCTTTAATATGTGAGCCTCAGGAATGGGAAGGAGACCTCGAGGCAATTAAAGTTCAAAGGAGCACTGAAATAGAGACTTGGGATTTTGTGTTATCAGAATGTGATGCTGCCATCGATGGTCTTCCCGAAATGAATTTATCAAGTGAAAGAAGGGCAAATAAATATGTTGCGTTGGCCTTAAAATCAAGAGTGGCATTACATGCCGCTTCGATTGCAAAATATTGGAATGAGGCTCCATTGAGTGGGCTGGCTGTAGATTTGGGACTTGTCGGTATTCCTGAGTCAGAAGCTGCCAGATACTATATGGAGTGCATAGATGCTTCAGAAAAGATTATTGAGTCAGGTAAATACGGCCTTTACAAGCCTAACCCTGAAAACCCGGATGAAGCTGCAGAGAATTATAGAAAGTTGTTTGAAGATCCAAATATTGCCACCAATGAATGTATTTTCATAAAAGGTTTTGTTGCACCAATAGATGGCCAGGCACACAATTATGAAATCTGGTATAATCCTAATCAAACTTCAAATGGCTGGCCTCATCCAGGGAGATGTAATCCCACTCTTGATCTGGTAGATGCTTATGAAAGCTATTTTAACCCAGGCTTTGATGCACCTATCATTACAACTGACATTTTTGGGCAATTCATTCATTGGGACAATACATATGATATTTTTAACGGAAAAGATGCAAGGCTGTTTGCCACAGTAATTCTCCCGGGAACCAAATGGAAAAATACCGATATTATTATTCAGGCGGGATATGTTCAGCCAAATGGTATTCCGGTGATTGAAACGAAAGCAAGTATAGATGTTAATGGTATGACCTACTATACATATGGTGCCTCTGACTGGACCTTATATTCCGGTTTTGATTCATTTGGAGGGAATATGACACGATCAGGATTTGGGTTTAAGAAATTCCTGAATGAGGAGAAAAATGTGACTCCTGCAATGAATAAATCAACCAATGATTGGGCAGAAATCAGGTATGCAGAGATACTATTAAATTATGCAGAAGCAGTTGTGGAAAGTGGATATACTGAAAATGACGCTGTAACAAAGGCAACAGTTGCTTTAAACAGAACTCGCAGAAGAGCAGGCCATACAGTTGTCATCCCGTTGACAATTGAGAATGTTCTCCGTGAAAGAAAAGTAGAGCTCGCTTTTGAGAATAAAAGAATATGGGATCTGTTGAGAAGAAGAGAATTTCATACACTTTTTTCAGGTACAGTGAAATATGCACTTTACCCCTTGCTTGATCTTCGCATGGATCCACCAAAATATGTTTTTGCGAGACTGCCTTGCAGAGGCCAGTTCCAGATAAATTTCTTTAATTATCAATATTACAGGCTGATTCCGGGCATTGCAGCGAATGGATTAATACAGAACCCATTATTTTAACAAAATTATAAAACAAATCATGAGAAAAATAAATTCTATTCTCAGCATTTTTGTCTGTGCACTTGTAATTTGCTCATGTAAACTTGATAACTACGATGAGCCAAATGCTCAAATATTTGGTGGTATCTATGATAGCCAGACAAAAGAACTAATTCAACAAGACATTGTAAATGGTGCATTAATTGAATACCTGGAACTGGGCTGGGAAAACGGCCAGTTTCAATATATGATATTCAAGCAGGATGGCACTTATCGAAATAACCTGATGTTTGAAGGTGATTATACTATCAGACCGGTCTCAGGTAATTTTATTACTCCTGACGTTCAAAATATTATTGTCAAAGGTGAAACGAAAGCTGACTTTTTTGTGCAGCCTTACCTGA
The DNA here is from genome assembly GCA_964537135.1 of uncultured Rikenella sp. Lineage (GTDB taxonomy): Bacteria > Bacteroidota > Bacteroidia > Bacteroidales > VadinHA17 > SR-FBR-E99. The sequence continues at coordinate 54,102 of CAZHZC010000019.1, forward strand.
GAATAAAAGACTGCAACATTGTTAAGTCAGGAAATTTGGTAGTTGCCTCATTTAAAATTGAACAGACTATCGATGGCTCACTTTCTTCAATTGCACTGTTCGCCTGTAAGGAATCTTCTTTAGGAGCAAATTACTATCAGGCTTCTTCAGTAATTCCTATTACTCTTCCGGCTGATCCGGAGATAACTTATACTGTTATGATAAACTTAGAAGATGAGAGTTCGACATTGATATCTGGAAAGAAGTATTATTTCCGGGCCGGTGCCATGCTAAATGTTCCGGGGGCAAAATATAATTATGCACCAGCAGTAGTAATAGAGTTGTAAAACGTGTTGTTGAGACGCCTCTCATAGGAGTAAACAAACAATATCAGTTTTCGAAAGTATTTTTTATGACAGAGAAAATGAAGTTTAAAATGAAAAGGAAAAATTTATTGATTGCTCTTAGTACGATCATAATATTTGTGATTGTCTGTATGGTTCTTACCAATCAAAAGGGAAGTGCGGTCTATAATCAGCTCAGAAAACATGCAGATCAGATAAAAGTAGTTGATACCCATGAGCATCAATTTATGCTAAAAAAAACGGAAGATTTTTCTGCTGACTTTCCTTATATCGTCCGGTCAAGTTATCTGATCGCAGATATCTGGTCGGCAGGAATAATTTATCACAACCCGGATGACTATGATGTAACAAATATTGATACAATTTGGGATTTGTACGGAAAATATCTGGATTATACCCGGAGTACCAGTTACTACGGTCATTTGTTAAGAGGGTTTAAGAAACTTTATAACCTGAAAGACAATTCTTTTACCAAGGAAAATACTTCCGAATTATCGAAAAAGATAGCGGCAAACTATAAAAATTATCCTGAATGGTTTGACAGAGCTTTTAAAAAAGCAGGTTATGAGGTGATGTTTGTCCATCAAATCTGGGATCCGTATAACGTTGATCTTGACGAAAGGTACTTTGCCTTAGTATTTGACATTAACGGACCAGTATCTTTGGCCTCTCATAAACCTGGAAAAGGAGAGATCCCCCTGTTCGTGTATAAAGAGGCTCATGATGCTGGCTATGAGATAAACAGCCTTGATGATTATCTTGTGTTTTGCGACTTTCTTTTTAAAAGGAATATTGAGAACAGAGCTGTATGCCTAAAGAATTCAATGGCTTATACACGGACTTTACACTTTGAAGAGGTGCCTTATAAAGAGGCAGCTGTTTTATTTGAGAAGAACTCTTCCGAATTAACTGATAGTGAGGCCAAAAAGCTTGAAGACTTCGTTTTTCATTGGTTTATAAAGAAAGCAATCGAATATGACCTGCCAATTCAGATACATACAGGTTATCTTGCTGGTAATGGTAATGTGCTGGAGAATGGCCATCCTCTCAAATTAAACCATCTGTTCTTAAAATACCCTGATGCCAAATTTGTTCTTTTTCATGGAGGATTTCCCTGGACCACAGAGTTTGCAGCGCTGGGTAAAATGTTCAGAAATGTGTATCTTGATTTGGTGTGGCTGCCACAAATTTCACGTGAGGAAGCTGTTCGCACCCTGGAAGTGATACTTGACTGTGTTCCTTATAATAAGATTTTTTGGGGTGGAGATTGTAAATTCATTGAAGAGTCTGTTGGGTCACTTGAATACGGGAAAGATATTGTATCAGAGGTTCTCGCCAGAAGAGTGAATAAAGGATTGCTGTCTAAAGATGTTGCCTATGAGATAATAGATCGGATCTTTAGAGAAAATGCGATAGAAGTTTTCAAACTAGATAGCAAACTTATTCATAAGTTTTGATATGCTATTTTTTAGTTCACGTTATTTTGTATTATGCATTAAGATATTGAAGATAATTACCATATAGCAGCTGTCTTGGTAAATAGGTGATAGGCTTTATTGGTCTGTCCTAATAATAGAAACTACAAATTTAGCTACATTTCTAAATCTATAATTGAATATTTCATACTCCTCCTTAGTTTGATTATGCAGCACAGCATATCTTTAGCGTCGGTTAAGCTAGGGTCTGCTGAGAAAGTATAATTGCCTGTTTAATATGTTGATAAACAGGTCAATAAGCTAATATCTTTGGCTTCAGTGATTAGCAGAAATGCAAGTGAAAACATAAATTGCTTTTAAAAAGCTTGCATTATGA
>CAZHZC010000020.1:0-55706 GCA_964537135.1 uncultured Rikenella sp.
CAAGATAGGCCATGGTCAGGCCATTGCCAATATGTAGCAGACCGAATGCTTACGAAAGAGTTCATCGCCATTTCAGAATTTGTAGTTAGAGGCAATGTCGCACAGATGCAGGACAAGGCATTTACTGACGAACTCTTATCATGGATGCGGTTTAATAAGAAACATTCACATAAGACCAATGACGGATTGAGCTATGCAGTTTTTGGTGCGCCAAATCTACCAATGTTCATTGTGAAGCCGGTCATGTCTGGGTATCTGAATGACAAAAAGCAGAACAAGGCAGATATTAAAAGAATGGCCTCCTCTTCACACTTTGTACTATTCACAACACAATCCAACACGGTAGAGCAATGGATTAATCTTGGTCGTGCAATGGAGCGTTTTTTATTGAAAAGTACCGAGTTAAAGATTTCATACTCCTTTCTTAATCAACCAAATGAAATCAAAAAGCTGTCGGTGGAGATGAGGGAGTCTTTGAATATTGCAGAGTACCCGACCATATTATTGCGCTTAGGATATGGTGAGACAGTTCCATATTCAAGGCGGAGAGAGAGAGATGAAGTGATCATCAATGAATAAGTTACCGGCAGATAATAATCGGTCTGGCACAGGACTGGTAATGTGTCTGCAGAAAGTAAGAAAGAATGAAAATCCTGTTTTTTATACTCGTTTTGTGTCATGCGCTAATCCACCTGGCTGGCTTTGTAAAAGGGTATGGTCTAAGAGAGATTAAGGAGTTGACACTTCCTATCACCAAACCGATGGGATCCGTTTGGCTGATATCGGCTATTCTCCTTCTGGCTTTTGGCATCTTGCAACTACTCAGTGCAAAATATGCCTGGTTGGTCGGTATCGTGGCTGTAGTGACCTCCCAGATACTTGTTGTTCTGTTCTGGAAAGATGCCAGATTCGGAACCCTGCCCAATATCCTTATCCTGATGGTATCATTGATTTCCTACGGACATTACCATTTTCAGGAGTTGGTTCGGCAGGAGACCACACAGCTATTAAAAAAGAACAAGACGGTAGAGAATCATATTATCACAGAGAGCAATATTGAACATCTGCCCGTACCTGTAAAAAACTGGCTTCGCAGCTCTGGCGCTGTTGGGCAACGGTTTATCAGTATTGGGCAAGTGACCCAAGAGGCTGAAATGAAAATGAAGCCTGAACATGAGAGCTGGATGAGTGCCTCCGCCATACAATATACCACAATGGATATTCCCGCCTTTATTTGGACGGTAGATGTTAAAATGAACAGACTGCTTTATGCCGTGGGAAGAGATAAATTTGAGAATGGAAAGGGTGAAATGTTGATTAAGATGAACTCGCTGGTGAATGTTGTAAATGAAAAGGGTGAAAAACTTGACGAAGGTACTTTACAGCGCTACCTGGGTGAAATGGTATGGTTCCCCTCACTGGCTCTGAGTTCTTATATCACCTGGGAACCGATAGACGACAAAACGGCGAAAGCGATCATGAGCTATAAAGGCACAATGGGAAGTGGAACGTTCTATTTCAATGCTAATGGAGAGGTTGCCAAATTTTCAGCTCTACGGTATAAAGGGAACGAACCAACTGCAAAACGTTACGACTGGACCATGGATATTACAGAGTATAAAACATTTGAAGGAATAAAGGTTCCAACCAAAATGAGATCAACCTGGAAGCTTGAGGAGGGCGATTGGAATTGGTTGAAACTGGAAGTGACAGAGGTAAAATATAATGAGAATGTCAGCCGTGGTGAGTGAATAATGATTTCTCCTTTTTCGTGATCTGTCCCGGGTCTTGACCGGTTGATTAATGCCTGGTTAAAATCACTCAATCTTCATCATAGTATCCAGCCAAACAGGAATTAAGCTCTTACGATCCTGCATGAACTGAACAAAATCGGTATCAGACATATTAGTAATGCCTTTCAGAATAGGTTTTCCCAGAAACGGGAAAATTATCAGACTCCACAAGTTCATCAGAAAATGAAACGGATCAGATTGTGAGATTTTCCCAGAAAATACAGCCTCCTGGAACTGCCTGAAAAAGACTGAATCGGCTATTAAATCCATCAATGGCAGTTTACCAATAATATCATCACCGTTATTCCTCATCTCAGACAGCATGAAGATAGGAACGTTGGGCTCTTCTAAAATGAAATCAATGTATTTTGAAGTGATGAGTACTATTTTGTCTTCCAACGAACTGTGCTTGTTGTTCATGATCGTTATCATATTGTAGGCAAAGTCAGAAATCGTTTCAAGCATAATAATGTCAAACAGCTTCTTTTTACTACGGAAATAGTAGTTGAGCAGAGCCTGGTTGATGCCTGCCTCTTCGGCAATATCCCTTGTGCGTGTGGCAGCAAACCCTTTTTTGTGAAAGATAGTTTTTGCCGCTTCTTTTATTCTCTGCTCTGTGGTTGTATCTTCTATCGTCATATCGCTAATTTGTTTCTTAACCTGACACAAACGTTTTATTAGTTATTCGGTCTAATCAACTGATTAGGAACCGCTCTCTTCAATATATTTGTGGTAAAAGCTTTTGCTGCCATATTCCACTGGCACTGTTCCAATTAATTACTCTTTTTATAACTCAATACTGCCCAGATATTGGAGGCAACTGCAAAGCCGCAGAGAATAAAAAATTGTGGCAATAACTCCGTCATACCACTCCCTTTAAGATAAACAGCCCGCATTACATCAATAAAGTATTTCAACGGATTGAATGCTGTAATTACCTGTGCCCAATAAGGCATACTGCTGACCGGAGTGTATAGTCCGCTTAACAAAATGATAATCAACATAAAAAAGAACGTAACAAACATAGCTTGTTGCATTGTGTCAGAATAGTTGGAAACAACAATTCCAAACCCTGACACCGCCAGAATATAGATTACAGTATATATAATCAGGGTAGTCAGATTGCCGGGAATCAGTCCATAAATCAGAGCAGCGAGCCCCATGCTTGTAATCAGTACCACAATACCCATAATCCAATACGGAATCAGCTTGGCAAGAATAAAAACAGCTTTATTCATTGGGGTCACATTGAGCTGCTCAGTGGTACCCATCTCTTTTTCACTGACAATATTAAGTGCAGGTAAAAATCCGGTGAGTAGAGTTAATAGCATTACAAATATGGCAGGGATCATAAATGCCTTATAATCAAGTGCTGGGTTGAATTTAAATTGTGGATTAACAACTGACGACTGCAGATTCCCGCCTTGTTCCGCAATTAATTCACCATTAAAGTCATTAACAATACCCGACAGGTAGGCACTACCCAGACCACCTTTCATTCCATTGACTGCATTGGCGGAGATCATCACCTTCGTTGTGCCCGACAGATAGTATTCCTTTTCAAAATCGTGCGGAATCTCAAAGATGATATCAGAAGCCCCCGCTTCGATACTCTCCAGGGCCTCACCGGTTGAACCGGAAAAACCGGTCATTTTAAAATAGCCTGAGGCGGTCAGTTTATTTATCAACCGTATTGAAAACATGCTACGGTCATTGTCCACCACGCTCAATCTCACATTCTTTATCTCCTGATTGGCAACCCACGGAAAGACCAGCATCACCATCACCGGCATTATCAGGATCAGCTTCGGAATAAATGCATTCCGAAACATCTGTTTGAACTCCTTCTCCAATAGAAACCTTAACATATTGGCTGCTGTTAATTGATTCTTATAGTGAACTTTCTCAGGCTCACTGCCATTAAAGCAGCTGCCATAAAACCCAGAATAGCAAATTCCTTTATAACATATTTTGCCTCAACCCCCATAATCATAATTTTTATTACCCCCTCAACATACCAGCGGTTAGGTGGAATTACTGAAAGCCACTGAAGGATTTTTGGCATGCTCTCAATTGGGAATATCATGCCTGACAACATCAGTGTTGGCAACATCATCACAACGGCGGAAATAAGCATTGCAGCAACTTGTGTTCTGACCACGTTGGAGATCATTATCCCAAGTGATAAGCCAACAAAAATGAATAGTAATGAGAACAGAATGAGCAGCAGCAAACTTCCTTTAACCGGCACACCCAGCAGAAAAACTGAAAGCAGTAAAATGGTAACAAAATTGATTACTGAGAGGGCAAAGTAGGGCGTTATTTTCGCCAAAATGATGTAAATAGGTCTGATGGGCGAAACAAGTAATATCTCCATGGTGCCCAGCTCTTTTTCGCGAACAATGGCAATGGAGGTCATCATGGCGCAGATAAGCACTAAAACGAGTCCCATCACGCCCGGCACAAAGTTGTAGGCTCCTTTCATCTGCGGATTGTAGAGCATCTTTATCACCGGAATAATCTGTGACTGACGGGCAATACCGGCGCTGGTGTGCGCCTTGTATACCAGTTCCTGACAGGTGGTATTGACAATATTGGAGGCATAATTTGCAAAGGTGCTTGCCTGATTTGGGTCGGAAACATCAGCAATAATCTGAACCCTGGCTCCTCCTGAATGGATCAGATTGTTTTGAAAATTGTCATCAAAGACCACCACCATCTTCACATCTCCCTTCTGAAAGGCCCTTTCAATATCTCTGGAGCTGTGCAATTGACCGACAAGTGTAAAGAAACTGCTTGCCGAGAGTCTTTCAGTAATTTGCCTGGTAGCTTCATCTTTCGAAGGGTCAACTATCGACATCGGAGTATTTTTCACTTCGTTAGAGATGGCAAAACCAAACAGAATAATCTGTACTATCGGCATCACAAGCAGTATCAGAATGGTTCGCTTGTCGCGTAAAATGTGATAAAACTCCTTTTTTACAAATGCTATAAACTGCTTCATTTTGCTTCCGGTTTTTACCTTACAGGTCGCTTCGTGTCGACTTGCGGGCCAGTTGTTGAAACACCTCATCCATATTTGCCGCATTGTAGGCTGATTTGAGCTTCCCGGGTGTTTCCAGTGCCTCTATTCTACCATCCACCATAATCGAAACACGGTCACAATATTCTGCTTCATCCATATAGTGTGTTGTAACAAACACGGTGATACCGCTCTTTGCTGCAGCATAAATCAATTCCCAGAACTGGCGGCGTGTAATAGGGTCAACCCCGCCGGTGGGTTCATCCAGAAAGACAATTTTCGGTTCATGAAATATGGAGACAGAGAAAGCCAGCTTCTGCTTCCACCCTAAGGGCAGGGATCTGACCAGGGTGTTACGTTCATTTTCGAAGCCGAGGTTGAGGAGGATCTTGTCTGTCTTATCCTCAATATCAGCCGCCTTCATGCCATAAATGCCACCATAGAGACGTAAGTTTTCCCACACCTTCAAATCATCATAAAGCGAAAACTTCTGGCTCATATAGCCGATATTCTTCTTTACCTGCTCTGACTGACGCTCAATGTCGAAACCGGCTACCATTCCTCTCCCTGAAGTTGGTTTGCTCAATCCGCAAAGCATCCGCATGGCGGTAGTCTTCCCTGCCCCATTCGCACCGAGGAAACCAAAAATCTCACCCCGGGAAACATCAAAGGTGATAGCATCTACAGCAGTAAATTTGCCGAATGTTTTGGTCAGATTATCTGTCTCTATAACTTTCCCCATACCTCCTGTTTGCCTGTCAGTGCCATAAAGCAATCTTCAATTGTCGGTTCAATCTCTTTAAACCTTATCTCTCCCGTTTCATCCCCGACCCTCAAATTATCTTTGAAAACAACGTGTACCTTATCCCCAAAACTGAAAACCGAGCGTACGTTTTCATCTTGCCGTAATAGCTTTAAAACCTCGTATTGATTTTCAGTCTCCACCGTATAGACCTTGTACGGAAAGTCGCTGATGATTTTTTCCGGCGTATCAATCGTAAGGATACTCCCCTGCTGAATAAAGGCAATCCGGTCACAACGTGAGGCTTCGTCCATGTAGGGAGTAGATACAAGTATGGTAATACCCTGTTGCTTCAACCGCTTCAACATTTCCCAAAACTCTTTGCGGCTTACCGGGTCTACACCGGTGGTCGGTTCGTCAAGAAAGAGTACCGCGGGTTTGTGAATCAGGGCACAGCTCAATGCCAGTTTCTGCTTCATTCCGCCTGAAAGCTTTCCGGCACGACGTTTTTTGAACGGCTCAATCTGTTGATAAATCTCTCGTATCAGATGGTAATTCTCTTCGATTGTCGTACCGAAAAGAGTTGCGAAAAAGGTTAAATTCTCTTCTACGGTTAAATCCTGGTATAGCGAGAATCGTCCCGGCATATATCCAACCCGTTTGCGGATCGCGAGATAATCGCGTACCACATCAAAACCGTCAACCGTAGCTGTACCACTATCGGCCAGTAAGAGGGTGGTAAGGATGCGGAAAAGGGTGGTTTTGCCGGCACCATCAGGACCAATCAGTCCGAAGATTTCGCCCCGCTCCACCTCGAAGGTAATATCTTTCAATGCGGTAACTTCACCGTAGTTTAATGTGATATTATTTACCTTTATCATACTCTGTAACAGCCCTATATAGATTTCTTACTGACCGGCTCAATATCAGTTGAACAGTACCTCCCCGTACATTCCCTTTTTAATATATCCATCATTCTTCACCGCAATTTTCACCATATAGACCAGGTTGGCACGTTCGTCACGCGTTTGAATGGTTTTGGGAGTAAATTCGGCTTTGTCTGATATCCAGCTTACACTGCCTTCATATTCCCGTCGCTCTGATTTTCCCATATCGGAAAAAACTTTCACCTGCTGGCCGATTTTCAGTTCGGTCAATTGACCGGCCGTGATGTATGCGCGCAAGAACATTTTCTCCATGTCGGCCACTTTAAACAGGGCTTTCCCCTGGATGGCAAATTCGCCCGCCTCGGCATATTTTCCCAGAACGGTAGCCGTGACCGGACTTTTAATCACCGAATTGCTCAGCTGATCTTCAATCTGCTCCATTTGTGCCAGAAGCGATTGCTGCTCATTGGTGAGGCTGCTGTTGCTGCTCTTCAACGTTTCTGTCTGTGCAGCAATTTGCTTCCCGAGCATGGCTATCTGCGCATTGATATCGTCCAACTGCTTTTTATTGGCGGCATTCTCTCTTGTCAGCTGCTCAAAACGCTCTTTCTCGTGGCGGGCAGCAGTTAACTGTTCCTGCAACACTGCCATCTGCACCCCAATATTCACCCGGCGGCTCTCCACTGCCTTCATCCCTGCCTGCAGTTGCATTTTGCGCCAGTAGAGCTGCATAGTGTCAATGAGACCCAATGTTTGTCCTGCCACAACATCCTGCCCCTCCATAAGGTCAAATTGCAGTATTTCTCCATTGCCCTTTGCTGAAACAATAATTTCGGTTGCCTCAAAAACACCACTGGCATCATAGCTGCCGTTTTTACTGTTGCAGGCTGAAAAGAGAATGACGATCAGAAGAATTTGTAAATATCTCATATGGAAAATTGAAGTCTTCATCACACAGTACTTTAATTGTTGATTATGAATTTCAGGTTATAGATGGTCTGCAACAGCTCTAATTCGTGCAAAATCTTATCCTGCCTTGCCAGTGCTTCGGCATTGGTTTCACGAATAAGGTCGCTGATATTGGCCGTGCCGTTATTCACTTTTCCCTCTGTGGCACGTTTTACCGATTGTCGCAACGTGATAATTTCATCGTCATCAGCCAGCAGGTGGTGATATTTTTCAAGCTCATGCTGTTTGCCTGCAGCCTGCAAACTGGTGTTAAACAGAAAGGTTTCGCGCTGCACTGCCAGATTGCTTCGCTGCGTATTGATGTCACCAAGACGATTTCTATAGAAGTAAAAACTACTGATATTCCACGATAGCCGTAGTCCGCCAATATAATAGGAGGTGAAGCCCTCTTTCAACATGTTGAGACCCGGGTTGCCATATCCGCCGGTGAGAAACAGTCCGATCTTAGGCATTACATCGGTTTTAATTAAATGATCCTGAGATTCAAAGAGCGTCAGCTGGCTGTCGAAAAGTGAAAGCTCGGGGCGCATGTTTACTGCCGGATCCATGGTTTGAATATCCGGCTTTTTCAAGACGATGGTCTCATCCAGGGTTTTGCCGACAAAAGCTGAAAGCATGGTCAGGTATGCTTTTCGGTTTTGAGAGATCTGAGTCGCAATCTGTCGGGCTCTCAGCTGCTCAACCCGAACTATGTCCTGGTCTCTCTGACTGGCCAATCCACCCTCAATAAGTGATTGAACCCGATGCAGGTTTTGTTCCAGCTCATTTTGCAATATGCTGTTCTGCTCCAGCAGGGCGTCACTCATTAAGATGCCAAAAAACAGGTTGTTGATGCGCTCTTTTACGGCATATAGATTAATCTTCAACTGCCCGCTTTCTACCTGTGATACCGCTCTGATCTGCTCCCCTCGTGCCCTGGTGGCACCACCATCCCAGATTGTTTGCGAAATATCGAGTGTAATACTATACTGGTCCTTGTTTAATTCGGGAATATCCAGACCCGGTATGGGCAACAGTGAGAAATCAATCGGAATCTTGACCACATCAGACTGATAGGTTGCCTTTGCATTGAGTGAAATCTGTGGAAGCCAGGCCCGGACAGCATTCGACAGGTTGTAGTCGCGACTCTGATCCAGCAAAGCATACTGTTTTATTAGCGGATAATTTTGCTCAGCCAGCTGGTAACACTGTTCAATCTCGAGCAAATTGCTTTTCTGTGCATTCAGAAGCATCCCCGAAAACAGCAGAATAACGGTAATCCACAGATTCAGATTTTGTCGTTTAGCTTTGATCATATTTTTCAATATTTGATATTATAGCCTCTTCAGTTCACAGGAATAGAGATTAATCCTTTATGACTTTCATATCTGGTTCCGTTGTTAAAACTGAGCGGTAAAGTTATAAATGTTCCTGTATTTTAAACACATTTTTTAATCATTTGACTAATTAATTCCCGCCCGGGTAAATAGTGACACCTCTATTCTAACTTTAAACAGGACCTGATGATATTCGGTCAACATCTAAAAGAGGCTATCTGTCAATTATTTGCAATGAACGGTCAAAATTGGGAACCATCTCTCAACTCTGGTTGTTAATTTAGGTGTTGCTAATTGCCTGACCTATGAAAAGACCCGACCATCGTATGCTGGTGCTCGCAGCGCTGATGCTGCTCTTTATGGCTCCTGTGAAGGCCGATGCGCAAAACAGCACCTCACCAAAAAAAGTTATTGAGGCCATTGCCAAACGTGAGTACAAGCGTGCGGCCACCCTGGCAGAGACAGTTGACAATCCTGACTATACTGACAAGTCGGGTGCCACCCTCCTTATGTATGCTGCCGAGAGGGGAGCCACCTCACTCTGCAGGGTCTTGCTGGAGAGGGGTGCGGCTATTGACCACAGCACTGCCAACGGTATTACGGCACTCTATCTGGCAGCTCAGAACGGTCATGCCAACGTGATAACAGTGCTGATGGAGAGGGGTGCCTCTGCCAACCTGCCGTCCGATAATGGTGCCACCCCGCTGATCATTGCATCACAGTATGGCCGCACTGCAGCGGTAAAGGCGCTGGTTGAGGGAGGTGCCTCACTCAACGTGCAGGACCGGAACGGTGCTACCGCACTCATCCTGGCCGCTCAGAATGGTAACCTTATGATTGTGAGGAGGCTGCTGGAGAAGGGTGCAGGGACGGAGACAAGTGATACCAATGGCTCTACCGCCCTTACTCTCGCCTCACAGGAGGGAGAGACCGAAATCGTCAGGCTGCTGCTCGACAATGGTGCTGCCGTGAACTGCCAGACAAACAGTGGTAACACCCCGCTGGTACTCGCCTCACTCAGGGGGCACCGCAATGTGGTAGAGCTGTTGCTGGAAGCGGGTGCTGATGTGAACCTGAAGACCAGGACAGGCGCCACTGCCCTCTTCGGGGCTGCATCACGCGGTCATGGCCAGGTGGTCAACATGCTGCTCGACCGTGGGGCTGACCTGACCATTGCTGATGAGCAGGGACGCACAGCTCTCTTCTATACCAAAGACTACAACGTGAAGGCGATACTGACCGCCTGGGCCGACAGGTAGGTGAGTGTCAGGCTGCTTTTCAGCGCCCCTCTCTCCTGCCCTGACCTGCCAGTTGCTCCAGCTCCTCCGGCTCCTTGGGTATTCCCGCTGAGAGCACACGGTTGCCGCTGTCAGTGATAAGCACATCATCCTCTATCCGTACCCCGATATTCTGGTATCGGAGATAGGCCGGCCTCACCTTTTCAATAAACTGATCTATCTCCTCCTCAGAGGCCTCATTGCCATACAACATTTTCAGCTGGTCAAGGCCGTTGGCCCGCAGGTAGATACCCGGCTCCACGGTCAGCACCATCCCCGCCTGCAACGGCCTGCCCACCACCGTGTCGGCTGTCACGAATGATGAGCCCATGGAGGGCGGTATCCCGCTGTTGCCGGCATCATGCACATCAAGCCCCAGGTAGTGGAAGATATGGTAGATGGTGTAAAACTTACGTTGCCACAGTGAGGAGGGATCAGTCACCAGTCCGAGGTCGCGGAGACCATTCATGATCACCTCGGTACCCTTGCGGTGCATGGCTGTCATGCCCGCGCCGGGCTTCATCTCATCAATAGCTGCCTTCTGTGCCTTAAGCACCAGGTTGTAGATATCACGCTGCTCAGCGGTGAAGCGTCCGCTGACAGGTATGGTACGGGTGATGTCAGCGGTGTAGTAGCCATACTCGGCACCCACATCCATCAGCAGCAGGTCACCCTCCTCCATCATACGGTTATTGGCACCATAGTGGAGAGTGATACTGTTCTCTCCCGACCCGACGATCGAGTTAAACCCGGGCATCGATGAGCCGTTGCGCCTCCAGACATATTCAAGCAGCGCCTCAATCTCAAACTCATAAAGACCCGGACGGGCAGCGCGCATGGCAGCCACAATCCCCTCGCCGGTAATATCTATTGCCTTCTGCAGCAGCTGTAGCTCATACTCATCCTTGAAGATACGCATCTCGCCAAGCAGCGGACCGATATCATGCAGCTGTCCGGCGGGCGCACCGGCACGACTGATCAGCTCAGCCATACGCTGACGTAACTGGTTGTCACGAAAATCGACCCAGATAGCCCTCCCCTCACGGGCGGCGGAGGCAACAGCCCTGTCAGCCTCATGATACTCCATCACGGTGTCAGGTGCCCATCGCTCAAGCAGGAGAGCACGGTCAGGCAGGTTGCCTGAGTAGATCACCTCACGCACACTGCGCGGACGTGAGTAGAAGACATAGGGCTTTGGTGAGCTGCCCGAAAGGGAGATGATGGCCCCAGGCTCACCATAGCCGGTCAGATACCAGAAGTTGCTGGCAGCACGATACTCATGCCTCCCACCGTCATAACCGTAGTCAGAACGCATGAGCATCATACCGTCGCCAATAAAGCCCAGGAGCACTGCACGCCGTAGCGAGAAATGCTTCTGTATGTCAGGAGTCATCTCCAGGTCACTCACATCAGGAGAGAGCTCACCGGTGAACAGATCAGAACCGGTCCTGCCACAGGCTGACACCAGCAGGAGAATCAAAAATAGAACACTTAACCTTTTCATGTAACTTTTGTTGTATCCCCAAAGATATCGCTGTCCGGCTAAGGAATTATCATTTATCTTGCACTCAATTGTAAAAAAAGCTTAAATATTCACCCCGATACCCCCACGAGATGAAAAAAGCCACTACAGTAATCGTACTTGCTGCCCTCTTCGCCCTCTCCTTCAAGGCTGACAAACCTGCATACCTCCTCTATGACTCTGCCGGAAAATCGGTCAAATACCAGAAAATGATAAGTGCCATCACTAAGGCCGATGTGGTCTTCTTCGGTGAGCTGCATGACAATCCGGTCAGCCACTGGCTGGAATATGAGGTGACTGCCGACCTCCATAAAAGTGCCGGTGAGAACCTGATCCTGGGAGCCGAGATGTTCGAGGCTGACAGCCAGCTGTTGATAGATGAGTACCTGGAGGCGAGGTATGAGGCTGATAAGTTTGAGGCGGAGGTGAAGCTGTGGAAGAACTACAAGACTGACTATAAACCGCTGATGGAGTTTGCAAGGGAGAACAGGCTCCCCTTTATTGCGACCAATGTGCCGAGACGATATGCCTCAATGGTGTCACGCAGAGGACTGGAGACCCTTGACAGCCTCACCGCCGAAGCAAAACAGTATATAGCGCCGCTGCCAATAGAGTATGACCCTGAGGTGAAGAGCTACAAGGGAATGATCTCAATGTTCGAAATGCCGGGGATGGGCGGTAAGATGAACGAAAACCTGCCAAAGGCACAGGCGATAAAAGATGCCACCATGGCTCACTTCATAGCAGAAAACCTCACTCCGGGAAAAGTGATGATACATTACAACGGTGCATACCACTCCGATAACTACTCGGGAATAATTCACTACCTCAGCCTCTACAGACCAGGACTGAAGATTGTGACAATAACCACAGCCCTGCAGGAGTCGGTAACCGCACTCGATGACGAGCACAAGGGAAAAGCTGACTACATCATAGCTGTACCTGTCACCATGACACGTACCTACTAGACGGGACGAACTACACCCGGGAGCAGCCGACAGGAGCAGCCTGCCCTCCTGAAAAAAGTAAACAGCAATACGGAATATTCTGACTGGTGGCGGAACAATTACCGCTTGCCGTGTGTTCTACTGTTTACATTACAGTAACGATGAGCTTCACCGGAAAAACGCCATTAGAGCTGCCGCCAGGCCAGTGAGCGATAGCCTGCCAGGGGCGGCAAGGAGGGGTGGTGTCAGGGTGAGAGCGCAGGTCACCTGGTATGAGCATGGAATATTTTCCGGGTTAAGCTGTAGAAGATTTTCCGGGTTAAGCCGTGGAAGATTATGGCAAAAGCCGGGGTACCAGGGTGACTGTAAGAAGAGTAGAGAAAAGGTTAACAACAAAAGAGAATCATAGATGGCAATTACTCCGGATACCAATGTGGGTGAGGTGGTGAAGATCAACTTCAAGACCGCCCCACTGCTACAGGAAAACAATATAGACTACTGCTGCGGTGGCAACAAAACCCTCGCGGAGGCTTCTGCCGAGGCGGGTGTGGATATTGAGATGCTGATAGCAGAGCTTACAAAGATTGCTTCACAGGCAGATCCTGATACTGAATATATTAACAGCCTTGAGCTGGATGAGCTGAGTGACTATATAGTAAAGAGACATCACGCCTATGTGAGAAAAAATATACCGTTTGTGAAAGAGAACCTGGAGAAGGTGTGTCACAAGCATGGAGAGGCGCATCCTGAGCTCTATGAGATTAGGCAGCTCTTTGACCAGTCGGCCGGTGAGCTGACAATGCATATGCAGAAGGAGGAGATCGTCCTCTTCCCCTACATTGCAAAGATGGTTAAGGCGAGAGAGGCTGGTGAGAAGATAAAACAGCCGCCATTCGGTCGTGTGAACAACCCGATAAGTAACATGATTGCCGAGCATGAGACAGAGGGTGAGCGGTTTGACAAGATAGCAGAGATCTCAGGCGGATATGCTGTGCCGGCCGACGCATGCAATACCTACCGGGTGATGCTGAGCCAGCTGAAGGAGTTCGGTGATGACCTCCACAGACATGTACACCTTGAAAATAATATACTCTTTCCGGGAGCAATAGAGCTGGAGAGTAAACTGATCGTTAACAATGGCTGAAATATTTCTTGATTGAAGCCTCAGGCTGACAGGTGGGGGAGCGCCCGTATTTCTGACGGGAGCTTAAGTGGGCTCCGGCACTCAGTTGCCGGGGCCCACACTGTTCAATACCTACTGACTGAACAGAATATTTTACACTGCGCATTGCTCATTATCATCAAAAAGAGTAGATTTGACACCCGATGACAGCCTTATAAGCGATGCTGTTTAACATATCCCATAACATCCCGGAGGTAATATTATGACTACAGATGCCACCACGGCTCCTATCAGCCGTAAGAACTACATCATT
The DNA here is from genome assembly GCA_964537135.1 of uncultured Rikenella sp. GTDB lineage: Bacteria > Bacteroidota > Bacteroidia > Bacteroidales > VadinHA17 > SR-FBR-E99. Next base: position 13,912 of record CAZHZC010000020.1, read on the forward strand.
GGCATGACAATCATTGCCATCTTCTTTTTTATCTTTGGTTTTGTCACCTGGCTCAACGGTATTCTCATACCTTTTCTCCGTACCGCCTGTGAGCTGACCGACTTCCAGGCATACTTCGTCACCACAGCCTTCTACATATCATATTTTGTGATGTCACTGCCGGCCTCAGCCGTGCTGCGCAAGACAGGCTTTAAAACCGGTATGTCAATAGGACTGTGGGTAATGGCCCTTGGTGCCCTGATCTTTCTCCCGGCAGCAATGTCACGCAACTATGCTATCTTCCTGCTTGCCCTCTTTGTTCAGGGTACCGGACTGGCTCTGCTGCAGACCGCCTCCAATCCCTATGTCACTATAATCGGTCCGCGTGAGAGTGCTGCCAAACGTATCAGCATTATGGGCATAGCCAATAAGTTTGCCGGCGCCATAGCACCTGTCATCCTGGGAGCTCACCTCATGAAAGACTCACACCTGCTTGATGATCAGCTGGCAGCGGCTGCTGATGCCCTGCAGCGCAGCGCACTGCTTGACCAGCTGGCCCTGAGGGTGATCAATCCCTATATCATTATGGCGGTGGTGCTGGTGGCCCTGGGGCTGCTGCTGCGCTATGCCCACCTGCCCGACGTGGATACCGGCGAGGAGGAGCCGGTGAAGGGGGACGGGCATGTGCACAGGACCAGCATATGGCAGTTCCCGCACATGATACTGGGTGCCGTAACACTCTTCTTCTATGTAGGGGTTGAGGTGATTGCCGGTGACACAATAATACGTTATGGTGAGTCGCTCAACATCTCCATGTCATCAGCAAAATATTTCACCTCACTCACCATGCTGGGGATGATCCTCGGCTATATAGTCGGTATAATACTGATCCCCAAAGTGCTCTCACAGGTCAATGCACTGCGTATATCAGCTGTGCTGGGTATCATCTTTACACTGGGTGCCATCCTGGTACCGGCAGAGCAGCATATTGTCATCCCTTTCCGTGACCTGGTCACCTTCCAGGCGCTAACCCTCACCATACCTGTCACCGTCCTCTTCGTGGCACTGCTGGGCCTCGCCAATGCACTTGTCTGGCCCGCCGTCTGGCCTCTGGCGCTGCAGGGACTGGGGCGCTTTACCGAGACAGCATCGGCACTGCTGGTGATGGGTATCGTGGGAGGCGCTATCCTGCCACTCGTCTACGGAAAGCTGGCTGACCTCTTCTCCACACAGGCAGCCTACTGGACATGCCTGCCAGGCTATCTCATAATACTCTACTACGCGCTACATGGCTACAGGGTAAGGCAGAGATGAACGAACCACTCACCGGATCACAGCTGGCAAATATCTTCAGCCGCTTCAAGGCGGAGGGGAGGTTTATTGATGGCCGCCCCTTCGGCAGCGGACATATCCATGACACCTACCGCATCGTTACTGACGGCGTAGAGAGTGACAACTATATACTTCAGGCTGTCAACCATCACGTCTTCAGAGATGTGCCTGCACTGCAGGAGAATATGGAGAGGGTCACTGCACACCTCAGGCAGAAGGTAGCCAAAATACCGGGCAGCAATCTGCAACGTGAGTCGCTCACACTTATTTCGTCGAGAGATGATGGCAGATCATTTATCCTGGACGAGAATGGACGCTACTGGCGGATGTTTATCGAGATAGCTGACAGCCGCTCATATGACCGGGTCGCCTCACCTGTCATGGCATATGAGGGGGGAAGGATCACCGGCCTGTTCTTTGCCATGCTCGCCGACCTGCCCGGCAAGCCACTCAATGAGACAATACCACGCTTTCATGATATAGGGTGGCGGCTGGAGACATTCCACCGCGTGGTGAAGGATGATCCGGCAGGCAGAACGGCAGAGGTGGCTGATGAGATAGAGGAGATCATCTCCCGCCAACAGGAGATGAAGACAATACTCAGACTGGGTGAGGAGGGTAAGATACCACTCAGAATCACACACAATGATACCAAGTTCAACAATATACTGTTTGATGCCGGCGGAAAGGCACTGCTGCTCATCGACCTCGATACCGTGATGCCGGGATATATACACTACGACTTTGGCGATGCCATACGTACCGCAGCCAACAGGGCTGATGAGGATGCCACCGATCTGAAGGCGGTGGCTGTAGACCTTGAGATATACCGGGGCTATGCCGAAGGATTCCTCTCTGAGGCAGCCGGCACCCTCACTCATACCGAGACAGAGCACCTGCACTTTGCGCCACGGCTGCTGACATATACCATGGCTACACGGTTCCTTACCGATTTTATTGATGGTGACAACTACTACAAGATCAGCCATCCGATGCATAACCTGCAGCGTACCAGGGCACAGCTGGCACTGCTGAAGGATATGGAGAGACACTCGGACGTGATGAGACAAATAATAAAAAAGAGTATCTGATGAAACAAAAACTGATTATCCTGACAGGCCTGATCGCTCTGACCAGCCTGATAACAGCCCCCGCTCTTCACAGCCAGACACCGCAGGCAGCGGTCGACAGCTCAAAATTCTCAGTCTACTGGTGGCACAGCAAGGATATGTATGATAACCTGCCACTCGTAAAAAACTCAATAGTATTTCTCGGTAACAGCATCACTGACAGTGGTGAGTGGTTTGAGTTCCTGGGAAACAAAAAGTGCCTCAACAGAGGTATCAGCGCCGACCATACCCTGGGGATACTGTTGAGGCTGGATGCCATCACAAAACTACAGCCTAAGAAGCTCTTCATAATGATAGGCGTGAATGACCTCTCACTAAATATGACCGTAGATGAGATAACCGCCAACTACCGGCAGATACTCGACAGGGTGAAGAGTGAGACGCCCCGCACAAAAGTGTTCATACAGAGCGTACTACCCGTCAATCCGGCTACCGGAATGGCACTAAGCCATACCAACCGTACACCCCTGATCATTGAGCTCAACGGCAGGCTCAGAGGGCTGGCCGGTGAGTATGGCCACACCTGGATAGACCTCTTCAGCCTGATGGCTGACGAGAACAACCACCTGCGACGCAGCTACAGCATTGACGGCCTCCACCTGACATGGGAGGGATACCGGGTATGGACAGAGGCAATAAGACCCTACGTAAAATAGTAACCGGTCGTTTTTTATCACCCTGTTTATTAAACAATAAGGCTCATCAGGCTGTTCTCATTCGAAAACAGGGTTGTTTAACCGGGGCAAAATGATGAGTTTTGTTATACCGGCAGAGAGACAGTTTCTCTGTTGCCAAACCATCTGTTCATGGATAAAAACAGTAAATACTTCAGATCATTCATTGAGCGCGAAGAGGCTCTCAAAAAACAGTATAGCGCCGAGCGGATAAGGAGACAGCACTCCAAGGGAAAGCTTACCGCTCATGAACGGATAGCGCTCCTCTTTGATGAGGGTACCTTTGAAGAGATAGACACCTACGTGACACCGTCAGACCAGGGGGTGGAGTTTGGACGGGTGGAGAAGGTGTACGGTGACGGGGTGGTGACCGGACACGGACTCATTGACGGACGCCTTACCTTCGCCTATGCACAGGACTTTACCATTATGGGAGGGTCACTGGGGGTGGTGCATGCCGGCAAGATAACCAAGGTGCAGGAGATGGCTCTCAAGATGGGTGCACCCATAATAGCCCTCAATGACTCGGGCGGTGCCAGAATACAGGAGGGTATAGCCAGCCTGAACGGCTATGCAGAGATATTCAACAATATCATCAGGTCATCAGGCATCATACCCCAGATATCGATGGTGATGGGACCGGCAGCAGGAGGAGCTGTATATGCTCCGGCGCTGACAGACTGGGTCTTCATGACCAGCAACACCAGCTACATGTTCGTTACCGGTCCCAATGTGGTGAAAGAGGTGCTCAATGAGGAGATAAGCAGTGAGGAGCTGGGCGGGGCTGAGGTGCACGCACGACGCAGCGGAGTGGCGAACATGATATATGATGATGAGGAGAACACCATCATAGGGGTGAGGAAGTTCCTCTCATACCTCCCCTCAAATAACCTCGAAAATCCGCCGGTGGCAACCACCCCGTCCGAAGAGAGTGAGCCAGTAGCACGGCTGCGCGAGATAATACCTGATGACCCCAACAAGGCGTACGACGTGCGTGAGGTGATAAACCTTATTGTTGACCGTAACAGCTTCTTTGAGACCTCCGAGCTCTTCGCACCAAGCCTGATAACCGGCTTCGCCAGGCTGGGAGGAAAGACAATAGGTATAGTGGCCAACCAGCCGAAGGTGCTGGCCGGGGTGCTCGATATCGACTCCTCATCGAAAGGGGCACGATTCATACGCTTCTGTGATGCCTTCAATATTCCTCTCCTCACCCTTGAGGATGTGCCCGGATTCCTTCCGGGAAAAGATCAGGAGCACGCAGGTATCATCAGGCATGGCGCCAAGATGCTGTTCGCCTATGCCGAGGCTACCGTGCCGCGGATAACCGTAATCCTCAGAAAAGCATACGGCGGCGCATACATAGTGATGAACAGCAAGGGGATGGGGGGCGACTTCAACTTTGCGTGGCCCTCGGCAGAGATAGCAGTGATGGGGCCTGACGGCGCAGTGGCAATACTCTACAGACGTGAGCTGGCGGAGGCTGATGACCCGGCAGCAATGAAAAAGGAGCTGGTGAAAAAGTACCGCGAAAAGGTGGCCAACCCGTTCATCGCTGATGAGAAGGGATATATTGACGAGGTGATAGACCCGGCAATGACACGGTTGAAGCTGATATCGGCATTCTCGGCACTGAGCAACAAGAGCGTGACGGTACCCTCACGTAAACATGGTAATATACCTCTCTGAAATTCAGAGATAAATGCCAGAGAGACCGGCAAACAGCGAATGGGGAAGAGAGAAGTGAGAGAAGAAGAGAAGGCAAGAGATGATGAAGAAAGACAAGTGAAGTGAAGAGCTGATGAGATGAGACGAGAAGAAGAGACGAGTCGAGACAAGAGACGAGATGAGATGAAGAAGATAGAACGAATTCTTATAGCAAACCGCGGCGAGATAGCGGTACGTATCATGCGTACAGCCAGCAGTATGGGTATCAGCACCGTGGCAATACGCACCAGCGCTGAACCTGACGCAATGTATCTCTCATTCGCTGATACCATACATGAAGAGGATGATGAGCTGGCAGAGATACCGCTCTTCCTTGATGTGGAGAGGATGATAGCCATAGCACTTGAGAATAAGTGTGACGCCATACATCCCGGATATGGATTCCTGGCAGAGAATGCATGGTTCGCAGAAAAATGTCGTGATCACAATATAATCTTTATCGGTCCTTCACCCGACGCCATATACAAGATGGGCAACAAGCCGGTAGCACGTCAGATAGCTCTCAGGCACAAGATACCCCTGGCTATGGGGTCACACGGTAATGTGGCCAATGAGGATGAGGCGGTCAGACAGGCCGGACGGATAGGCTACCCGGTGATAATAAAGGCAGCATCAGGAGGAGGCGGACGAGGCATGCGGATAGTGAGAGATGCTGCCGAGATGGAGAAGATGTTCACCCTGGCGGCCAGGGAGGCGGAGAAGGCATTCAATGACCCGGGAGTATTTATTGAAAAGTATATCGAGAACCCAAAACATATTGAGTTTCAGATACTGGGTGACACCCATGGAAATATTATACACCTGGCCGAGAGGGAGTGCTCAATACAGCGTAAGCACCAGAAGCTGCTGGAGGAGGCACCCTCACCGGCACTGGATGACCAGCTGAGAGCCACTATGGGTGAGACGGCTGTCAGGATAGCCAGGGCAGTGGGTTACTACTCAGCCGGCACAGTGGAGTTCCTGCTTGACGGCGACCGCAACTTCTACTTCATGGAGATGAACACCCGCATACAGGTGGAGCACCCGGTGACGGAGATGATAACAGGTATCGACCTGATAGAACAGCAGATACGTGTGGCACGTGGCGAAAAGCTTTCCTTCACACAGGAGGAGGTGACAATAAACGGGTGGGCCATCGAGTGCCGTATCAATGCCGAGGATGTGCAGGCAGGGTTCGCTCCCGCACCGGGAAGGATAGAGAAGATCAGCCTGCCCGACGGTCCCGGTATAAGAACAGATACCGGGGTGAGAGCCGGATCGGTAATAGTCACCTCATACGATTCAATGATAGCCAAACTTATTGTGTGGGGTACCAGCCGGCATGATGCCATCATAAAAACAAAAAAGGCACTCGACAGAGTGTGGATAAAGGGTACCAAGACAACCCTCCCCTTCTTCCGTATGCTGATGCGCGACCCCTCCTTCCAGGCCGGCACCTTCACCACCGCCTTTATCGAAGGACTGGAGAGGTACCACAGCCACAGCCAATATGAGGAGACCATAGCAGCATGGATAGCTACAAAGCTCTTCACCGAAGAGAACCTCTCGGCCGGATCACCGGAGGTAAGCTTCGACCAGGGAAGAGAGATGACCCCATGGCTGCTGAGAAAACGACTCACTCAGTTTTGATCGCAGCGAGAACGGCAGTGACCATCTGCTGCAAATCAGTATAGAGATAAAGAGAAGAGAATGACACCGGAAAAACCAGTAATAAAGCGACTCTATGCGCTCTCTGATGAGGGTGGCAAGCACAGCTTCACCCTGCCACTGAGGGATGTGGTGAAGATAAATGGCAGGGAGTACCCCGTGGAGCTGCGTGAAGATGAGAAGTACGGGGTGCATGTGCTCTGGAAGAACAGACGCTACCCGGTAGAGGTGGTACGTACAAAACAGAACAGGTACGAGATACTGTTTAATGATATCAGCCACACCTTTACCGTGGAGACACCAGTATCTATGCAGCGGCGCAAGGTGCTGGGGAAAGGGCGCCCGTCGGCGGCCACAGTGATGGTAAAGGCTCCCATGCCGGGAAAGATAATAGATGTGCCGGTACGGGAAGGGAGCGAGGTGATGCGCGGCGAACCACTGGTGATACTGGAAGCTATGAAGATGCAGAATGAGATACAGTCAGCCGTAAGCGGAAAGGTGACCAGAATAGCTGTCAGGGCAGGTGATAACGTGATGAAAGATGATCTGCTGGCAGAGATAGCGGTAAAGTAGCCGGCACAAAAGAGGAAGAGCCCCTGACAGAGGCTCCTCCCCGTTATAACTGATTGCAGCAGTCAATTGGACCTGAAGCAGGCAACCTGACTGCAGCCGGAAACCTGACTACAGCTGGCAACACTTCTGCAGGTGGAAATATCTCTGCAGGTGCCGCCCGTCAGCAGGTCATGCCACCGGCGCATCCTTCAGTGTGGCTACCAGGAACTCCCAGAACTTGCCTACCGTCTCTACCTCCACCTTCTCATCAGGGCTGTGTGGATGGCGGATGGTAGGTCCGAAGCTGATAGCATCAAGGTTGGGATAGACACCCATAATAATACCGCACTCAAGGCCGGCATGGATAGCCTTTATCTCGGGTATCTTGCCGTAGAGATTGTTATAGGTGTTCTTCATGGCTGCAAGGATAGGGCTCTTCATATTGGGCTTCCATCCGGGATAATCACCTGACAGCTCAACCTCACATCCTGCCAGCTGAAAGCCTGCAGCAACCTTCCATGCCGTGGCCACCTTGGCGGTCTCCACCGAGCTTCTGGTAAGGCAGTAAGCCTCAAACGTACCATCAGCGATCTTCACTATAGAGAGGTTGTTGGAGGTCTCAACCACACCGGGCATACTGGTGCTCATACGCTGCACCCCATTGGGGCAGACAAAGGCACCCCGTATCAGACGATACTGGTCAGCCTCGCTCATCACCCTCTCAGGCGTCTCTGTCACACTGTAGCTGATGGTGATGTCAGGGTCAGCCTCAAGGAACTCATCGCGGTATATCTTCTCCAGGCCTGTGAGGTAGCTCTCAAACTCCTCCTTCTTGATGGCAGGCACCATCACGGTGGCAAAGGCCTCACGTGGTATGGCATTACGCATGTCACCACCCTCATAGGCGGCGATACGCATTCCGAAGTCACCCTCAGCCTCCTGGAAGAATCTGAACATAAGCTTATTGGCATTGGCTTTGCCGAGATGGATATCGAGTCCTGAGTGACCCCCTTTCAGTCCTTTGAGGGTCACCTCATAGGCTGTCATGCCGGCCGGACTCTTCTCGCTCTTGTATGAGCGGGTGGCAACCACATTGACACCACCGGCACATCCCACATAGAGCTCACCCTCATCCTCGGAGTCGAGGTTGACCAGTATGTCACCCTTCAGAATACCCTTCTCCAGGTTGTTTGCGCCGGTCATGCCTGCCTCCTCATCAACCGTCAGCAGCGCCTCCAGCGGTCCATGCTCCAGGCCCGGGGCGGTCATAGCCGCCATGGCGGCAGCCACACCTATACCGTTATCGGCTCCCAGGGTGGTACCTTTGGCCTTGACCCACCCCTCATCAATCCAGGTCTCTATGGCATCCTTGTCAAAATCAAACTCCTTGTCTGAGTTCTTCTGAGGTACCATATCGATATGAGCCTGCAGTATCAGTCCCTTACGATTCTCCATACCTTTGGTGGCTGGCTTCCTCAGTATAACGTTGCCGGTCTTGTCAACAATGGTTTCAATACCATGCTTCTCTCCGAACTTTTTCATATACTCGGTCATGCGGTGCTCCCTCTTTGAAGGACGTGGTATCTGTGTGATCTCGTAAAAGTATTTCCACAGAAGCTTTGGTTCAAGATTTTTAATGTAACTCATGATTATATGATTTAATGATTATTCTTTAACAGTTATTCCATAAAGAGCATCTGCCTCTGCCGGCATTACACCATATTTATGGTTACTCCTTGACAATATTTGGCATCTCGAGGTTGTAACCCTTCTTGTTGCTCTCTGCCCTGAGCAGGAACCCGAAGAGTAGGGCCACCACCCCCAGTGAGGTGAAGATCATCATAGGTATCTGATAGTCATAACTGGGCACGGCCACCCCGTCAATGAGGCGTGTTCCTGTAATACAATATTTACGCAGCACCCACCCTATCAGGTATGGTACACCCATCAGTCCCCAGTTCTGCACCCAGAAGATCAGCGCATAAGCTGTTCCCAGCTGCTTCTCGGGTATGATTTTGGGTACCGAGGGCCACATGGCTGACGGTACCAGCGAGAACCCTATACCCAGTATTATCACCAGGAAGATAGCCATCCACGGCTTGTTGAGGGAGGGTATTGAGAACATGGTGTGTACAAATATCAGCAGCACAGCTCCGATTATCATAATGGTGGCTCCCCTGCCCTTGCGGTCATAGAGGTTCCCAAAGAACGGGGTGAGGATGATGGTCCCGAACGGAAGCAGCGACGGGATCAGTCCCGCCACCCCGGGATCCACACCGAACTTATTGACCATCAGGTCGGAAGCATATTTAAGGAAGGGGAAGACCGCCGAATAGAAGAGTACGCACAGAATAGCTATATACCACCACCCTTTATTGCCTACGATGGTGAGAATATCCTTCAGCCTGAAGCTCTCCTCCTTTACAGGCTCGACGCCACTGGCAGCCTCGGCGGCAGCGACGGAGGCATCTAGTTTCTTATCCATGCCACAATAGATAAAGAAGGCTATCATACCGATACAGAGCAATATCAGCGCTACAAAGATAGGCATTGAGACGTGCCCCAGCGCCTTGGCCAGGGGCATTGAGGTGGCAAGGGCGAGGGTGGTACCCAGGCGGGCGGTAGCCATCTCAAGCCCCATGGCGAGAGCCAGCTCCTTACCCTTGAACCATTTGACAATGATTTTTGAGACGGTGATACCGGCTGTCTCCACGCCAACACCGAAGGTGGCATAGCCCAGACCGGCGACCAGCACCTGCGTCTTGTAGCCGAGGATCATGTGACCGTCAAGCATATGGGTAGAGAGCGCCCAGAACTTGATGCCGGTACCGAGAACCATCAGACCGGTAGCCATCTTGCCGGTAAACCTGACACCCATCTTGTCGAGTATGATGCCGCCAAGAATCAGCATTATCAGGAAGACATTGAACCAGCCATAAGCGCTGGTGAAAAAACCATACTCTTCGCTATCCCACAGGAGCTGCTGCTCAAGCATCGGCTTGAGGGGTGACATGGCATCACTGAGAAAATAACCGCATAACATTGTAAATGCAACTACTGCCAGGGCAGTCCACCTTGCGGCCTTGGACTCAGCAAGGCTCTTCCGGATCATTTCCATAGTCTGTTCTTTTTCTTAATTTAAGTTAGGACATAGGCTGGTAAATGTATAAAAAAAAGATGCCAACAACCGTGTCAAATAACATCTACGGTGAACTTTGTGGCATAATTTTGGTTATTCGGATGAATGGCTAATTTTGTGCCGTTATTTTTATAGTGTTGTAACTCACAGTAATAGTATATTATGAAGAAACTGCTGCTCATCTTGTTCCTTGCCACCACAACGCTCTATCTGTCAGCACAGGTCAAAGCTGTAAGGTGGTACTCGCTTGAAGAGGCAACAGCACTTGCCAAAACAGATCCCAGGCCGATCTTTGTAGATGCCTATACCGACTGGTGTGGGTGGTGCAAAAAGCTTGATAATGAAACTTTTTCCAATCCGGTCATCGCCGAGATACTCAATACCAAATATTATGCTGTCAAGTTTGATGCCGAGGGTAAGGAGCCGGTAACCTTCCAGGGAAGGAAGTTTGTCAATGACGGTTCACTCGGACGTACTCATCAGCTGGCTTATGCACTGCTGCAGGGCAACCTCGGCTACCCGACAGTGGTCTTCCTCACTGCCGAGAGTGAACTGATAACCCCGGTATCAGGATTCAAGACCCCGGTACAGATAGAGCCCATGCTGGTCTACTTCTCAGGTAACAGCTGGCAGAAGCAGGGGTATGAGGAGTTCCTCAAGAGTTTCAAGGGGAAAGCGCTGTAGCCGCTTACTCTCCTCCATGAGGATTGGCTGATTGACCGTCGGATCTCTGAATCACAGAGGAAGGGATGCTCCATGGCAGCCACCCCTTAACCGAATACTCCAAATTTTCTGATGATAAACTTACGCAGCGGAGGCAGGAAGCTGGTGATCCAGTAGAGCATCGTCTTCCAGTTGATAGTTCCTCGGATGAAGAAGAAACGTGCCATCCGTGCGTTGCCGGCCACGTAGTGATACCTGGCATAGGAGGCGAACCACCGCTTCATCACCCTGCGGTTGCCGTCAGCCGTAAGCAGCCCCGCATAGAAGTCGCGGCGACGGTACTCATGGTCATGGCTCAGGTTGCTGCCGTCAATATAACGTATCACACAGGGGCTCACCTCTGCACAGCGGCGCCCCCTGGTAGCCTCAAGGGTCCATTCATAGTCAAGCTGGCCATACTGCTCCTCAAAGAGAGGAACATTGCGGTTCACCATCAGTATACTGCTCATGTAGGGCCAGTTGGCCGCCTTAGACCTTTCTGACAATAGCCGGTGAATAGACGAACTCTGCTCCATTGAGTATCTCTTTGATCTGTATCTCAAGCTTATCAGGCAGCCACTCATCATCATGGTCTAGAAAGGCTATCAGGCTGCCGGTGGCGCTCCTGATACCCAGGTTACGCCCGAAGTTGGGACCCCCTCCCCTGCCGGTGACATGCAGCAGCCGGCAGTCATACTGCCTTGCTGTCATACCCAGCCAATCCTGGTCATCGGAGTGGTCATCACACAGCAATATCTCCACCTCACAGCCGGCTGTCTGGCTCCGTACTGACCTCAGTGCCCGCTCAAGACTCTTCTCGCTGTTGTGTGTGGGAATAATGACAGATACCTTTATATCAGGGAGAGCCCTGCCCCCCTGCCACAGCTCATTTCCTGATGGCTCTGCCGGGGCAGCTGACGCCTCCTGCCGCAGCTCCTTTCCTGATGGCTCTGCCGGGACAGCCATCACCTCCCTATGATAAAGTTTGCCGGCAGCGCCACCCTGTTGCCATACTGGTATATCAGTCCGCGGAACGAGCAGAGCCTTCTCTCACCTATGGTCACATAGACCTCTGCGACGTCAGGCACCCGGTAATAGATCTTATCATTAAGCATCAGCTCCTTCTGTGAGGTGACCGGTCTCACCACCAGGTTGAGCTCACGGGTCTTGCCTGAGGGTATGATCTCCATCTCCACCGGTACCCCATCGCCGCTGCCGTCTGTGATCACCCCCTTCTCTTCGGAGAAGGTTAAGATGGTGCTCCGCTTACCTGCCATGGTACGGTCGGGTGTTACCCATATACGGTAATGTCTCCTCTCTATCTGCCTCTTGCCGGAGAAGAGTGCCATATACTCACGCTCCAGCCTGTTTATCTCTGCCAGGGCAGCACCATCCTGCGGAAAGACATTGGTCTCACCGGTCAGTATCATGTGTCTCCCCTCACGCAGCTCAAGCAGTCTCTCAGCCGCCTCACGCGCCTCTTCCGCCTTGCTCATGCCCCTTCTGCGCTGTATGAGGTAGGGCACCCTGATATAGGCGGTGTCAGCCTCTACCACCCGATACATAGTATCAGTGGTGGTGGTGCTGTACTCATAGAGGCCCCTGTCGGGAAAGAGCAGATGGCCCCCGCCGGTCTGTGGCTGCCCCGCCACGGTGAGGGTATGGCTGTAGAGTCCCGGATTGATATCGAGCACCAGGCCGCTCCTGCGCAGTGCCAGCATATTGGTATGCATCAGGGTGGTGCCCTCTATGATATAGAACTGTGACGGGTCAGGCTCCTCCAGGCTGTGGAGGGTCACCCCCTCCAGGCTCCACGACTCCCTCTCCAGGGTGATGGCGCCATCAAGGCCCACCAGCTCAGAGGCCCAGGCAGCATAGGGTCCCGGTATCTCAACCACCCTCTCGGCGGTTATCACAATCTCAAAAAGTGTCTGTGGCAAGGCATAGACCAGGCTGCCGTCAGTCACGGCAGCACCCTCACCGACAGGGTGCACCACAATGGTACTGCCGGTTTTACCCCTGGTGGTTGAACAGCCTGCCACAACCACAATGAGTGTCAGCAGCAGGAGAGCAATTCTTTTCATCATAACAATTTTACAGGTAAACGCTTAGGCTGTCAAAAAAGGTCTCACGGAAGGCCCTCCCGATATTCATCAGTATATCACCCGCTATCAGTGACTCTTCAGAGTGTATGCGCAGTGCTATGTCACCAGCCAGCCCATGCAGGTAAACAGCTGCCACGGCAGCATCAGCCGGACTGTAGCCCTGTGCCAGCAGCGCAGTGATCATGCCTGTCAGCACATCACCGCTGCCGGCGGTAGCCATGCCCGGGTTGCCGGTGCTGTTGAAGTAGGCGGTGCCATCAGGCAGTGCCACCGAGGTGTGTGCCCCCTTGAGCACCACCACGCAGCCGTGGCGCCGTGCAAACTGCTGCTGCTCAATAAAGAGCTGCCAGTCGCTGCTGTCGGTGCCGGTCAGCCTCCTGAACTCAGTGGGGTGAGGTGTCAGCACCATGTCGGGTGTGAGCAGCTCAAGCCATTCACGGTTCTCTGACAGTATGTTAAGTGCATCTGCATCGAGCACCAACGGGATGGTGGCTCTCTCCAGCAGCTCCCTTATCACGGCGGCGGTGTCAGGGTGCCTGCTGATGCCGGGACCAGCTCCCACCGCACTGTAGGGTGACAGGTCGGGCAGGGTGGTGATCACACCCCTGTCATGGTCAGCAGAGACCATCGCCTCGGGCAGTGCCGACTGCATGGCCGGCATAGAGCCGCAGGGGCAGTGTACCGTCACCAGACCGGCGCCGGTACGCAGGGCAGCACCGGCAGTCAGTATGGCTGCTCCCGCCTGACCGGTATGTCCGGCCATCACCAGGGCATGACCAAACACTCCCTTGTGGTCATGCCTGCTGCGGCGCCGCAGCAACGGCCTCACATCCTCACGCAGGAGGTAACGGTAGGGGGTGTCACGTGTGGCGATGGTGTCAGCATGAAGAGCTATGTCTATCACCTCCCAGATACCGGTATGGGAGCCACTGCCGGCAAACATAAATGCCAGCTTCGGAAACTGGAAGGTGATGGTACGGTCTGCCCTGACGATCGCCTCCGGCACTGCCAGGCTGTTATCTTCACAGAAGAGACCTGACGGTATATCAACCGATATTATATAGGCTCCGCTATCATTCATATGAGCGATGACCGCAGCTGCCAGTCCTGACGGCGGCCTGCTGAGACCGGTACCGAAGAGGGCATCAATGATCACCTCATCAGGGGCGATAGCCGGCAGGTCCCCGGTACCGGCGATGGTGCCGGCAACGATACCGCTGCGCTCCAGACGCACCGCATTGAGACTCATATCATCACTATGGGGTGAGCCGCTCTCAACAATAAAGACCCGCACCATGTAGCCGTCACCATGCATGAGGCGCGCCAGAACAAGGCCGTCACCACCATTATTACCCGTACCGGCAATGATGACAACCCTCCGGTCAGGTGACACACAGTCTTTGACGCGCTGAAACAGGGTGGAGGCAGCACGCTCCATCAGCCCCGCAGAGGTGACAGGCTCAAGCCTGATCGTGGCGGCATCTATCTCTCTGATCTCCGCCGATGTGAATATCTTCATAACTGCTCACTTTTCTACCGGTATAACAAATGCAAAAATATAGTTAATTAAAATAATTATGGCACTGATTTAATTCAACCACCGCAAAATAAAAAGATTAATATATTTGTCTCCATAAAATTCAGGAGAAACCATCAATAAATAACTTAAACTATGCTAAAAAACCATCCAAAAGGACTAATCGTTGCCTTCTTCGCCAATATGGGAGAGCGTTTTGGCTTCTACACCATGATGGCGATACTGGTACTGTTCCTGCAGGCGAGGTACGGTCTGGCAGCTGAAAATGCCTCAGGCATTTATAGCTGGTTCTATTTCGCCATCTATGCTCTTGCACTCTTTGGCGGGATCCTTGCTGACGCAACCAACAAGTACAAGGCGGTCATCCTGACAGGTATAGTCATAATGTTTGCAGGCTACATCCTGCTGGCTTTCCCGGGCATGCCCCTCACCTTTACGGTGATTGCACTCTTTACCATCGCCTTCGGGAATGGCCTCTTCAAGGGTAACCTGCAGGCTGTAGTAGGACAGATGTATGATGATCCGAAGTACTCCAAGCTGCGTGACTCAGCCTTCATGATCTTCTACATGGGTATCAATATAGGTGCAATCTTCGCACCTCACGTTGCTACCGGAGTAAGAAACTGGTGGCTCAAGGCCAACGGCTTCCTGCATGACGGCTCACTGCCCTCACTCTGTCACCAGCAGATTAATGGCACCCTGGCCGATAGCAGCAAGCTGCAGGAGCTGGCCAACCATGTGAGTATGACAGGCCCGGTAACTGACCTCAACCTCTTTGCAGAACAATATATCAATGTCTTCTCAAGAGGCTACCACTATGCCTTTGCCATAGCCGCCGCCGCCATGGTGGTGTCACTGCTCATATTTGTGCTCTTCAAGCGACACCTGCCAAACAAGGAGAGGGCAGCAAAGGATACCTCAGCACCGAAGATGGAGTTCAAGCCGTGGGCAATCATAGGAGCCGTGATAGCGATGGCACTGACATCATTCGCACTCCAGTTCCTGGTAGACTTCAAGGACTCACTGGCTTACGGACTCTTTGCCGCATTTGTGGTGTGGATACTGGTGAGTGCCAAGCGCGAAGAGATGAGCAGGGTCTCAGCACTCATAATGGTCTTCTTCGTGGTGATATTCTTCTGGATGTCGTTCCATCAGAACGGACTGACACTTACCTGGTTCGCAAGAGACTACACCGTCAAGGAGGTGGGCAGGTGGACCTTCTCATTCTTCACCCTCGCCTCACTGCTGGCGGTAGCCTTTGCAATCATAGGACTGGTGCTGCTCATAAGGAAACAGAGCGATAAAAAGACCAAACTTATCGGAGGAGCAATACTGGTGGCCTCACTCGTACTGGCCTACTGGAAGCTTATCAATTTCGACGACTCCAACCCGATCGCTCCTGAGCCGTTCCAGAGCTTCAACCCCTTCTTTGTGGTATTCCTCACCTTCCCGGTGATGGGCTTCTTTGCCTGGCTCAATAAAAAGGGTATTGAACCCTCTACCCCGAAAAAGATCGGTATAGGAATGATCATCGCTACCCTGGGGTTTGTCATAATGCTGGTCTCATCACTCAAGCTGCCGTCACAGCCGGCACTGGGCGGATCACCGGTAGCCGATGCACTAAGGGTAAGCCCCTACTGGCTGATAAGCACATACCTGGTGCTCACCGTGGCAGAGCTATTCCTCAGCCCGATGGGACTCTCATTCGTCTCCAAGGTGGCACCATCACGGTTCCAGGGACTGATGCAGGGAGGATGGCTGCTGGCAACAGCAGTGGGCAACAAGCTGCTCAATGTTCCCGGCAAACTGTATGACAAGATTGAACTGTGGCAGCTCTGGCTGGTATTCATTGCCTGCTGTATATTGGCTGCAACATTTATCTTTGCACTGATGAAGCGGCTCGAGAATGCTACCAAGTAACTGAACAACAGTAGATAATAAAGAGAGCCGCTCATCACGGCTCTCTTTTTATTAAATATATAATGTATGTCAGTAGCGAAAAAAAATATAAACAATATATTTGTCTGGTTAACCTGATGCTATGAGCAGCGGCAAAATGTATGACAAGGTCTTTGCGATCTTCGGAACAATTATGGTCTTCTTCTATTTCGGGCTGGCTCTGTTCATATTGACCACCAGCCTGCTTGAGATAGACAGGGCACTGCGTATCATACTCTCAATACCACTGTTTGTATATGCACTCTACAGGGTTTTTGTCTCCTATGAGAAGATCAGGGAGAGCTTCTTCAGTAATGATGACTGAACAGCCATAGAGCAGTGGAAGCATTATGTTGTCAGGTAAAAAGGGGTGAAACTTACCGACGGTGATCATCAAAAATGATATTTACGTCAAATAGTTCGCCCGTATTGTAAGAAAATTATTAATATTGTGGCTCACTGAGAGTTGAATTCAAAACCGGAATGAATATAGGAAGAACGCCTAAGGGTGCAGTTACCCTCCTCATGATACTTCTACCCCTGCTGGCACTTCCCGGATGCAAGAACTGGGGTACCATGGCGCTGAAGGAGACTGCCACTACCGGCGAAATACGCATAGCAGCCGATGACTCCTTCCGGCCGGTGGTTGATGCTGAGCTGGATACCTTCACTGCACTCTATCCATATGCCACCATTACCCCACACTACATGCCCGAGAATGAGCTGGTAGCGTGGTTCCTGAGTGACTCGGTAAAGGTGATAGTCTCATCATGGATGCCCACAGACCACCAGAAGGAGGTGCTGCTCGACCTGAAGACCGTAATCAGGTCAACGGTGGTGGCACACGATGCACTGGCACTGGTGCTGCACCGTAGCAACCGTGACTCACTCCTCACCTGGGAAAATGTAAGGGATATATTCACCGGAGCTATCGATGACTGGAGCCAGATAAACAGCTCATCACGCCTGGGCAAAATAAATGTGGTGTTTGACAACAACCGGTCGGGAAATATCAGGTACTTCAGAGAGATGTTCGACCTGACAGGTGACCTCAGACCCAACTTCTTTGCCGTAAGCTCAAACCCCGAAGTGATAGATTATGTGGCTGAAAGTCCGCAGTCAATAGGAATAGTAAGCGTCAATTGGATAAGTGATGAGGATGACCAGCTCTCATTCAGCCTGCTCAACAAGATAAAGGTGGCAGCAATATCACAGCCTTATATTGACAGGTCATCATACTACCTGCCGCTGCAGGGACATATATATGATAAATCATACCCCTTTGTCCGTGAAATAGTTATGCACTCACGAGAGTCGTTTACCGGACTTGGCTCGGGATTTGTAAGTTTTGTGGCAGGAGAGAAGGGACAGAGAATAATACTTAAGTCAGGACTGGTACCGGCAACAATGCCGATACGGATCATACAGGTGAAAAATGAGTAACAACCATTCTAATATTGATTATGAAAAGTTATAAAAAAGTGTTGCTGACCGCAGCGGTATTCTGCCTGGTCACAGGCATGGGTCTCCGGGCTCAGACCCTCACCGAAGCGATAACCTTTACAAAGAATGAACAGTATGACAAAGCGGAGACACTGTTCCAGCAACTTGTCAAAGATGACCCGACAAACTGCGCAGTATGGTTCCACTATGGTGAGAACTCACTGCTCAACTATTTTGCAGATACTATCTCCAACTCGCTGGTGGCGGCAATGAATGAGGCAGAGGGTATCTTTAACAAAGGAGTTGATGCCAATGAGGCCGATCCGCTCAACTATACCGGACTGGCAAAGGTGGCACTCTATAACGCCGACAAGGAGAAAGCTGAACAGATGAGACTGAAGGCCAAAAGCCTGCTGCCACCATACAAGAAGGTGACCAAGATCAAGAACCCGAAAGATTATGCCTATACGCTGGCAAAGATCGCTGAGTCTTATATCAGGTTTGAAGAGGTAGATACCAGCATGGCACTGCCCTTCATCAGGGAGGCACTGACAATAGACCCCAGAAACAGTGAGGTGTACATCATTGCAGGTGACATATACATACTGGTCAATGACGGCTCAAAGGCTATCAGGAACTACAACCTGGCACAGGACTGGGACCTCACCTCCCCCACCGCCAACATGAAGATAGGGAGTATCTATGTCAAGGGGCGTAACCTGATGGCTGCCATACCATACTTCGAAGAGGCGATAGCGCTGGACCAGAACTATGCACCGGCATACCGTGAGCTGGGACAGCTCTACTCAATGGCCGGCAAGTTCAACGAGTCAAACAGCTACTTCGAGAAATATCTTGACCTGACACGCGGAAACATACCGGCCAAGGTGAGATATGTCAACGCACTCTTCTATGCCAAAGAGTATGATAAGGTGATCAAGAACGTGGAGGAGATCTTCATGGTTGACAAGTCACGTACCTATATGAACCGTATTGCCGGCTACTCTGCCTATGAAGAGGGTAACTACGGGCTGGCCAAGGAGTATATGGAGAAGCTGTTCGCCTCACTTGATGAAGAGCGGCTCATAAAGAAAGACTATGTCTACTATGCACGTATACTGGCACGCAAAAACCAGGGCTACCTGCAAACCCTGATAGAGGCTGACAATAACAGCGCCGAGCTGAGCAAGATGGAAGCACGTCTTAACACACTGAGAGGAGCCGCCAGGGAGCAGGCTGAGACTGAGGTGACAGCGCTGAGGGAGAAGCTCAGTGGGCTGCGTGACAGGATAAAGAGCTCTGAGGCCGAGTATAAGCTAGCCTTTGATGCCTATGACAAGGCTATCAGCTACGATGAGGAGGATGACCTTGCCATGCTCTATGAGAAGGGATCGGTACAGTATGGAGCACATATGTATGCCGATGCCGCAACAACATGGTCAGCCATGCTCAGCAAGGGCCGTGACAGTGAGAACGACTACCTGCAGGTAGGACGTGCATACTACCAGGCAAAGGCGTATGAGAAGGCTGATGCCATCTTCGGTCAGATGACCGTCAAATACCCTGACAACCTGCTGGGTTACCTCTGGCAGGCCAATACCGCCTCAGCACAGGACCCCGACTCAGACCTGGGGCTGGCCAAGCCTAAGTTCCTGGCACTGCTGCAGAAGGCTGAGGCTGACTCGGTCACCAACGTAAAGGAGATGTATGACGCGCTCCGCTACCTGGGCTACGAGGCTATGCAGGCAAAAAGGTATGAAGAGTCAAAGGCGTGGTACAACCGTATGATGAACCTCTCACCCGACTACCGTATCAGGGCCCTCAGCTCACTCAGCACACTATACCTCACTATGGGTGACTATCCGAAGGCTATAGAGGAGAACAACCGCATACTATCTATTGAGCCCGGTAATGAGAGCGCCAGATCAACACTGCAGTATATCACACAGCTGCAGAAGAGCGCACTGCCAAAAGCTCACCCAAATGAGATTTCAGGGGTGATCACTGATGCCAACGGAGACCCGATACCGGGAGCATCAGTGAGGGTGAAGGATACCGCAGCCGAGGCATGGACCAACGCCCGCGGTGAGTATAAGTTCGTGATGCCGGAAGAGTCAGAGGCACTCATGATAAGCGCCAAAGGATACAGAACTATTGAGGTGGAGGTGACAAAAAGAAGAGTATATAACGCCTCACTCGAAAAATAATAGATGCAAAAAGCTGACTATAACTTTTCATGAAATTTAATATTGTAAAACCAATTGAGAATTATTAGTTTTGCCAACTGTTAACTTAAACCAACTAAAGAATACTGAAATGAGCAACAAAACCAAATCGTCAAGCGGCTTATGGCAAGCGATCTTTGCACCACTGGCAATAATCGTTTCCTTTATCGTAGCGTATCTTATCTTCACACGGTGGCTGGGTAACCCGGTTAACTTTGAAGGGGGTAACCCAAAAGGGCACCCGCTTCAGGGAAACCTGCTCGGCCTGATGTATAAGGGAGGTATCATTGTGCCTATCCTGATAACACTGGTGATCGTACTCTTTATCTATATGTTCGAAAGACTGATCACCCTCTCAAGGGTTAAAGGAAAAGCCAGACTCAACGTATTCCTCTCAAACATCAAGCTGATGCTCAAGGAAGACAGGATAGAGGATGCCATCGTTGCATGTGACAAACAGAAAGGGTCTATGGCAAACGTTCTGAAGGCAGGGCTGTCACGCTTCCGCTCACTGGAGGCTGATGCCGAGCTGGAGAAAGACCAGAAGATAAACTCAATGAAACAGGCTATTGATGAGGCCACCTCACTTGAGCTGCCGATGCTCTCAAGGAATATGGTGATCCTCTCAACAATCGCCTCAATCGCTGTGCTTATCGGTCTTATCGGAACGGTTATCGGTATGATACGTGCTTTTGCTGCACTGGCACAGTCAGGTGCACCCGACGCACTGGCACTCTCAACCGGTATCTCCGAGGCACTTGTGAACACCGCATTTGGTATCACCGGTTCAACCCTCGCCATCATACTCTTCAACTGGTTCTCTTCAATGATTGACAGTTATGTATTTAAAATCGACGAAGCAGGCTTCAGCCTGACACAGACATTCGCCGCTTCAATCAGGAAATAGTTTCCGGTTTATTCTTTTTGGTCATAAAAAGAAAGGAATTAAAAGATGCCACCAAAGAAGATTAAATTAGGAGCAAAATCACCACGTATCGACATGACGCCGATGGTGGACCTGTTTGTGCTGCTGCTCACCTTTTTCATACTGACAGCCACATTCAGACCACAGGAGACGGCACCCGTTGATACACCCTTCTCTGTATCGGAAAAACCGATTATGGATGCCAACGTAATGACCGTTCTTATTGCGAAGGACAACAGGGTATTCTTCAATGTTGACAACGGGCCGGACACCATTCTGAGCTTCCGCCCAAAAATTCTTGCCGAGATGGGTAAGAGGTACAACATTGAGTTTACTGATGATGAACTTCGCCTCTTTGAGAAGACAGGTCAGGCCGTAGGCGTTTCGATACAGGATATGAAGCAGTACCTTCATGCAAAAGATTCAGACGAGAAGCTGGCACTGGAGAAAGATGGTGTACCCATCGACTCAGCAGACAACCAGCTGGCACTCTGGATACTTTTCTCACGGCAGATCAACCCGGCAGTACAGACAATGATCAAGGGCGATGCTGACGTAGACTTCCCCATAATAAGGGAGGTACTTGATATTCTGCAGGACAAGAACGTGAACAGGTTCAGCCTGATCACCAACCTGAGAACAGTTACGGTTACGGAAGATCAAATAGGGGAGGAGTAAGATGGCAGACGTTCAAGTTCAAACAAACGACGGAGGGAAGAGAAGACCCAAGAAGGGTGATGCCCGCGTCGATATGACACCGATGGTGGACCTTATGAGTCTGCTCATCACCTTCTTTATGCTCACAGCAGCTTTCAGCAAGCCGAAGATCATGGATATCGTTCTGCCTGAGAAGGTCAGAAAGGATGAACATGTTGAACCGCCAAAGATTGCTGAGAGCCGTACTCTCAATATCATCCTCGGACCTGACGGAAAGGTGTACTGGTACCCCGGTAAAGCGGACCCCGATGTAACCATTCTGCAGGAGACCGATTTCAGTGCAACAGGGATACGGCAGGTGCTCCTCGACAGGAACACTGCACTGTTCCGTAAGATAGACCAGTTTGAGAAAGATGTTATCGCAGGTAGGATCAATATCAGGCAGGACTCTCTGCGCTCTGCTATCAGTCAGCTTAAAAAGGATGATGATACCGGGCCTATCGTACTGATCAAAGCCTACAAAACAGCCAAGTACAAAGACTTTGTTGACATTATAGACGAGATGTCAATTGTAGGTATAGCCCGATACACTTTTACTGATATAGACTGGATCGAGGAGAAGCTGGTGGTTGATGCCGTAAGGCGTGCATCAGAAGGCTCACTGGGTTCAGCCAATTAGGAGGGAAAGCCATGGCAAAAGAGAAGAAAAGTTACCCAAGCCTCGATGACCTGGTCTTCGAAGGGAGAAACAAGGCGTACGGATCATATGATATCCGTAGGAAGTATGCCAGGACAATGTCCCTGTCAATCATCATAGGCCTCCTCGTATCAATCACTGCCGCACTGGTGCCCTATATGAGGGCCAAGAGCGTGGCAGAGATCAAGGAGAGGGATGCCACAGAGATTATCGCAGAGATGGCGAGCGACATCAACCATGAAGAGGCTGCGCCGCCGCCACCGCCACCACCACCACCACCTACCGAGCAGCAGACCGTTGTTAAGTATGTGGCACCGGTGATCGTTGACAGCATCAAGCCTGATGAGGCTACACAGTTTATGACAGCTGATGATGTTGTGGCAACACACGTTGACGAAGAGGTGGTAGAGATTATTGAGACCATCCAGGAGGAGATAGAAGAGCCCCTTGAGAGACAGGAGATCTTCGTGGTGGTTGAAGAGATGCCCTCATTCCCCGGTGGTGACACCGAGCTGATGAGGTTCATCTATGACAATATCAACTATCCTGACATAGCCAAGGAGAACAATATCCAGGGAAGGGTGACACTACGCTTCTGCGTCACCTCAAAAGGAACCGTGGAGTTTGTTGAGGTGGTGAGAGGTGTTGATCAGTCACTTGACAATGAAGCTATCAGAGTAATAAAGATGTTGCCGCTGTGGAAGCCCGGCAAGCAGGGCGGCAAACCGGTCAACGTCTGGTACAGTGTACCTGTAACCTTCCAGCTCAAGTAGTAAGTAGATATCCACTGGATATACAACCAAAAGGAAAGAGGTCACCCACAGTGGTGACCTCTTTCTTTTAACAGCTTTTTATCCTATTTTAGCGATTCACTCATCACTGTTACACCAATAAGGTCAGGCCAGCCATGGGACGATATATCCACAATCTGATTTCCGGCGGCGAAGGGTTGACTCTTGACTTCAAATACTGTATCTCTGACCCTGCAAAGATCGCACGCACACTCTCCGCATTCTCCAACACCGCAGGCGGCAGGCTGCTGATAGGGGTGCGTGACAACGGATCACTGGCCGGGGTGAGATCTGATGAGGAGTTTTATATGATGGATGCAGCTGCCAGGCTGCACTGTGACCCCGAAGTGAGACTGGGTACCAGAAACCATACCATAAACGGTAAGACAATACTGGAGGTGAGGGTGCCAAAGAGCAGCGTCATACCTGTCAGAGCCAGGGATGAGCATGGCCGGTGGAGGGCATACTTCAGGCAGCATGACCAGAACTTCATGGCTGACAGGGTGATACTGCAGGTGTGGCGCAGGATGGCAGGGCGACGGGGGGTGCTGCTACGGTTTGATGAGAGTGAGAACATGCTGCTGGGGCACCTGCGTGCCAATGGCACCATAACCCTGCCTGAGTTCCGGGCGATGGCAGCAATCAACAGCCGCAGGGCGGAAAAGATAATGAGTGACTTTATACTATCAGGACTGATAACCTGGGAGGGCGGTGAGAAAGGTATCAGCTACCGTCTGAGTGATCAGGATGCCGGGGAGGGGCAGCAGCACCATCACCGGCCTGCCCCGGCCTGAGACCGGCAATAATAATATCGTCTGTCTGGGGTCCCTTGCCCATCCAGCTACGGAGCCTCTCCTCAAGTATCTCCTTCTGCATGGTGAGGTGGTACCCCTGTATATCGAGTATCAGCTTACGCAGATTCTTCTTCATAAACTTCTTTCCGGTAACCCCGTTGAACTGGTCACTGTAGCCGTCAGTGAAGAGGTAATAGGTCACCTCCTTCTCCAGCTTCCAGTTATGCTGTGTAAAGATATGGTCACTGTCGAGATGCATCCCCAGCGGTACACGATCGCCATAGACAGTCTCCAGCAGGTACCTGCCGCTGACCTGGGTGCCCTCATTGGGCTTAAACTCACCCCTGTCCCAGCGGCCTCTCTCCTGTGGACTCATCACCCTCACCCTGAAGCACTGCATGGCAGCACCCGAGTACTCAACCCTTTTCCTGGCACGATCGATACAGAGCAGTGAGATATCCGTCCCCTCACTCTGTATCTCATGGGAGGGCAGTGTTCCCAGCGTCTCCGACACCCGCCTGCGAAACTCATAGAGCATGGATGAGGTGGTACGTGCCTCAGGCTGTGAGGCTATCTCCTCAAGCAGCGAGAGAGCCATCGTCGTACGCAGTGATGACCTGATACCGTGACCGGTACAGTCGCCCACAGCAAACAGGGTACGATCACCCTGAACACTCATCCAGAAGAAGTCGCCGCTCACCTCACGCTTGGGCATGTTGAGAAGGAAGCTGTTGGGACACGCCTCCGCCAGCCTTCTCTCCGAAGGGTTGATAGCTTCCTGTACCGCCGCAGCATACCTCTCCAGGCCAGCTGTCTCACTCCTGCCCCTGGCGGTAGCCTCGTTACGCTGCCGGAGGAGGCTCTCCAGACGGCGGCGGCGCTGGCTGAGGCGACGGTTGAGGTAACTGACCAGCATCATTAAGAGTCCGCCAGCCACCAATATATAGATCAAGGTGGCCGACAGAGAGATATACCAGGGCCTCCTCACCACAAAAGCATAGGTGAGCTCCTCACCCTCAAGGCCTGTGATAGTACGTGCCTTGAGCCTGAAGAGGTACTTGCCTGACGGCAGATTGGTGTAGTCACGGTAACTGCGCCTGCTCCAGGCTGACCACCCCTTGTCGCGGCCATCAAGACGGTAACGGTAGTCAGTACGCTCCTCATCAACAAAGGCGGTGGTGCTCCACTCAAAGGTGATACTGTTCTCAGCATGCCTGAGCACTGTC
Source organism: uncultured Rikenella sp. (assembly GCA_964537135.1). GTDB lineage: Bacteria > Bacteroidota > Bacteroidia > Bacteroidales > VadinHA17 > SR-FBR-E99. The sequence goes on from CAZHZC010000020.1 coordinate 39,133, forward strand.
CGCTCCATGGCAGGCTGCCTGGTGGTGACTACGCGCAGCCCCTGCGGCAGTGCATTGAAGAAGGTGCCATCAAGCAGTACCTTCTCACCACCGGCAACGATACGGGTAAAGAAGGTGCTGAAGCTGCCATACCTGAAGGCGAGCCGTGAGCGGTCAAGGGCATAGAGACTGCCCCCCTTGGCAAGCCACACTGTACCGTCAGCATAGGTGATACCCCGGGTGGCTGCGTCGGGCAGAAAGTCAAACTGGCGCCTGAAGATCACATGACCCTGGCTGGTGAGAGTCACCAGGGCGTCAAAGTTACGACTGTCATAGCCTGAGATGATCACCTCCCCCTCAGGGGTGGCCGAGAGCACTCTTATATTGGTATTGTCAAACAGGTCACCCGCCAGCTCATGGTCACGCACGAAGCTGTCAGTGGCAGGGTCATGGCAGAAGAGTCCTCTGCCGGTAGCTGCATAGAGCTTCTCACCGATAAGTGCCAGTGAGTTTATTGTATCACTTCCTACTCCCTGCTCCCTGCCGTAGAGTATGAAGGTGGTATCACCATCCGTGCACCGCATACGTACCAGTGAGGCAGGTGCCGCCGTCAGCAGCCACCACTCCCCTTCCGACTGTTGCCTGATCTCACGGAGAGGGCCCGGCATAGGGTGTCTCACCCTGCCGCTGACCAGCCACTCATAACCGTCATACGCAAGTCTCAGCACCCTGCCGCCGGCAGTGCCGGCCAGAGCCCGGCCATTGTTCTCCTGTGATGGGGTGATGGTTGTAAGGTCATACCCGGGCAGGAACCGTAACACCTCATCATCATCCTCAATCTGCAGCAGCCCATTCATGGTGGCAGCCAGCATCACCCTGCCCGGGGAGAGACGGGCAGCAGAGAGATCATTGACCACGGTGCCCGGCTGTATGGCTGCGCGGAAACGCCTCATGCCACTACGGTCTGTATAACTGGTGCTGAGGCCTGACCGGGTGGCAGCAATCAGCTCATCACCCCATGGTGCCACAGGGCCGGTAGCGGCTATAAGACCTGCGCTGCCATCAAAGCCTGACGCCGGAAGGGTGATACACGCCTTATTGATATACCCTTCAGTGCAGAACCAGAGCTGTGAGTTTGAACTGTGGTCACAGTACATGGCGGTGACCGGCGCCTCATGCAGGATGGTGCTCCTGGCTGAGATATGCTGTACGAGCCTGCCGTCATGGCTGAAGAGGGCTACTCCTCCCCTGCCCCCAAATCCTGCCGCCACCATGTTGCCGGGCAGCAGCACAATATCACGCAGCGTACTGCCTCCGGCAGCCACCTCCCACTCATCTTCAGCAAAGGTGCCGCTGATGGTGCCGCTCTTAACATTGAAGAGCAGGGGTGCCCTGCCACTATAGGCCACCAGCACCCTCTCCCTGTCAAAGGGTATCAGCCCGACGAGAGGTGACCCGCCGGCGGCCCCGCCACCGGCAAGAGCCACTATGAGGCTATCCTGAAGAGTGAAGAGTCCTGCACGGTCATCAGCAATGATCAGCCTCCTGTCAAAAAATATCATGGCCGAGACGCTGGTCAGCCCGCCCTGCTCCGCCAGATCGGTAACCACGGCGGTGCTGCTCTCACCCCTGATGGTGTAGAGCCGCCGGCCATCAGTGAGGCAGATAATATTACTGTCAGCAGCCGCAGCCCTGATCGTGCCCGTAGCAGTTATACCTGCAGAGTCGGGCATCATACCCATCATCGAGTGGTAGGTGAGCCTCCCGTAGCTGTCGGGCTCTACCACCCCAAACTGGCCACGCCCGCCGGCCCACAGCACACCGCGACTGTCTGTCAGCAGGGTGGTGACCGCACCGGGGGTCTCTATCAGGCCCCAGCGGCTACCGTCGTAGGTAGCTATACCACCCTCTTCAAACCCAAAATAGAGCACCCCGCGGCTATCCTTAGCTACCGTGAGAATGCGTAACCCGCCGGCTGACCTGAGAGCATCAAAGCTGGTTATCAAGGGTGTACCGTAACGGTTGACCTGTGACACCAGGCTCAATGCAGAAAGTAAAAAGCTGAACGCTAAGAGAACCCCCTTCCTCATTCGCTGAACAATTGGAACTGAATTGAAGTTAAATATACTAAGTTCATCTTATATAACGGTGCATTCGTCACAACCATATAAAAACAGAGTTCTTTTTTAATTATCTTGGCTCTGGATATGCAGGTTATGCGGGTAGGCAACAGACAGAAAGGTATCTTCGACAGCAAATACCGGGCTGTAGATATGCGGGTTATGTGGGTTATGCGGGCCAGCTACAGATATCCCTCAGTGATTCTGATAGTTATAATGCTATCCTTCCTGACTGAGGCTCTCTCACAAAATATTGACGGCAGCAGCATGCTCTTCCGCAGCAGTGCCTCCTCACCCGCCCCCACAGAGATAGCCTACCGCCTTGCCGAGCCGGAGATGAAGAGTATTGATGACCCGTCGGGCAGGTACCTGCGTATGACCTTCCCCGGTCATCATCAAACACATGAGACCGGTAAGCCCGAACTGCCGGTATGGAGCAGGCTGATAGAGGTGCCTGACGGTATGGAGGTGGCTGTCACCCTCTCCGGGGTGGTCAGCCGCAGGGTTCATTTTGCCGACCATGGCGTTGCCGGCGCCGAGCTCATCCCGGTACAGCCGGCCCGCACCAAAAACCAGTCGCCCGACAGCAGGGTGACCTTCAAAGACCGAAGCAGCTACATGAGCAGGAGCACCCTGAGGCATGACACTGTGACTATCACTCATGAGGGTACCTTCAGGGGCAGGAGGATTGCCAACATATCTGTCTATCCCGCCTTCTATAACCCGGCTGGGAGGTATGTAGACCTGATAACCGCCATGACGATAGGGATAACCTACACACCCTCAGCCACCAAGGGCACGGGTGAGGAGGCCGACCCCTCCAACAAGGGAGGCTCACTCTCTGACCTCTATATGACCGGCTATGCCAATGCCCCGGTACAGATGATCATTGTGACTGACACCCTCTTTGCAGGGACGCTGGAGCCGCTGGAGCGCTGGAAGAGGCTGAAGGGCATAGAATCGACGGTCATCTATCGGCGGCCCGGGCCGGTTGATACTGTCTACCATGACCTCAAGAGGCGGATCACAGAGCGCTACTTCAGCCTCCTGGAGGAGGGTAAACCGGTACAGTACCTGCTTATTGCCGGCGACCCGGCAGTGATACCCACTGCCAGGGTTACCAGTAATGTCTCTGACCTCTACTACGGTGAGTTTGACGGTGACGGTGACTATATACCTGAGCTCTTCATAGGCAGGCTGCCGGCGGCTGACACCACACAGCTGAGGGGTATGATAAAAAAGATCGTCGACTACGAGACCTACCGCCACGGGCCTGACAACAGCTTCTGGAAGACGGCCCTGGTTACTGCGGGCAATGCGCCGGGCTTTGAGCTCTACATGAACGGGCATGTCTCTTACATACATAGCAACTACCTGCTGGCAGACACCTCAATCAGCGCCGTTGGATGGCTCTACCCCGAATCGGTACAGAAGGATGTACGGCTCAGGGAGGCCTTCAATAAGGGGCTCAGCCTGCTCAACTATACCGGCCACGGTGAGGCGACAGGCTTCAGTGACCCTGTACTCAAAACATCAACCATGGGTGAGCTGAACAATGAGCACAGCTACCCGCTGATAATCTCCAACGCATGCCGCACGGCACAGATAAATGTAGCTGCCTGCTTTGGCACCGCCATGGTGGCTGCACCGACAAAGGGGGCAATAGGTTTTATAGGATGTACCAACGACTCCTACTGGAATGACGATTTTTTCTGGGCGGTAGGGCCGGGCACGCCGGGGCTCAATGTGACCTATGAGAATACCGGGGCAGGCGCCTTTGACCGGCTCTTTCATACTCATGGTGAGGCGCCGGGCGAATGGTACCATACGATGGGGCAGATCAACTTCTCAGGCAACATGTCGGTATCAGCCAGCACCAGCCCCAGAAAGAAATATTACTGGGAGACCTATATACTGCTGGGTGACCCCTCCCTCTCGCCCATGATAGGGAGGCCTGACACCTTCCGTATTGAGCTGCCTGACAGGGTGCCCCGTGAGCTTACAACACTGAGCTTCACGGCAGAGCCCTTTGCCTATGCTGCACTCTCAGACTTTAATACGCTATGGGATGCACGACATGTCAGTCCGACAGGCAACATTGAGCTCACCATACCTGAAGGTGCCAAAGACTCATGCCTCCTGGTAGTCACCGGGCAGAACATGATACCGCTCTTCAAGACGATACGCTTCGGCAATGTTAGTGAACCATTCATCACTGTCACCAACATAGCGTTTGATGACTCTGACGGTAACGGCAACGGGGTGCCTGACTTCGGAGAGACCCTCACCCTGAGGGTCACCGTAAAAAACCTTGGCAAAAGCACCTCAGGTCACCTGACAGCACAGCTCACCGTCGCCTCAGGCCCTGTCGTTGCAGAGACAGACCCGGTCACCATAGGCAGCCTGCTGCCCGGTAAAGCACATACCATAAATGAGGGCTTCACCTTCACCGTACCCGGTAATATCAGTGACGGTGAGCTGGCATCACTCCTGCTCCTGCTGAGCGATGGCACTGATGAGTACCGGTTTGGTATCGATATGACCCTCCATGCGCCTGACCTGCGTATCCTGTCAGCCCTCCATGATGACGCCCTGCTGGGCAACGGCAATTTCCTTCCTGACCCCGGCGAGAGCCTCCACCTGAGTATCACCATAAAGAATGAAGGCTCCTCAGCCGCTGACGGGACAGTGACGGTCAATCCCGGCGGGCCGCTCCTCATCCTGCCCGAGAGGGAGGTAGCCACAGGAATGGTAGAGCCGGGAGAGGAGAAGAGAATCCTGGTGGCAGCAGAGATCTCACCGCTGGCACCCCCGGGAACAGTGATACCCTATGAGGTGACCTACCGCAGCGGGAGCTACGAGACGAGAGGACGGTGGTCACTCAGCACAGGCAAGACACGTGAGACCTGGGAGTTCGGACGGTTTGACATCTTCCCGTGGATACAGGACAGCAACAACCCGTGGTACATAACATCATCAACAGCATACGAGAACAGGCACTCGGTGCGATCGGCACAGATAGGTGACCGCACCAGCTCGGTGCTGGCTGTCTGGGTCAATAATCCTGTTGCAGATACCATCTCATTCTATGTCAGGGTATCATCTGAACCAAACTATGACAAGCTGATCTTCAGGATAGACAGTGTAAGTGACCTGGAGCTCTCGGGTGACATACCGTGGGCACAGCGCAAGAGGCTGCTCAGCCCGGGCGTCCACCTGCTGGAATGGATCTATTCGAAAGATGTCTCCCTCTCCGGCGGACTTGACGGAGCATGGCTCGACCAGGTAACCTTCCCTGACATAGCCTTCCTGGAGGCTGACCTCCATGTAGATGTTGTCTATCCGCCATCAACAGGCATACCTCTCAATGACTTCACCGTAATGGGACGTATCATCAATTATGGCCGTACGGCACTGACAAGCTTCCCGCTGGCCTATACCGTCAATGATGGCGAGATGGTGAATGAGACATTCTACCGTAAGATAGAACCGGGTGATACCGTTGATGTGGCCTTCACCGAGCGGTGTAACCTGCAGAAGGATATTTCCTATACAATATCAATTATCAGCCGGCTGCCTGAAGATGAGTACCCTGCCAATGATACTGCAACCGTCTCCTTTGTCATCTCATCCACAGGAGCGGAGATAGCCGACGGCATGATAACAGCACACCCCAACCCCTTCAGCGGGAACCTGGCAGTGGAGATAGACTTTGAGGGAAGCACCACCGCAGTGATAGAGCTCATTGATATTCACGGGCGGGTGGTACTGCAGACCACCGCTGCACTGCTGCCGGGAAGGAACCATATTCCGCTGGAAGGAGAACACCTGCCGGCAGGCATCTACAACCTGCGTATAAGCTCCAGGGGCAACGCCACCATAATAAAGGTGATAAAACGGTAGTGAAAATAACCTGTTAACTGGGGAACCGGAGAACCTGAGAACCGGCGAACCACATAACCGGCGAACCAGGGAACATGGCAACCAGATTACCAGGGAACCAGATAACCGGTCCGTCAGAGAGTCAGAGAACCAGGGAACATGGCAACCAGATTACCAGGCAACAAGGCAACCAGGTATCCAGATAAAAAGATAATCAGAGAACCTGATAATCGGGCAGTCAGAGAGTCAGAGAACCTGAAAGTCAGAGAACCTGAAAATCGGAAAATATGAAAGTCGGAAAATATGAAAGTCAGAAAATATGAAAGTCGAAAAATATGAAAGTCAGAAAATCTGACAATTACAATTATAACCATAGAGAGATATGAGTGAAAAGAGACCTACACGTGACGATGCGATGAAGCTGTTCCTCAGGTACAACAGCTCGGAGAGCCTGCTCAGGCATGCCCTCTCGGTGGAGGCGGTGATGAGATACATGGCACGCAAGCATGGCGGGGATGAGGAGGTGTGGGGCGTGATAGGCCTTATTCATGACCTCGACTACGAGAGGTACCCTGAACAGCACTGTACCATGAGTGAAAAGATACTGAGGGAGGAGGGGTGGCCCGATGAGTGGATCAGGGCAGTGGTGAGCCATGGCTATGGAGTCTGCTCCGACACTGAGCCGGTGACGCTGATGGAAAAGACACTCTATGCCATTGATGAGCTAACAGGGCTGGTAGCCACCAGCGCACTGGTAAGACCGTCACGCAGCGTGCTTGACATGGAGGCACGGTCAGTACGTAAGAAGTGGAAAGACAAGAGGTTTGCGGCTGGCGTAGACCGCACCATCATAGAGAGAGGCGCTGAGATGCTTGGTGTAGAGCTCAATGAGCTTATCACCGATACCATCATGGGTATGCGTGAGGTGGCTGAGGAGACAGGCCTGGCAGGCACCGCTGCCGGTGCTTGACAGCGGTATTGTGCAGAGAGTGCTGCAGGTGCTTTTCCGGTGTAGGGAATGAGTGAGCCGGGAGTGTCATCTGTCATCCTCCCGGCTCCTTTTCTCATGATGCAGTGGAAGCTTCAGCAGGCACCAGGCCTCATTGCAGAGCAGGGCTCCTTACCCGCTCTGTGGCTCCTCCCACTGCCGATAACAGTCAGCTACAGCTCCTTGATCATGATGTTGCGGTACCAGACATCATCACCATGATCCTGTAGTCCTATATAACCTTCGGCAGCTACCTCAGCCCAGTCAGGATTGAGTCCCGGAAACTTGCTCCCGGCCACCAGCTCATTCCACTCAGGTGTCCAGAGATGGTACTCAAGCACTGTCTCACCGTTCTGTATGTGCCATACGGTACCCCGGTACACCTTTATCTCGGCACTGTTCCACTCGCCGGCAGGCTTGGTGTTCTGTGGTACGGCAGGTATCAGGTCATAGAGTGACCCCGCCTTGCGGTTACCATCCTTGCCAGCCTCAGCATCAGGGTGTCTGTCATTGTCAAGCACCTGCATCTCAGGGGCGGTCTTCCATATATAGTCCCACTCCGGTCCCTCCTGCCCCAGGTAGAAGATACCGCTGTTACCCCCTTCGGAGATCTTCCACTCAAGCTTAAGGTGGAAGTTTGAGAACTTCTTGTCATAGACGATATCACCGCCACCACCGCCGGCCTCACCTCTGCCGGAGCCGATACAGTGCAGTGTGCCGTCAACCACCTCCCATCCCTGTTCGGGGAAGGTCTCCTGGTTGAAGTTACGCCACCCCTCTGTTGATGAGCCGTCAAAGAGAACGACCCATCCACTCTCTTCGGCTGGTGGCTGCTCAGCCCTCTTCTTCTCTTTCCCGGGGCCGCCGCATGAGACAAATGTTATTGCCAGAAGCATGACGAATAAAGATTTGATCAGTTTCATAGATAATTTTTTTAGGTTATGTAATCATACTGTTTGAGTTACAGCTGTCATGGCATTGCCGGCAGTGACCACCCCTCACGGTAGGGACGTCTGATCATCTCTGCAGCAAATGCCTTTGCGTTGATCGGATCAGTATACTTCCTGTCAAAGGTGGGGTGACCGTCGGTAATGCTGAAATTGTCTTCAACACATATCTTGAGGGTCTCATCATCATTGATATTGGTGAACTCCATCTTCTCACCATCCCACTCGAGTGTCTTGTTGAGGCCCTGCAGCCTTACTGCCAGCACGCCCATCACCACCATCTCATTGAATGGGCCCGCCTCAGAAAAGTCTGACTTGGTCATCACCCTGCTGTCGGGCGACTCCTTGGCTGCTCTCACCCAGTCCATCTCATGGCTGGCCTCCACACGACGTTCACGCCTGGCCACATTGGGTACCCTGCCCGAGAGAAGCCACGGGTCGCGGCCGTAGCACCCGCAGATAAGGGTATCTTTGGTGCCGTGGAAGATACATCCGCCATCAGGATCATAACTCTTGCCGGCAGGCCAGCCGTCAGGCTTCATGGGAAGGATACCGCCATCGGTCCAGGTAACCTCAACCTCCGGATACTTGACGCGTGAGCCACGCGGGGTGGGACGGGCAGGGAAGACCAGCTTGACAGACTGTGCATTGGGTGCACAGTCGGTAAGCAGAAGGGTTGAGTTGCCCTCTGCGCGGGTGGGGTACTGCAGCTTCAGCCCCTTGAAGACGGGATGAAGGATATGGCACGCCATATCACCCAGTGCGCCGGTACCAAAATCCCACCACCCACGCCAGTTCCATGGCGTATAGATACTGTGGTAGGGACGCATCGGTGCCGGACCGATGAAGAGATCCCAGTTGAGGGTCTCAGGCACCCACTCACCCCTGGCAGGACGGTTGAGGCCCTGTGGCCAGATAGGACGGTTGGTGAAGGTCTCAACCTTCCTCACCTCACCTATCTCACCATTCTCGATCCACTCGATGATCAGGTTGACGCCCTCACCCGAGGCACCCTGGTTACCCATGGAGGTGGCTACCTGGTGCCTGGCTGCCAGTTTGGTAAGCAGCCTCGACTCATAGACACTGTGAGTAAGGGGCTTCTGCAGGTAGACATGCTTGCCAAGAGTCATGGCATCAGCTGCCGTGATGGCATGGGTATGGTCTGAGGTGGCAATGATCACAGCATCAATGGATCTGCTCATCTCATCAAACATCTTACGGTAATCCCAGTAGCGGCTGGCAGCCGGATAGGCATCAAATACCCTCTTTGAATAGCCCCAGTCAACATCACACAGAGCCACAACGTTCTCAGTGGATACCACATTCCTCAGGTTGGTGGCACCAACACCACCAATACCTATACAGGCAACATTGAGCTTATCACTGGGGGCCCGGTGTCCCAGACCACTCACAATACCTGATGGCAGGATTGTCAGTCCGGCAATAGCCGCACCGGTAGTCCCGACGAACGACCTTCTTGTGATCTTTTTTGTTTCCTCTTTCATATTTTTCAAGGTTAAGTATATTCAATAGAGAGATAAAAATAAGACTTTCTGAACAATAATCTCACCATTTCATTTCATTTCTTTTAGCCCGGCCTATGATGAGCAGGTCACAGGCAACACCCCTGCACAGTTATACGGCACATTCTGGCAGAAGAAAGTGTAATTGAGATTCGACGGAGTAGCTGATTCTCTCAAAAAAGGAGTTATTTTGCAACTCTATGGCAACAAAAGAGAGAAAATTTAAGCTCGATCCGGGCGAGAATGACCGCATCAGCAGAATATTCAAGGTGCTCTTCGGAGTGATATGTATAGTTGCAGCCATTATAACAGCCATTGTGATGAGCAGCTCTGTCAATGTGACCTCAGGCAGCATTATTGCACTGCTGTTCCTTCTCCTCTTCGGCATATGGCTGATTCTCGGCGGAATGGGATATACCGAACGTTATGTCACAATAGCAGATGAGATGATCACCCTTAAGGAGAAGGTTTATGCTCCGGCACGACGCATAAAGGCTGCAGAGATCGGTGAGGTCGCCTTCGGCCAGATGAGAATCACCTTTGTTCTCACTTCAGGTGAGAAGGTTATTCTCAGGCTGGGAACCTTTTACCGTGAAAGTTCCTTCAGGCTTATGGATGCTGTCTATGACTTCTGCGCACAACACGGAGTGATGACCAGTGATGCTGAGGGCACAGAGGAGGGGCCTGACCATGAAGCTTAGGATGGGTATGATAGGAGGTGGTGAGGGGTCACTCATAGGGCCCGTACACCGTATGGCGGCACGCCTTGACGGCCTCAGCGAGCTTGTCTGCGGCGCCTTCAGCAGCAGCCACGAGATCACGCTGCTAACCGGAAAAAAGGAGGGGCTGACCCCCTCACGGTGCTACCGCTCATGGCAGGAGATGCTGGAGAGAGAGCAGGAGATGCCCCTGGAGGAGAGACCACACTTTATCACTATCGTGACTCCCAACCACCTGCACCACAGCCAGGCGAAGGGCGCCCTCGAGGCAGGGTTTCATGTTGTCTGTGACAAGCCTCTCTGTGTCAGCCTTGCTGAGGCGACTGACCTGCAGCAGAGCGTTGAACGTACCGGAAAGCTCTTCTGCCTCACACACAACTACACCGGCTACCCTATGGTGAAGAGGGCACGTGAGGCGATAGCGGATGGTGAGATAGGGAGGGTGACCAGGGTTATTGTTGAGTATCTGCAGGGGTGGCTCACCACCCCGCTCGAGAGGAGCGGCCACCGGCAGGCGGGCTGGCGTAGTGACCCGGCCCGGGCAGGAGTGGCAGGAGCACTGGCAGATATTGGCACACACGCGTTCAACCTCGCTGAGTATATCACCGGCAAAAAGGTGGTGTCGCTCTCAGCCACACTGCGATCACTGGTGCCGGGAAGGGTACTCGACGATGATGCCACAGTGACAATGACCTTTGAAGAAGGGATAGCCGGCACACTGACAGCCAGCCAGGTGGCTGCCGGTGAGGAGAACAATCTCACCATAAGGGTATATGGCGAGCGGGGGAGCCTGACATGGAGACAGATGGAGCCCAACAGCCTCACAATGAAATGGCTGGATGCACCGCAACAGCTGCTACGGACAGGAACATCATACATGGCAGCAGGCAGCGCAGCACCATTACATACCAGGCTGCCGGCCGGCCACCCGGAAGGATTCATTGAGGCGTTCGCCAACCTTTACAGAAATTTTGCAGCTGAGATCATCGCCCTCAGTGAAGGGCGGGAGAGCGATCCGCTGGCTGACTACCCGGGCATTGAGGAGGGGATCAGAGGAATGCGCTTCCTGGAGGCAGCCGTCAGATCATCACACAACGGATCAGCGGCCACAGAGCTGTAGAACCCGACGGGAGAAGAGACCGGGAAAACAGCAGAAAGGAAACCGGGAAAAACCCTGAAAAGAAATCTGAAAAGAAAACCGGGGAGGAGAATAAAAATCCTCAAATACCTTACTTCATAATTACATTGAGGTAGTAATCGCGACTTATGCGGATACTCTCCATAGGTGTATGGGTACGGCACTGGTCCTGCTCCAGAAACCAGTACTTCATTCCGGCAGTGCGCCACTCGGCCAGGATCGGCCTGAAGTCAATGATACCCTCTCCGAGGGTGGCATCCTGCTTCTCACGGGTGAGATCCTTCAGGTGCCACAGCTCAAACCTGCCGGGGTACTTTCTGAAGTAGTGAACAGGATCTTTCCCCGCTGCGGTGATCCATGCCAGATCTATCTCAAACACAACCAGCTTTGGATCAGTCAGCTCAAGCAGAATCTCATAGGGTACACGGCCATTGATCTCACTGAACTCCACCTGGTGGTTATGAAAAGCGAAGGTGACTCCCGCCTTGCGGCTCCTCTCCCCTGCCCTGTTAAAGAAGTCGGCTGCCCGCTGGTAGCCGTCGATGGTGCTCCCCCAGTCGCCGGGCAGCGAGGGTAGCACCACATACTTCATTCCCGCCTCAGCCACCTCATCAATTATCTTTTCGTAGTTGTCAGGGTTGATGGCGCTGTGAGAACTTAGAGCCGTCATACCACTCTTCCTGACCAGCCGGGTGAAGTCGCGCGGCTTCATGCCATAAAACATACCGTTCCTGTGATCAGCTGCCTCAACCCAGTTATAGCCTGTCTCACCTGCCTGCGCCAGTGCAGCGGCAGGATCAATACCCATTGCCTGACGTATGGTGTATAGCGCCAGACCGGTCTTTTTCGTGGGTCTGGAAGCTGCCAGCACCTCACTCCTCATAAGAGGCAGTGCGGCCATGGCCAGTGCTGATCTTCTGATAAACTCTCTTCTGTTACTCATGGTGCCATCTGTTCTGTTACTCAAGGTGCCATTGATATGTTAATCATTGAGAAAGTGACATAACGGCTGGCATGTGCCGGAAAAACAAAAATAAGGTTAAATTTATAATTCCTGAAGATCATTATTATGAAACTGTGGGAGAAGTATGATAACAGAGGAACCCTCAGGTGCCTTCTCTGTCCGCACTACTGTCTGATCAGGCCCGGCAGGAGAGGAATTTGTGGCGTCAGGGAGAACCGTATGAGTGAGGATGCGGGTATGGGTGAGGGTATGGGTGAGGGTATGGGTAAGCGCGAACTCACTCTCGTCACCTACGGGGTTATCTCAGGATATGGTTCCGACCCGATAGAGAAGAAGCCGTTGTACCATTTCCATCCGGGCTCCATGATATTCTCGGCAGGCTCATATGGCTGCAACCTGAGGTGTGACTTCTGCCAGAACTACCAAATATCACAGCATCCGGTCCCTGAACGGCATGTCAGTGCCACTCCTGAGGAGCTGGTAGCTATGGCTATGGCGGCAGAGGGTAACAGGGGTATCGCCTGGACCTACAACGAGCCTGCGATCTGGTATGAATATCTGATGGAGAGTGCCCGCCTGGCTGTGGAGAGAGGGCTTTACAACGTCTTGATCACCAACGGTTTTATCAATCCTGACCCGCTACGGGAGCTGACAGGGGTTACCGAAGCCTTCAACATAGACCTCAAAGGATTCAGTGATCAGTTCTACCGCAGATATACGGGTGCCACGCTACAGCCCGTACTCAATACGATAAGAGCTGTGGCGGAGGCAGGGAGACATCTTGAGATCACCACGCTGATCATCCCGGGGCTCAACGATTCGGAGGAGGAGATGGAGAGGCAGGCTGCCTGGATAGCTGAGAATGCCGGCAGGGAGACGCCACTGCATCTGAGCCGCTACTTTCCGGTTTACCGCCGTCAGACACCTCCTACACCACCCGCCACGATCTTGCGCCTCAGGGAGGTGGCAGGAGAGCACCTCAGCTATGTCTATACAGGAAATATGAGAGGTGATGATGGCGGCAGTGACACGATATGCCCCTCATGCGGCACGGTGGTGATAAAAAGATCGGGGTACTCAACCACGGTGACCGCTCTCAGCGGGAGTGGCAACTGCACCAGATGCGGGAAGGTGATCATCAGCCACTATGCCTGACACCACCCCGGACCGTGAGTCACAACGGGAGCCTACTTCTCAGCAAGGAGACTCAGCTTCCTGAAGTATTCATTGACCGTTTCGGTCAGCTCCCTGCGCAGGGAGGTGTAGTAAGCTCTTTTCCGCACAGACTTGTCTTTCCCGTAAGGGTTTTTCACCCTCTCAATAAACTCATTGCGTGATGCAACAGCCTCCTCGATCAGGTTCTGTGCCTCCACGCCCTTCTCCTCCCTCAGACTGGAAAAGATCAGGGCATCTGACAGCAGCTCAAAGAAGAGGCTGTTTATATCTCGTTTCAGATCTCTAATACTGGCCATAGTTTTCTCTTTGGTGGCAAATATACCGATTAATCGTCCTGGTTTTCCTTAAGGTAGTGAGAGATATTCTTCTCAACCATCTCCCGGTACCGTTGCTGAATCAGTGTGATGAGAGGGTCTGACACATCATACCTGCTCTCTTCAATAGTTCTGACCGGCAGTACCATTGGTGAGGTGCCGGTGATGAATGCCGACCTGTAGTTGCCTGTCTCCTTCTCCCCCACTGTATCAAGGCGGAGGCTGATCTTCTCCCCGGCTATTATCTCCATCACATATTTACGTGTTATTCCCGGCAGCACCATACTGTCAGGTGCTGTTACTACCGTTCCGTCACCCGATATAAAGAAGATGTTTGACCTGCTCCCTTCGGTGATCATCCCCTCACTGTTGACCAGCAGCGCCTCATAGGCACCACTTCTCTTCAGCTGCTCATCTACCGAGAGGCGAAGCCTTCTGTTGAGCATCTTGACACCCGGCTCAAGGCGCTCTGCATGGTAGAGTATCAGTGGCACCCCGGCAGCAGTCATCCCGGCAGAGGGATATGACGACTGTGTGTAACAGATATGGATGGTATGACTCTGCTCGGTGTAGAGTACCGTAACCCTCACATTGATCTCAGGGTGGGGGTCATGGCGTACGAGACGCCTGAAGCCGCTCTGCACCTCAGCAGCCAGGGCGGGGCTCACCGCATACCTGGTGGAGATGCCATCCTGCAGACGACTGATATGATCAGCAAAAAAGAGAGGAACACCGTTACGGCTCCTGATCACCTCATAGAAATAGAGGTCGGCAACAGGAAACTCCTCATCACCGCTGACAGGCCTTAATTCACCATCACAATAGTAATAACTGCCAACACATTCCATATGACAACAAATTTGTTCAAATTTACAAATAATCAGGACTGGCTGTAAAAGTAATTATCTTAGTGCTCCAATCACATGATGTATGCTGTCGTTGACATAGAGACCACCGGTGGCAGCGCCAGGCATGAGAAGATCACCGAGATAGCTGTCTATATTCATGATGGAACCCGTATCGTTGAGGAGTACTCATCACTCATCAACCCGGAGCGCACCATCCCCGCCTTCATCACCTCCATGACCGGCATCACCAATGAGATGGTTGCTGATGCCCCAAAGTTCTATGAGGTAGCACGACGTATCATTGAGCTCACTGAGGGTAATATCTTCGTGGCACACAATGCCCGTTTTGACTACTCATTCCTCAGGGAGGAGTTCAGGCAGCTGGGCTACCCCTTCAGGCGTCAGCTCCTCGACACGGTTGCCCTCAGCCGCCGTCTGCTGCCAGGGCACCGCTCATACAGCCTGGGTAACCTTTGCAGTGACCTCAGTATTGAGATCATTGGCAGACACAGGGCTGCTGGTGATGCGCTGGCTACCGTCAGGCTGCTGGAGCTGCTGCTGGAAAAGGATAGTGAGCGGGGCGAAGAGAGCCTTATCAGCGACAGGAGGCTCGCAAAGCTGCACCCCGCCCTCAATGCCGGGCTGCTGGATCAGATACCGGAAGAGACAGGTGTATACTACTTCTATGATGAGAGCGGCAGGGTGATCTATATAGGTAAAAGCCGCAACCTGAAGCAGAGAATAGAGAGCCACCTCTCAAACAACACCTCGGTCAGAGAGATGGAGATAAGGGCAGCAACAGCTGACATCAGCTGGGAGGTGACAGGCAGTGAGCTGATAGCCCTGCTGATGGAGTCTGCAGAGATAAAAGAGCAGAAGCCGGTATACAACAGGGCACTGCGCGGCAGCCGCTTCAGCTGGGGCATATATACCCATACCGACGCAGATGGATATATCAGGTTCACATACCGGCGGGTAAACGATGAGGAGGTGCCACTCTCACTCTTCACCTCACGCGACAAGGCCCGTACCAGGCTGGAGAGGCTGACAGAAGCATATAGCCTCTGCCAGAAGTTGTGCGGACTGTATGAGACAGAGGGGGCATGCTTCCACCGGCAGCTGAGCCTGTGCCGCGGTGCGTGCACCGGTGAGGAGAGCCCCGTACAGTACAATGAGCGGGCAGTGATGGCACGCAACGAGTTTGTCTTTGGAAACAGGAACTTCCTGATAATAGATCGCGGACGCAACAGCGATGAGTATGCTGCCGTACGGATCATGAATGGCAAATATACCGGCTACGGATTCTTCCACAGGGATGATGTGGGGTTCGGACTGACAGCCATACATGAATGTATCAGACCAGCCACCGATAACCGGGACATACAAGTCATTGTAAAGGGCTACCTCAAAAGGCACCGGGTAGAGAAGATTATCGATTTCTGACCTGTTCCCCCTCTTTTGAGTTGTCTCCCGGGAAGGGGTAGCCTCCGCCACAATCGGTCATGAGTTGTCTCCCAGGAAGGGGTAGCCTCCGCCACAATCGGTCATGAGTTGTCTCTCAGGAAGGGATAGCCTCCGCCACAATCGGTCATGAGTTGTCTCTCAGGAAGGAGTACCTCCTGCCATAATCGATCATCTGCCCCAGATAGTCGTTGCAGGGCTCAGCCGTTATACCGGTAATTTGGCCATCGCTGCCGGTTACAGCTGTTATTACCGGGTTTACAAACCCGGTGTAGGGTGCAATATTGAGTGCTGAGTAGCGCTCTATCACCTCACGGTGCAGCTGCGGGTCTATCTTCACCCCATAGCGCTCTATCAGCTCCCTCGCCGCCTCATAGTCACCTTCCGACTTGATACGCTGTACCTCGCGCAACAGATGTGCCAAGAGTCTCCGCATTCCGTCATAGTCATTTATCCTGACATAGGGCCTGCTGAGAAAGTATAATTGTCTGTTTAATATGTTGATAAACAGGTTA
>CAZHZC010000021.1:0-48888 GCA_964537135.1 uncultured Rikenella sp.
CAGACCCATATGTGCAACTGGCAGATATAACCCAAAATTACAACAGATATACATATTGCCTCAATAACCCACTCGTCTATACGGATCCGGACGGAGAAATAATATTTACAATACTTTCCGCGATCTTCTGTCCTGCATTATTACCTATGGCTATCCAAACTGATATTGGTTGGATAACAGGAGGAATTAGTTCAAAACAGAATGGTGGTACATTTTGGGAAGGTACTTTAGTAGGAGGTACAATTGGTGCTATTAATGGAGGTTTGTCTATGATATCGCCGATAAAGATACCATTTGGCAATAGTGGTTTTGGACTGAGTATTGCACCGCAATTTGCTGTAGGTACTGATGGTATGGGTTTTGGTTTTAACGCCACGCTAGGCTACGATTTAGGTAAAGGTTTTACAGCCGGGGTAAATTTTGGCGGGACATATTACGCTAGCGCAGCAGGTACCAGGGCGAGTGGGTTTGAAGGCAGGATTGGATATGGACTTGGATATAAAAGTGAGCATTTTCAGGCAGGGATTGGGAGTACTTATTTTTTTAGCGGGGAGACATCTCAACTAACCGGGCAAATGTATGCAGGTGGTGGCAAATGGAAACTTACCTATGAAAATGATACATGGGCACCTGTCCCAGGCTTATTAAGCCCAGGTGGTGCAGATCGGGATAAATTTAGGACTGCCGCAATGAGGTTTGATATTACTGGAGGTAGCCTTAAAGGTTTAAATGCCGGGTTTAATATTTTTACAGGAGAATCGGATGGTTATGTACGTCAAAGTCAAGGCCCTAATGGCACATTTAATGAACCAGGCAATAGGTACAGGATGGGAGTACTTTATGTAGGATATGGAAACTATAGAATTGGCTACAATAGTGAAAGAAATATAAGAGGCCCTATTCAAAACGGTTTTCATGACCTTATGAATTATCCGCATTTCGAAGTGCTAAGCATCTCGGATAGATTTTACGGAGGTTATTATTCATCAAATCCTTACACATTATGGTAATAAAACTTTTTTCATTTCTTGCAGTTATGCTTTTCTCTTGCGCAAGCTGCGAAAAAGAGTTGCACAAGCTTAGCATGACTAAAACATCATATACTGGGGCTGAGTTGAGAATTGATGGTTATTATTATTCAAATCCGACTACGGACAACAATATTGGTATAACTGTTTTTTATCGAGACGGTGTTTGTATGCATCTGTTTGAGCGTCCTGAAAGTCAGGACACAATAGACTTTGTTGAGAATGATATTTTACTAAACAATACCCTTATGTCTCGTTTGTGGAGTACCCCTAGTAATATAGGGATATTTCAAATTAATAAGACTACTATTGAGTTTGAAACTTGGATAGCTGGTAGGGACATCACTACTTTTAGCCACTATGGTGAAATATTAAATGACACAACTTTTTTATTAACAAAGTGGACCAACAATGACTCAGGTAAGTCATACTCAGAAGAACTAACTTACAGGTTTAGGCAGTTCAGTCCGAAACCGGATAGTACGAACAATTATATAAAGTAAGATAGAGAAGCCTCGGGAAACCGGTGCTTTGAGCTGGTCTAGAAAAGCTTGACAGGAATTTAATACCTTTAAAATTTCTGTCACATGAAAAAGTCAAGAAGAACATTTACATCAGATTTCAAGGCGAAGGTTGCCATCGAGGCAATCAAAGAGATCAAGACCATATCTGAGCTTGCCCAGATTTACCAGGTTCATCCGAACTTAATAACCCAATGGAAGAGAGCATTCCTGTCAGGTGCCGGTAAAGTCTTCGACAGCGGGAAAGATGAGGCATCAGAGATAAAGAAACTTAAGAAAGTGAACCAGGAATTGGTTCATCAGATCGGCCAGCTTTCAGTGGATATCAACTGGTTAAAAAAAAAGGTTCTGTAGTAGCGTTGGATACACGAAGAGAGATGATCGACCGAAAAGAAAGTCCAATGAGTATATGTGTTTCAGCCCCTTAATTCATCGGACAAGATTATAGACAGAAATCTGTAATTTTATGATGATGAACAAGAGAACATTTACGAAAGAAGAGAAGCTTCGTATCATTAAAGAAGCCAGCGAACAGGGAGTAAAATTCATTCTTGAGAAGTATGCTCTGTATCCCGCCACCTATTATTCCTGGAAAACCAAGCTGGAAGAGATGGGCGAGTCTGGTCTTCAGCATGGGATGACACCAAGGCATTTGAAGAGGATCCGGGAACTGGAGAAAGAGAACTCGGTATTAAAGCAATTGCTGGCCGAGAAAGAACTTGAAGGCAAGCTAAAGAGCGAGCTATTAAAAAAAAAGTATGCCCTGGAGAAAAAAAGGAGATAGTTTGTTCTTTCATTTTCAGGGGTATGAAAAGAGACACGGCACTTGCAATAGCTGGCATTACCAGGCATCAGTATTACTATAAGCCAAAGCCTGGGAGAAGGGGTAAGCCTCCCAGCCAGGGGACATTAAGAATCAATGGAGAAGATGTTGAGCGGGTTCCCAATCAGGTTGTAATTGATCAAATGAAGACAACACAGGCTGATCCTGACACTGATTACGGATATCACAAAATGACCTATGTTCTTTTGCTTCTGGGTTATCTGATTAATCACAAGAAGGTATATCGTTTAATGGATGAGAAAGATCTTTTGAAGGACCGATCGCAAAAGCCTGCACGGAGCTACGTAAAATATCGCAGAGTGATGCCTCTCTCACCTCTTGAGATATTAGAAATGGACATCAAGTTTGTCCGGATAAATGTGGCAGTTCCATTTGTTGAAATTTAAGTACTTAGGCATGAAGCAAAACCTCACTCTTTTTTTCCTGTTATGCACTCTTTCTGTCTATTCTCAAAGCGTTATGGTCAGCGGTTATGTAAGAGATGCAGAAAGCAGGGAGGCGTTAGAGGAAGCTAATGTCTATTTGGCAGGAGTTTACAAAGGTTGTACTACCAGTAAAACAGGCTATTACCAGCTTCATCTCCCCACCGGGGATGTGACTCTGAACTGCAGCTATGTAGGCTATAAAAAAGAGCAGTTTCACCTTATCCTCACGCGAGATACCATATTGGATATAAACCTGCACAAGGATACCCTTCTAGAAGATGTTGTGGTTTACGCCCCACGAAAGGATTTTGGGATATACAGCAGTCACCTCAGCACTATTGAGGTACCTGTTGCTCAGATAAAGAGTGTTCCTGCATTGTTCGGAGAGGTTGATGTGATGAAGGTATTGCAGTTGCTTCCCGGGGTTCAGTCGACCGGTGACGGAAATGCCGGCATTTATGTCCGCGGCGGGAATTACGACCAGAATATGATTACCCTCGATGGTTCTACGCTCTACAATGCCGACCACCTTAAAGGATTTGTCTCCTGCCTGAATGCCGATGTCATACAAAATGTCCTGTTATACAAAGGAGGTTTCCCGGCCCGTTATGGTTCGCGTCTTTCAAGTGTTATTGATGTAGGTATCAGGGAGGGTAACTATGATTATTACCATGCCGGAGCGACCATCGGAGTACTCTCATCAAAAATGCACACTGAGGGTCCGATTGAGATGGGTAAGTCTTCATTCATTTTTGCCGCCCGCATGTCGTATCTTGACTTTATCGTAATGCCGGTCATCAGGAAGCTGGCAGATAATTCCGGATCCCTGTCTTCTTTTGCCAATATGAATTACTACGATATTAATGCCAAGCTAACACGTAAGTTCTCTGATCGTGATAAGGTCTCGGCAGTGTTTTACCTGGGCAATGATGTGGCCGTAACAGCGCCGTCCGACAGCAGGCAGAAGTTTTTCCTTGAGCTTTATAATTATAATTCTTTAAGTTATAAATCTGACAGGACTGAAAACCGTTGGGGGAACATGGTATCAAGCATCTACTGGACCAGAACCATCAACAACCGAATGAACAGTAATGTAAACCTGAGCTACAGCCACTATCAGTACAGGCTGAAAATGAGCTCTGTTATTGAGAATGAAATCGTAGACCTGGGTATTGATAAGCGTAGAAATTATTATTTCGAGAACTCGCAGGCTGTTTATTATTCAGGAGTAGCTGACCTATCCCTGGCAGGAGACTTTAATTATGTTCCGGATGATCTGCATCATATACGCTTCGGTGGGAAGCTCTCGTTACAGCATTTTAATCCCACAGTAGATGCCTTCAAGCAGGTCCGGACTGAGGAACTGAAACTTTCCGGTGAATACTTCATAACAGAAAACACTACGGATACTCTGCTGGGCAAGACAAATGCCCTCAATACAATGGCAATTTATTGCGAAGATGACTTCCCTGCCGGAGATAATTTGAAGTTCAATACCGGTTTGCGATACACTATGTTCTCAGTAAGAGGTAAAGCATGGCATTCGCTGGAACCACGTTTAAGCGGGCGCCTACTGTTGAGTGACGCCCTGGCGCTGAAAACCTCTTTCTCATTGATGCAGCAGGGCGTTCATCTGCTTAGCAGCAACAATCTGGTAATGCCCTCTGATATATGGGTGCCTGTTACAAAAAAGTTCGCCCCTATGAAGTCATTCCAGCTTGCGGCAGGGATTAATTACAGAACAGGCAAAGAAGTTGACTTTTCCCTGGAGGGATATTATAAAACTATGAATAATGTCCTGGAATATATGGAGGGTTCGTCATTTCTGACGGCTGCAGGGGGGTGGGAAGGAATGGTGGCGGCGGGTAAAGGCTGGTCGTATGGCATGGAGTTTATGGCACAGAAAAAAACAGGCCGGACAACTGGTTGGCTGAGTTATACCCTGTCATGGTCCTGGCGACAGTTCGACAGACCGGAACAACTGATAAACGGAGGTGATAAATTTTTTGCCAATAATGACTGTCGCCACAATCTCAGCCTGACATTATCACATCGCCTGGGTAAAACAATTGAACTTTCCGGTACTTTTGTGCTTAAGTCGGGTAAACGGGGAACACTGGCCACAGATGTGATGTATGGCGGGATCCTGGATGAATTCGATTCGTATCGTATCCCGGCGAATATGGTTTCAAGCAATTTGGATGATATTGTCGGACCTGATTCATGGAGCGAGATACCTGACGGAGCCACCTACATCAGAAATTATTCCCGTTTTTCTACTTATTCCGGGAGAAACGGATATGAGCTTCCATTATATCATCGCCTGGATTTGGGATTGAACTATTTTTTCTTCCACAAGACGGGTAAAAGCACCATAAATCTGAGTGTTTATAATCTGTATAATCGGCAGAATATATCAAACGTTTATTTCGGGTATCATAATGATAAAACCGTTCTTAAAGGTGTATGCCTTCTGCCAATCATGCCTTCATTAAGTTATACCTATCAGTTCTGACAGCTATGAAGATCACATTTTATATCCCGATTCTTTCTTCAATTTTATTTCTCACCTGTTGCGAAAATATTATTGAGTTTAAAGGGGAGATTACAAATCCGAAAATTACTGTGAACGCAGTAGCTACGCCGGACACTGTCTTTGCAGCCGGGATATCCAGGGAACTTTTTTTTACGGATGTAATTCCGGAGAAAGGTTGGGAATCGTTATATCCTGACTTCGTTCTGGAAAATGCTGAAGCCACAATAACTGTTAATGGCAGGAATATGTATACGATGCAGTATAATCCTGAGAATCAAAATTATGAGAGTACATATATACCTGCTGAAGGTGATGAGATTTTGATGAATGTCAGTGCTCCGGACCTTGAACCAGTACAGTCCAGGGTTGTTGTTCCTGTAAAGGGAGAACTGGAAATACTTAAAAAAGAAGTATTATATAGTGAAAATTACATTGTATTTGATGATTGGATGGATATTGCAGCCTCTGATACGATTATGCGTATCACTGCGAAAATAACCGACCCTCCCGGCGAATCAAATTATTACCGGTTAAAAGTGCGAAGCATTGGTTACTATCTGGATACTAGTAGTGGAGATGACGGGTATCGTATGAGTGATGTGTTTTCATCGGCTGATGTCATTTTCAAGGATGAGCGCCTGGTGAAGAGATATTGGGGATGGCCGGCAGGATTCTCTAATGTATTTGATGACCACCTGTTTGATGGAAAAGAATACACATTCACTATTGAAAGCCGGATGCGCTGGGGTTCCGAACAGCATGTAGTAATAGAGCTTCAGTCCATAACCCGTGAATTGTATAATTATCTGAAGTCAGTTATGCTTTACCGTATAACGGATCAGGATTCCTATACCGAATCAATTCAAATTTATTCCAACGTCAATGGAGGCTACGGAATACTAGGGGCATTAAACGGAGAAAAGCACATACTATATTTCAATCCCTGAAATATGCCTTCTTATCCTAGCAGTTTTTGCAATCAGCACAATCACCGACTCTTCCGAAGGCGTTGCTCCACGCATACCCAAAAACCCGTATGAAGTCTCTTTAAGCAACATAACTTCTTGAAGATGGATAGTGTTCCAGTCATTGTGTCCGGGGTATCTTCCAATCCATAAACACGCACAGTATGGTTATCAATACAAAATGATGTTTCTTTGAGATGAAAATATATATCGTTAATAAGAGAAACCACTGCCTGTGGGGTAAAATCAGTACAGTGCTGACAGATCTATAGGTACAATGATATTCAGTTAATCAGATGAAGTACAATATACTATTGTGGATGGTGATGTTAACAGCCTCTCTCTCTTCATGTAACAGTGGGGGTGATCTCTTCCTGGTATCTGGCTATTCTGCAGGGGGCGCTGCTGATGTGCTGCTCTGCCGGCTGCATGGCAACGGCACCATAGAGAAGCTCTCGGAGATTGCCCTTGGTGATAATCCCTCATATTTTACCGTCGGACAGGAAGGGCTGATCTATTTTGTCAATGAGGTTGACACTTTCGGGCAGAGGGCGGGTGGAGGAATCACCACGGTACGCTATGACAGGAAGAGCCAAACCCTGGAAAAGGTCAGCTCTATCAATCAGCATGGCGGCGGACCATGCCATATCACCCTCACACATGATGGCAGGCACCTGATAACTACTAACTATGGCAGCGGATCGGTATCTGTGGTGAGGCTGGGCAGTGACGGTATACCGCAGAAGGTGACCGATCTGCTGCTCTACGGCGGTGAGTCACACCCTCACATGTCGCTCTATAATCAGCGCCTCAAGAGCTATTATGTTACAGACCTGGGCCTCGGCCGTCTCTATCAGTTCAGGCTTGATACGCTCTTCGGCCTACTGATGAACAGTGGTATGCCCTATTTCAGCCTTGAGCAGGGCAGCGGACCGAGGCATATGGTGACAGACAATTCATCTGCCAACCTCTATATTGTCAATGAGCTCAATTCAACACTGTCGGTATATAACATACTCTCCGACACGATACAGGTAAAACAGACGGTCACTGCCCTTCCTGAGGGGTTCAGCGGTAAAAGTTACTGCGGCGACATTCAGCTCTTTTCCGGCGGCCGTAAGATACATGCATCAAACAGGGGCGACAACAGCATAGTTACTTTCAGGATCGGCAATGACGGAACACTTTCTGACCCCTCATTTGCTGATTGCGGAGGTGACTGGCCACGTAGCTTTGCCATAACACGTTCGGGAAAATATTTCCTGGTGGCCAACCAGCGTTCTGACATGATTTCGGTGGTACCGGTTTCTGCAGGCAGGGGAGACAATGTGGTCTCATCACTTCCTCTTAAAACTCCTTCATGTATCAGACTCCTCAGGTAACGGGGATCTGTGGCTCACTAGTCGTCAAACAGACGTGGCTCACCCTGCTCGAGCTTCAGCAGACGTCTCTTTACTGCCACTCCGCCGCCATAACCGGTCAGTTCACCATCGCTCCCAATGATACGGTGACAGGGTATGATTATGGCAATGGCATTGGCGCCGTTTGCAGCGGCAACAGCCCTCACCGCCTTCTCATTGCCGATAGCTTTTGCCAGGTCAAGGTATGAGGCTGTTCTGCCATAGGGCACCTGCATCAGGGCACTCCATACCGATTTCTGGAAGTCACTTCCTACTGTCAGCAATGGTATGTCAAACTCTCTTCTTGTGCCCCTGAGGTACTGGTCGAGCTGCCTGGCCGCTTCCCTTGTGACAGAATCACCCTGCAGAACGAAGTGTGCATTTAGCCCGCTGCATATCCTGTTGTCAACCGCTCTTCTCATCTTTCTGTAGCGGAAGTCGAGCAGGCAGAGGCTCCCATTATAAGAGCCCAGTATCATCTCACCGACAGGGGTTTTGTGGTACTCAATAGCGATCTGGTTCATATTCTTCTTTTTTATCCCGGGAGGCAGCCCGCTTGCCGGTCTCTGGCTATGCGGGTCTACTCTCCTGTTATCTCTCTGTCACGCTGAGACAATAGAGTTAAACATCTTTATATCGGTTGCCCCTTCGGTGCTGATAAAGAGCAGATTGGTATTGTTGTTGATATTCAGCACCTGCTGAAGTGGCCTCAGAGCCTCTTCACTCATGATGGCCAGGAAGGCTGCGATCCCGCTGGAGCCCGATTCACCTGAGATGATCCTCGGATCTGATTCCTCTGGATAGTATAGCTCCCTGATGGCGCGCCTCGCATAGTTGTCATCGATCCTCAGAGAGATAGTGGCACCCTTCTTTATTATCGCCCATGCCCCGAGAGAGGGTGTCCCGCAGTTGAGTCCTGCCATTATCGTGCGGGCATTACCCGATGAAGTGGTCAATGCACCCTTTTTAAATGAGGCGACGAAGGCGTCTGCCCCGGTGGGCTCAACAATGACGATCCTGGGGAGTGGCCTGCCCTCCTTTACCAGGTAGTGTGCAATACCGGCAGCGGCAAGGCTGCCCACCCCGGCCTGAAGAAAGAGGATATCTGTCTCTTTCGGGTCACCCGACTCCTGCAGACCCTCATCGATCTCTTCAAATAGCGTCAGGTAGCCTGCAGTAATATATGCCGGTATCTCTTCATACCCCTCCCAGGCACTATCCTGAACCAGTCTCCAGCCATTCTCATGTGCCATCCTGGCGGCATAGTGTGAGGTGTAGTCATAGTCGCCATTGACCTCCTCAACCGTAGCACCCTCCTTTTCTATGGCCTCAATGCGCTGGACAGCAGTTCCCGCAGGAACACAGACATAAGCCCTGCAGCCAAAATGGCGGGCTGCCCATGCCACTGCACGACCATGGTTGCCATCCGTTGCAGTACAGAATGTTGTTGGTGAGGGCTCCCTCTCAAGGATTTTATTGATGGCAAAGATGGCGCCCAGCCCTTTGAAGGCGTTGAGACCAAAGCGTGATGACTCATCTTTTATGAAGATATTTCCTACTCCATACTTTTTGGCCATACCGGGAAGTGATAACAGCGGGGTTGGCTCATAAAAGGGGAGTGATCTGTGAAACTCACGCGGTCTGACTGATCTCAGTATCCTGGTGGTAATACTCTCTGTCATCGACAGGGAAGGATGGTTTATGTGGTAATCAGACTCACCCCTCTTCGCACTCTTATTCATCTTAACGATTTTTAATCACTATCTCTGAATCTGCGTGAGACCCTCTCTCTGCAAGAGCCTCATATGATCTTCACCTGACTAATCTTATGCAGCAGCAGAGATCATTTTCCTCCTGTTGTTTACCAGCGGATATTCGGGCAGGTCATTTTCCACCTGGTGTTTACCAGCGGATATTCGGGCAGGTCATTTTCCACCTGATGTTTACTGCGGGCAACCCTGTCTGATCTCCGGTCAGGTTGTACAAACATATCATAAAAAATAAGTGTTACCTCTGAAATTTTCACGCCGGATCAGGTAAACCGATTGCAGCCGGTTTTTGAATATTCCGCAAAACCGCAGAATCAGGCAGATAAAACACTCTTACAATTTTAACGGGTGAGCTTTCTCTTCGATGGTGCCTCATTTGGCTCTCATTCTTTTTTAAAAAAAGAGTGACCTGCAGTAATTATGAACAAAAGTTCAATATCTTTGTGTTGAATTAAAAATTGAAATGTGTCACCACGTCCGAAAAGACCCAGAAGAATAAGTACCCCGCCAGCCATATCTGGCCTGAAACCTTATGGCGGAACTGCGGAGAGAGGGCATATAGATAAACTGTTCCTTCACATTGAAGAGTATGAAGTGATCAGGCTATGTGACTATGAGGGATTTACTCATAGTGAGGCAGCACGGGCCATGGATGTTTCCCGACCGACCCTCACCCGTATCTACTCACGTGCCAGAGCCAAGGTTGCCGAGGCTTTGGTAGAGGGCAGGCAGATTGTCATTGAGGGGGGTAAGATCTATTTTGACAGTGACTGGTACAGATGCAGGAGGTGCGGAAGCATTTTCAACCATCCGGATAAAGGCTCTGACCCGTCTGAGTGTCCGTTATGTGGCAGTAACAAGGTTGTTCGTCATGAGTCGGCACAACCTGTCATTCCTGTCTCCTCCTCCCGTTACAGCAGACTATGTATCTGTCCCTCCTGCGGGTATGAGAAGGATCATGAGCCCGGATTGCCCTGCAAGGAGGAGACCTGTCCGGTGTGCGGACATCACCTGATGAGGAGAAATAACTTGAAAGCAAAAGGATTATAAACAGGATTGGGTTTCCTAGAACCGGGGATCACATCAGCTTTGTGCCTTAACA
The DNA here is from genome assembly GCA_964537135.1 of uncultured Rikenella sp. Classification (GTDB taxonomy): domain Bacteria; phylum Bacteroidota; class Bacteroidia; order Bacteroidales; family VadinHA17; genus SR-FBR-E99. The sequence continues at coordinate 10,591 of CAZHZC010000021.1, forward strand.
TTCCAGGATACTCTGCCAAAAAACAGTTAGAGATGAAAGTAGCAATTACCAGTACGGGAGATACTCTTGAGAGCAAGCTTGATCAGCGCTTTGGCCGCTGTGCCTGGTTTGTCATTTATGATAGTGACAGCGGTGAGACGGAGATGATACCAAACCCTAACAAGGATGTTGAAGAGGGCGCCGGGCCAGCCTCAGTACAGCTGGTGGCCTCAAAGGGGGTTAAGAAGATTGTCTCCGGTGAGTTTGGGGCAAAGATCAAGTCACTGCTTGACAACCTACAGATACAGATGGTGATCTATAAGGAGCCGGAGAAAACCGTTCAGTCAGTAATAGAGATGCTTAAACAATAACCCTCAGTCAGAGTAGTTCTTGGTGCCGCCGCCAGGGCAGAAGAGGTATTACAAAAATCACATATTGAGTCAAATCTAAAATTACAGTTATCAGATCATGAAAAAGCGTATAGCAATTCCCCTTGAGGGAGGGATTCTTTGTTCACACTTCGGTCATTGTGAACAGTTTGCGATTGTTGATGCCGATGAGAAAACGATTACCGGCGAGTCACTTGTCACGCCCCCGCCTCATGAGCCGGGTGTTCTTCCGGCATGGCTGGCAGAGAATGGTGTCACCGACGTTATTGCAGGTGGTATGGGTCAGCGCGCTATCGGTCTCTTTAACCAGAGATCTATTAATGTGTTTGTCGGAGCACCGATAAAGAGTCCGGCTGAGCTGGCATCAGACCTTCTCAATGACAGGCTGCAGGCCGGAGCCAACTATTGCGACCATTAACCGGCAGCCATGGAAAAGAGGAAAATCGGCATTATCATATGCGACAGGTATCATACCTGTGCCGGCGGTAAGTGCTTCAGGGCATTCCGTAACCGTGAAGGAGCTTTTGACAGGTACAGGGATGAAGAGGCAGAGATAGCAGCTTTTACCACCTGTGGCGGGTGTCCGGGCGGCAATGTGGAATATGCCACTGAAGAGATGATCAGGAACGGTGTGAGTGTCATCCACCTGGCAACCGGACTGGTAGTGGGCTATCCGCCCTGCCCCAGGCTCGACTATTTCACCAGGTTCATTCCTGAGAAGTATGGTGTTGAGGTGGTTGTGGGCACACATCCCATTCCGCAGAAATATTATAAAACCCATATGAATCTTGGCACCTGGAAAGGGTCGCAGATGCAGCGGTTTATCCAGCCTGCTCTGGCTGCAGAGGAGATCCGGCTGGCATATGATTAGGAAACCTTAAGTGATGAAGATCGCCATTGCGAGCGGCAAGGGGGGTACAGGCAAGACCTTTGTCGCTACGAACCTCTATAATGTGCTTGTCAGGGGCGGGCAGCGGGTGACCCTCACCGACTGCGATGCCGAGGCACCCGATGATATTCTCTTTTTCAGCACCGTCAGGGTGGATGAGGAGGAGATAACCCATCAGGTACCTGTGATCAACAAGGATGCCTGTACATGGTGTGGCCGGTGCAGCCGCTGGTGCAACTACAACGCTATCTTCTATCTGCCCTTATCAAAGGTGATAGAGGTCATCGAGAACCTCTGCCATGGCTGTGGCGCCTGTAGCTTCGCCTGTAACAGCGGTGCCATCACTGAGAAGCCGGTACTCCTGGGCAGGGTGACAACCTTCACCTCCTCCCTCGGGGCACCCCTCATTGAGGCGCGTATGGAGCTGAATGAGATGTCGCCGGTACGGGTGATCAAGGCGGCCGTCAGAAAGAGCGACGGCGAGGGAATGGTGATCTATGATGCCCCGCCGGGCACCTCATGCCCCTTTATCCAGACAGTTGACAAGGCTGACTATGTGGTCCTGGTCACTGAGCCCACCCCGTTCGGACTGAGTGATCTGAGACAGAGCGTAGAGACCCTGAGGGAGCTGAAGAAGGAGTTTGGGGTAGTGCTTAACAGGAGTGATATAGGTGACGGCAGGGTGGAGGGGTACATTGCTCAGGAGAGTATTACCCTTCTGGCAGGTATCGGCTATAGTGAGGCTATTGCACGAACCTACTCTGAAGGGGGACTGGTTACCGATAATGACCCGGCGATGAAGCAGCTCTTCGAAGAGCTGGCAGGAAGGATAATGAGTGAGGCGCACACCGCCAATAAGATGTCGGAGCAGAAAGGGACAATAATAGTAAGAGAGGATGGAACTGGCCATAGTAAGCGGTAAGGGCGGAACCGGCAAGTCAAGCGTGGCTGCTGCCTTTGCCACGCTGGGCGGTAAGCTGGTGGTTGCCGACTGTGATGTTGATGCTGCAAACCTCTACCTGCTCTTCAGGCCTGAGGTGGAGAGAGAGCAGATCTATGTCAGCGGTCATACCGCCGTGGTTGATCATTCCCTATGCACCCTATGCGGCATCTGTGAGAGCTACTGCCGGTTTGATGCCATAACTGAAGAAGAGGGGCGCATCATCATCTCCGAGACCTCGTGTGACGGGTGTTTCCTCTGTTCACGTATCTGCCCCATGAATGCCATCACCATGGTCAGGAGTGACCGTAGCAGGATGTACACCGGCACCTTCAGAAATGGTAAGATGGTCTATGGCAGGCTGGCACCGGGTGAGGAGAACTCGGGCAGGCTGGTCAGCATGGTGAGGGATGAGGCGAGGAAGGTAGCTGAGGCGGGTGAGCTGAAGACGATCCTGCTGGATGGACCGCCGGGGATAGGGTGTCCGGTGATCTCAACGGTGACAGGTGTAGACAAGATAGTTATTGTTACCGAGCCGACCATGTCAGGACTGGCAGACATGGAGCGTGTCTATGGCGTGGCCAGGGCGTTCAGCGGTGAGATCAGTGTGATCATCAACAAGTATGATCTCAATGAGGCGATGACGGAACGTATCGTGGAGTGGAGCCGGGAACACGGCTGTACCATAGCCGGCAAACTACCCTATGACAGTCGTATAACCGAAGCAATGATAGCAGGGAAGAGTGTGACAGAGCACTCACCTGATGCAGAGATAAGCAAAATATTAAAAAATGTCTGGAACAAATTGACGGAAAATGGAAAAGAATGATCTCTTTGACAAGATACCCATGAGGGGTGTCAAAAACATTATTGTGGTAGCCTCAGGCAAGGGAGGCGTCGGCAAGTCGACGGTCTCGGCAAACCTGGCAGTGGCGCTGGCACGTAACGGCATGAAGACTGCCCTGGTTGATGCAGATATCTTTGGTCCCTCACTCCCCTCAATGTTCGGCATAGAGGATGCACGACCCGAGGTGTCGGTCAATGGAGATAAGGAGACCATCTTTCCGATAGAGAAGTTTGGTATCAAAATCATCTCGATAGGGTTCTTTATTGACCGCAACCAGTCGCTCATATGGCGCGGCCCGATGGCTGCCAATGCTGTGAAGCAGCTGTTTGAGAATACCAGCTGGGGAGAAGTTGACTATATGATCATCGATTTTCCTCCGGGAACCAGTGACATACAGCTGACCACCGTGCAGAAGCTGAACCTTGCCGGCGCCATAATTGTTACTACACCACAGGAGATAGCTCTCAATGATGCGCGTAAGGCGTGCTCGATGTTTATGACTCCTGACCTGCAGGTGCCACTGCTTGGTGTGGTGGAAAATATGGCATGGTTTACGCCGGCGAAGCATCCTGATGAGCACTACTACATCTTCGGCAAGGGCGGCGGCATGAAGCTGGCGAAGGAGTACAATACCAGGCTGCTGTGCCAGATACCACTGGTTATGGAGGTGGGTGAGGCTGCCGAGCAGGGGCTCAACGTTTTCCAGCAGACCGACAAAAGTGCGGTAGAGGCCTTCGAGAAGCTGGCAGTGGAGGTGATTGAGTCAGTAGAGAGAGAGAAATAAAACAACAAAACTACAGAATAGAGATGAAAAAGACAGATGTACTGGTAATAGGCGGCAGTGCAGCCGGAATGGTTGTTTCACTGACAGGAAAGTCGTCATACCCGGATAAAAGCTTCCTGATGATCAAGAAGCAGAAAGATGTGATGGTACCCTGCGGGATCCCTTATATCTACGGGACACTTGACAGTTCACAGCTCAATATCATGCCGGTTGACAATATGATGGAGAAGGCTGGTGTTGAGACCATGGTAGGCGAGGTGGTATCAGTCGATACAAAAAGCAAAAGCGCCAGACTCTCTGATGGTAAAACTATTAGCTATGAGAAGCTGGTCTTTGCTACCGGCTCACTGCCTCACATACCCAAATGGCTCAAGGGTACCGACAAGAAGAACTTTTTTATTGTCCCCAAAGACAAGGTCTATCTTGATGAGATGAAGGAGAAGCTCACCGAATGTAAGAGGGTGGTAGTGATCGGGGCAGGGTTCATCGGGGTGGAGATATCTGATGAGATGCGCAAGGCGGGCCATGAGGTGGTGCTTATTGAGAAGCAGTCGCACATACTGTCGCTCGCCTTTGATGAGGAGCTCTCTGCGCCTATTGAGCTGATGCTCAAGGATAGAGGTGTGAATATACGCACCGGAACGGGTGTCTCCGAGATCAAGGGTGACAAGAAGGTGGAGGCTGTGATACTTGACACAGGAGAGGAGATAGCTACTGACGCGGTGATACTCTCTATAGGATATCAGCCCAACTCACAACTTGCCAGGGAGGCAGGAGTGAACATTGATGAGAACGGATTTATTGCCGTAGATGAATATATGCGAGCCTATCAGCCTGACGTGTTTGCGGTGGGCGACTGTGCCCAGAAACGTGACTTTATCACGCGCCGGCGGGTGCCCACCATGCTGGCATCAACAGCATGTGCCGAGTCACGTATCGCAGGGATGAACCTCTTCCGTCTGAGTGTGGTAAAAACATTCTCGGGAACCATTGCCATCTATGCCACCGCCATCGGTGATGTGGGGTTTGGTACTGCCGGACTGACCGAGGCAGCAGCAAAGAGTGAGAATATTGATGTGGTGACAGGCATGTTCGAGGGGATAGACCGCCACCCGGGCACCTTGCCGGGAGTGCACAAGCAGACAGTGAAGCTGATCGTCGGACGCGCCTCAGGCGTAATAATCGGTGGTGAGGTGATAGGAGGGTGCAGTGCAGGTGAGCTGACCAATGTGATAGGTATGATTATCCAGAACAGAATGACCGTCAACTCACTGCTCATATCACAGATAGGTACCCACCCGTTGCTGACAGCCTCACCGGCAGCCTATCCGCTGATCAAAGCTGCTGAGATAGTTGATAAGAAGTTACGTATGAGGTAGTTATAAACTGGCTTTTCTGCTTATCACAGCTGCCGGTATAGTTGATAAGAAGCTCTGTGTAAGGTAGTCAGGAGGCAGTCTTTCTGTCAGCCACAGCCGTTATGGTCAGATTGGCTGTTACGGAGAAAGTTATCGAGGCTGCCCCTTTGGAGGCAGCCTCGACTCTATTAGCTGTTTCTGGTATGTGAGATCTGTTACTTCAGGTAGGTATCAAGGAAGCTGAAGTACTCCTTCTGCCAGATCACCGAGTTTTGCGGTTTTGTCACCCAGTGGCTTTCGTTCTCAAAGAAGAGCAGTCTGCTGGGCACACCCCGCAGCTGTGCCGAGTTGAATGCCTCCAGGCTCTGGCTGTAAGGTATCCGGAAGTCGTTGGCCCCTGTAATGATAAGTATCGGGGTGTCCCACTTGTCAACCATATTATGTGGTGAGTAGCGGTTGTATCCCGGTGGCTGCGGCTTGTCCCACGGGGTACCCTGGTAATCCTTGTTGGGATAGAAATACTCCTCTGTTGACCCATACTCGGAGATGGTATTGTACACTCCGCAGTGTGAGATGAATGCCTTGAACCGCTTGTTGTGTATGCCTGCCAGATAGAATACCGAGTATCCGCCATAGCTGGCTCCTACGGCGCCGAGCCTCTCACTGTCAACGAAGGGCTCTTTGGCCATGGCATCAATACCATCCAGGTAGTCCTGCATGTTGAGACCACCATAGTCGCCTGAGATCTGTTCACGCCAGTAGCTGCCGAAGCCTGAGTTCCCACGGCGGTTGACAGCCACCACTATATATCCGTTGGCAGCCATCATCTGGTAGTTCCAGCGGTAGCTCCAGCTCTGTCCCAGCGATCCCTGCGGGCCTCCCTTGCAGTAGAGCAGTGCAGGATACTTGGCTGACGGGTCGAAGTCAGGCGGGTATATGATCCACATCTGCAGGTTCTTGCCGTCGGAGCTCTTGATGTATCTCTCCTCGCTGCGCCCCATGGTGATACTCTCATAGATATGGCCGTTCACATCGGTAATCATGCTGTACTCACCTGTCTCCATATCAACCGTGGCAGCCTCGGCGGGACGCGCTATTGACTGTATGCCTGATACCAGTACGTTGTTTCTCAGCTGCAGCGGCCCCATGTCATAATCACCATCGGTGACCCTGGTGATGCTGCCGTTGTTGAGTGAGATCCTGAATACCGGCTCACGGCCCAGGTAGGGTGAGGTGAACCATATTTCGTGGTTACCGTTCCACTGTATGTTTCCGATATTGTAGTCCCACCCTTCCGAGACCCACCTCCGCTCGCCACTCTCCAGGTCATATATGAAAAGTCTCTCAAGATCAGACTCATAACCTGCTTCTCTCATGCTGGTGTAAGCTATCTTCGTGCCATCCGGAGAGAAGAGGGGTGTTCTGTCATAACCGGGATTCCCTTCAGTGATATTTATCTCCTGGCCACTGGTCACATCATGAAGGTATATATCGGTGTTGGTGCTGACAGCATACTCCCTGCCGGTCAGTTTCTTGGATGCATAGGCTATGTATCTGCCGTCAGGGCTCCAGGTGATATCGGCATCATCGAAGAAGGGAGAGTCGGGTGTCTCATAGCGCTGCCCCTCCATAAGGTCCTTCTCATTGCTGATGACCGATCCGTTGAAGGAGGCGGTGAAGAGGTGGCTGTATGAGTAGTCATGCCAGTAATCCCAGTGGCGGTACATCAGGTCATCGATAATACGTACCCTGGCATTTGGAAGGTTGTATTTTTCATTGGCTGTCTGGTCAAGCTTGACGCGACGGGTGAAATAGACCATGTCACCTGCTGGCGAGAAGGAGACAATCTCATAATCGGTCAGGCCGGTTATCTGCTTCTTGCCACTGCCGTCGGCGTTCATGACCATCAGCTTGCCGCCACTGTTGAAGGCAATCTTATTGCCTCCCCCGATCCATTGCGGGCCGGAGCCTCCGGCAGGGGTGAGGCATACCGCTTCACCTCCGCCAGCCGGGACAGACCATATCTCTGTCATTCTCCTCTCTGTCGGGAGGTCATAAACGGTTACCGTATAGAGAAGGGTCGATCCGTCAGGTGAGAGCGCCAGTGATCCTACCCTCCCATATTTCCACATTATCTCAGGGGTCAGTATGCCGCCTGCCTTCTCAGCACTGGTGAGTGACACGTCAATGGCGTCAGCCATCACTGTGGCAGGCTTCTCGCCAGTGCAGGCCGGGAGGCCGAGAATAATGAGTGCAACTGCAATTATTGATAGATTCTTCATAAAAGAGAGGTTTTGATTTCAGGATTGACACAAAATATACTCAAAAATCTTTATGGTATAGCGGTTTAATCAGCCGGCTGAACAAAGGGGCAGGCACAGCTCTGCAGCTGCCCGGTTCCCAAAAATAGGAAAATTAATCTGCCCCGCGACCTCCGCAGAGATTAAATTGACAGATATCTGTGTGAGAGTTGAGGGCAGCCTGAAGCAGCACGGACCCGGGGCCAGGCCGATAGAGAAGAAGAGGTGCTGTGGCATATTTTTTGCAAATAGTGCCCTGATACCGGTCGCTATATCGCTTTCGACAGGACGACGGATGAGCCAGGCTGGCTGGTTGAAAGCTCCGCTGGCTGGCTTGCCGGGCCAAAGGGAGGGGGTAGGCGCCAGGCCGGTGACGATAGGAGGAGAGGTGATGAAACGGTTTGGATTTAACAGGATAGAGCGGTTTATGGTGGCAGTGATTTCGGTAGTGACTCTGCTACTGATACCGGCCGATGCCGCTGCCCAATACTTTGGAAGGAACAAGCCCGGGTACAGTAACTTCAGGTACGATGTGCTTCAGACCCCACACTTTGAGATATACAACTACATCCCTGATGATACACTGCTGATGACTGTGGCACAATGGTCTGAAGAGTGGTACGGCATTCATCAGGCACTCTTCAGGGATACCTTCAGGGTAAAAAATCCGGTCATCTTTTACAATACCCATGCTGACTTCCAGCAGACCAATGCTATCAGCTCACTGATTGGCAGCGGCACGGGCGGGGTGACCGAGGGTCTCAAGAACAGGGTGATAATGCCTCTGGCACCCTCACTGGCACAGACCGATCATACGCTGGGTCATGAGCTGGTACACGCTTTCCAGTACAACATGTTTCTGCGGCGTGACACCGTCTCAAAATCTTCGCTGTCAAATATTCCTTTATGGATGATAGAGGGTATGGCTGAGTACCTCTCCCTGGGAAGCGTCGATCCCAACACCGCAATGTGGATGCGTGATGCCCTGGTCAATAATGACTTCCCCACCCTGAAGCAGCTCTCAACCGACTCAAAGTATTTTCCCTACCGGTATGGTCAGGCCTTTATGGCTCTGGCGGGCAAGACGTGGGGCGACTCGCTGCTGGTTCCTCTGCTGCTGAAGAGCGGTGAGCTGGGCTTTAGTAAGGCTGCTGACACCATTCTTGGCTATGATGAGAAGACCCTTTCAGGGATGTGGAGAAGTGCCACAGAGATTCATTATGGCCGCTACATAAACGGCCGTAAGGATACCATAGCGGGCAGGCGGCTGATAACCAGCGCTAATGGCGGAAGGATGAACATCACGCCATCAATCAGTCCTGATGGAAGATATGTGGCATACTTTTCTGAGAAGGATCTCTTTAGTCTCGACCTCTATATTGCTGTGAGTGCTACCGGCAGAACCGTAAAAAAGCTGTCAGGTGTCACCACCCGCAGCGTTGAGGAGTTCAACTTTATTGAGTCGGCCGGCACATGGTCGCCCGACAATAGGCATTTTGCCTTTGTGATCTTCAGCAGGGGTGAGAACAGGATTGCAGTGATTGATGCGCTGAAGGGACGTATCACCAGCGAGATAGCGATTGATGGTGTACCAGCTATCTATAACCCGGCGTGGTCGCCTGATGGGCTGTCAATAGCCTTTTCCGGTATGGCCGGCGGTATTACCGATCTCTATCTCCATGATCTGACAACCGGAAAGACAGAGAGGCTGACCGATGATCAGGAGGCGAACCTGCAGCCTTCATGGTCGCCCGACGGCCGCTCCCTGGTCTATGCACAGGAGGTGAGGAACAGTAGTTCCACACTCCGTAAATATACCTTCAATATTGCAGTGCTGAACCTCACTGACAGATCTGTCAGTATCACCGATATCTTTACCGGAGCCTATAACCTCAATCCTCTCTACTCACCTGACGGACGGTCACTCTATTTCCTCTCAGATGCTGACGGCTTTCGTAACCTCTACCGGTATGACCTGTCAGATGAGAAGCTTTACCGACTGACTGACTATCTCACAGGTATCAGTGGTATCACCCCCTGGTCGCCGGCACTCAGCATATCGCACGGTACAGGGCAGATAGTTTATAACTACTACACCAATAACAGCTACCAGGTGGTGGTTGCTGACCCTTCAGATTTTGTTGCCCTCACGGCTGATCCTGGCCGTCTCGACTTCGCTGCCGGCACCCTGCCCCCCATCACTCCTTCCGGTGACAGCCGCGTAGATTCAACCCTCTATGGCCGTACAGCAGACCAGCCCTTGCCTGCCGACTCGGTCAGGAGCCTCGACTATAAGCCGAAGTTCAAGCTTGACTATATCTCCAACAATACTAATGTGGGCCTTTCGGGCGGTATCTACAGAAACAATCTGGGAGGCAGTGTCACCATGATCTTTTCAGACATAGTGGGCAACAACCAGCTCTACTCAGTACTGGCTCTCAATGGTGAGATATATGACTTTGGCGGTCAGGCAGCCTTTCTCAGCCAAAAGGGGAAGGTCAAATGGGGTGTGGCAATGTCACACGTTCCCTACCGTGCAGGGAGCATGTCTCTCAGAAGGGACTCTGTAAATTACCGGGAGGAGATGATGCCTGTTGATGTGTTGCAGCTTGACTATATCCGTATGTTTGAAGACAACATCACCCTCTATGCTGCATGGCCCTTCTCGCAGACCCGCAGGCTTGAGATGATGGCCTCATCTGCATGGTACTACTACCGTATTGACCGTTACAATTACTACTACCTGCTCAACGGTTTGGATATAGGCGGTACGCGTGAGAAGATAGATGCTCCTGAGGGCAGCAGCTTCAGGCAGCTGACGCTCGCCTGGGTTGAAGACAACTCATTGTCAGGGATGACCGCCCCGATGCAGGGGCACCGTGCCCGGTTTCAGGCAGACAAATATTTTGGTGGCACAAAGGTTTTCGCCGCCCTGGCAGACTACCGGAAATATTTCTGGATAAAGCCGGTGGGGCTGGCCGTCAGGGCTTACAGCTATGGCCTCTATGGCAGCAGTGATCAGACAGGGGTGCTGCAACCGCTCTACCTGGGCTACCCCTGGCTGATAAGGGGGTATGAGAATCTGTCGCGCGGCCATGAGGGCCTTGAAGGGGTAACCACACTGGATATCTCGAGGCTTAGTGGCACCCGGCTGGCAGTCGCCAATGCCGAGGTGAGGATGCCCTTCAGCGGGCCTGAGCGTCTGGCACTGATAAAATCAAAATATTTTCTCACAGACCTGAACCTCTTTGTTGATGCCGGCATGGCATGGAACAGGGGCGATGAGATAGTGCCATGGAGCAAGGCACCTGCCGCCACGGCCAGGCAGAAATATCCGCTGGTAAGCACCGGCATCTCCCTTAGGATTAATGTGCTGGGATACCTCGTACTTGAGCCATACTACGCCTTTCCACTACAGAACGGCGGGTTCCGCAATGGAACCTTCGGGCTCAACTTCGTGCCCGGATGGTAACCGGAGAGAGGAGACCTCCCTTTCACTGTTGCCTCCTGATGTTCTGCCGCACTATCTGCCTCCTGATGTGTTCTGCAGCACTATCTGCCTCCTGATGTGTCCTGCCGCACTATCTGGCTCCTGATGTGTCCTGCCGCACTATCTGGCTCCTGATGTTCTGTAGCACTATCTGCCTCTTCCGGGTCAATTATCCTTGGTATATTTCTATATTTGAATACTCTTCAGGCTCTACCTTCAGCCTCTGTTTATTGAAATAAGACCCAGAACTGACCCTGTCATGCTCATCTCTGTATTTGTAGTCTACCTTCTGGTCATTGCCGGAATTGTTATCTACACATCAAGAAAGTCAACCACCAATGCCGATTTTGTGCTTGGCGGAAGGAAGATACCCGGCCTCTTTCTGGCTCTCTCGGAACGAGCTACCGGCGAGTCGGCGTGGCTGCTGCTGGGGCTGACGGGTCATGCCTATGCTGAGGGATGGAACTCTGTATGGGTAGCCATAGGATGTGTCAGTGGTATACTCTTTCTCTGGATATTTATGGCTGAACCCCTTCGCCATAAGACTGAGAAGACAGGTGCACTGACAGTGTCAGGACTCTTCTTCAGGTCATTTCCCGGGTCGGAGAGAAAGATCGGTATCCTCTCATCACTGATCATCATAATATTTTTTATTCTCTACCTCGCCGCACAGTTCAGCGGTGCAGGCAAGATCTTCAATGACACCTTTCAGATAGCACCCTTCTGGGGTATGGTGATAGGCGCCTGTATTGTAACAATGTATTCGATGCTGGGAGGGTTTATAACCGTAGTGGCCGTGGATGCTTTTCAGGCGCTGCTGATGATTGTCACCTGTGTGGTGCTGCCGGTTGTGGCACTCTTTATTGCTGCAGCCAACGGTATCGGCTTTGCCGAGGCGCTGGTCCATTCCGATGCTCTCATCACCACCCCCACCGTGACCCTGGCCGGCGGGACAGGCTTCCTGATGGTGCTGAACGGTCTCAGCTGGGCCTTTGGATATACCGGTCAGCCACAGCTGCTCAACCGCATGATGGCCATGCGTAACCCTGTTGAGACAAAACGGGCCAGGGTGGTGGCAGTCATATGGACGCTGGTAGCCTACCTGGGTGCGTTCATGACAGGTATAATAGGTTACAAGATGGCGCAGGCTGGTATACTGGGTGAAGGAGCCGCCATATTAGCTGCTGATGCCGAGAAGGTGATGCCGGTGATGGCCATGACCCTTGTCAACCCTCTTCTTGCAGGGATACTCCTGTCAGGTGCCGTATCAGCCATGATGTCAACAGCCTCATCGCAGCTGATAGTGGTCTCCTCCTCGATCACCGAAGACCTGTGGAGCAATGTGAGCAGACGAGCTGTGCCGGAGAGAAAGATGCTCTTTCTCAATAAGTTTCTGACACTGATGGTTGGGGTGGTGGCCTTTATTCTGGTGCTTACCATGGAAGATACCGTCTATGGGCTGGTCTCCTACGCCTGGAGCGGTATAGGAGCCTCCTTCGGTCCGGCAGTGATACTGCTTCTCTTCTGGAAGCGATTCTCGCGGGCAGGCGTCTACGCCTCACTGATAACCGGCACCCTCTCAGCCATAGTATGGAAGAGCTGGCTGGGTGACCTGACAGGTGTCTCAGAGAGACTGGCCAGCTACCTGCTGGCGTTCACGGCGGCAGTGCTCTTCAGCCTTCTCTGGCCTGAAAAGAGAAGAGGCTAGTCAGTAACCCCGCACCGGTAAGAGGGTCCCTGCCAGTCAAAGTCTCCGTGCCGGTAAGAGGGTCCGTGCCAGTCAAAGGGCAGCGGATCTGTCAAAGGGCTGCGGGTCTGTCAGAGGGCTGCGGGTCTGTCAGAGGGCTGCGGGTCTGTTAAAGGGCTGCGGGTCTGTCAGAGGGCTGCGGGTCTGTCAAAGGGGTTAACTCTTCTTGTTGTTGAGCTCTTCACTGATCTTCTCTGCAAGCTCCTGGGTCAGCTCCGGGTTGTCTTCCAGCAGTTTCCTCACCGCATCGCGTCCCTGTGCCAGTCTGGTCTCACCATATGAGTACCATGACCCGCTCTTCTTTATGATATTGAATTCGGTACCCAGGTCAATAATCTCGCCGTTGCGTGAGATCCCTTCGCCAAAGATTATATCAAACTCAGCCTTTTTGAATGGTGGTGCCAGCTTGTTCTTCACCACCTTCACCCTGACGCGGTTGCCTACCGGCTCATCACCCTCCTTGAGCTGGCTGCTTCGACGTATGTCAATTCTTATTGATGAGTAGAACTTGAGGGCATTACCTCCGGTGGTGGTCTCCGGGTTTCCGAATACCACTCCGATCTTCTCCCTCAGCTGGTTGATAAAGACACAGGTGGTGTTGGTCTTGTTGATGTTGGCTGTCAGTTTGCGCAGTGCCTGTGACATCAGCCTTGCCTGCAGTCCCATCTTTGAATCGCCCATCTCACCCTCTATCTCGGCCCGTGGTGTCAGTGCTGCCACGGAGTCAATCACTATTATGTCGATTGCCCCTGACCTGATGAGATGGTCAGTTATCTCCAGTGCCTGCTCACCATTATCAGGCTGTGAGATAAGCAGGTTCTCAATATCTACTCCCAGCTTCCCGGCATAGAACCTGTCAAATGCATGCTCAGCGTCGATAAAGGCTGCTATGCCGCCGGCCTTCTGTGCCTCGGCTATGGCATGTATTGCCAGGGTGGTTTTTCCTGATGCTTCAGGGCCATAGATCTCTACCACCCTGCCACGTGGCAGACCCCCGATACCTAGTGCGGCATCAAGCCCTATCGAGCCGGTAGAGATAACCTGAACATTTTCCATGGCATGGTCACCCAGCTTCATGATTGAGCCGCGCCCATAATCCTTCTCAATCTTGCCCAGGGTTACCTCCAGTGCCTTAAGCTTCTCTTTGTTGACCTCTTTCTTTTCCATTAACTTATTTTTTGCAGTTAGACATTTTCATACAGTCTGAAGATCTGGGCGGCATGCCCCTTCGTGTCCACCTTCCTTATCACCTTCTCTATTACTCCCTTCTCATCAATGATAAAGGTGGTACGTATCACCCCGGTCACTCTCCTGCCATACATCGTCTTCTCACCCCAGGCGCCATAGGCACTCAATATCTTCTTCTCAGTATCAGAGATAAGCGGAAAGGGAAGGTCATACTTCTCGGCAAACGACTTGTCTGACTTACTGGTGTCAGGACTTACCCCTATCACCACATACCCTTTTCTGATAAACTCATCATGGCTGTCGCGCAAACTGCAGGCCTCTGCCGTACATCCGGGTGTATTATTTTTGGGGTAGAAATAGAGTACAACTTTTTTACCCCTGAAGTCGTTGAGGTTTAATGTATTTCCATTCTGGTCGGTTCCTTCGAACGGAGGTGCCGGCATGCCAGCGGTAAGCTTAGTCATGACTTTTTCTTATTTTTGTTTTGACTGGTAAAGGTATGAAGTTATCATCTCTCAAAAAATATTTGACCTCCGGAGTTATTAACAGAGGAATCTGGCGACCGGTGATGGTGCTGGCAGCAGTAACTTTGTTTGCCACCTCAGAGGCGGTGGGGCAGGAGGGGCAGGCCAGACCCTCGGCGCCGGCAGCACAGGCCGCATGGCAGCGTGGCGACTATGAGACTGCTTACAATCAGTTCAATAGCTTATTGCTTCTCTATACCCGCGACCCCCTCTATCAGTACTACACCGGAGCCTCACTGGTGATGCTTGAGCGTGATATTGAGAGGTCAGTGACACTGCTCGCCTCAGCCATCAACAGCTCAGCCATTGTCAGGAGTGTACCCGATGAGGTGTGGTTCTACTACGGGCGTGCACTGCACCTGCATGGTAGTTTCACTGAGGCACGTGAGGCCTATGGCAGATATTCACGACAGGCGGGACGCAGGGCTCTGCCCGGAGTGACAGAGTATATCAGTCAGTGCAATGCCGGGATTGGGGCGCTGGCTGACAGCGGCCAGCCACCAGTGGTGACGGAGGCACCGGCAGCAGTGACCCCTGTAGAGGGAAGAGAGGCTGAGAAGGCTGTCGAGCCTGCCCGGCAGGCAGTCGTGAGAGCTGACCATCAGCAGACCGCCACACCGGCAGTAACAACAACCCGTCAGAGAGCTGCGGTGACACAGGGTGATCTGCAGGGGGTGCCTGAGGAGCATTTTGACAGGTTACGTGAGGCAGTGGTTAAGCAGCATGAGGCTGACTCGCTGGCACGCCTGGCAGATCAGCTGGAGCAGAGATCGGAAGGGGCAGAGCCCGGCGTCAAAGAGATACTTGAGCAGAGGGCGTCAGAGGAGCGTGAGCGTGCTGCCGCCAGGGAGAGGGAGGCTGACAGGCTGCTGACAGATAATAAGCAGGCAATGGAGGCAGCGGAGGCATTGGAGGAGACTGAAGCCCTCTTCCGGGTATTGCCGGGTGAGGCATACTCAGCCAGCCGCCCTGTCCCCGTTGAGCCGGAGATGCCCGCCGGGCTGGTCTATACCATTCAGATCGCTGCCTTTAAGAATGCTGTGGCACCCTCCCTCTTCAGGGGGCTTGACCCTGTCTTTGCCAGAAGGAGGCCGGGCAGTGATGTGCTCTTTTACCATGCCGGACTGTTCCGCAGCGCTGAGGAGGCCAGGAATGCACTGCCACAGACGAGAGAGGCCGGTTTTCCCGATGCATTCATCATAGCAGTGATGGATGGCGTACAGATCTCAACAGAGAGGGCTGCTCTCCTGGAGAGGGAGTGGAGGAGGGTACCGCTGCAGGTCGGTGATGGCTTCTCCCTCAGTGAAGGCTTCTCCATATCTGACCAGGCTACTGATACCGGCAGACCGGCGGCGGATCAGAGAGGAAGCGTGACCGGAACCGGCGTTTCTGCCACGGAGGTAAGAGGAGACGTGACCGGAACCGGCGCTCCTGCCACGGAGGTAAGAGGAGGCGTGACCGGGACACGCACTCCTGCAACAGCGGTTGACAGGAGTGTGACAATGGCCGGCAGGGAGGGGAAGGAGGGGGAGCCTGTGCCGGTGGGGACCCTCTCATTCAGGGCCGAGGCTATGCGGGTCTCAGGCAGGGTTAAGCCTGAAGTGGCTGAACGAATGGAGCTTCTGGCCGGCAGTCGCGGACTGGAGATGGTAAAAAACAGTGAAGGCGAGACACTGTTTCTTATTGGGAATTTTATTACATTTGAAAGCGCTGATGAGTATGTCTCACTGCTGATACGCAATGGCTACAGCTCCGCAAGGGTTGCTGCATACGTAGGGGCACAGGAGATACCAGTGGAAGCGGCAAGAGAACTGATAAACAAACTGCCGGATGAGTAGTAAAGGAGCACCACGACCGGAAAAGGGCAGGAGAGACCGCGATAATGAGAGGTCGCTTATGCTTATCAATGATGATGTCAACAGCTTTGACCACGTCATCAAATCTCTTGTTGACGTATGTGGTCATGATGCTATTCAGGCTGAACAGTGTGCAGTACTGACACACATCAAGGGCGGATGCGTCATTAAGATCGGCGATGCCGGTACAGTTGAAAAAATAAGTTTGAAACTCAGGGAACTGAGTCTTGATACAGTAGTTATCTAATAGTTTTGAGATGTCTCTTGGTGTTATTATATTCCTGATATTCATTGGGATGCTGCTCTTTATAGTAGAGTTCATGCTGATCCCCGGTATAACCATTGCCGGTATAGGAGGAGCAGTCTGCCTGGTAGCCGGTATTGCATTTGCCTTTATCAGTTATGGAACCACCACCGGCCTGCTGGTTCTCGGACTTACCGCACTGGTGATGGTGGTGGTCACGGTCATTATGCTTAAGGCAGGCACATGGAGCAAGCTGATGCTTAAGACAACCCTGGACAGTAAGGTAGATACGGTAGGGTCAGAAGAGGGTAAGGTGAAGCCGGGTGACCGCGGGGTGACAGTAACCAGGCTGGCCCCTGGAGGCAAGGTGCTTGTCAATGGCGAGTATTACGAGGCCAAGGCGGTAGATATACTGGTTGACCCCAAAAAGGAGATAGAGGTGATCAGAATAGATGATAACAAATTGATAGTAAAACCAATAAATACAGAGAAATGAGCGGAATGGGCATTTATGTGATAATCATTGTAGGAGCAATTGTACTGCTCTGGATACTACTCTATTTTATCCCCATAGGCCTCTGGTTCCAGGCACTTGTGTCAGGAGTGAGAATTAGCCTGCTGCAGCTGATATTCATGCGCTGGAGGAAGGTACCACCTTCAGTTATAGTCAGTGCAATGATTGAGGCAGACAAGGCGGGACTGAAACTTAACCGTGATGAGCTGGAGGCTCACTTCCTGGCCGGAGGACATGTGGCACAGGTGGTACATGCGCTGGTCTCTGCCAACAAGGCCAACATTGACCTCTCTTTCAAGATGGCTACGGCTATTGACCTGGCAGGAAGAGATGTGTTTCAGGCTGTTCAGATGTCAGTAAACCCGAAGGTGATAGATACCCCGCCGGTAACAGCGGTGGCACGTGACGGTATACAGCTGATAGCCCGTGCCAGGGTGACCGTGAGAGCCAATATCAAGCAGCTGGTAGGAGGGGCAGGCGAAGAGACGGTACTGGCCCGTGTGGGTGAAGGGATAGTCTCATCAATAGGTTCCTCACACAGCCACAAGGAGGTGCTTGAGAACCCTGACAGGATCAGTAAGACCGTGCTCGAGAAAGGACTTGATGCCGGTACCGCATTTGAAATACTCTCAATTGATATTGCTGATATCGATATAGGTAAAAATATTGGTGCAGTGCTGCAGATGGATCAGGCCAATGCCGACAAGAATATTGCACAGGCCAAGGCTGAAGAGCGTCGCGCCATGGCCGTGGCCCTTGAGCAGGAGATGAAGGCCAAGGCACAGGAGGCACGTGCCAAGGTGATAGAGGCAGAGGTGGAGGTGCCGCTGGCAATGGCACATGCCTTCAGGAGTGGCAACCTTGGTATAATGGACTACTACCGTATGAAAAATATAGAGGCTGACACCGGTATGCGTGACTCAATAGCCAAACCGGGCACCTCAGGCGGTGAGAAGAAAAAGTAAGTGGCATGCCACTTACTTTCTCTTTTACTTTCTTACTTTCTCTTTTATACTTAAGCGAGAAGAAGTTAGTCTTTGTTTCTGGCCCCCCGGGAAAACTCCCCCGAAAGGGTTCTTATTCCCCTATTACTCCAGATAGAAGCGGATCATCTTCTCAATAGCATCCTGGCACACTTCACAGAAGGGCCCCTCATTACTCTTCATGCGGCAGTCGTATGAGGGTCTGAAGATCCCTTTTGCGGAATAGCCGCCTCCTTCAAACAGGCCGGTGACACCCGTATACCTCTTGTGGTTGGGTGTAGGTGTGGGAACCGATCTGGGTATCAGTTCTTTCCACTTGGAGTCGAAGTCAACCATTGTGGTTATGTTGGGTTCCCACGGCTCCACATCAAGCGGATAGAACTCCTCATAGGCAACATCAGAGGTGTAGTACTCATCTGCCAGTCCGGCAAAGCCATGCCCAAACTCATGGGTCAGCACCTGTGGTGTCAGCTTATGGTCAGCAGTGACGGCACTGTAGTAGTTGTAGACACCTCCTCCGCCATATCTGGTGCTGTTGATCAGCACTATTATCTGGTCATGAGGTGCAGCAGCTGCATAGTCATTGACCCTGAATATCTCCCGGGTGGTGAGGTAACGATCTACATCAAAGGTGTAGTAGCTTGAGCTGAGAGCGGTATTTACATATATCCCTTCACCCGGCACATCTGTTCCTGACTCCTGTGAGGGTGCCTCTACCGCCCATATGTTGATCCGGTCACGGTACTTGTCATACGGTGTTGTTGACAGTATTATGTCGCCCATCCTTTTCACGTCATCCCTGAACTTACCCATCTCGCTGCGGGTGTACCCCTCAGCAATAAAGAGTATGTCGAGTGAGGTGTGGGGGTCACCCGTACCGTGAATACGTGTTGCCAGTGCAGCATCAGGCTTCTCCCTGGTGATGAAGTAGCTTGCAGGGTCTATTATTGTCTCAAAGAGCTTTGAGAACTTACCGTCACGTCCTCTGGTGCTCAGCACAAAGGTGACCTTCTCTTTTGGGAAGGGGAAGGTGGCCACCTCCTGGAAGGTACGCTCCATCTCCCTGGCCTCGGCTGTGGTCTGCCACTCTTGGTAGAGGCTGCAGAACCCGCGTGAATAGATGAGCGTGCCACTGGCAAGGTCATAGATCTCATACTTAAGGTTGCCATACCCAAAGGGGTCTGTCAGGTTTACCAGTGAGCCGCCCCAGTGAGGCTCCTCCCTGATGGCGACAGGGTACACCGTGGTGGTTGTGCTGTTACCTGCCAGCATATAGTCATACCTCATTGTCCGGTCAGTGAAATAGTCGTCAAAGAGCACCTGTGACTGCAGGGTCAATGCAAAAAAGAGCATCGCTAGTAATGAAAATGTTCTCATGGTTTGACTGTTTTATCTGGTAAAGGTAACAAAGAGGCTGCCATAAAAAAAGATAATTTGTATTTTCACCGCCAGTAACCTTATTGATGATGTTAGCAACGATTGACCCTGTCTCTGCTGTCAGAGGGTTTCTTGAGACCCTCGGTATCCCGTCAGCGGCAGTAATGTGGCTCAGTACACTTGTTTTTGTTCTTCTGGTCGGACTACTTGCCCTGCTATCATACGCCCTGGTACAGCTGGTGCTGGTGAGAGGCTTCTCACTTATCCTCAGACATGCCAAGGCCAATCATAGCAGGAAATTCCTGGAGACCAGGATGTTCAGGCGCCTGGCCCTTATTGTGCCGGGACTGGTGGTCTACTACTCGGCCAGCTGGCTGCTGGCTGAGAATCCTGGCTGGCTCGGATTCATACACAAGAGCTCAGCCCTCTACATAGTGCTCTTTGCTACTCTCACCCTGACCGCTTTTGTTGAAGGGTGGCACAAGGTGTGGCAGGATCAGCCTATCGCTGACGGCCGCTCTATCAAGCCATATGTGCAGGTGGTGAAGCTGCTTGTTGCCGTTGCCGGTGTGCTGGTGATGGTATCAATACTGTTCAGGCTTGAGCTGACAAGTATCTTTGCCGGCCTTGGGGTGGCTACGGCGGTACTGCTGCTTGTCTTTAAGGATACACTGCTGGGCCTTGTTGCCAGTATTCAGCTCTCAGCCAGCAACATGATCAGTCCGGGAGACTGGATAACCATTCCGGGACGTAATGTTGACGGCTCGGTAATCGACATCTCTCTCTACACTGTCAAGGTGGAAAATTTTGATAAGACAATTCTGACAGTACCAACCTATGCCCTGGTCTCAGAGTCATTTCAGAACTGGAAGGGAATGCGTGACTCAGGGGTACGGCGTATCAAGCGTGAGATACGTATCGATGTGAGATCAATAACCCTGTTGACAGCCGGGCTGGCTGACACCATCTCTGCAATACCACTGATGCAGGGGTGGGCTGAGACCAACAGTGATGAGCTGGCGTCGGCAAGAGAGGGTGGCCCCGTCTCACTCACCAACCTGGGGGCCTACAGGGCATACATGGTTGAGTATCTCCTGAATCATCCGCAGATAAATCCAAACTTTCCGGTGATGCTGCGTGTAATGGCTCCTGATGACTCAGGACTGCCGGTAGAGATCTACTGCTTCAGCAGGATCAACGTATGGGTACCGTTTGAAGGTGTGCAGTCATCAGTGGTAGAGTATGCCTATGCAGCTGTCAGCCGGTTTGGACTGAAGCTGTTCCAGAGCCCGGCGGGGAGTGACCTCGAGGCACTAGCAAGTGTAACAAACAAAAAAATAGAATAGATGAGTTCAACCTACAATGAAAAACTGACATCGTTTGTCAGTGCGGCTCTCCATGACGCTCCTGTGGCTGAGAGAGAAGACCCGTTCTGGCAGTCGCTACGCGCTGCCGGCACCGAGCTGTGGCTCGATACCGGAGCCCTGGATGAGGCTGAAGCAAACTGGACGGCTGAGATGACAGCGCTAACCACTAACAACACATTGTTAAACAATGAGATACAAAAGGGAATCTATGATGACTTTATCCCCAGGGCGCTTGACCTGGTGGGTCATTTACCGGTCAATGAGCAGATCAGGGAGATAGCATTCATACTAAATGCCCGTCATGGCCTGCGGCTGGCAGGCAAGTTTGGCGGGATGGTCAGTGTTGAGCTTCATACAGATATCTCACATGATATTGATGCTATTGTCTCTTATGGCCTTCGCTACCATAAGATCTCTCCTGCCAGTTTTATTGTTAAGGTGCCCTATACACCTGAAGGGCTGATAGGTGCCCGTAAGCTTCAGGAGCGGGGTGTCAGGGTAAACTTCACCCTTGAGTTCAGTGCCCGTCAGAATGTGTTGGTGACCCTGATTGCCAGGCCTGCCTACCTCAACATCTTCCTGGGCCGTATAGGTGCATATATTGCAGACAACAATCTGGGTGACGGCAGCGGTGCCGGTGAGAATGCGGTTCTCGCCTCACAGTCGTGGGTGACACGCCTCACTGCAGAGACCGGTGTCATGACCAGACAGATAGCAGCCAGTATGCGCAGCTATAACCAGCTGGAGCTGCTGGCCGGCGTGGATGTCTATACCATGCCTCCGAAGGTGGCTGCTGCCGGCAGGGAGAAGCTGACCGGCCGCTTTGACAAGAGGCTTGGCAGACAGTATGAGGTGTCACTCACCGGTGAGGCTGAGGGGCTGGGTATGGAGAAGTTCTCTGAGGTAGAGCCTGCGGTTGTTGAGCTGGGCAGGGCGCTGGGCAAAAACCTGCCTGCCATGGGTGAGGCCCTGGTCATGAAGGTACGTGAGGCTGGCCTCTCTGATATGTTTCCAGTGATGAGCAGTGATGATATGAAGCGTATTGAGGCTGAAGGCAAGATACCTCGTGTCTCCTCATGGAGGGAGCGGCTCCTCTCCGGCGAGCTGGCCCCCGACACGTTGCTGACACTTGCCGGACTGGCATCATTTGCTGTTGACCAGCAGCAGCTTGATGACCGCATAAGCAGGATTATCAGCGGTAAGTAAATGGGTGTCAGCCCTCCTTCCTCTGGCGGCTGATCTCATAGAGTATGATTCCGGCTGAGACCGAGACATTAAGTGATCCCAGCGGCCCGGTCATCGGTATTGATATCTCTCTGTCGGCCAGCTTCAGGAGTTCATGGCTTATACCCTTCTCCTCCGACCCCATTATTACCACCAGCGGCTGGTGCAGGTCAGTTGCATCGGGCGGTACTGTTCCCTTTTCGGTGGCAGCTATCACCATCACTCCTGACTCCTTCAGGTAGGTTAGTGTCCGGGCCAGGCTCCTCACCCTGCATACCGGAAAGGTGTTCAGTGCTCCGGCTGAGGCTTTCACTGCATCACCGTTTACTCTGGCAGAGTTCTTCTCGCCTATGACAATGGCATCTGCTCCCAGGCATGATGCTGACCGTGCTATGGCACCGAAGTTGCGCACATCGGTTACTCCGTCAAGCATCATTATCACGGGGTGTCTACCCGCTTCGAACAGCAGTGGCAGCACAACTGTGATATCTTGAAATTCAATGGCTGCGAGCCATGCCACCACTCCCTGGTGGTTTTTGCGGGTGATAGCATCGAGCCTCTCACGCGGCACCACCTGCCATGGCACACCATATTCCTTTGCCATCTGCATCAGCTCCTGGTACAGTGGGCCATGGAGTCCCTTTCTCACCAGCAGCCGGTCTATCTCCCTTCCGCCTCTGACCGCCTCTGTCACCGGCCGCAGTCCGAATATAAACTCCTTGTCGTCTGGTCTCATTGCAGCTCACCCGGATTATCAAGTCTGAAGACCATCCCCTGTCGCCAGCGGGCCACAGCCACATCCCAGTAGCTTACCGGGGTGCCTGCCCTGTTAAGTACAAAGTTGTTGTCTGAGAAGAGGCTCTCCTCTTTACGGAAGTTGAACCACAGATACCTCTCTTCGAAGGTGTAGCGTGAGCCCCACCGGCTTTTGGTCTGTGGCCTCTTGTATCCCCAGCTCTCTCCCTGCGGATTTTTGTATAGCTTGTCGGGCGGTCCGTACATAATGTACACCATCCCCCTGTCAGTCAGCCATCCCGCCTTGTATGAGGTGAAGTAGTAGTTGGCAAAGAGGGTACGGTTGTAGTAGATCTTTATCAGCTCTTTGGACCTCTCAACACTTCCTGTGCGGTCAAGCCAGAACTTATCGAGTGCCAGCTTGGGCTTTCCGGCTGTCATCATCTCCTCAAGCTCCTCAGGGGTGGCGATATATGCCAGTGGCGGTATCATCGTTTCGGGTCTGGCCATGGTGGGGTGGTCAGGCCCGAAGTTATAGAGTACCAGTCCTTCGCGAATCAGGCTGTCGACCGAAAACATGTAGATGCCTGCTGCAGGAAGCATCAGCGGCAGGGTGTCAGAGAATACCAGCGGGATAATTGCTTCGGGCTCAGTTGACACAGTCACTTCGGGCAGAATGGTAGAGGGTGATGCCGGTATAGCGGTCACCGGCTTGTAGTAAAAGAGCCAGAGCGTGTCAGGATGCAGGGTGGGGACCAGCACATTGAAAAACTGATCACGCTTCACCACATGGCTGTAGAGCTCATTCTTGCTGAAGTGGTCACGCACAAAATAGTTCATGCCGCTATATATACCGGTACGGCTGAAGTCGGCAAAGAGGTGCTGGGTACGCTGCCTGATGAGGTCAATCAGCTTCACCTCAGCAGTATATGCATGTCCCTCACTGGTCTTCAGCGGTATGCCGAAGGTGAATGCTCCCATCACCTCATCCCTTCTGATGTCAAACCTGAATGAGGCGGTATCGGCCAGGGCACCGTCAAAGGTGTTGTCAAACAGCCGTACTGAGGCGAGCACTGATGCCAGTGGCACTCCGTCAGGATTGGCCTCACTGAAGTAGAGCTCATTCCTGCGAATGCTTACCTTGAGCATTGAGGTGGCATCATCATAACTGGTCACCGTTATCCCTGGCGTATAGATACTCCTGCCCGGGTTATAGAGGTATGACATATCTTTGGTATCAACACTCTGCTGCTTCAGGCTGCATGATGAGAGTATCATTACCATCATCACAACGGTAAGGGTTACCTTGGAGATGCGGGTGTAATGTCTGCCTGCTGGTATATATATCTTGTCTCTCACTGTTGTTGGCCGTTGCCTGGCACAAATTTACAAAGAAATCATTGACTCTTCTCCTGCCACTCCATTCTCAGGCGACACAGTTCGGCACCGTCGCTCTCCCGGGTTATTGAGTGGATAAAGGAGTCACCTTTATCGTCGCACGCAGCTGTAAATATATTGATCATCTCGTCACGTCGCGCCTCCAGAAGGTAATTAACCTCTATGGTATGTGGGTAGTGGCTGCATAGATAATCACTATCGTGACATCCGACTGCCCAGTTGATATATCTGGCGTTGTTAACGTGTGAGTTGACATCAATCTCGTCAAGCCTCACCCTCAGGCTGGTACTCCGTTGTAGACCGGCAGGCAGGGGTGGTACGCGTCGTGCATTGGTATCGAGGGCCCTGCTCACGGGAAACGGCAGTGACAGCGACTGCAATGCCCTGTCAGGGCGCTGTGCCTTACGCGTATTGTAGTCAACGATCACCCATGATGATGAGGCTGCGGCGATCTTTACTCCGCTACTGTCAATCATCTCAAGGTCACGCAGCGCAAAGATAGTCTCCGTTCCTCTGGGCCAGGTGCGTATGGTCACCTCCTCCCATGCTTTCGGGAGCTGATCAATCTTTACGATCATTCTTGAGAGGGCCCAGAAGTATCCGCCGGCCATCAGGTCGTCACGTCCCCAGCCCAGCCCGGCAGCATGCCTGCCGGCAATATCCTCAAAGAAGCTGAAGAGCATTCCCGGACTGAGCCGCTCAGTGAGGTCAGTATTAAAGATATTGACTGAGTATCTCCTTTCAAAAACCATCATGGCTGGTACTGTTTTGCAGGCATCAGGGAGCATCTTGCCGGGTCTCTGGACTGCCTGCCCCGATTGTTGCGTCTCATGTCTGTTATGGCCTCTGCCTGTATGTAACCCATCAGCTGCAGTTATTCGCGGCTGTCAGCCGCATATTGTGTTCTGAACTCTTCCAGCTCATCATGAGCTCTCTCCCACATTGTCATCAGCTTCTCCAGCTGCTGCATCTTCTCGTTATACCGTGTATAGAATTCCGGATCATTCACTCTCTCTTCACTGCCCGACCCGAGGGTCCGGGTCATCTCCTCCAGCTCCTTTTCGGCTGCCGTTATCATCTCTTCAATCTCACTCACCTTTCTCCGGAGCCGCCTCAATACACGTTCGTTCTCTTTTCTCTCGAGGAATTCCGCTTTTCGATCTGTTGCTGAGTTCCCTGCCTTTGTCTGCCTGCTTCCTGCCTTTATCTCTCCATGGGCTGGCTCTGTCTGCCTGCTCCCCGGCTCTGCCCGTCTCTTGCCACTGTTTCCTGCTCCGGCTCCTCCTCCTTTCTCAGCCCCGGCTCCTCCTTTTCCTGTCCCGGCTCCTCCTCCTTTCTCTGTCCCTGCTCCTCTGTTCCTTCTCTCGGAGGGTGTCTCCTTCTCCAGCTCTCTCAGCGACTCTATTTTGCGTCTTCTCAGAAATTCAGTGATCCCGCCGAGGTGTGTTCTGATCTTTCTGTTACGGAACTCGTAAACCTTGGTAACCAGTCCGTCGAGGAAATCCCTGTCGTGGGAGACCACAATTAATGTGCCATCGTACCTGATAAGTGCCTGTTTTAATATCTCTTTCGAGCGCATGTCCAGGTGGTTTGTCGGCTCATCAAGCAGCAGCAGGTTGTATGGTTCCAGCAGCAGCTGCACTATTGCGAGCCTCGATCTCTCTCCGCCTGACAGCACCTTTACCTTTTTGTCAATATCATCACCACGGAAGAGGAACGCACCCAGCAGGTCACGCATCCGGGTTCGTATCTCACCGGTAGCTATCCGGTCAACGGTCTCAAACACTGTCAGCTCATCATTGAGCAGCTCATCCTGATTCTGCGCAAAATAGCCGATTGAGACGTTGTGTCCTCTCTTAACTCTCCCCTCATACTCTACCTGGTTGAGTATCATTCTGGCCATTGTTGTTTTGCCCTCACCGTTTCTTCCTACGAATGCCACCTTCTCGCCTCTCTCTATCTTTAGAGATATCTTTTCCAGCACCAGGAGGCTGCCGTACCGTTTTGTGGCTTCATCGGCCTCAATCACCACTGTTCCTGACCGCGGGGCAGGTGAGAAGCGTATATTAATTGCAGAGGCATCCTCCTCCTCAATCTCTATGCGGTCAAGCTTCTTCAGCTGTTTGATTTTGCTCTGTACCTGTACTGCCTTGGTTGCCTGGTATCTGAACCGTTCAATGAACCGTTCAGTATCTTCAATCATCTTTTGCTGGTTGCGCCAGGCAGCCTCCTGCTGCTCACGCCGTTCGCGCCTGAGAATGATATATTTAGAGTAGGGAGCCTTGTAGTCATATATCTTACCAAGACTTATCTCTATTGTACGTCGCGTGACATTGTCCAGGAAGGTGCGGTCATGTGACACCAGTATCACTGCTCCGGGATAGCTCTCAAGAAACTCTTCGAGCCATATGATCGATTCTATGTCAAGGTGGTTGGTAGGCTCATCAAGCAGCAGCAGGTCAGGCTTGCCGAGCAGTATCCTTGCCAGTTCGATGCGCATTCGCCACCCTCCGCTAAGCTCACTGGTGTGGCGATGGAAGTCTGCTGTGGTGAAGCCCAGCCCTGTGAGTGCCTGTGCTGCCTGTACCTCATAATCACTGCCTCCCATAATGGCGTGCCGCTCACCGGCAGTATGTAGCCTGTCACACAGCTGATGATAGCTCTCACTCTCATAATCGGTACGCTCCTCTATCTCACGCGTGATTACGCTGATCTCCTGCTCCAGCTTCCTGATCTCGGTGAATGAGGTGAGCACCTCCTCCATTACGGTGGTGCTGTCTGATACCTTCATCTGTTGCTCCAGGTAGCCGGTGGTTAGTCCGCGCGGACGCTCTATGGTGCCGGAGGTGGGCTCCTGCAGGCCCGCAATTATACGTAGGAGGGTTGTCTTTCCTGCTCCGTTACGGCCTGTCAGGCCTATACGCTCCTGCCTGTTGATGAGAAATGAGATCTCGTCAAGCAGCACAAAGCTTCCGAAAAGGAGTGAGACATTGTTTACCGATACCATATAAACCGCCGTGACAGCAGGCAAAGATAAGGAAATTCATCTGAGGGTGAGGAGCAGGCAGGGGGGCGCCGATTCCATACCTCTTTTTGGAACATTCTCAGCAGATACTCTGTTTAATTATTTACTGTTATTATTGCATATAAATCACACGATGATGAAACGGCACTTCAGACAAAGATCACTTATTTTTTCTCCGCTTCTGCTTCTGCTTCTGTTTCTGCACTCCTGCAGCAAGAGCGAACCCGATCCATTTGATGATAACCGTTACCTGGTTTCCAGCAAGCTTGAGTTTATGCGTACCGAAGACAATATCAGGACGGTTCTCACCTTTCTCTCCAACGCTTATCCTTTCCTGGAAGATCTCAGCGAGGATGTGGTCAGCGGAGTGAACTTTTACAGTATCACCTACCGTACCAGCTTTGGCGGTAATGAGGTGATTGCTTCAGGACTGATCACTATCCCTTCTGTGCCAGGCACCTATCCGATACTGGCTATTCAGAATGGCACCAACACTCTTCATTCGGCTGCTCCCACTGCTGACCCTGAGAATATGTACGTACAGCTTGCCGGTTATCTTGCCTCTGCGGGTTATGTGGTGGTGATAGCTGATTATCTGGGTTTTGGCGCTTCGCAGTCAATGTCTCACCCCTATCTGCATAAAGAGTCTACCGTCAGGTCACTGGTTGATATACTCCGTTCTGTTTCTGAGTTTGATGAAGATGTTGCAAAAGATATCTCTGTCACCAATGAGTGTTACCTTATGGGCTATTCACAGGGTGGCTGGTCTACCCTGGCTCTTCTCGAGGCTCTCGAGCGGGAGCACTCTTCTGAGTTTACCGTTAAGGGTGCATGTTGCGGTGCGGGGCCTTATGATCTGGTCAGCTTTACTGAGTATGTGCTGGGTCTCACAACCTATCCCGGGAGTGCATTCCTCGGGTATATTGCCAATGCCTACAGTACCTATTCACTCTTTCCCAACACCCTTGATGAGCTGTTCCGCCCGCCCTATGCTGCCAGGATAGCTGCTCTTTATGATGGCAAGCACTCGGGTGAACAGATCACAGCACAGCTGACCTCCTCCATCTCATTGCTCTTCACTCCTGAGTACATCTCCGGATTCTCGTCCGATCCGCAGTTTTCAGCTGTTTATACCGCCCTCGCCGATAATGGTGTCAGGCCATGGAAGACGCGCGTGCCGCTCCTCTTTCTGCATGGCACCGCTGATGAGATTGTGCCTACGGCCATCACGTCCGCTACGCATCAGGGTATGCTGGACAAGGGAAGCAATCCGCTCACCTGCCTCTACCTGCCAATGGCAGGTGCCAACCACGGCGACGGTGGCGGACTGGCACTGTATGCAGGGTATGAATTCCTAAAGGCTGTGAGGCAGTAAGAGGTGGGCAGGAAAAAGAGGCTGCCGCTGATCATGGGGGTGACCATAACAGATATAGGGTCAGAGGGCAACGCTATCGCTCGTGTTGACGGTATGGTGCTCTTTGTGCCCGGCATGATACCGGGTGACGTTGTTGATGTCAGGGTCACCAGGAAGAGACAGAGACACATGGAGGGTGTGGCGGTGAGGCTGGTAACCCCTTCTCCTGACCGTATCACCCCTCCCTGCTCTCACTTCGGGGTGTGTGGCGGGTGCCGGTGGCAGCACCTCCCCTATGAGAGGCAGCTCTTCTACAAGGCCCGCCAGGTGACCGACAGCCTGGAGCGGATAGGGCATCTGACAATTCCTCAGACAGACCCGATAGTGGGGTCAGAGAAGATTTACGGCTACCGTAACAAGCTGGAGTTCACCTTCTCAGAGAAGAGGTGGCTTACCAGTGATGAGATGGCAGCAATGGCTGAACAAACTGCTGATCCTCCTTCAGCAACAGCTCCTGCCCTGGGGTTCCATATACCCGGCAACTTCGATAAGGTGCTTGATATCAATAAGTGTCTCCTGATGGGAGAGCCTTCCGACTCAATACGTAACAGTGTACGGAGTTACGCCCTCGGGAGGAGGCTACCCTTCTACGATTTCAGGGAGCAGGAAGGTTTTCTCAGGAACCTGATAGTAAGGATAACATCTACCGGTGAGGTGATGGTCACCCTGGTTACCACTGACCAGCTTCCTGATGAGCGAGACCTGTTGCTCCGGTTCATTGAGGAGCGTTTTCCCGAGGTGACATCCCTCTATAGTATTATCAATACCAAGAGGAATGACAGCATCGCTGATCTGCAGCCGGTACATGTAGCCGGACGACCCTTCATTACAGAGACTATTGGCAGCCTGTTGTTCCGGATAGGACCAAAGTCGTTTTTCCAGACAAACAGCGGTCAGGCGGAGAGGCTGTACCATATTGTTAAGGAGTTTGCCCAGCTTACCGGCAACGAGAACCTTTATGATCTCTACTGCGGCACCGGCACCATAGCCTGTTACCTGGCAGCAGCTTCCCGGCAGGTTACAGGGATCGAGTATATTGATGAGGCAGTGGAAGATGCAAGAGTAAATGCTGCTGATAACAGTATAGACAATACCTTTTTTCTGGCCGGCGACATAAGGGAGTTGCTGAATGAGGAGCTGTTTGCCGAACGCGGACGGCCAGATGTGATCATTACCGATCCTCCCAGGGCAGGGATGCACGGAGATGTGGTGAAGGCAATAATGGAGTCAGGGGCACAACGAATCGTATATGTAAGCTGTAACCCGGCCACCCAGGCGCGCGACATTGCTCTTATGACCGGACACTACAGAGTGATGCGCACTGCCCCTGTAGATATGTTCCCACACACGTTCCATGTAGAGAATGTGGTGCTCCTGGAGAAATGTTGATGATTATCAGCAGTAATGCATTATTGTTTAGTCGTACCGAGAGCTTCCTGAAAATGACTGCAGTATGCACAGCCCCATTTATACTCTATTTTGTTTGCAAAGTAATCAGTGATTTTATATTTTTGCGCCACAGGCAGGGAGGCAAATATGACAATCTCTGTGTGTAAACGTTATTTGGAGCGATGGGTGAGAGGCTTAAACCAGCAGTTTGCTAAACTGCCGTACGGGTGACCGTACCGGGGGTTCGAATCCCCCTCTCTCCGCAACATCAATTGTTCCTGAAGCGCCAGCTTCAGGAATTTTTGTTTTGGGGCAGTGCAGGCCTGGCTTGCCTGAGCGCTGCATGGCTCAAAACAAAAATCAATATCGACGAAGGAGACATTGAACAATTGGTGCTGCAGGTTCCCCCTCTGGGATCATGAGCGGAGCGAGTAATCCCCCTCTCCGCTGACGGCAAGACAGTCCGGGCCACCAACAGGTGCCCCGGCTTCTGTTTTTATGCTGGCGACGAACAATTATTTTCAATAAGGTTTTGACATTCGGGATCAAATCCGGGACCAAAAAGGCCAATGACCAATAGAAAACCGCTAAATTTGACCCTGGCGGTTTTTCATTATACCAAATCAAATTCTCCGGCCTTAACCGGAATCTAAGGCCTTAACGGCAACATTAAGTCGCTCAAAAGATATCAAAAAGGAGCCGGGCTGATAGATATTCTTACATATACCTACAA
The DNA here is from genome assembly GCA_964537135.1 of uncultured Rikenella sp. Lineage (GTDB taxonomy): Bacteria > Bacteroidota > Bacteroidia > Bacteroidales > VadinHA17 > SR-FBR-E99. The sequence goes on from CAZHZC010000021.1 coordinate 41,285, forward strand.
AAACAATAAAATCAGCAATCTCCCCGACAGTGTAGCCGATAGTGCCTCTGGAACAGAAGGATTTGTTGATGGACCAAACAGCACAGGTGACTACTCCTACGATGGTAATGGTAATCTTACTGCCAACCTTAATAAGGGTTACACAAGTATCTTTTACAACTACTTAAAGTTACCTTCAGAGGGGAGGAACAGCTACTTCGGGCCAATATATTTCCTATTTTTACGATACAACGGCAGCAAAGCTGGCCAAAGTGAGTACAACAGGTGTGTATACTTTTTTTGCAGGTAATTTCGTCTACGTCGAGAGTTCTTTTACTTACATAATTAACGACGAAGGGCACGTGGACCTATCCGGTGCGTACAAATATTACATCAAAGGCCATCTGGGAAGTGTGCGCCTGATTGTTAATACTACCGGAGCGGGTGGTACCATTGAGCGGCAGACTGACTACCAACCGTTTGGAATGACTATAGCTGAGTACAACGCTTCCACAAATGACTATCATTACAACGGCAAAGAGTTGCAGGATGACCTGATAAACGATAAGAAGCTGGACTGGTATGACTACGGCGCAAGGTTTTATGATCCAGCTATAGGGAGGTTCCATACTATTGATCCACGGGCCGAAAACTATTTCTTACAAAGTCCCTACGTATATGCTGCAAATAATCCTATATTTTTCATAGATTATAATGGTGAATGGCCCAAATGGTTTAAGGGTGCTCTTATTGCTACAGGGGGTGTTTTGCAGATGGCAGGTGGTATTGGGGCATGCACTATACCTGGAGGTCAGGGCGTTGGTGTAGCATTGATTATTACTGGATTTGGTACAACTGCAGGAGGGCTTGCAAATGCAATACAACCAGATGCAGGACATCCTAAAGGATTATTTGAAGGAGTTGGAATGGGGATTGAGGCTAATACAAACCGACGGGATTTTCAGTTAATAAAGTGTCCGGTTTATTGTAGCAGGTCCATAGAATTTACTTGATAATTCAATAATTTTCTATATTTGCATAAGTGAAGTTGCAATACTAATCAAATTAACTGAAACTCATGTATAAAGGAATAGCAGTATTCTGGTACTGCTACTCCAAATTAAAATTAAGTAAAACGGGCTATGCCCAAAAACGCAAAATTATGAAAAAGACGAACAAAAATTCACCTAGACGCACTTTATTATTGTGCGGCTATTTAACATTCTTAGGATCAGTTCTCTTCATGGGGTCTTGTAGCCGGCAGACTGATGATTTAACCCAAAATCCAACCATCCTTGTGAATTCGTTTGATGAAATTATCAGTAAAGCTGCAATTCCAATGAGTGTAAAGGATAACACCTTAGTATTCAGCTCTGAAGAAAATTTCCAAAAATGTATAGACTTTTTAAACTCAGTAGGAGATGAAAACTTTGATGAGTGGGAAGATCACTACGGCTTCAATTCCTTTAGAAGATCTCCGAGTTTTGAGAATATCAAAGAAAAAACGGATAATCTGTTTGCCACCCTCCTTAACTGCAATTCGGAAATCATAATTGGTGCAAATAAATTCACAATAGATTTTGATAAGGAAAAGGTTTATGTTTCCTACGCTAATGTGATTATTGATACCAAAAGCGTAGCAGGGACTTCTGCCAGTATTACAACCGAATATGATTTTACTGACGATATCTTCTCAATAATTGAGAAAGGAGGAGCAGAAACTAAAGGAACCTATTGTGGAGGAAGGGATATTGCCAGTTCTTTCCCATTATTTGGTTGGCCGGGCGATTATATCTGGCTAAGAGTAAGGTACTATACGATTGGCATCTACAACACTGTTACTATTCGCATGGAACAGGTTTTTACTTTCTGGGACATGTATATTTATAGCAATTTGGTCATGGGTTTTCATACAAATACAGGAGAAAGTACATGGGCAAACAAAGTGACATCAGGAACATTTGATGGCATAGATGAAGAAAGATCAACACCAGGAGATTTAGAAGTTCGACCCTATGCGAGGACCAGAAGGCTGACTTACCTCTACCTTAATTCTGATTTCTACGCATCATGCGATTGTGCCCCTATTTATAACTATGCACTCAGTTTGAGTATTTGTTGCCATTCACCGGGGTGTGATCATTAATTTCTGGGTCATTATATCATATACATGAGTTTCAGTTTATTAGAAAATATAAAACCTACGAATATGAATCCAAAACTATCTATTATGAGAATAATTCTTGTAGCTGCCATTCTTCTGATAAGCATGCCCTTGCATTCCCAGGTAAAACCTGAAGTAGCTGTAGGCCTTAAATTCAACTCAGAACTTCTCATTACAACCACACACGACAATCATCCACCAGCTCTTGAGGTTGGTGGTGGCATAAACCTCAATGAGAAATGGTATACAGGATTTAATGCTAATTATTTCAAGACAAAATCCAGCATTACTGAAGCCAAACATTTTCTTGTTGAAATTGAATTAAGGAGATCATTTGGATTTAACGCCATTCCAAAAATCAAACTTGATCTATCATTACGGCCAGGATATATTCTTGTCGATGCATATTCACTCTCAACATCTACCGATTTGGATTTGTACAAGACAATAGCAATTTCGCTAAACACTGGTATATCCTATTTCATTTCAAATAATATCAAGTTTACTTTCAGACCAGGACTAACCTGGCTCCCACAGGAAAGAAACCCGTTAACTGACAAACAAAGAATCGGAGCCTTCGGCGGAGTAAATTTTAGCTATATTTTCTGATTTCTGCCCTGAGATATGAAGTATAAAGCCATCATCATAGTACTTCTGCTGGTATCATGTACCAAAGTCATTGAAATTGATTTGCCGGATCCTCCTGATAAGCTCGTTATCAACTGTTTCTTTTCAACCGGAGACAAGTTTATTGTTCATTTAAGTCATTCGCAGAATATATTGGCTGAAGATACAACAGTAATAAAAAATGGAGATATCAGGCTATATGCTAACGACATTTACCGGGGCAGTCTCAATCATATTGTCGATGGATTTTACTCACATGATACAGTCGTTGCTCGTGCAGGGGTAAAGTATAAAATTACTGCCGTAGCATCCGGGTATGATCAGGTTGAAGCTGAAGATTCCGCCCCGCCAGTTACTCTTCTGGATAGTGTTTTTTATGATCCCGATTCATATACAGATTCTGAAGGCAGCTACTATTATAAAATGCAATTGTTTTTTGCAGATAATAGCTTACATCGTAACTTCTATGAAGTAAATATGCTGCACTTTAATGATGAAGACGAATATGAACTTATAAAGCTAAACGGGGATAATGAAAAGGTAATAATCAATGAAGGTGATGAGGAATATTATAGTGGGTTATGCGTTTTTTCTGACCAACTCATTAATGGTAAACAATACAACCTTAAACTCCGGACCAGCAGCACTTTAACGGGCAACAGAAAAGAGATGCGCCTGTTGTCGGTTAGTGAAACATTTTATAAATACCGTAAATCCTGGATCAGACATTCATTTGCGCAATTTCCAGACCTTGCTAACCCGATGGAACCTGTAACATTATTCTCAAATGTTAAGGGAGGATTTGGCATTTTTGCAGGATATTCCGTTAATACCGTAATAACCAATTGAAGATGAGACTCAAAATCATTTGTTATCTCATTGCTGCCTTGTTTTTCTTCGATGAAACGTCCTTAGCCCAAGAAGTATTAGTAAGTGGCTTTGTTAAGGATTCCGTTTCAGCCGAACCATTGATTGGAGCATATATCTTATGCCCTGGAAACAACTATATCACTTCTACTAATAACTTCGGGTACTTTAATACAAAGATTAAACAAGGAACAAATGACTCCCTAATCATCAGTTTTATAGGTTATCGAACCGATACAGTAAGGCTAAATATCATAAGTGATACAACAATAGTAGTCTGGCTTCAAGCTGGAGTCACACTAGAGGAGGTATCAGTAGTTGCGAATATATCACAAATTGCTGGCCGGGAACAGATGAGTCTCCTTCATGTTCAGATTTCAGATTTTAGAGTATTACCGTCATTCGTTGAACGGGATGTAATTAAAAGCCTTCAACTTCTGCCAGGCATAGCTTCTGGCTCCGAAGGACAGAGTGGCCTCAACGTCAGAGGAGGCAGCCCTGACCAAAATTTGTTCTTACTTGATGGTGTTACATTATACCATGTTAATCACCTTGGCAATTATCTATCAGTGTTTGAAACTGAGGCGTTGAAGGACATTAAACTCTTCAAGGGAGCATTTCCTGCAAGATACGGGAGTCGACTTTCATCAGTAGTGGATATAAGGGTAAAAGATGGCAACAAATATTCAACGCATGGCAACCTCTCGCTGGGTTTATTATCGGCCGGTGTTTTATTGGAAGGACCTATTAAGAAAGAAAAATCATCCTTTCTGTTCTCCTTCAGAAGATTCTGGCCCGATATATTCATGTTGCCTTTGAGCTCAATAGCTTTGGATGGTGGGTCTGTCGGATACAATTTTTATGATAACATAATTAAGACCAATTATGAAATCACTTCCAAAGACAAAATGTTTTTAAGTTTTTATTTTGGACGTGATGCTTACAGCACAAATTTTCATGAAAAAAAGAGTTCCTCTGAAACAGATGCTAAAAACATAATCAGATGGGGCAATGCGCTGTTCTCAAGCAGGTGGACTCATGTCTTTGGCCCTGTCTTATTTGGTGAGTTTAGTTTAGGGTATACAAACTATCGAAACATAAGTATGTTTACCTACGACTATAAAGATGCTGTAAACAACATATCGGAAACATATAAATCAGAGTACTACTCTGGTATAAATGACTTTACTATCAACTCTGCATTTGAATATTCACCATTAAAGCTGCTTAAATTCAAGTTTGGTGGAGGTGGAATCTTTCACAGCTTCATTCCGGGTAAGTTTACCTACCAATCAAATAACGAGGGCGATATTGACAATGAGGATATGATCGATTATCCTAGGATAGACGCATTTGAAAGTTTCATTTATGTCGAGAATGAAATAGATCCTCTAGATTTCCTAAGTTTAAATCTTGGCCTTAGGTGGAGCGGGTACAACACAGAATTGAAATTTTTTCAATCTTTTGAGCCAAGATTATCTACAAAGGTAGAAGTCGGTAACCTATTCACCTTCTCAGCTTCATACAGTAAGATGCAACAGTATATTCATCTGCTTACAAATTCAGGATTAGGCTTAACTTCTGATCTGTGGATGCCAAGTACTTCAGGTATTCCGCCTGAGAAATCAGATCAGATCGCAGTAGGAATAATGAGATCGATTGGTAATCATGGGCTCAACATAACAGTTGAAGGATATATCAAGAAGATGAGAGATCTCGTCACGTTTAAAGAGGGGGCTGCGTTCTTTTCAGGTACAGCTTCGTGGGAAGATAAAATTGAAAAGAATGGCACAGGAAATTCAAAAGGTATCGAAATCCTTTTGCAAAAGGCTACCGGGAATACAACAGGCTGGGTTTCTTACTCATTATCAATTTCCAACAGACAATTTGAAAATATCAATCTGGGCTTAGAGTACCCATACAAATTTGACCGCAGACATGATCTTTCCATCGTTCTTAAAAGAAAGTTGAAAGATAATATTGATATTTCTGCTACCTGGGTTTATGGCTCAGGGCTTCCTATTACTCTGGCTACCGGAAAATATAAAGCCATTATCTCAAAAGAGTATTTCAATAATACCGGAAGCATATATTCTTATGATTTTGATGCTTACCTATATGAAGGTAAAAATGGATTCAGAATGAGGGATTATCACAGACTAGATATTGGAATATATTTCAACAAGGAAAAGAAAAGAGGAACCAGGACCTGGTCATTAAATATTTATAATGTTTACAACCGGCAGAATCCTCTTTATTATTACATTGATTATCCTGAAAACAGCTCATCATCAAATGGAGATACTCCCCAAATGAAAGTTTTTCAAAAGAGCCTTTTCCCAATCATGCCAACAATAAATTATAGTTTCAAATTCTAGATACCAGTTATTGAATACTGTAATAAGATAAGCCATTGAGATGGTCTAATGTGACTGGACAATGTTTTTATCAAAGTTAAGTGGGGTTTGGTGAAAAAGTTATAAACATCTGACAGATAATAATATACGAGGTATTTTGAAAGATTGTCTGCAGGTTTTTGGTATCTTCTGGTCAGAAAACCGTGCAGATATGATAAGGTATAAGTCGATGAGACAGATGAGTATTGAAGAGTTCAAAACACTCTTTCAGGTTAAACTGGATAAGGAGAACCGGTGGGTAAAACTTGGCAACTCTCTACCGTGGGATAGGCTTGCAGGGATCTACTACCGTGGTATGAGCAGTGATCAGGGTGCCCCGGCGATTGATGCCAGGATTGTAATAGGTGCGATGATAGTCAAACATAAGCTCAGGCTTGATGACCGAGAGGCCATTGAGACAATCAGGGAGAACATGTATATCCAGTATTTTCTTGGATTGGAAGAGTATACGTATAAGGATGTATTTGACCGGTCGCTGTTTACCACCCTGCGTTACCGTCTGGGGGCAGATAAGTTTGATGCCATGACCAGAGAGATTATTCTCACCTCCGAAGGTAAAGGGAAGCGTGAAGTGAATGATTCGGGTGAGAGTTCTTCCTCCGGCAATCTTCAGCAGGGAGGTTCAATCACTTCTGGCAGGCAATCCGAAGATCAGGGGAAGGGTCATAAAGGAGTATTAATAGTTGATGCCACGGTAGCTGATCAGATGATTGCCTACTCGACAGATCTTGGGTTAATCGCCAGGAGCAGGGAAGAAAGCGAGAGGCTGATAGATGCGCTTTGTAAGTCTGTTGGGGTTAAGGAAAAGCCCCGGACCTACCGTCGGGTTGCGAGGAAACAGTATCTGAATGTAGCGAAGAAGAAAAACAAGACCCGACATGAGGTACGTAAGGCCATCGGTCAGCAGCTGCGTTACCTGAGGCGTAACCTTAAAAGTATCAATGAACTGTTGGACCGGGGTTTGGGAGAGAGTTTTCCGCTTACAGCCAGGGATCAGAAGATCTACTGGGTGATACAAAATGTATATGATCAGCAGGAGAAGATGTACAAGGATCATACACACAGTGTTGAAAACCGGATAGTAAACATTTATCAGCCATATGTCAGACCGATAGTAAGGGGCAAAGACAAAGCCAATGTTGAATTTGGTGCGAAGCTGGGTGTCAGCATACAAAACGGATATGCACGTATCAATACCCTTAGCTGGGAAGCGTACAATGAAGGCACTGACTTGAAGAGGCAGGTAGAAGACTACCGGCGGCTTAACGGGTATTATCCTAAAGTGGTGATCACAGACAAGATATACGGTAACCGTGAAAACAGGCAATGGCTGAAAGATCTGGATATCCGGTACTCGGGTAAGCCACTGGGCAGACCCTCTGCTAAAAGTCAGACCGCTTATCAGAGAAGAAGGTTCAAGAAAGAACAGGGAATGCGCAATGAGATAGAAGGCAAATTTGGACAAGGCAAGAATGGTTACAATCTCAGCAAGGTCTAAGTAATCTGAGATTTCTGTTTTGGTTGTTGATCCTGAAGTAAAATAAATGATC
>CAZHZC010000022.1:0-44559 GCA_964537135.1 uncultured Rikenella sp.
CATATGTGCAACTGGCAGATATAACCCAAAATTACAACAGATATACATACTGCCTGAATAACCCGCTGGTCTATACTGATCCGGATGGTGAATTTCTCACCTGGAGTTTCCATAATGGTGGATTTAGTATAGGATTTAATCTTACACCAATTGGACTCCCATTAGGAGCAGGAATTAATATAGGATGGGGTAATGGTTTTTCTCTTGGAGGGTATGGTGAGGTCGGCTACAGAGTTGGTGGTACTGGATTTGGTTCAGGGGCTACCGTGAGCCAAAGTTTTGATTATAATTTTAAAAATAAGGGTTGGAGTGCGACAACTGCAGAGGGAGTTTATGCATCATTAGGTGGATTTAATGCAGGAGGTAATATTTCTCAAACCTACGATTTTAAAAGTAGCACATGGAGTAATGGCTGGGGTGTAAGTGTTGGCATAGGATTTGGAAATGATGCAAGAGGTATTGGATTCAATGTAGGTTATGGTTCAAGTGGGTTTACTTATGGCATGGGAGGGTATTACAACTCAAGAGCTTGGGATAGTAATCCTGTTTACGCTCCTAATGAATGGAATGATTTAACCACATACAGCGCAGGAGATATACAGTATTCAAATAATTGCTATAGTTATGCCTTAGATGACCCTCATAATCCATTAGGTGGGAAGCCGCAACCAGGGCAATATAGTGGCGATATGTTTGACAATTTAACATTGAATGATATTACAAGTGCTGCTATAAGAGATGGTTATGTAAAAAAACCAACCTTCTTTAATAAGTTAGGCTTTGGAAAAAGAGGGTATTACGGAGTTTATCTTGTGATAGATAATGTAGATGGAGTTCAAGACTATCATTGGTATCGACAAGATAGAGGGGGTTTTTGGTCACATAAACACGGTAATAGTATAGTTACTAATGTAGATGGATCCGGACACCTCATTCGTAATCCTGTTTGGGCAAATCATAATTATGGGGTAATTCCTGGTTTAGGTACATTAAATTACAGTAATGGAGGTATATTCTTATGGGTAAGAAGAAGATGAATATGAATATGAATATTCAGAGTTTACTATTGTTGCTCCTGTTTGCGTTCTTTACTAATCATTCAAAATCCCAAGAATTGTTTTCTAAGGAATTGAAGTGGAATCCCAGTGACTCTATCGAGAAGCTTGTTTTTCAAAATACAAGTCAAATAATAGAATGGGGTAAAAATATTGGTCCTCTCGTCTCGGTGCAATCAGAAAAACTTTGTATAAGGAATTGCAATGTTTTTATTTTAATTGTAGATATATGTTCAGGTATATACTGCCCAATTATTTACATATTTGAAGAAAGAAATAAACTTTGGCAATTGATTACGAGTACACAGGTTAGACTAAAAGAGCAGATAGAAATAGATGTTGATGACAAAACGGAAAAACTAATATTTAAAACACAATCTAGTCAAATAGGTGAATTGTCATTTGAAACATTGAATTTAATTTCAGATAAATCAGAACAATAACTAAAAAAGTCCCGAACCCCCGGTGCTTTTTGCATATAGCACATAGGCCTGTCAAGTGTTAAAATCCATTATCAGGTCATTAGCTGCTTCAAGGGTGGTATTCTTTTCATCTCCCGGGAGCAGATGAAACACTTTCAGTTGAAAAAAAATGATTATCTTTAGAGTTAAGAACGTTCTTTGAAAAAGACCTGATACCTGATCATTGAAAAGTCCGGTCCGGAGTGTAAAAATGGGGTTTACTGGTATGCATATTGCCTCAACAATATTTACAGCTCTTAAATAATCTAAAAGTAAGAGCTACCCTTGGTGATTATATGAGTTGGCTTTATGGAGGACCTGTTGGTGCCGCTTTGTACGGGCTTTATAACTCATATTTTTATAACCATTAATTCCTGCATAAATGAAAAAAGTAATAATCGTAATGATCTTTCTACTTTGTATCTCAAGTACATGCAAAGAGGAAGGAGATGATTGCCATTTTAAGATTGCAATAGTGAATAAATCAAGTCAGAACGTAATGTTCGGCTGGAGCATAAGAAATACTTCAAATAAATGTTATATGTCAGTTTCTGTTATTAAGCCTGATGAAACTTATGAGTATACGGAGAATAATTGCTGGGAGAGTGCTTTATCAAATGGACGAACTACAGATTTCTACATAATTGATCCTACTCATTACAATACTCCTGGTATTTTTTATGCTTGTGACTCAATAGAAATAAAAAACACCATTCTAAAGCATTATATGCTAACACTCGATGAATTAAAGGGTAGTAACTTTATCGTTACTTATCCTTGATGGGTCACAGAGAATATGAAATTAGTTGTTACTTATCTAAGACAACGAAGCCGGAGCAATCCGGCTTTTTCTTTATAGTGCTGCCACGTTTTTCTGAAAGAAATCTTTAAACTTCTTATTGGTCAGCATCTTTTCAATGAGCCGGAAGATGGTTTGCTTATCTTCTGCATCGAGTTGTTGAATGAGCCTCATTTGCTCGGTTGCTGTTTTATCTTCAATAACCACTTCCTGGGGGATATTACCATCGTAGTTAATAATCTGGTCGGTTGTCATAGGTAGTGTTCCAATCAGTGTGTCCGGGGTAGCAGATCTTCTGAGATGGTCTCATGTGGCCGGTTAATGGTTCTGTCGTAGCTCCGCTTTGCTGTTTATGCCTGATCACCAGATTCATGTAGGGGCGTCATGACGCCCGCACAACCGCAATCTTTTTCTGCCAGTGGGTGAAGCCGTAGATAGCCATCATCAGGAATATGACGTACTGCACCGAGACAAGCATAATGCCTTTTATCGAGTAGAGGGCTATACTCATGATGTTGACCAGTATCCAGAGAATCCAGTTCTCAAGCTTCAGCCGCGCACAGAGCAGTGAGGCACCAATACTCATCACAGCAATCATTGCATCGGTATAGACAAAGGTTGCCCTCTCGGGGAAAAGGTCGGGAAGCCAGATGTGTATACGTCCCATTACCGTTCCCAGGCCGAGAGCTGCAATGATCAGCGCAGCTACCCAGATAACCCTCCCCTTGTGGCTTAGCAGGGTAACCACCTCATCACCGCTGCTGCCCTGACGCTTCCAGTTGAACCAGCCATAAATGGCATTGCCGAAGAAGAAGAACTGAAGAGACATTGCCGAGTAGAGATTGACCTGGTAGTAGAGCATAAAAAAGAGGACGGCATTGATAACAGCGAAGATCCAGGTGATGATATTTGCCCTGGCAGCATACCAGGTGGCTGAGAGCCCGGTCAGCACGGCAAGCAGCTCCAGGAGGCTCATGCGATAACCAAAGAGCTCAAAAAGAACAGTATCGATACTCAGCATAAATCCAGACTATTGATTTAAGATCTCATACTGTGGCCCGCTCAGAGGGTTGCCGCTGGTGAGATCTTCTGTACAACGGGGCAAATGTAGTTAAACATGCCGATATCGAAGAGGGGAAGTTACAGAAAAAAGTGCCGTGAATAGAAGAGGGGAAGTTGCAGATAAAAAGTACCGTGAATAGAATAGTGAATCCGGCCTCTGGTCACCTGTTCAGCATTGGCATGATAGCCTCACACTTCGCCTGATCACTCAGGCCGGCGTCGATCCAGCTGATGGGGATACCACGTCGCTCCATGCCACGGAACCAGGTCATCTGCCGCTTGGCGAAGCGGTGTATCTCAACCTCAAGCTTTCTGACCATCTCCTCATAGCCAAGCCGGTTGAGCAGGTATAGTGTGATATATTTATACTCCAGCCCGTAATAGATAAGGTCATCAGGTGCCACTCCCCCATCCATCAGCCCTCTCACCTCCTCTACCATCCCTTCGGCCAGCCGGGCATGCAGCCTCTCGCTGATACGCTGCCGGCGTGTCTCACGATCAACATGCAGGGCAGTCACCAGGGGGGTGGTCACCGGAAAGGGCTCCTCATCAGCAGGGTGTGATGCCTGGTAGTCAGCTATCTCTATTGCCCGTACCGCCCGCTTTACCGTATCAACATCGGTAGTGTTGTGCAGCCTGCCGTACCTCGCCAGGATAGCTGTCAGCTCATCCAGCGGGCGTCCCTCCAGCGAGGCACGCAACGGCTCATTCACCGGCACCTTCACCAGCCGGTATCCGCTGATGATACTGTCAATATACATTCCTGACCCGCCACATACTACCGGCAGCTCGCCGCGGGCGCTCATCGTGCCAAAGACCTCCAGGAAGTCGCGCTGGTACTCATACAGACTGTACCGGTACCCGGCATCAACGATATCAACCAGGTAGAGAGGTACCCTGCGGCCATCAACAATATAGTCTGAGAGATCCTTGCCGGTACCGATATCCATGCCCCGGTACACCTGGCGTGAGTCGGCGCTTATCACACCGCTGCCAAGCCTCTCAGCCATCAGCGCTGCCAGGCGTGTCTTTCCTGTGGCTGTAGGGCCGGTGATCACGATAATATCATGCTTCCGCTTCACCATCAGAAATTAAAGATAGCCATAAACCGCCCCCCTTAACGCAATTTTGCTTAATTTTGGCCTTCGCAAATACCAAAAGATCATGGATCTCAGGTTTCTGTACCATAGAACAAAGTATTTCATTGTCAATCCCGGCATGGCCTGGGATGTGGTTCACCGTGAGAGTCGTCCGATTAAGTACGTCAGGGGCAGCTTCTTCCTGCCGCTCACCATCCTTGTCACGGTGAGTGCCTTCCTCGGCTCGATGGTCTTTATCAATACCACCCTCAAGCCGATGTATTCGGTAATAACCGCCATCAGCACCTTCCTCTTTCTCTACCTCGGCATCTACGCCTCAGCATTCGTGGTGAGGGAGATTATGAGGGCTCTTGACCTGGGGCATGAGTTTCTGGTGGCAATCAAGCTGGTGGCATACTCAATGGCCCCGATATTCCTCTCACTGACCATCAGCAGGCTCTTTGAGTCGCTGCTCTTTATCAATGTGCTCGGGCTATACGGGATGTTTATCTTCTGGACAGGGATGGAGGTGATGCTCAAACCTCCTGAGCACAAGAAGCTGCCAATGATCATTGCAACGGTCATCTCAATGGTAATCATCTTCCTGCTGCTGCAGGTGGTGCTCTCCAGGCTGACTGAGACCGTTTATTTTGCGCTCTTCGCGTAAAAAGGGGGATGGGAGGCAGCAGCAGCAATATTGTCATTAAAAACCGCAAGGCCTCACATGACTATGAATTCCTTGAGAAGCTTATTGCGGGTATCAGGCTCACCGGCACCGAGATAAAATCTATCAGGGCCGGCAAGGCAAGCCTCACCGACTCATTCTGTGCCTTCCGCAATGGCGAGCTATTTATTACCGGGATGCATATCTCTGAGTACTACTGGGGTAACATACGCAACCATGACCCGCTGGCAGAGAGGAAGCTGCTGCTGACACGCAGGGAGCTACGCAGGTGGCAGCGTAAGGTGAATGAGACAGGGCTGACCATCATTGTGACAAAGGTGTTCATCAATGAGCGGGGGCTGGCCAAGGCGGAGATAGCGCTGGCCAAGGGAAAGAGGCAGTATGACAAGCGTGACACTCTCAGGAAGCGCGACCATGAGCGTGAGATAGACCAGCAGACCAAGCAGCGGGGACGGTAGATGGTCAGAAGTTGGGGGCCAGCAGGTAGCGCGTATAGAACTGGTCAATATAGGTGACCGCCTCCTCCGCCTCATCAACAATCCTGTATAGGTTGAGGTCTTCAGGGGCGATATTGTGCTCATCATTGAGCATCACATTGTTGATCCAGTCAAAGAGGCCTGACCAGTATTTCTCACCCACAAGCACTATCGGGAAACGCCCGATCTTCTTGGTCTGTATCAGGGTCAGTGCCTCAAACAGCTCATCAAAGGTGCCGAAGCCACCCGGCAGAACGATAAAGCCCTGGGCATACTTCATGAACATCACCTTACGTACAAAGAAGTAGTCGAAGGTGATCAGCTTGTCACGGTCAACATAGGGGTTGGCCATCTGCTCAAACGGAAGGTCTATATTGATACCCACAGATTTACCGTTACCCCTTTTTGCCCCCTTGTTGGCTGCCTCCATGATTCCCGGGCCGCCGCCGGTGATGACGCCATAGCCCCTCTGTACCAGCTGAAAGGCTATCTCTTCGGCAAGCTTATAGTACTTATTGTTGAAGTGGGTACGGGCCGAGCCGAAGACAGCCACGCTGGGACCTATCCTGGAAAGCTTCTCAAAGCCTTCAACCATCTCGGCAATAATTTTAAAGACCCGCCATGAGTCCATCGTATGGATCTCGTTCCAGGTCTTGGGCTCAAAGGCATCTCTGATCAGATCCCTCTCCTTAGCATCATCCATAAACAAATATTTAGGTGTTAAATATAATCTTTTCTACTCTTTCAGAACGGGTTCAAGGTACCTGCCAGTATAATTGTCATCAATCTTTATTATCTCCTCGGGTGTTCCCGAAAAGATTAGCTCACCCCCGCCGTGACCACCCTCGCGTCCCAGGTCAACAATATAGTCAGCCACCTTGATCACATCCATGTTATGCTCTATTACAATAACGGTGTTACCCCTGTCTGTCAGCCTGTTGAGCACCTCAAGCAGCACCTTCACATCATCAAAGTGAAGGCCGGTAGTAGGCTCATCAAGTATGTAGAGGGTACGTCCGGTGTCACGTCTGGAGAGCTCGGCAGCCAGCTTGACCCGTTGCGACTCACCTCCTGAGAGGGTGGTTGAGGGCTGCCCCAGCCGCACATAGCCCAGCCCCACATCCTGCATAGTCTTTATCTTGTGCCATATGGCCGGTATACCCTTAAAAAATTCCACGGCATCATTGATGGTCATCTCAAGCACATCATTAATAGACCGCCCCTTGTACTTCACCTCGAGCGTCTCACGGTTGTACCGCTTACCACCACAGTCGGGGCACTTCACATAGACGTCAGGCAGGAAGTTCATCTCGATGGTCTTCACCCCTGCCCCTTCACACCCCTCACACCGTCCGCCCCTGATGTTGAACGAGAAGCGTCCCGGGCCGAAGCCCCTCACCCTGGCGTCGGGGGTCATCGCAAAGAGGCTGCGTATCTCGGTGAAGACACCGGTATAGGTGGCAGGGTTTGAACGCGGGGTGCGCCCTATGGGTGCCTGATCAACCTCTATCACCTTGTCAATATTCTCTATCCCCTCAATAGTGTCATAGGGCAGCGGTATGCGTCCGGCACCATGCAGCTTCCTGGCCAGTGCCGGGTGTAGTGTCTGGTTGATCAGTGATGACTTGCCACTGCCGGAGACACCCGTGACACAGATAAAGGTGGCGAGGGGGATACGGAGGGTGACACCCTTCAGGTTGTTACCCGTGGCACCGGTGATGGTGAGGAACCTGCCATTGCCCTGCCGCCGCTGTCCGGGCACCTCTATCCTCTTCGTGCCGCCGAGGTAGTCAGAGGTGAGGGTGCCGGCACCAAGCAGTGTCTCCGGAGCACCCTCAGCCACGATGGTGCCGCCATGCACACCTGCGCCGGGACCAATATCGATTATATGGTCAGCACTCATTATCATGTCACGGTCATGCTCAACCACGATGACCGAGTTGCCCGCATCACGCAGGCTCCTGAGCGCCCCGATGAGGCGGCGGTTGTCACGCTGGTGCAGCCCTATGCTGGGCTCATCGAGTATATAGAGCACGTTGACCAGCCTCGACCCTATCTGGGTGGCCAGCCTGATACGCTGGCTCTCACCGCCGGAGAGGGTACGTGCACCGCGGTTCAGTGAGAGGTAGTCAAGCCCCACATCAAGCAGGAAGCCGAGGCGTGAACGTATCTCCTTAAGTATCTCACCTGATATCTTCTTCTGCCTCTCTGACATCCCATCGGTAACATCCTCAAGGAAGTGGTGCAGCCCGGTCAGATCCATCGATGCCAGCTCACCAATATTTTTTCCTCCTATACGGAACCAGAGCGCCTCCCTCTTCAGGCGGGCGCCATGGCACTCGGGGCACACCTGGTACTGCACATACTGCTCCCTGCTCCTGCCGTTACCGCTACGGCCATTGATAGCCTCCTGGTTGCCTACATAGCTTACCACCCCCTCAAAGGTGAGGAAGTAGTTGGAGGTGACACCCAGAGGAGTGTTGGAGAGCTTGAGCACCTCATCGGAGCCGAAGAATATCTTCCTGACCGCCTCGTCGGCGATCTCACCTACGGGGGTGTCAACGGTGAAGCCGTTCTTCTCACCCAGCGCCTCCAGCATCCAGAAGATCCATATATTGCGGTATTTGCCAAGAGGCTGAATACCTCCCTTGCGGATAGAGAGGGTGGGGTCAGGCATCATACGCCCGATATCCACCTCGGAGACCTGCCCCAGCCCGTTACAGCGCGGGCATGCTCCCTGTGGTGAGTTGAACGAGAAGGTGTGGGGTGCCGGCTCATTGTATGAGATACCTGTCACCGGACACATGAGGTGGCGGCTGTAGTAGCGGAGCGCCTCATCATCGGCATCAAGCACCGCCATCACACCATCACCCTGGTCAAGAGCCAGCAGCACAGCATCATGCAGCCGCCCGGGAGTCACCTCACCTACCCTGAACTTATCTATCACCAGCTCAATAAAGTGCACCTTGTACCTGTCAACCCTCATCCCGGGGGTCAGCTCCCTCACCTCACCGTTGATACGGGCATGAAGGAACCCCTTTCGCCGCAGCTGCTCGAAGAGCTCCTGGTAGTGACCCTTACGGCCCTTGACCAGCGGGGCAAGGATATAGACCCTGTGACTGTCATACCGCTCAGTCACCAGCTGCACTATCTGATCATCACTGTACCTGACCATCTTCTCGCCCGACTCATACGAATAGGCATCGGCAGCACGTGCATAGAGCAGCCTCAGGAAGTCATATATCTCAGTGATGGTGCCTACCGTTGAGCGCGGGTTCTTGTTGGTGGTCTTCTGCTCGATGGAGATCACCGGACTGAGTCCGGTAATACGGTCCACATCAGGACGCTCCATGCCTCCCAGAAACTGACGGGCATAGGCCGAGAGCGTCTCCATATAACGCCGCTGGCCCTCAGCATAGATAGTGTCAAAGGCTAGTGACGACTTGCCGCTGCCACTCAGCCCGGTGATCACCACCAGCTGGTTGCGGGGCACCGTGAGGCTGATATTGCGAAGGTTATGGACCCTCGCACCGTAGACCCTTATCTCATCCTGATTGCCTGACATGGTAAGTGGTTATGATCCGACAGTTATCCGGGCATCCTTCACCGGCACCCTTATGGTGTACTCACGCCTCTCGCTATTGGTGAGGAAGGGCCTGCGCAACCAGGGGTTGAGGAACTTCAGTATCTTGTAGTTGGTCTCATACTGCTTTGCAAACTGCTCCCAGCTCTCTACCGGAGCATTAACCTTCACCTCAAAGAATGGTACCGGCCTGTAGAGGTCTCCCTCATCCAGATTGAACCCATATTTGGCAGGATCGGCCATCACCAGCTTGAGAGCCACCACCCGGAAGATATAGCGTGCTGTCTCCTCATTGAGCAGCAGGTCATAGTAGCTGCTCTCCTTCTGAATATCTGCCTGCTCACTCAACCCGCTCATACCAGAATTGTATGAGGCAGCAGCCATCGTCCAGCTGCCATACCTCTCATACGCTTTCCTCAGGTAGCTGCAGGCCATCCTGGTGGAGGCAGCCAGGTCATAGCGCTCATCAATCTCCCGGTTGACAGTCATACCATACTCACGGCCGGTACGCTCCATAATCTGCCAGATACCGGTAGCTCCTGCCGGCGAGATGACATTACCCAGGTCACTCTCGGCACAGGCGAGATACTTAAAATCGTCAGGAATACCGTACTCAGCCAGTATCTCCTCTATCTCGGGGAAGTAGCGTCCGGCCCTCTTGATGGTGAGCAGCGTTGAGCCATGCCGGTAGGCGGTAGCATTCAGCTCACGGTCAAGGCTCTCACGGGTATCAAAGTTCTGCAGCGGCATCGGCTCGCCGGCAAAACTGACATTCTCCGGTATAGTCCATGAGACCGACACCGGAGACCCTGTCTCATCACCGGCAACCACCACCTCCTGACTGTTAACCGCTGAGACAATAACAGAAAATACCAATCCGGCGCCCAATAACAACAATATGGCAAGCAGTGCCTTCCCCAGTGTAATCTTCATAATTCCGCTATCTGATCATAAAAATGCAAAAGTAGCGAAAAAAACGGGTACTGTAAAGTAACCTGAAGGTGATAAAAGCGGGGAGGGGTGGAACCTATTAAGGTGATAAAAGCAGGAAGTCAATACCTACAGAGATGATAAAAGAAGGGGGTCAGAACTTAAAGAAGAAACCTGAATAGAATCCTACCGAGTAAGGTTTGTAGAGTGAACCGGAGACATCACTCAGAGGTGTGACGTAGTACCTGAAGAGGGGCTCCAGGCTGAAGGTCATCTTACTGGTGAAGCTGTACTCCATACCGAGGCCTACCATGCTGCTGAGGTTGAACGGACTGACCCCTTCTGTCTGGCCCACATAGATCATCTCCGTACCCTTGCCGGTATAGGCGGCATTATCTACCAGGAAGCCGTAGGCCACACCACCCGAGAGGTTGAGCCCCACCTTGCGGTCTATCACCCTGTAGCGCAGCATCACCGGCAGCTCAAGGTAGCGGAACACCTGCTGTATCTCTGAGCCTATCAGGTTGAGGGAATATTTTGAAGGGTCAGCCATGCCGGGAGGTATACGTGTCTCAACCCGGTTTCTGCTGTCAGTGAGGTAGAGGTCGGTATTGTTGGCCAGCAGCAGCCCCGAGGCGGTCTGCACGCTGTAGAGATAGCTGCTCTTTACCGAGTAGTGGTCAGAGAGCCCTGCATAGACAATAACATCGGTGATTGTCTGACCGACAGATGCCAATCCCACACCTGACTGTATGGTGAGACGTGGTGAGAGCTGATAACCTACCGTAAGACCTGCCGAGTAGGATGGTCTGGCTGTCTCACTGCTGATAAGCTCTGCCAGCCTTATATTTTCGCCTGCCCGTGAGAAGCCCATCGCCGGCGAGAGGGAGGCACCCAGGGTGATACGTGGTCCGTCATGGCTGGTGAGCTCACGTGGCAGCGGTGTCCTGATCTCCTGATCGGTGCCGCTGAAGCGCCGGGCAGTGATCACAGTGATCTCATCCCTCGGTATCCTGAGCGGTGCGCTGGTGGCATCACTCCGCTCCGGCAGCTCAGCATCAGCAAGCAGCTCTGAGTGGTGACCGGCCGCCATGGCAGCAGCCTGATCCGTGGAGCCGGCAGAGGTGGTGTGAGGCGGAGTGGTGACGGTACCGGAGGATGAAGCGACAGTGCCGGAGGATGCGGTGACGGTGCCGGAGGGTGAGGTGACCATACCTGAGGGTGAAGCTACCGTACCTGAAGGTGAGGTGACCGTGCCAGGCTGCAGCGCCGCCGCTCTCAGAGCATCCTCAGGTGACACTCTCATATCGGTTGTGGCAGCAGCAAGATGGTCGGTGGTCATCATCTCCGGCTCATAGGTGCTGAGCACGGGTGAGGCAGCAGGTATGTCGAGCACCACAGCGCCCTCCTCACCATCATTCAGGGTGACCTCTGCGAGTAGGGGCATGGTACTGTTCTGGCGCATATACCATGTTGCCAGGAAGGTGAACGAGAGCAGGAGAGCCACGCCGGCAGCCACAGCGGCAACAACCCTGAGACGGCTGCGCCGGGCAGCGAGGGGCGGGATACTATCCCACACATCGGCTGGCGGAAGCACCTCAAGGTTCTTCAGTCCGTTGCGGAATACAACATCAATATTTGGCTCCCTTTCAAACATTGGCCATTCTCCTGTTAACACCGGTAAGTATCCTTACCTTCCTCTGTAGTATATCCCTGGCCCGTGAGAGGTTTGACTTGCTGGTCCCTTCGGTTATACCCAGCATCTCACCCACCTCACGGTGCGAGTACCCTTCAATAGCGTACAGGTTGAAAACCATCCTGTACTTCGGTGGCAGCTCCATGATCATCTTAAGCAGATCCTCGGCTTCGAGACCGGCGAAGTCATCAGTGTCAGGCTCGGCAGCCGGCTCGCTCACCTCGTCAATATCGTCAACGCGACTGAGGTAGTACCTGTTACGGTAACGCTCAAGCGCGGTGTTGACGATGATCCTTCTCATCCATCCTTCAAAAGAACCTTCATGGCTGAAGTGCGACAGGTTCTCAAAGATCTTAATAAATCCATCCTGCAGTACATCCCTCGCCTCTTCTGTGTTGCCCGAATATTGAAGGCAAACGGCATAGAGCCTCGGGGAATATCTGCGGTAAAGCAGCTCCTGATCGCGCCTGCTGCCGGATAAGCAGCCGTCAATTATATCCTTATCCTTTCCCAAACCCGAAAATTGGTCGAGTTCTAAAGGTAAGAAATAAAATCTGACCTTATCAATAGAGTGATGCGAAAAGAGGCCTTAAGGTTGCGTTAACCGTAAAATATAATTGGTTTGACAGGGTATGTTTTGTCAGGCAATAGAGCGTCTGCTCTCTTTTAGCCATGTATCGCCTCGCCCAGTGCGGCAGCGGCAGCCTCCATGATCCCTTCCGACATGGTTGGGTGGGGGTGTATGCTGAGTGCCAGTGTTTGTGCTGTGGCTCCCATCTTTCTGGCTGTCACCAATGATGAGATCATCTCGGTCACGTTCATCCCTATCAGGTGTCCGCCGATCAGCTTATCATCAGCAGCGTTAAACACCAGCTTGACAAACCCCTCACGTGCACCGGCGGCGCTCGCCTTGCCTGATGCCATAAACATAAACTTGCCTGTCTTTGTCTCGATGCCGGCCGCTTTGGCTGCCTCTTCGGTCATGCCGCATGAGGCCACTTCGGGAGTGGTATAGGTACAGCCGGGAATATTTGTGTAGTCTATCTTTTCCGGCTCCTCTCCCGCTATCTTCCCTACACAGACGAGCGCCTCGGCTGAGGCGACGTGTGCCAGTGCCGGGCCGGGGATCACATCACCGATGGCATAGACACCTTTTACGGAGGTGCGGTAATACTCATCCACAACGATCCTGCCCCTGTCGGTCTTTACGCCGGCCTCCTCCAGGCCGATACCCTCAATATTGGGGGTTATCCCCACTGCCGAGAGCACTATGTCAGCCTCAACCTGCTCCTCACCCTTCGGTGTCTTGATGGTGACGAGGCACTTCTCGCCCGTGGTGTCGACCTTCTCAACCGTAGATCCCACCTTCACCTTCATCTTTGCCCTCTTGAAGGAGCGCTCCAGGGTACGTGACACCTCCTCATCCTCAACAGGCAGTATGCGCGGCATAAACTCCACCAGCGTCACCTCGGTGCCCATCGAGCGGTAGAAGCCGGCAAACTCACTCCCTATGGCTCCTGAGCCCACCACCACCATCGAGCCGGGCAGTGTGGGGAGGGTCATCGCCTCACGGTATCCGATAATCTTTTTGCCATCCTGCTTTAGTCCGGGCAGCTCACGTGAACGCGCGCCGGTAGCTATGATGATATGTGGGGCGGAGTAGCTCTCCCTGGTTCCGTCAGCAGCCTCCACCTCTACGGCGCCACCGCCACTGAGGCGTCCAAACCCGTTGATTACAGGAATATTGTATTTCTTAAGCAGGTACTGCACCCCCTTGCTCATCGCCTCTGCCACTCCCCTGCTGCGGGCTATCACCGCACTGAAGTCAGCTGACGGTGCCTCACCAGACACAATTCCGTAGGCCGAAGCATTGCGGGCATAGTCAAGCACCTCGGCACTCTTGAGCAGCGCCTTGGTGGGTATACAACCCCAGTTGAGGCAGATACCTCCTGTCTCAGCCTTCTCTACCACCGCCGCCTTCATACCGAGCTGTGCAGCCCTGATGGCAGCAACATATCCGCCCGGACCGCTGCCGATAACAATCAGATCATAGTTGTTCATATCGTTCCTTGTTTAAGTTTATCTATCCTGCTACTCCTGATAAGGCTCCTCACCCCTCTTGCCACCAGCCAGAACAACACCAGCACA
The DNA here is from genome assembly GCA_964537135.1 of uncultured Rikenella sp. Taxonomy (GTDB): domain Bacteria; phylum Bacteroidota; class Bacteroidia; order Bacteroidales; family VadinHA17; genus SR-FBR-E99. Next base: position 13,975 of record CAZHZC010000022.1, read on the forward strand.
GCAACTATTGTTGCGCCGGTGGGCAGGTTGGTGAACCATGATATGGCAAACCCGCCGCTGATACCTGCAAAGCTGACCGCCGTAGAGAGCCAGACTATACGGAGGTACCTGCGTGTGAAAAGCATTACAATATTGGCAGGAATGGTGAGCAGTGCAATGATCATTATCACTCCGGCCATTCTTATATTCAGCACTATTGCCAGTCCGGCCAGTCCCACCGACAGGTACCTGAAGAGGTCAACATGGCGGGTGAAGGTACGTGCATAGTTCTCATCAAACGAGATGTAGAGCAGTGTTCTGTAGAATACCGCAGTATAAACTATCAGTATCACCGAGACGATACCCAGGGCTATCAGGTCACCGTCGGTGACGGTCAGGATACTGCCGAAGAGGTAGCTCATCAGGTTGGGTGCATAGCCCGGGGTGAGGTAAATAAAGATTATCCCGAGGGCCATACCCAGGGCCCACAGTATGCCTATAGCGCTGTCTTCGCGCATCTTGCCCCTGGCTGACATATACTCCATCCCCAGGGCTGAGCCCAGCCCGAAGATGGCAGCACCTATCACCGGGTTGATACCCAGGTAGTAGCCAAGGCCTATACCCCCAAAGGAGGCGTGGGTCACCCCGCCGCTGAGGAAGACCAGCCTGCGGGAGACGATATAGGTGCCTGCCAGTCCGGCCGTGATGCTGGCAAAGAGCGCTCCCAGCAATGACCGTACAATAAATGAGTATTCAAAGAGGCCAGCCATCACTCATGCTTATGTAGTACCACATGAGGCACCTCACCGTGGGTGACCAGTTGTATAGGACAGCCGTAGAGCCGCAGATCATCCTGCGTTATCTTGCTCTGCGGATGGTAGAAGAGTCGCTCATTGACGCAGGCAAATGATTTCACCCACGCTGACACCATGCCCACGTCATGTGACACCATCATGATGGTCATGCGGCTGTTGAGCTCTTTGAGCTTGTCATAGAAGTCAGCCTCGAACGATGCATCTACAAAGGTGGCCGGCTCATCGAGCAGCAGGAGCCGCGGCGACCCGGAGACTGCACGTGCCAGGTAGACACGCTGCAGCTGCCCGCCTGAGAGCTCATTGAGCGCCTGGTGTGCCAGGGGTGTCAGTCCCAGCTGATCCATCACCTCAGCCACACGCCTCCTCTCACCGCGACCCATACGTGCCGTGGCACCCCTGCCATGCATCAGTCCGGAGAGCACAACATCCTCTACCGTGACCGGGAAGAGGGTATCACCCAGGGCCACCTGGGGCATATAGCCTATCTGGTTCATCACCAGGTTACCGGGTGAGTAGTCAACCCTTCCCGATAGCGGCTTCAGCAGGCCGAGGATCACCTTCAGGAGGGTGGTCTTGCCGCCACCGTTGGGACCGATTATACCGATAAAGTCATTCTCCTCTACCGACATGGTGACATCACGCAGTACGATCTTTTCTTCGTAACCTGCCGAGACCGATTCTATCCTGAAGAGTGTGCTCATCGCTATCTCACCTGCCTGATAATTGGTTTAAAATTAAAGGTTATCCCGTAGACTGGCCGCCACCTCAGCTACCGCCGCAGGCCAGTCGCTGTTCATCGGGTTGATCACCACAAGCGTGGCGCCGGTCTCACGTGAGAGTGATCGTGCATTGCGAACGTCATACTCAGCCTGAATAAAGATAACTCCTATCTCTCTCTCCCTCGCAATATCGATCAGCTGTTTCATACGTGCCGGTGATGGCTCCTTACCCTCATCCTCAAAGGAGAGCTGCTCAAATCCGTAGTCGCGACCCATATAGGCAAGCGCAGGATGATAGATAAGGACCGTTCTGCCGTAAGTGGCACCGGAAGCAGTGCCGGGAGCGGCACCGGCAGCAGTGCCGAAAGCAGTGCCGAAAGCAGTGCCGGGAGCGGCACCGGCAGCAGTGCCAGAAGCAGTGCCGAAAGCAGTGCCTACAGCATCACGTACCAACGAATCGAGCTCTGCAATGGTACGGTTGACGGCAGCCAGACCAGCATCATACCTGTCAGCAGAAGAGGGATTTAGCTCCGCCAGGAAGTTGCGTATATCGGATGCTATAATTCTTGCAGCAGCAGGTGACATCCAGTAGTGTGGGTCAGGACCGCCGTGGGAGTGTGAATGACCGTCACCATGGGGAAGGCCATCATCGTGTGAATGACCAACATCATGGGAGTGGCCGTCATCGTGGGAGTGGCCATCACCGTGGGAATGACCATCACCGTGGGAATGACCGTTATCGTGTGAATGACCATCACCGTGGGAGTGCCCCTCCCCCTCCTCCGTGGCGCCTATCAGCCTTATGTTGCGTGACAGGTCAAGCACCTTCATGGAGGGGTTAACCTGCTGGAAGCGATTCATCCAGGCGCGCTCAAAGTCAAGCTCGCCATTGATAATCAGCGCATCAGAGCCGGAGAGGGCACCTATCTGTTTCGGCAGGGGCTCCCAGATATGGTGGTCGGCACCGGGCGGGAGCAACACATTGACGTGGTAGTCATCACCGGCAATCTGTTCCACAAACCAGGCAAACGGGGGGATAGTGACGGTAATGGCAGGACCGTCGGCACGGGGTGTGCGCGAAGTGCAGCCTGATATCATAGCAGCAGCCAAGAGAGTAAAGGCAGCCAAGAGAACAAAGGCAGTAAATATCAACAGCTTTCTCATCATCTCCTGTTTTGTGCTGCAAAATTAACAATATGGCAGCACGGGACAAGAGCGATGAACGATTAATAGCATGCCCGGCTGGTGATAGTCATCAGCCGGGCATGGCACTGTTTTACTGTTAAACTATGTTACAGCGACTGCTCTCAGTATGCTGAGAGTGATATATGATAACTGCCGGTGGCATCTGACGCCTTTACCCGGAAGGTCCACACGCCTCCTTTCCAGCCTTTCCCCTCTGTGGTCTTGAGGCTCTTTCTCCAGTTAAAGCTGATCTTGTTGTTAAGATCAAGCTCTTCCAGCCGGCTGCCATCAGGGGTGATCACCTCTATCTTTATCGCTCCACCGGTACAACGGCCTGACACTGTTAGGTTTACATTCTCCTCGTCGCCGGATTGCATGGTAAGATCATTGGTAAATGTGGCACCGGCCACCTTACGTGAATAGCTCCATGCAGCCCCCGGCCTGGAGCCATACCCGAGTATATCATAAAGTTGGCCCTCATACGATGAGTCACCACGGCCGCCCCGCATCTGAGGCCGGTTACTTGCCCCCGGAAAGCCGGGCATCACCATGGCAGGCTCCTTACGGCGTGCATCTGAGCGCCGTGAATAGTCGTGCCACGTTCTGAACATCCTGGTTGAGTCACCACCCTCACGCGCATGCCTGAAGTAGTCATCCCAGAACCTGAAGAAGTATGCGGAATCGCGGGCCCACGGCAGGGTGTCAGCGCCAGAGGCTGCCAGCCTCTCCTGTATGGCCTTTCTGCGGGCCTCCATCTGCTCCTGCCACTGCTTCATCTGTCCGGCCATCACCTTCCGGTGCTCCTCCATCCTCTTCTGCCGCTCCTCATCCCTCTGCCTGGCCTGCTCAGCCATCGCTTTGCGCTGCTCTTCGGTCAGCTTCTGAGGCTCAGCCATCGCTTTGCGCTGCTCCCCGGTCAGCTTCTGAGGCTCAGCCTTCACCTGTTGTCTATGACCCTTATCAGGCGTGACCGCCACCTCACCATTGGCCGGCAGAGCTGCGGAAGAGAGTATGAAGGCGAGCATCACCATCATAACTGTATTGAATATCCTTCTCATAATATTTCATTTATAAAATTTCGACGCTGTAAAAATAGGGTTGTCAGTCACATATCCGGGTTAATAAAGGGTTAATACCAGGTTAATAATCGGGCCGTTCGTCAGCAATAGCTATTTTTGGAAAAAGCAGCGATCAGATGAAGCGCCAACTCTTCCTGGCTGTCTCACTGGCAGCACTTATTCTCTTCCTGGCCGTACAGATATTCCTGATAGTGAGTACCTGGAGGCAGAAGGAGGAGATCATCATGATGCGTTACAGTACTCTGACACGTGACGGACTCTCATACCTTATCACTGAACGTAAGAGTGACGGCTTTGAGCAGGCGATGGATGTGACGGACCGGTTTGCCGATTATCTTATCAATGAGGAGCTCCCCACGCTGGGCGATGAGAGTGACAGTACAGCACTGGGAAGGCTGGCACTGACAGAGGTTTACTCAATCCTGAGGGATAATGAGCTGCTGACCTCTTTCTACAGGTCATTTATAGGCAGTGCCGGCTATGATACCGACTTCATCAGCCACATAGCCATTGCGCACCTCGGACTGCTGACACCGGGAGGGCTTATGGTGCTGGCTGACACCTCCTACCTGAGACCGGCACGGAATATGATTGTGGTCAACACCTTCCGTGAGGAGCACAACAACTTCATGATTGAGTTCCACTACCTGCTTGACCTTACACACAGAAACCGGCTGGTGTTCCGTGAGGCACTGGCATCACTCGCCCTCATCACCGCCAGTATGGTTATCGTACTCTTCCTGCTGGCACTCGCATGGAGAAGCCTCCTTGAAGAGCGACGGCTGTCAGAGCTGAAAAGCGACTTTATCAATAATATGACGCATGAGCTGAAGACGCCGCTCGCCACCATCACTGTGGCAGGTAAAGCCCTGCAGAAAGAGCAGGTGGCGGCTGACCCGCAAAAGGTCATCGAGACGGCAGAGCTGATAAGTAAACAGAGCCTCCACCTCAACCAGCTGATAAACACCATACTGGATATAAGCCTCCTGGAGAGGGAGGAGTTTCAGCCTGACAGGAGCAGGGTGGTGATCAGTGAGCTGATGCAACAGATAGTCGCCTCATTTCTGACTTCATGCGACCAGTGTGCCGTCATAACCGGCGAGTACGGCACGGGAAAGAGGGAGGCGGAGGTTGATGTGCCCTATTTCACTGCCATGATCACAAACCTGCTCTCCAATGCAGTTAAATATTGCGATGGGAAGCCCGAGATAAGAGTGTCTGCCAACCTCTCAGGAGATGATATTGTGATAACTGTCACTGACAATGGCACAGGGATTCCGTCTGAACATCTGGGACATATATTCGATAAGTTTTACCGCGTACCAACGGGTAATATTCATAAAACCAAAGGACTCGGCCTGGGCCTCTACTATGTCAGGCGTATTGCCGCTGCCCATGGCGGTGAGATCACCGTAACGAGCAGGCCGGGGCGGGGTACCACATTTACAATAACAATCCCTAATCATTGAGAACCATGAAACTGCTGCTTGCCGAAGACGATACAGATTTTGGGAATATCCTCTCCCAATACCTCACCATGAGCGGCTTTGAGGTCACCCTGGCCCGCGACGGACGTGAGGCATGGGAAGCCTTCCAGACCTCACGACCCGACCTCTGCATCCTGGATATCATGATGCCTGAGATGGATGGCTTTGTACTGGCCGAGAAGATTAGGGGTAAAGAGCCGGGAATACCGTTTATATTCCTTACCGCAAAAAGTCTGAGAGACGATATTGTCAAAGGACTGAAGCTGGGGGCTGATGACTATATTACCAAGCCGTTTGACCCTGAGATGCTGTTGCTGCGTATCAACAATATCCTGCGCAGGACCTACTCAATAGCTGAAGACAGGTATACCGTATCAGACACCACCCTTAGCTACAACAGCCTGACACTGACAAACCCTGCCGGCACCGAGAAGCTGACACTGCGCGAGGCGCAACTGTTGAGACACCTGATAATGAACAAGAACAAGACCCTGACACGTGAAGAGATCCTCACCGAGATATGGGGTGAAGATGACTACTTCCTGGGACGAAGCATGGATGTCTTTATCAGCCGGCTACGTAAATACCTGGCTCCTGACCGCGGCGTGGCCCTGCGTACCCTGCGCGGACTGGGCTTTATCCTGGAAGAGCCGGCAGGACGGGGAAAGCGAAGTTAATGACAGACAACTCTTTCGGCACTGATAACCGCTCCCTCTGCCACAGTGGTCGCTGCCACTGATATTATCAGTATCCCAGCGTAAACTCCTTATCCGTCGCCGGCACCCCCTCCTTCATCCAGGGTGGCATCGGCTCATCCTTCAGGTAGTGATGAAAGAACTGTGCCATACGTCTCTGGAAGTCGACACGGTTGGGCACTGTCTGTGCCCAGTGCGGCTCACCATTATAGTTGAGAAGCCATGCCGGCTTGCCCAGCCTCCTCATGGCAATAAAAAACTCTATCCCCTGGTACCATGGCACAGCCCCATCCTGGTCGTTGGCCATGATCAGTATCGGTGTCTCCACCTTCTCTATCGCAAAGAGGGGTGAGTTCTCCCAGAAGAGGTGGGGTGCCTCCCAGATAGTGGCTCCTATGCGGCTCTGCTGATGCTCATACTGCATCGACCGGTTCGCCCCTGACTCCCAGCGTATACCTCCGTAGGCACTGAACATGTTGACTACCGGTGCTCCCGACTCAATGGCAGCAAACAGGTTGGTACGTGTAGCGAGGTAGGCTACCTGGTAGCCTCCCCAGCTGTGGCCCTGGGCGCCGATACGCTTCTCATCTACAAAGCCCCTGTCTATCAACGACATGACTCCCGGCATCACACAGTTGTAGGCCGACTGGCCCGGATACCCGTCAGTGTAATAGACGTCAGGGTTGAATATGAGGTAGCCGTTACTGGTATAGTAGTGATAATCTATGGTTGACCTGCCGGGCTCAGGTATACGGTGCCGGTTCAGCTCGGTGGAACTCTTCTCATAGAAATTGACGATCATCGGATACTTGCGTGACGGGTCAAAATTCTCAGGCTTGTAGAGCAGCCCCTCCAGCTTCAGCCCGTCATGTGAGATCCAGCTCACCACCTCAGCGGTGCCCCACAGAAACTCCTGCTGCTGCGGGTTGGCATTGGTAAGCCGCTTCTCATTACGGAATGTCAGGTCAGTGAGCAGGTAGTCGGGGAAGAGCCCGAAATTCTCCCTGGTGTAGATAAGTCGTGATGAGTTGCGTGCCTTCACCGGTACGCCAAGGGTGTAGTCGCCCCCGGTGAGCTTCACCGGAACACCCTTGCGGCGCAGGTCAAGCGAATAGAACCATTCACTGCGGCTCTTCTCACTGGTACCGTTCAGCAGCTGCCGCTCTGCCGGGTCAATATACTCATTCTCGGTATCGAGCCGGAGCAGGCGATACCTGATACCCTCCTGCCGCCCGTTGACGGTAATGTTCCGGGGCGCCCCGGCTGCTGACGGGTCAAGTGACCATATATCATACCTGTCAGAGACGAGAAACGCCTTGTCATCCTTCAGCCAGCCGACGGCAGGGTATGAGCCCGGCAGGTCGGGAACATCATTGAGCTCATTCCACACCCTCAGTGTGGCGGGGGTGGTGAGCCGCACCTCACTGCCGCTTCTGACATCATAGGCATACCATGAGCTGTCTGCAGCCTGGTACCAGTAGAGGTAGTTGCCGGCAGGCGAGAAGCGCATCCGCGCTCTCAGGTTCTCCTTTATCTGCTCTGCCCTGCCGGTGGCAATATCCACCAGCCACACATCACTCCCGGCACTCCCTCGCCACATCGACTCAAGGTCATAGGGCAGTGTTGAAAAGGCTACCGCCTTCCCTCCGTCACCTTTGGCAGAGAGCTGTATATCAGGCATCACGGTGGTGGCAAGCTGTACCACCTTTCTGCTGTCGGCATGCCATACAGCTGTATATGACCTGTTGGTCTCACGTCGCTGCCTCACCACCTGTGCGGTATGCAAGATACCCTCTGACCAGTGCCAGACGTCAACCACGGCACGCTCCTCATCAAGCAGGGTGGTATCTTTCAGCCTGTAGGCGGGTGAGGTCCCGAAATAGAGACGCGGAGCCGTCTCAGCAAAGCTCAGCCTGGCATGCTCGTTGACAATCCACCCCTCAGGCAGGCCCGCACTGCCCTGTGAGGCAGCCACAGCAGCCTCGCCGCTCCCATCCCACATATAGAGTGAATAGCTGTTACCCGCCTTCTCCTTCTCATTTGTGGAACAGATAAAGGCTGCCCTGCTACCCTTCTTGTCAAGGGTCAGCTGTTTATACCGACCCTTGCCGTCAGCTATCACCTGCCTCGTCCCACTCTCCAGGTTCACCACCACCACTCCCGGCCGGTGTTCATTGTCATCGCCGGTGGTGGCATAGATCAGCACCTTCCCCTCCTCGGCGAAGAGGTAGTCGGTAACAAAGGGCACACTGTCTCTCCGGCCGCTCTGCAGCTCCACTATATAAAGTGTGAACCCATTCTCTGCCGACTGGCTCTTGGCCTTTTTAGGCTTGTCACCGTTGTTGGATGTGGTGTCAGCCGCAGGAGCAGGCTTCGCTTTGGCCGGCTCACACTGCCAGGCAACCCAGCCGGCCCACTTCCCGGGCAGCTTGTATGACTTAAGTGAGACAATGGTATCGGTGACGCCTGTGGAGAGGTTGTAGATGCCAAGCTTGTCTGTGGGCATCTCCTCCCTCTTGGCCTTCTTAAGCTTCAGCTCCCTGACCTCCTCCAGGGGTGGCTTTATTGTGAAAAAGAGAAACCTGGAGTCTGCTGAAATACGGATGCCGGTGGCACAGCCAAAGGTCTCCACCAGGTCGCCCTTGCCATTATAGAGGGTAACCGTCGCATCACCACGGGTTGGCTCTGTCTTGAATGCGATCAGCGAGCCGTCATCTGATATTACTCTTTCAGAGATACGGTTCCAGATAACCAGATCATCAATGGTCATTGCCCTTTTTGACTGGGTATGTGCAGTCAGCGGGAGCAACAGGGCCAGTATACAGGGTAAAACTCTCTTCATGTCGAAAGCAGATTTTGGTTCAGGCTATAAAAATAGCATTTTATTGTCACCATAAAAGATGTTTTATAGCTTTGAGCAGGGGTGCGCTTATGACCGGCAGCAACAATTCCTCCACTCACCAGACACTATTATAATAGATTACAGTTATGACCAACCCGGCCAATATCAAATTCCTGCTGATACTCTCCCTCGTTCTTTTCACTACACCTGGCAGACTGTTTTCACAGGAGAGGGTTGTTACCGGCACGGTGACTGATCACCGTAATCTGCCCGTAACAGGAGTCACCGTGTGCCGGGTGAACAGTACCGACTGCACATCTACTGATTTGAGCGGTCTGTTTCATCTTTTTATCGCCGGTGAGGGTGATGTGTGGCTGAGGATCACCTGTCCGGGCTTCAACCCGGCAGAGGCGACAGTCAGTGATACTACACGCCTCCCCCTGAGGATCACCCTGACGCCCCTAGCCTATTACGGGGAGGATCTGACAGGGGAGCCTGACGACAATTCATACAGCCGCTTCGCTCTACGCTCGGCACTGGCTATCGACATTTTCAGGACCGATTTTTCTGAGTTCACCGCTCTGCTGGGTGAGCACAATACAGCTGCGCTCGCCTACCAGGCGCTGACAGGACCGGAGATAGGTGTCTCAGGCCTGCCCCTCTCCGCCTCCCTGGGGCTGGGGCTGGGATACAAGTACAGTGAAAAACATGATACGTTTATTGTTGACCAGAGCAGCCGGCTCATCAAGCTCACCGTGGGATATGACCTTGTCAGCTCTGCGAGGATACGTCTCACCCCCCAGCTCTCGGTCAGATGGCTCCGAACCAGGCTGCAGAATTATGATGCCGAACGAAAGATAACTCTTGAAAAGTATCTCCGTAATGGCGAGACTGACCTGCGGTTTAACCAGACCATGGCGGTGGCCGGAGTGAACCTTGAGGTTCTGTTCTATACAGGTATGAAGGGGTTTGGCGACTACTGGTCTGTAGCCCTCTTTGGCGGATACCCGGTCAGGCTGCACCGCACACCATGGATATGGTCAGCAGGGAACCGGATAACCACCGACAGCACCATAAAAATATCACCCTTGACTGCAGGCATCACCCTCTCCTTCTATACAAGGTAGAGGAGCGGGGAGGGGTGATAAAAAAGATCCGGCTGTGGGGCCGGATCCTGGTTTTACTGAACCGCTGCTGCCTCAGCCTCAGCCTCAGCGATCATCTTCTCGTTGGCGGTGATAAGAAACTCAACCCTGCGGTTTTGTGCCCTGCCCTCATCACTGTCATTATCATACTTGGGTACTGACAGACCAAACCCCTTGATGGTTATACGCTCATCAACGATCTGGCTGGCAAGCAGATAATCAGCCACTGCCCTGGCGCGTCTCTCCGAGAGGGTCTGGTTATAGCTCTCGGCACCCTTGTTGTCGGTATGACCCTGTATCTCAATGTCGGTATCAGGATAGACATTCAGTACCGTTACCAGCTTGTCAATGGTACTCTTCGCCTCGGCTGACAGGGCTGACTGATCAAATCCAAAGAGCACTGCACTGCTGAACTCAACCACGATGCCCTCTCCTATGCGTTCAACCTTTGCATCAGGCACACTCTCGGCTATCTCTTCTGCCTGCTTGTCCATCTTGTGTCCGATAATTGCACCGGTGGTACCACCTACCGTAGCACCCACTATGGTACCCACTGCGGTGTTACCGGTAGCTTTACCTACCACTGCTCCGAGCACCCCGCCGGCAGCCGCCCCTAAGGCAGCACCCTTGGAGGCCTTGTTCATGGAAGCACATCCTGACATCAGCATGGAGAGTGTCAGAAGAGCTACCACTCCAATCTTTAATTTTCCGATAGTTTTCATTTCTATTTAGTTTAATTGATTCTCCTTATTCTATTTTATTTATGGTGGTGTGAGCTAACCGGTTGGCTCACCGCCATACTCCGGGGATGCTGTTCGCTTTGCTCTCCGGCCTGGCCTTCAGCGCCTGCTCCGTAACCTCTTGTCATAATCTGATATACAAAAGCCGTTGAGACTGTTGCCCCAACGGCTTATGTGTTAACAAGTTTATTATTTCGCCTCAAGAAGCTCCTTAACCTTCTGCCCCAGTGCTTCACCACGCAGGTTGTGGCCTACGATGGTACCTTCACTGTCAAGCAGGAAGTTGGAGGGGATGGCATTTACTGCATAGAGTTTGGCAGGCTCACAGTCCCAGAACTTAAGGTCAGAGACATGGGTCCAGGTGAGGTTGTCATCCTCAATAGCCTTCAGCCAGTCATCCCTTTCGCGGTCAAGAGAGACACCAAACACGTCAAAACCTCTCTTGTTGTACTCCTTCCAGGTCTTTACCACATTGGGGTTCTCCTGGCGGCACGGACCACACCATGCTGCCCAGAAGTCAAGGAGAAGGAGCTGGCGGCTGCCGTCAAGAAGTGAATAGAGTGATACCGGATTGCCGTCAGGGTCATTGAGAGTGAAGTCAGGTGCCTTCTCACCCATGGCCACAGCCTTAAGCTTGATAAGCCTCTCTTTCAGGGTGATGACCGTCTGTACATTATCAAGGGATGGGGAGAGTCCGCCCAGCAGATCATCCATCTCATCCGGCTCAAGATAATATGAGAGCTCACTTATAATTGAAGGGGTGACATAGGAGTCAGGATTGCCTCTTATAAAATCCTTCTTGATCTGATTCTGTTTGGCATTGAGTGCATCCATCTCATCCTCAAGCAGGGAGGCGAGAGCGGCATCATTACCCTCCATCCTGGCATTACGGTACCTCTCATAGAGCTTCATCAGCTCTGAGTTGCTCTCATCAAGGGTAGCCATGTAAGCGTCGTACTGTGCCTGTGCCGCCGACCCGCTGACAGAGGCTGCAAAGAGAGAGTCAGCATGACCGTGAATGGTGATGTCTGAGTTTTCAATGAAGAAGTTAAGACCTCCCCTCTTGCCTTTAAGGCTCAGATTGACCATCTGGGGGTAGTCAATTGACCCGTCAAGCCTGAAGCTGCCATTGGTAATCTGTACAGAGTCAATTATTTCATAGCCGCCTGAGATCCTTTTCTGAAGCAGAAGCAGCTCATTTGAAGCACCTTCTATATTACCTGTGATCTTGAACTTCGGCTCACTGGTACATGATGCTGCCACAACAACAGCCAACAAAAGAATAATAATCTTTCTCATGTGATAAATTTTAGTTCCTTAAATCAACCTAATTATTTACAAGGGCACAAAGATACAAACAATTTGATTATCTGCTTTCGCGACCAAAATATTTGTCAAGTAAAAGTATGGCAGGCTTGTATGAGGTGGTCTCACCTTCACGCAACTGCCTGGTAAGGTCAGGCATCAGACGTGCCACCTCAGGATGCGAGTAGAATGACTGCTGCAGGGTATCTATTATTGTTTCATGCATACGTGTCACTGCCTGCTCACGCCTTCTCTCCCAGAACCAGCCGTTGCTCTTGGTGATGCTTACATAGTCACGTATCGTCTCCCATATCTCTGTCATACCGGTATTTTCTACCGATGAGCAGGTGAGCACCCGTGGGCTCCATTTTGATGGTGATGGCGGAAAGAGATGGAGTGCATTCTTATATCCTACTCGTGCCACCTCCGCTTTATTGACATTATTACCGTCAGCCTTGGTTATCACTATGGTGTCGGCCATCTCCATGATACCCCGCTTAATCCCCTGTAGCTCATCGCCGGCGCCGGCAAGCATCAGCACCAGGAAAAAGTCAACCATGGAGTGTGCCACCGTCTCTGATTGCCCCACCCCTACTGTCTCAACCAGTATGGTATCAAACCCTGCCGCCTCACACAATATGATTGTCTCACGTGTCTTGCGTGCCACCCCGCCCAGTGTACCTGCTGAGGGTGAGGGGCGAATGAATGCGTCGGGGTCGGTACTGAGCTGCTCCATACGGGTCTTGTCACCCATGATACTACCCCTGCTCTGCAGGCTGCTGGGGTCAATGGCCAGCACTGCCAGCCGTCGGCCATAGCGGCGTGTGAGCAACGTGCCAAAGGTCTCAATAAAGGTGCTCTTGCCGGCACCGGGAACACCGGTGATACCTATCCGCACTGAGCGCGAGCTGGCAGGCAGGCAGCGCTCTATCACCTGCTGAGCTATCTCATAGTGACCGGGCAGATTACTCTCAATAAGGGTTATGGCCTGGCTCAGGATGGTACGGTTACCCCGAAGGATACCCTCAACATAATCATCGGCAGTAAGAGTCCTGCGCCGGCTGCGCCTGAGACGGGCAACAACATCAGGGTTGATACTCGGTGGCTGTGGAATACCCTGCTGCACTGAGAGTGCCCCTGATGACTCTTTCTTACTGACCATAATAACCTCCCCCGGCAGAATTAATCAGTTGGCCTTCCCGTCAGAGACAAGCACCTCACCCTTGATCATCAGCATAACCTCCGCATTCTTCGGGTCATTGGTGTAGACGAAAATATTTTTGTAGATCTGTCCCCTGTAACCGCCTGAATGAAACTGTGCCTTGACCGAGCCCTTCTCTCCGGGCCTGATAACATTTTCGGTAGGCATCAGTGCAGTACATCCGCACCCCGACTTGACATGACGAATGATAAGGTCACTCTTACCCTCATTGGTGAAGAAGAACTCTACATCAGCTGAGGCGTTCTGCGGCAGCTTGCCAAAATCAACGGTGTTTGACTGCAGCCTCATCATAGGGGCATTGGCCAGCTGCTGTGCCGTCAGCCCCGTAAAATCTTCCACCAGGTTGGCTGAGACATACAGGTAGAGGTTAGACTGAAGCTGTCCATTGACCTTCAGCCTGATAAGATCATTAACATTACCCCAGCTGTCAGGATTGAGCTTCGCCTCGTAGGTACCCTCAATAATACCCTTCTCACCCGGCTTAAGCGTGGCGGGTGATACCTTCAGGCGGAGGTGCTGCGGCAGACCCTCAAACTCAATGGTTGCAGGCTCTGCCGAGGTGTTGATGACAGGCATAACCCTGATCTTCTTCTCAGACTTGGTGGTGGTGGTGAATGCCAGGTGGTTAGACTGAAACCTTACCGGTCCCACCGCAAAGGTGTATTGCTCCTCAACCGTCTTCTCACGGGGAGTGACACTCCCCTCAATAATGAGAACGGTGACTGCCGGCTTGGCATTGGACGAGACGGTAAGGCTCTTTGCAAAGCGACTGCTGTAGCCGCGCGGGTCAAACAGTGCAGTGACAAAACCCTTACCGCCCGGCGGAACAGGTGACTTGGTGTAGTCAGCCACTGCACAGCCGCATGACGACTGTACCCTGGTGATCACAAGCACCTCATTGCCGGTATTGGTGAAATTGAAGACAGCTTCCTGTTTCCCCGCCTCCTCTCTGATGGTGCCATAGTTGTAGCGGGTATTCTCAAAATTGATCCTGGGCTGGGCAGCCAGGGCAGCACCAGAGAGCAGTACTATCAGAAAAATAAGGCTCCTTTTCATATTTTATATATGTTTACCTCCAGAAACCGGCCGGCTAACTGTCAGACCTTTCAGTTAAACAAAGATCAGCCCTCTCTGGTTGTACCATAATAACCAACAAAATTAATAAAAAAGTATGAGCCGCTGTGTTTTTAATGGTTTATCCGTTAGTTTTGTCTTCAGGGTAATATAGCTTTGGAACAGATTTTGTTCACCTTGCAGAGCTGTTAAGCCCGCTTTTCTATTATGCGAAAGAGCCTGATTATAGCAATCCTGTCAATAGTTGTAATAGCACCGGTCAGAGGCCAGTTCTATAATGGCATGCAGATGACCTTCGGTAAGAACAGGGTGCAGCATGGCCAGTTCTACTGGACCTACTTCAGGTTTGATGAGATAGACTGCTACTACAACGAGTTCGGACGCGAAGTGGCTGAATATGCCGCTAAGGTAGCCTACGAAAAGCTGAATGAGATAGAGGACTATTTTGACTATTCACTCAACAAACGTCTTATTCTTATCATCTACAACAAAAAGAACGACTTCAGACAGAGCAATATAGGACTTATCTCTGATGAAGAGGACTACAACGTGGGGGGCTACAGCAAGGTGATAAAGAATAAGGTGATGCTCTGGTTCAACGGTGACCATGAGGAGTTCAGCAAGCTGATAGCAGCTGCCATAGCTGAGGTGGTGGTCTATGAGATGCTGTATAATGCCGACCTGCGTGACAGGGTGGCAAGCCATAACCAGATACAGATACCTGACTGGTACATCAAGGGGCTGATCAACTATGTGGCTTACGGATGGGACAGTGAGACCGACAACAGGGTGAGAGACGGGTTCGAAAACAACCGCTACAGGAATCTCGACAACCTCGAGTATGATGAGGCGGTCTATGCCGGACACTCATTCTGGAAATATATCGGTGAGACATATGGCGATGCCATAATCCCCAACATCATATACCTCTCAAAGGTATACCGCAATATTGAAGATGGCTTCCTCTACGGACTGGGGAAACGTATCCGGGAGACATACCGCGACTGGCGGAGCTACTACGCCGCCTACTACAGTACCACCCCGGGTGAGAACTATTCCATGCCCGATGAGATAAAGAGAGCCAGACCGTTTGAACGCTTTACCGATGTAAAGATAAGCCCTGACGGAAGGTACCTGACCTGGGTAGCCAACAACTGGGGCAAACGACAGATATGGCTCTATGACAATGAGACCGGAAAAAGAAAAAAGATCTTTACCATTGAGCCCAAATATGAGCAGTCGGTTGACCACACCTATCCAGTGCTCACCTGGCACCCCGGCGGCAGCATACTCACCTTTGCCAATGAGGAGAAGGGGGGTGTGAGACTCTACTTCTACCGTATTGATGAGCACAAGTATGAGCAGCGTACCATGCCCTTCTTCGAGAAGGTGCTCTCACTCTCATACTCACCTGACGGATCACGCCTGGTACTCTCAGCGGTAGCCAACGGAATGACAGATATCTTTATCCATACCATTATCAGCGGCACCAATGAGCGGATAACCTTTGATGTGGCTGATGATCTGAACCCCTCCTTCGTTAAGGGTATGGATGAGACAATTATCTTCTCATCAAACAGGGTCGGTGACACCCTCACAAACAGGGGCGACCCGCAGGAGAGGATCGGGCTGACATACAACCTATTCACCTATAACCTCAAGGCTGCCGGCACCACACTGACAAGACTGGATGAAGGATCAATGCAGAGCCTCACCCGGGCGGTGTACCCCACGGCAGCAGCCACCGGCTTTATAGGTGATGGCAACGGCATAGCAAACTTCTACTCGGCAACCATTGACAGTACCATCGCCTTCGTCGATACCACCATGCACTACTCATATTACCTCTCTGCCCGGCAGGAGACCGATTTCCCAAGGAACCTGGAGGCCTATGACAGAAACGGTGAACAGGAGATGGCAGTGATCTTCACCGGAGGACGCTACCGGCTGCTGGCCGGAGCAACCGGTGAGAGGCCTCCGGCCAGCGATGAGGTGATTACCACCCTGTGGCGCCAGGAGGAGCTGAAAAGACTGAGGGCAGCAGACAGTATCAACCAGGTCAGGGAGTGGCTGCTGGAGGAGAGGGCGCGGATGAATGATACCCTGAAAAAACCACTCTATGAATATTATGTGCCGGCCAATGAGCCGATAGACTTCCGTAACTACGTCTTCGAAAAGGAGAAGGAGAACTACTATGAGATGCAGTGGAGAAAAGAGTATATGGATATCAACCTCGATACCACCAGGCTGGAGATGCCTGACCCGCTGGTATACAGACCGGCCTTCTACAATAACTACACTGCCACACAGATAGACTTCAACTTCCTCAACAACACCTACCAGGCCTACAACGGCGGCGCACCCTACTTCAACCCGGGGCTCAACATGCTTCTCAAGATAGGTACACTGGACCTGTTTGAAGATTACCGCATCACCGGCGGGTTCCGCTTCTCGGGCAATTTTGACAGTAATGAGTACCTGGTGAGCCTCGAGTCGCTCAAGGGCAGGTTCGACAAGCAACTGGTGTTTCATAAGCAGACATTCGACAGCTACAATGATACCAGCTACTACAAGATAAGCAGCTATACAACCTACTTCTCACTGAAAAAGCCACTTAATGCGGTGCTGGCTGTCAGGGGAACGTTCACCTACCGCTATGACAACTATACCATACAGGCTACCGACCTCATCTCGCTGGCGGCCCCCTCCTCGGGCAGGCACTGGGCCGGACTCAAGGGTGAGCTTATCTTTGACAATACACGCCGACGTACCATAAATATATACTACGGCACCCGGTTCAAGGTTTTTGCTGAGTACTTCCGTGAGGTTGATAAAAAGAGCAGTGACATGTATGTCCTGGGGGCTGACTTCAGACACTACCTGAAGATACACCGTGATCTGATCTGGGCCAACAGGTTTGCAGCAAGCACCTCATTCGGCCCCTCAAGGCTTATCTACTATATGGGAGGGGTTGACAACTGGATGGGCATGCTGTTCAACAAGGTACCTATGTTTGATGAGACAGTACCGGTAAACCCCAACGTGAGATACGGATTTCAGGCACTGGCAACCAACATGAGGGGCTTTACCCAGAACATACGTAACGGCAGTAACTTTGCACTGATCAACAGTGAGATACGCTGGCCGGTGATCAGGTATTTTGCCGGCCACCCGCTCCGCTCCAACCTGCTTAACAGCTTCCAGCTGGTGGGCTTTTATGACATCGGTATGGCATGGACAGGATGGGACCCGTGGGGCAGCAGCAACTACTGGGATGACAAGGTCTATGTCAACGGACCGGTGAGGGTGACCCTCGACGCCATGCGTGACCCGCTGGTGGTAGGATTTGGCGGTGGAGCACGGGCACAGATCCTCGGCTACTTCGTCAGGGCTGACCTGGCATGGGGCATCGACAGCGGATACCTTCTCCCAAAAATATTCTACCTCTCCTTCAGTCTTGACTTCTGACCGGCACTGAACAGACCGGTGCTGGCTATAGTGAATCAACAGACAAGGCAGATCATCTTCTCTACAACAGACCGGCACTGAACAGACCGGTGCTGGCTATAGTGACTCAACAGGCAAGGCAGATCATCTTCTCTGCCGCAGACCGGCACTGAACAGATCAGCGCTGGCCATAATGACTCAACAGGCAAGGCAGATCATCTTCTCTGCTGCACTGCTGACACCTGCCAGATGACAGAGAGAAGATGACAATAATTTGATTTTTCAGTTAGGAAAGAATGAAAATAAAAGATAATTTTGGCACCGTAATCTTTAAAAACAGTTAGAAATGGCTTACGTAATTAATGATGATTGTACAGCATGCGGAACCTGTATAGATGAATGTCCGGTTGAAGCCATATCCGAAGGTGACATCTATGTCATCGACCCGGATCTCTGCACCGACTGTGGAGCCTGTGCAGATGTATGTCCGACAGAGGCAATTCATCCGGAGTAGTCCCTATTTCCCGGGAAAAGAGAAGCCGCTGTTTGCGGCTTTCTTTTTTCTGATCAGTCGGGATTGTACCTGGCTCCGGCCAGGATAGCCTGACAGTCGGTCATCCTCATCAGCTCCTCCATGGTGATCTCACGGTTGTTGTTCATGAACCGCTCAATTATCCTGAAGCCGGTCCATACCACCGCACGGCCGGGCGACTCCTCGGTAAAATAGCTGGTGAAGGGCGCCTCGCCGGTAAACTTCCTGATAAGAAACCCGTCAGAGGAGAAGAGCAGATCATTGCTGACAAGATACTCCCAGATCATCTTCTCACTGTCGCGACAGAAATCGAGCTGACGGGCAGTGAAGCCAAAGAGCAGCGTATCGGCCAGTGAAGGCATCATACGCCTGGTAAAATAGACCAGCCTGGCCTCATGAAGCATCACATTGAGAAGAGTCCTGGCACCATACCCGGCACTACTGTAATCCCACTCAGTGGCACCCCAGGCATAGATGGCATCAGAGGCAGCGTAATCAGGTGTCATCTTGCGCGCCTGGTAATTGTAGATACCCAGTGAGGGGTAATAGGCTGACCCTGACCCCAGATAACGGTCAAGGCTGATCATCAGCAGAGAGTCGTCAACCACAATACTGTTGTTAAAGGCTGTGATGCACGTCACCACCTCAGGTACCACCCTGCCGGGAAAATAATAGAGGTAGTGTCTGAAGGCACTCTCCAGGTCATGGCGCAACCTGTCATAATCAGGCCAGGCCGTTCTCACACTGTCCCACAGGTCAAGGTTGCGCAGGTCACTGGCAAAAAGTATGAAGGCAGAGTTCCACTGCTCATCTGAGATATCACCCAGGCCGGTAACGGCACTGTAGGTCTTAAGCAGGTCGCCATACTCACTCTTCAGATACTCGGCCTTCGCTGCCAGCTCATTGGGCGGTGTATTGAATATATCGCCTCCCAGGTCACGCATCTGGAGCTGAAGCTCTATGCCTGAAATATTTACCTTATATTGATTATGCCGGCATGAAAAGAGGGCAACAGCAGATATGAGGAGAAGAATCTTGCCCGCCCTGGCAACTAAACGGATCATACACCTGGTATTCTAATGTTTGAGATACAAATAAAGGACATTTATTTGTATTTTTAGCGCACCATTTAATGCTATGATGAAAAGAAGAATCAGCCTGATCACCGTCAGGACGGGGGTATTGACCCTGTTGCTGATGTCTCCCTTCACCGGCGCTGCACAGCATCTTGAGTTTGCTGTTCATGCAGACCCGGTGATCTCATGGATAGGCTCAAATGAGAAGATCTATACCAGCGAGGGGGCCAGGGCCGGGTTTGACATAGGCCTGGACCTGTTTCACTACTTTGCAGACAACTACGCCATCTCATCAGGCATCAGTATAATGTCTGCCGGGGGCAGGCAGAGCGTGAGTGAAGACTACACACTGGTGTTCAACAGCTTTCCCCGGCCGGTACCTGCAGGTGATGAGATCAGGTACAACCTTAAATATATCAACATACCGCTCGGGGTAAGGCTGGAGACCGACCCGGTAGGCTTCTTTGTCTACTATACCGATATGGGCTTTGATATCAGGATGCTGCTCAAATCAACAATTGACCTGCCCACCCTCGGTATCTCGGGTGAGAATGGCCGCAAGCAGGTGTTTGGCATGAATGCCGGATGGCACATAGGCGGAGGGGTTGAGTATAAGCTGCCGATAGATGCCTCGCTCATTGCCGGACTGATATATGCCCAGGATTTTTTTGATGTGACAAAGGATCTGAAAAATGTGAACCAGCCACCTGACAGATCGGCCTTACGGATGGTGCGGATCAGGCTGGGACTGAAATTCTGATTGATGGTTATGAAGATCGCCCTGGCACAGCTGAGCTATATCCCCGGTGATATCAGATATAACTGCAACAAGATTATCACAGCAGTAGAGGAGGCAGCCCGGCAGGGAGCTGAGCTGGTGATTTTTTCCGAGATGGCCCTGACAGGATACCCGCCCAAAGACCTGCTGCTGCATGAGGAGATGGTGGCCGGCTCAATGAGTGCTGCCAGGGAAATAGCTCAACACTGTAAGGGGATAGCTGCCATTGTGGGTGCCCCCACACCCAATATGACCAGATGGGGGAAGGAGCTGCACAACTCGGCACTGCTCCTGCAGGAGGGTGAGGTCAGAGCCGTTGTCAGCAAATCGCTGCTACCCACATATGACATATTTGATGAGTCAAGGTATTTCAGGCAGGGTGAGGGCAGAGGCACCGTTGAGATCAACGGCATGAAGATAGGAATAACCATCTGTGAAGATATCTGGGATAAACATATGTTCAGTGAACGGGGAAGAGTGCCGCTCTATGGCTTCTCACCGCTTGACCGGATCATCGAAGAGCAACCCGATCTGATCGTCAACCTGGCAGCTATACCCTTTGCACATGACCGGGCACACTACCGTGAAAAGGTCTTTCGTGATACCGCATCCAGAGCACAGGTGCCACTGATAGTGGTGAACCAGACAGGAGGATATACCGACCTGGTGTTCGACGGCTCATCGGTGGTGGCAGCGCCAGACGGCACACTGCTGGAGAGGCTCGCCTTCTGCCGGGAGGAGATCAGGGTGGTGGAGCTGCCGGCAGATGAGAGAGGATACAAAAAAGGAGACTATGAAATACCCGCTCCGCTGCCGCAAGAGATGACAGCACATATCAGGAGAGCCCTGGTGACTGGTATCAGTGAGTTCTTCATGAAAGGGGGCTTCAGGAAGGCGGTAATAGGGCTCTCGGGCGGACTCGATTCAGCGGTAGTAACAGCACTGGCAGCGGAGGCACTCGGCAATGAGAATGTGGTTGCCCTGCTGATGCCATCAGTGTACTCATCAGACCATTCGGTCAGCGACTCGGTGAAGATGACCGGCAGGCTGGGAATAACACACCACATTGTATCTATTGAAGAGGCCAGACAGGCAGTTGAGAAAACTGTCACCCCCTTCTTCGGTGACCGGGAGCCCGATACCACTGAAGAGAACATACAGCCGCGACTGAGAGCCATAATACTGATGGCCTTTGCAAACAAACTGGGCTATATGTTGCTCAATGCATCAAACAAGAGTGAGATGGCCACAGGCTATTCAACGCTCTATGGTGACATGACAGGCGGACTGGCCGTGATCGGTGACCTCTATAAAAGTGAAGTGTACAGCCTGGCTGCAGAGCTGAACCGGCAGGGAGAGGTCATTCCAATAGAGATAATTGAAAAACCACCATCAGCCGAGCTGAAGCCCGGACAACTCGATTCAGACACACTGCCACCCTACAATATCCTTGACCCGGTGCTATACCGCCATATCAACCTCGGATGGAGCAGTGACCGGATCATTGCCGATGGATACGGTAGCGATGATGTCAAAAGAATATTAAAGCTGGTAAACAACAGCCAATTCAAAAGAGAACAGGCACCTCCGATACTGCGAGTCTCATCAAAAGCTTTTGGCCCAGGCAGAAGAATACCAGTGATTTCCGGTTATCACTGAATAATAACACACAACTGCTTGAATCATAGTGTGTTAAAAAACGTTAATTTTCAAAAGAAAATCTTTTTTTTCTATCTTTGTATGTTGTTTAACATAGGCAATAATGTATTATACCAATCCTTATATCGAACAGTGTATTGAGGGTCCCTTCTCTTTTTTCAAGGATCTAGCTGTCAGGGAGAAGGAGTTGCTGGCACAAAACCACTCCTGCCTGACACTGAAGAAGGGAGACATCATCTTTCATGAGGGTAGCAGGCCGGCCGGACTCTACTGCCTGTCATGCGGTAAGGTCAAGGTGTTTAAGGAGGGTATCGGAGGTCGTGAACAGATCATCAGAATGGTGAGACCACAGGGACTGATTGGATTCTCAGCCTTTATCTCATCAACTGACTATTCTGCCACAGCTGTGGCCCTTGAAGAGTCGGTTATCTGCCGGTTTGACAAAACCTCGTTCATGAAGCTGCTGAAACGCAACAGTGATCTCACAATGACGATGATGAGGATGATGGCCCTGGAGCTCTCATTCTCAAACAGACGTACCGTATCACTTACCCAGAAACATATAAGGGGCAGGCTGGCCGAGTCACTGCTGGAGCTGAGAGATACCTACGGTCTTGAGAATGACGGCAGAACCATCAGGGCATATGTCTCACGTGAAGACCTGGCATGCTTCTCAAACATGACCACCTCAAATGCCATACGTACCCTCTCCATGTTTGCTTCAGAGGCTGTAATAGCCCTCGACGGCAAAAAGATAAGTATTGTTGACCCCAAAAGACTTGAAAAGATCAGCCAGCTGGGCTGATGCTCACCTGCCTACAGCCCTGATATAGCAGATACGGCAGAGCGGCTCATAGATATCTTTCTCACCCAGCACAACAACCTTCTCATCAGCTGTCTTACGATGTGAGTAGTGGGCCAGGTTGCCACACCTGACACAGATGGCATGTACCTTGCTGACATACTCGGCAATGGCCATCAGGGCAGGCATCGGACCGAAAGGCCTGCCGGAGAAGTCCATATCAAGACCGGCAACTATCACCCGGGTACCGTTGTCAGCCAGGGTGGTACACACCTCAACCAGCCCCTGATCAAAAAACTGCGCCTCATCAATACCCACCACCTCCACCCCGCTGGTGAGAAGCAGTATAGAGGCGGCATTGTCAACAGGCGTTGAGGGTATGGAGTTCTCATCATGTGATATTACCTTCTCCTCCGAATAGCGGACATCAACGGCAGGCTTGAAGATCTCAACCCTCAGTCCTGCAAACATCGCCCGGCGCAATCGTCTGATGAGCTCCTCGGTCTTGCCTGAGAACATCGACCCGACAATCACCTCTACCGATCCTCGCTTGCCGGCATAATCAACAGAATTCTCAATAAACTCCATCTCTTCAGTGAGCAATGAGGCCCTTCAGGGCTCTCTCAACATTAATCCAAACGTGAAATACTAATATTGATTACTTTTGCAAAATAAAGAAAAGGTTCAGAATTAAAACGAGATAAAATGGATTTCCTGAAAGCTGTTAATATTATCAGAGGGGACCTGGAAGAGGCGATTGGATTACTCGAACAGCTCTCCGGCATGTCCGGCCCCGACCAGGCTGCGGTGGAGCTGGCCCGGTCACGTATCACCAGCGCAGAAAACCTGCTGAGGATTCTGCCCCTGTTGATACCACAGGAAGAGAGCGCCACACCCGCCACAACACCACCACCAGCCACGCTCCAGCCACCGGTTGCGGAGGCGCCCGTCACGGAAGCACCGGAGGCGGCCGCTCCGGCACCGGAACCAGCACCTGCCACACCACCAGCTACTACACCCCAGCCGCCGGTTGCGGAGGTACCTGTCGCGGAAGCACCCGTCACGGAAGCGCCGGCCTCACAACCACCTGCTGCCTCTGTCACCAGGAAAGAGAAGGATACTGCCAGGGCCATACTGGCAGACCGTTTCCCACATGGCGGAACACTCGGTGAGAAGATCTCCACCGGACGTCATGATGAGCTGTCCTCCTCAGTAATAAAGGGGAAGCCTGTCACTGATATAGCAGAGGCTATCGGTATCAATGACCGCTTCTACTATATCAGGGAGCTCTTCAGTGGCGATGCTGCAGCCTACAGTGATACCATCAGACGTCTTAACGGGGCTGAGTCGCTGGGTGAGGCGATGCGCATACTCGATGAGAGCACCGTAATGGGCTCTGACCCTGTGGCACAAACCGCATTCGTGGATGTGGTACGTAGAAAATTCAGACTGAATGTCTAAACTGATACTGGTTCCCACACCTGTCGGAAATCTTGGTGACATCACCCTGCGTGCCCTTGAGGTGTTGAGGAGCGTCTCACTGGTGCTGGCAGAAGATACCAGGACCACCAGGGTGCTCCTCAGCCACTACAACATCACCACTCCGCTCAGGTCACACCATATGTTCAATGAGCACAGCAGCCTCGGGTCGGTATGTGAGGCCATCGAGGCAGGTCAGGTGACTGCCCTGGTATCTGATGCCGGCACACCCGGTATCTCCGACCCCGGATTCCTCCTGGTACGCCACTGTCTTGAACGTGGTATACCGGTGGAGGTGCTGCCGGGGCCCACTGCCTTCGTGCCTGCACTGATCCTGTCCGGACTGCCGGCACACCGGTTCTGCTTCGAGGGGTTTCTGCCACCGAAGAGGGGCCGGCAAAAGAGGATCAGTGCGCTGGCAGATGAAGAGCGTACCATGATCTTTTATGAGTCGCCCTACAGGGTGGTAAAAACCCTTGAAGAGCTGGCAGCAGTGATGGGTGAGAGCCGTAAGGCATCATTCTCGAGAGAGATCAGCAAGAAGTTTGAGGAGACGGTACATGGCACGCTGGCCTCACTGGCAGAGCACCTGCGCAGTAACAAACCGCGGGGCGAATTTGTAATAGTGGTGGCAGGCTCCTCCCTGAAGGAGCAGCCCGTAGATAGTGAATGATCATGCGCTGCAGGGTACTTATTCTGCTGATACTCCTGGTTTCACCCTTTACAATGACCCGGTCACAGCTGCTACGAGGGAGGGTCACTGACGAGAGTGCCATGCCTCTGCCGGCAGTATCGGTATATATTGACGAGCTGAGGCTGGGAACAACCACCAACAATGACGGGCACTATCAGATTACTCTGGAGCCCGGCAGCTATACCGTCACATTCCGTTCACTAGGCTACGGAACAGAGGTGAGACACTTCACCCTCGACAATAGGAATATTGAGGCAGACATTATCCTCGGCGAACAGCTCTATGAGATTCCGGCAGTGCATGTCACAGCCACCGGTGAAGATCCCGCATACCCCATCATGCGCAAGGTGATAGGGATGGCACCCTACCACCTTAACCAGGTGAAGAGCTACCGGGCAGAGGTCTATATCAGAGGAGGAGGCAGTATCGACAAGATACCGCGCTACCTGAAACGAAGGGTGATGAGAGAGACCACAGGCACCATGCCGGAGGAGGGTGAATATCATTTCTCCGAGTCACTGAATGAGATAACCTTCAATGCACCTGACAGATACCTGCACAGGGTGATCTCATCGGGCAGCGACAACCGGCCGGCAGGCGGACAGGTATCGCCGATGGACTATATTGAAGCCAGCTTCTACCAGCCTCTGCTGGCTGAGATGGCAATCTCACCGCTGGCCGGCAGGGCACTCTCACACTACCGGTACAAACTTCTCGGCTCATCACTGCAGGGTGACCATGTCATAGACAAGATACAGGTCATACCCCGCACCAGAAGCCAGCAGCTGTTCAGCGGGACAATATATATTGTGGATGAACTGTGGGCAATCCATTCGATAGACCTGGTCAATGACAACCTGGCCGGTAAGATACGGGTCAGACAGCAATATGCACCTGTGGAAGAGGGAATCTGGATGCCGGTCAGCCATGAGTTTAACATGGATATCGCGTTTATGGGCGTCAGAGCAAAGGGAGCATATACCAGTGCGGTAAAATACCTTGAGCTGATACCTGACAACAGCCTGCCACGGCCAGCGGCATATGTGGCGGCAGCCGTAGAGGTGAGCCGGCATGCAGGCACCACGGCAGCAGACAAGAGTGACCAGCCGGCCACCGGAGAGAGAGCAATGGCTGAGGAGAGAGCGGGGAGGGTGACCGAAGGCAGAGAGAAGGAGGTGACCGAAGGCAAAGAGAAGGAGGTGACCGAAGGCAAAGAGAAGGAGGTGACCGAAGGCAGAGAGAGAGAAGCAGCAGTGAGGAGCGAGAGAGCCAGACAACAGAGGATAGAGGATCTCATTGGGAAGAGTGATCTTACCAACCGGGAGATGACACGGCTGGCACGACTGAATGAGAAGAGTATCAGAGTGTCACGGGGCAAGATACCACTGGAGAGAGAGGAGAGAACAACCCTGATCATCGATGAGGATGCTGCCGTGAGAGAGAGCTCCTACTGGGATGAGGTGAGACCTGTACCACTCACTTCCGAAGAGCGGAGAGCCCTTTCACAACAACCTGCCAGGCTGACCGCGACTGAAACGGAGGGAAAAGGGCAGGCTGGTAAGGAGAGAGGAGAAAAGGATGAAACGGAGAGAGGAGAAACGGATGAAGGCAGGAAGGATGAGGGCAGGAAGGATGAGGACAGAATTGATCAGATGGGAAAGGATGGTAGCGATGAGGGGATGACAACCGGAAGCAGCCGCAGGCAGGGTGAAGTGAGCAGGGGTGCCGGGATTATCAGCGCCATTGTTACCGGGAGGAGGTGGCAGCTGACTGATGGTATGAGTCTCCGTTACAATGGACTGGCTGACATGAGGAGCCTCTCGTACAATACGGTTGACGGGTTTGTGGCAGGTAGCGGGGTCACCCTCACAACGACACTAAACAACTCACGGCAGCTCACCATCGCCCCGGCAGCAGGCTACTACTTTGGCCGGCGTGAGGTGATGTGGAGCTTCTCATCAGCTTTTCTCTACGACCCGATGCACCGGGGGACACTCCTCTTACGGGCGGGAGGCCGCTCTGAGCAGTACCCGGCAGCAGGGGTCAATCAGCTTGTCAACACCCTCTCCACACTACTCTTCAGACAGAATATAATGAAGCTATACAACAGCCGCTACCTCATCGCCGGACACACCTCTGAGCTTACCAATGGCCTCAGCCTCTCCCTGACAGGTATGTATGAGCTGCGTGATCCGCTGCAAAACAGTGTCACATATTCACTCTTCCACAGAGAGAGGGCCTGGACGGAGAACCTGCCTGACAACCCCCTCGTCAACGGTACTGTTGACGGATACGGCCCGGAGCTGCCCGTCAGTCACAGACATCTCTCGGTAACCTCATCACTGGCATGGACACCACGCCAGCAGTACCGTATCAGCAGAGGAGCAAAGATCAATATCGGCTCACGATACCCCACCATCACCCTCAGCTGGAAGCATGGCTATAACTACAGTGACACCTTCAGGGGAAGCTATGAGCTGATAAGGGCCGGGGTGAACCAGACAGCAAGGGTGGGACTGCTGAATGAGCTGAGCTGGCTGTTGCGTGGCGGCCATTTTCTCAATAGCGGCAATATGCGGCTGCAGGATCTCTACTTCTTTAATGCACGCTCACTGCCGCTACAGATCGGATATCATGACGACGCCTTCTACCTCAGACCCTTCTGCTCGGAAGCCACCAGAACAGCCTTCGCTGAGGCACACGTCAAATATACCAGTCCGTTCATCATACTCAAACGTATACCACCGCTGAGCCGCACACTTGTCAGGGAGGGAGTCAGCTTCGCCATGATGTGGTCACCGGAGACAAACCTCTACTGCGAGGCAGGATACACACTCAGTGAGCTGTTCCTGGCAGGAAGGGCAGGTATCTACGCCGGGTTCAGTAATAAAGGGTTTGAGTCGGCAGCGGTGAGAGTGACACTGCAACTGGGTCTATGAGAGAGGTACCCCTGAGAAACGCCGACGGGAACTGCTACCGGGAAACGCCGACGGGAACTGCTACCGGGAAACGCCAGTGGGAAACATCAGTGGGAAACATCAGAGAGAGGTACCACTCACCGGCAGCCGGTCAGAAGGAGGGATTGAGGCCGTTGTCATCATGTGCAAAGTCACTGTAGTCAGATGAGATATCATCATTCATTTTTGACTTCATGGTGAAGACCCCTCCCCCGGGCATGTCGGGGAAGGCCATCTCAGGGCCAAACTCCTCGGGCTCAACGAAAGTGGCACGGTCCTCCCTGAAAAAGAGCACCACCTCATCGGTAGGGCCGTTACGGTTCTTTGCCAGAATAATATCAGCATGACCCTTGGTGGGCTGACCATCTTCAAACTGATGTAACCCCATCTTCTCGGGCCGGTGAATGAATACCACCATATCGGCATCCTGTTCAATGGCACCCGACTCACGCAGGTCTGACAACATCGGCTTTTTGTTGCCCGTACGTGTCTCTACCGAGCGGTTCAGCTGTGACAGCGCCAGCACCGGTACCGACAGCTCCTTGGCAATACTCTTCAGTGACCTGGAGATAGAGCTCACCTCCTGCTCGCGGCTGCCGGAGTCAGGAGGACCGGTCATCAGCTGTAGATAGTCAACTATTATCAGGTCGAGCTTACCCTGCGCCTTCAGCCGCCGGCACTTGGCCCTGAGCTCAAAGACCGATATGGCGGGTGTGTCATCGATATAGACAGGGGCCTCGGTCAGCGCCTTGATACGTGACTCAAGCAGTGACCACTCCTCAGATGAGAGCCTTCCGTTCTTGATCTTTTCACCTGGTATCTCGGTCTCAGCCACAATCAGCCTGTTGACCAGCTGTATGGCTGACATCTCAAGCGAGAAGATCACCACCTTACGGTTGTGATCAACGGCAATATTACGTGCCATGGTGAGTGCAAAGGCGGTCTTCCCCATCGAGGGTCTGGCAGCAATGATGACCAGCTCTGACTTCTGCCAGCCCGACGTGAGACGGTCAAGCTTGGTGAAGCCCGAGGGGGTGCCTACCAGCGCATCCTCCTTCTTACCCAGCTCCTCAATCTCAGCAAGTGACTGCTTGATAACCTCATGCAGTGGTGCCACCTCATGCTTGATGTTGCCCTCAGCTATCTGAAAAAGCTCATCCTCACTCCTGTCAAGCAGCTCGGTCACATCAAGAGTATCCTCATATACCAGGTTCTGAATGGTGGTGGCAGCACGTATCAGCTCACGCTGTATGTACTTCTGTAATACGATACGTGCGTGATACTCAATATTTGCTGCTGAGACGATACGTGAGGTGAGCTCAGTCAGGTAGAGGGCACCCCCCGCCTCCTCAAGCCTGCCGGCCCTCTTCAGCTCGCTGGTGACGGTAAGCAGGTCAACCGGCTCATCACGCTTGCTTATCTCAACCACCGCACCAAAGATCTTCTGATGAGCCTCCGAGTAGAAGACCTCAGGCCTCAGCATGTCAACAACGGTACGGGCAGCATCCACCTCAAGCATGGCGGCACCGAGGACAGCCTCCTCCATCTCAAGCGACTGCGGGGGGATACGTCCTCCTTCAGGTATGATAACTACCGACTTCTTTTTCTCCTGCCTCCCCCTGGTTGTGCCCTGTGCCATAAGCTTAAAAAGTTAATTTACAATTGATTGACGAAATTTGGCGCCCGTTAGCCGCCGGGGCACTAATTTAATAATTACACTCCACTACAAGGGAGAAAAGAGTGACTTTCTATCCACTGTCTATTGTTTATAATATGTTGATAACACATTCTTCCGGGAAAGAAGCCATAATCCGCAAAGGTTGACGTACCTTTGATGAAGGCTGAAAAACCGGGCAGGTTGATGTATCTTTGATGAAGGCTGAAAAACCGGGAAGGTTGACGTACCTTTGATGAAGGCTGAAAAACCGGGCAGGTTGATGTAACTTTGATAACGGCTGAAAATCTGGTGATGATACTATTCCCTGTAGCAAAAATCAATATCGGATTAAGGATCCTGGAGCGGAGAGCTGACGGCTACCACAACATAGAGACCCTCCTCTACCCTGTCAGCCTTGCCGATGCCCTTGAGGTGGTTGTCAGGAAAGATGGTATCGGAGAGGATATCCTCACTGTTACAGGGGTGATGAGTGACACCGATCCTGAGCAGAACCTGGTGATGAAGGCGTTACGGGCCGTGCGTCAGCTGCACGATGTCCCGCCATTGAAGATATACCTGCACAAAAATATTCCGGCAGGGTCAGGACTGGGTGGCGGCTCATCCGATGCTGCTGCGATGCTGAAGCTGCTGGAGAGGATCTTTGGGTTCGGGCTTAGCGGTGAGGAGTTCCACTCACTGGCACGCTCAATTGGCAGTGATGTGCCCTTCTTCATAAGGGGTGTGCCCGCCTTTGCGGAGGGTGCAGGGGATATACTGTCAGAGTCACCCACCGGACCGGAGGGTTACCATATTGTGATCCTCTCGCCCGGCATAGCCATCAGCACCGCCCGCGCCTATGCCACATGCAGGCCCTCACGTGACGGCACGCCGCTGAGAGAGCTGCTCACCCTCCCGGTGAGCGAGTGGCGCGACAGGGTGACAAACGATTTTGAGATCACCATCTTCCGCGACTATCCGCAGCTGGCGGAGATGAAAGAGGGGCTCTATG
The DNA here is from genome assembly GCA_964537135.1 of uncultured Rikenella sp. Classification (GTDB taxonomy): domain Bacteria; phylum Bacteroidota; class Bacteroidia; order Bacteroidales; family VadinHA17; genus SR-FBR-E99. The sequence goes on from CAZHZC010000022.1 coordinate 44,352, forward strand.
AGGCCGGCGCACTATACGCCTCATTGTCAGGCAGCGGCTCAGCACTATACGGTATTTTTGATTCGATACCTCAGCTGCCGCCACGACTGCAGCAGCACAGACTCAGGATGAGTCGTATGATATGAGTGACAGGCGCCGGAGATGGGCGCCGCAAAAGAGCGCCGGGGAAAAGCGCTGGGGAAGAGTGCCGGGGAAGAGCGCCGGGGAA
>CAZHZC010000023.1:0-40918 GCA_964537135.1 uncultured Rikenella sp.
CCCCCGACCTGCAGATTACAAATCAGCTGCTCTGGCCAACTGAGCTACATCGGCATTTGAAAGAACGTCCGATTTTCAGCGAATTACCCTCAAAAATCGGTTTGCAAATGTAGGAATTTATAATTCAAATCTCAAAATTATCGTAAGTTTTTTTGACACAGCTCTTCTACTCACCCCGCATCTTTTGTTTCTGCCTGACTATCTGTTTTTTAAGGGCTGCCACCACCAGGTCGGTCGACTCCTCAAAGGTTTTACTCTGTTTACGGGCAAATAGTGGCCCTCTCGGATACTCTACCTTGATCTCTGTAATCTTGTTCTCTCTCTCATCATCTTTATCAAGTCTGAGAAACACCTCTGCACTTACAATATCATCACTAATCTGAAGAAGCTTGTTCACCTTATTTGTAACAAAGTCGAGCAGCTTCTTGTCAGCATCAAACCTGAGTGAATGGATCTGAATGTTCATGGCAGTACCTGTTGATTAAGTTAATGATTAAGCTCTTGGATGAGCCTGCTTATATATTTTCTTCAGTTTCTCAAATGTGGTATGTGTGTATATCTGTGTTGCTGACAGGCTGGCATGCCCCAGCAGCTCTTTGATAGAGTTGAGGTCAGCACCCCTGTTAAGCAGATGGGTTGCAAAGGTGTGTCTGAGCACGTGCGGGCTTCTTTTCTCAATAGTGGTGACCATCTCCAGATACCTGTTCACAATGTTATAAACAGCCTTGTCATACATTTTGTTCCCCCGGTCGGTCACCATGAACCACTCACCGGTGAGCCCCTCCTCATCACGTAATCTCTTATAGTTTTCCAATGATTTGGCGAACCCCGGCGCCAGGGGTATAACCCTTTGTTTATCACGCTTTCCCATAACCCTGACCTGCCCGGCGGAAAGATCTACGTCACCATCACGCAGGTTGATCAGCTCCGACCTCCTCATGCCTGTAAGATATAAAAATTCAATGACAGTGTGGTCACGGATACCTGAAAAATTGTCTCCGAAACGATACTCATCCAGCAGCTTCTCCAGCGCCTCTTCTGCCACAAACTGAGGCAGTCTGCGGGGTATGGCTGGCAGCCTGAGTCCCTCCATCGGGTCACTGCCACCCGTACCATGGCGGCGCATATACCTGAAGAGGCTCCTCACTGCAGACATTTTCCGGTGTACGGTGCTTGCCGCATACCCACCCTCCAGCAGTGAGATCATCCAGCCTCTCACCTCAGCCTGCCTGACATCAGCAAGTGTAACGTCCGGGTGGTTCACGGCCAGCCAGCCGACAAACTGATCAATATCTCTGCTGTAGGAGGTGAGGGTGTGCCGTGAATAGCGTTTTTCGGCACCTATATACCGGATGAACGATTCCTTTGTATTCATGAAAGGAACCTGTTGATTATTCTGTTAGCGGTGATCACTGCAGCGGAGCAGATCACTCCTCTTCAAGCTGCATCCTCTGGACGTAGATGGCCTTCTTCTTCTCTTCCCTGCGGCGGACTGACGGTTTGACAAATGCCTGGCGTGACCTGAGCTCACGGATAACACCCGTCTTCTCAAACTTCCTCTTGAACTTCTTCAGTGCCCTGTCAATGTTTTCGCCCTCTTTTACCGGTACAATTATCATCTTTAGCTTTAAATTTAAACCGGCCGCAAAATTAACAACTGCAATGGTCATTTCAAAACTTTTGACAAAATAAATTCATAGTCATCGCCCTCAATATCCCGGGGAGGCTTCACATAGGGTGCTATACGGATAGCCTGCTGGTCTGTCATCGCCCCGGAAGATACCATTGCCCCGAGGGTTACCGGTCCCTCTGTCAGTGACCTGTACCTGGTTATAACACGTGCCGTCTCATAGCCCACGTAGGGGTGACGTGCCAGCTCAGAGAAGGAGGTGCTGTCGAGCAGCATCGGTCTCACCACCGCAAATGTCAGCGTGGTACGCGCCGCAACGGTGCCGGCAGTGACGCTGTCAAGACCATACACCTCATGCAGCTGCAACTTGTCTACAAAACCACCTATCAGGTTACGGTAACGCACTATCCGCTCCGACAGTACCGGCCCTATACCCGGCAGGGTCATCAGCTCCGCTGAGCTGCAGAGGTTGAGGTCTGGCATGGGTGCCGCTGCCGGTACTGATGCTACTGCGCCGCCGTCACCGGCTGGTACCAGGCTACCGCTCTCCCATCTCAGGTAGTGACTCTCCCTGCCATCACCCTGCACCCTGCCATCACCCTGCACCCTGCCATCACCGCTCTCTCTATCTGCCACCCCGGCTATTGTCACATAGGGAGTAACTCTTGCCAGGGTGGCTGAGTCGATGCCATAGATGCGCGCCAGGTCTTCCGGTCGTCGGAACCTGGCTCCGCTGCTGCGGTAATTGACAAGGGTACGGGCCTGCCTCTCCGTGAGCCCCAGCGTCAGCAGCTCTTCATAGCTGACATGGTTTGGGTCGAAGCTGAAGAGGGCTCTCTCCGGCAGGCCCGCCTCAGCGCTACCGGCTGCCGGCGCCGGCAGTGGCGGCAGCTCATCAGGCAGGCTGCCCGGCCTGAGAAGGATAAGACGTACCAGCAGAAGAGTGACCACCGCCAATGAGAGCAGGTAGGTACCACGCTTCTCACGACGGCTGAAACCGGCCAGTTCAGTAACAGTTTTCCTGAAAGATTTCACATAGCAGCAATACGAGACACTGCAATATACTAAATTGAGGCAAACAGGAGGAACTCCGGCTCAGCATATTCGAAAAACCCACTTTCAAAAAATCTGTTTGCCATATCCAAAGCATCCCCTTTCGAATGTTTATCTGCTCTGATTATAAAACGATTGCCGGAGCTATAGGGTTCTAATATCTCCAGATGATTATTGTTTACTAATTCAGTTATTTCATTCAGGGAGATGTCACTCTTCAATACGCATACAAAAACATCTGAAATTCCGAGAGTGAAGCCCTCTTCTGAAACTAAGAACTTACTACAGTTACTGATTTTTGAATGGTTCTTTATCGTGGCAAAAAGCCTGGCTGTTTCATCACAATTATCTGAGTCAACAGATACAATTGCGTGGTTACTGTTTGACGGAATTGAGAGGAGATGAATCTCCGGGTATTGTTCTAAGATCTGATTTATTGTCTCAGCAGAGAGTGTGTCGTAAAATGAAATAGATCCTTGATCAGGAACCTCAATTAAATTGATTTTTTCAGAATTGTAGTAATAATAACGACTTTTGCAATCACTTCTTAAATCATCCTCTTTACAACTCACAATTATTTGACTAATCATAAAAGTTAAAACCAATATTCGTTTCATGATTTCTTTGCTTTTTATCTATTGATAGTTAAACCCTTAGTTTGGTTGCATCAAACTGACTGATAGCTGTTCTCAGCCCGGAAAATTCGTATCATTATGTTTTAGACTGGTGTTTTGTTCTTATACTTAGCACAATAAATACACCAAATATTTCAATGTAACTAATCAGTTACCCAAAAACAGGTACTTCACACATTTCAGGAACGCATTGGATCACCCCGGGCTCTAATCACTTAAGCAATCCGGTCAAAGAGAGTGATACCTAGAACGGGTACCCTATCCCGATTACCATGGTAACGTCACTCTTCCTGTCGAAATTACGGCTCGCCGGGATCCACTTCGAGCCGTCGGTATGCTGTGGATCGCGCAGCTTCAGTCCAAAGTCGGCACGCAGCAGCACAAACTTAAGGTCAAACCGCAGTCCCACACCTGTACCGACAGCAATGTCATCGATAAATGATCCGAACCTGAACCGGCTGCCCGGCCGGTCACTATCCTCCCTGACAGTCCATATGTTACCTGCATCGATAAAGGTGGCTCCTTCCAGTATCCAGAAGAGCTTGAAGCGGTACTCAATATTGGCTTCCAGCTTCATATCGGCTGTCTGGTTTATGAAGGTACTCTTCTGCAGGCGGTACGACCCCGGTCCCAGTGTTCTGACCATCCATGCCCTTATATCGTTTGCCCCTCCCCCGAAGTACTGCTCCTCGAAGGGCATCACCACCGAGTTGCCGTAAGGCCATCCCACCCCTGCGAAGAGCCTGTATGCCACACTGCTGGCCTCATTTATCCTGTAGTTGTAGGCAGCATCTACCTCACCCTTGACATACTGTGCAAAGGGTTGGCGGAAGAGGTGGTATGAGCCGTCAGGAGCGGGGGAGGCGCCGGCGGTACGGTAGCCGGCATTCAGCAGGTTACCGGCTATATTAAATCCGAGGCGCACATTCCAGAACTGTTTTGACCGCTGTATCATCTGGTTGTTGAAGACAAAGTCATACCTCCCGCCAAGTATCCTCACGTCACGCAGCGAGTTGGCGAAGTAGGGCATGGTATCGATCATTGCCTGGTACTCAGGATTTATATAGTGGAGCCTGATAAGATTGAGGGTCAGGGGACTAACATTAAACTGTGTATATTTGTTTCCTCTCCATGAGTAGCCCAGTGAGATGTTTGCCACTGACCGGGCAAAGACCGGCAGCTTCTGATAGTTGTATCCTGCCTGTACCACCGTGCGTGGGTCCTTATTCTTTACAAACGACTCCTTTGCCGGGAAGGGTATCATAAACTTTGGTATCCGCAGGTTTGCCTCTATACCATACTGCTGTGTATTTTTAAATCCGCTCACATCATCGGTGAGGGTCTCATATGCGCCGGTCAGCTTCATGCTGAACTGCTCGGCACCCCTCAGCAGGCTCTTGTTCTGATAGATCAGGTTGAGAGCACCGCCGAGGTTACCGCCGGTATTGGTCCCCTCCAGCTCTACGGTAAACGACTGCTTCTGCATAGGTGTCAGCTGTATAACACAGTCGAGGGTCCCCTCATCCCTCCGCTCGCCGGTGATGGCAGCCACATCAATGAATGATACATTAACCAGCCGGTGGTTCCGCAGGTCAGAGAGGTGCTGCTGCGTACGCTCGGCATTGGTGGCGCTGTAGAGAGAGCCCGGGGTGGTATAGACTGACTGCAGCAACACCTCAGGCTTGACCATCGCGCGGCCCGGCGGTGCAACAATATGGATACCCTTGTAGTAGGTTGTGTCAAGCGTACTGAGCCAGTGGCCGGCATCAGCCAGGGCAGCCCTGGGGTCATAGTCGGGATAGAGGTAGGTCTCCCTGATACGGTACATACGGTGGTTGCTGGTCACCTCCCTCCCCAGGCGGTCAATGGTCACCAGTGGTGAGACAACATAGTTAATAATGACCTGGTTGCTCATCAGTGCACTGTCAACCCTGAAGAGTATATTCTCTGCCGTGAAGGTAAAGAACCCGATATCACGTATAAACCGTTCCAGCCTCTGCCGCTCTTTTTGCAGCAGCTCAACATCATAAATCATTCCCCGACGGAAGAGGCAGTTGACGGTATCCATCATCACCAGCCCTTGCAACACCGAGTCACGCACCTCATACCTGATATTGGCTATCCGGTATGGTCTGCCGGGGGTGATCTTATAGATAACGCCTGCCTCACGCTCCTCAAGGCTGACACTGTCATTTACACCGGCATTGAAGAACCCCTTTGACCAGAGGTAGCTCTGAAGCTGTGCTGCCGACCGTTCAGCCGCCATCTTGTCAAAGATCACCGGCTCCTCCCCTATACGGCGCAGCCAGCTGTGGGGCCATCTCTCACGCTCCAGATTGGAGCGGTTGTAGAGCCATAGGTGAAACCTCATCCCAAAGATGCGCTTGTTGGGCTGCTGCCTGACATAGGGCTTCATCGCCTTACGGCTGACACTCTCGGGCAGCTGTGCAGAGCCCTGGATTATCTCAAGCTCATTCTTTTTGAGGAGATAATCACCGGACGCGACATATTTTGTGGGGTTACAGGCTGACAGGACAAAAATTATGACCGCAGGCAACAGCAGTTTGGCTCTGGTAATTTTTATATTTGCGCTCAGGTAAATCACCTTCAGAAGAAGTGTGGTGCACGCAAATATACCACAATAGATGCTATTTTCAATCGTAGAAAAATGGTCAGAATAATCACCCGCAGCCAGATAAAAATGGTGCTCTCCCTCAGGAAGAGGAGAGTGAGGGAGGAGCTCTCCCTCTTTGTCATTGAGGGCGATAAGCTGGTCAGGGAGTATATCAGGGCGGGCAACAGGGTGGTACTGCTGGCCGCCAAGCCTGAATGGCTGGATGGCGAGAGGGAGGTGATTGCCGGTGCCGGGGAGGTGGTAAGCCTCAGTTATGATGAGCTGAGACGTATCAGCTCACTCAAGACACCACACAATGTGCTTGCCGTAGCCTCAATACCGCAGGAGAGCTTCAGCCGCGAACGACTTGACGGCAGACTCACCCCGGTGCTTGACTCCATGCAGGATCCCGGCAACCTGGGGACAATCATACGTATCGCCGCCTGGTTCGGGCATGAAAATATCATATGCTCACCTGACTCGGTTGACCTCTACAACCCCAAGGTGATACAGGCCACCATGGGTGCCTTTGTACATGTCAGGGTGTGGTATATGCCCCTCGCCCCGCTCCTTGCCGATGCTGTCGCCGGCGGAGTGCCCGTCTGGGGTGCGACCACCGGCGGCACCACGGTCTATGAGAGTGAGCTCGGCAGCAGCGGACTGATACTCTTTGGTAATGAGTCACGAGGTATCTCACCCGCCCTGCAGGAGTATCTCACCAGCCGTATCACCATACCGGGTCCTGCCGGCGGTCAGGTGGCAGGAGCGGAGTCACTCAACGTCAGCATGGCCGCCGCAATAATCTGTTCTGAATTTGCACGGCGCCCAAAGAGCGGTAGAGGATGAAGGGAATGGCGGGACTAGAGGAAATAGAAGGAATAGATGGAATGAAGGGAATGGCGGGACTAGAGGAAATAGAAGGAATTGAGGGAATGAAGGGAATGGCGGGACTAGAGGAAATAGAAGGAATTGAGGGAATTGAGGGAGTGGAGAGACCGGAGGGAGCAATACAACAGGGAAGCCAGAGAGAACAGTGAAGAGAGAGAAAGCTGGAAAAACAGAGGGGAGGGCAGGAATGGAAGGAGCAACTACAAGCCGTGACCGGCGTGAGGCGTTCGCCTATGTCGGGCTGACCCTGATGACGGTGATCATAGGCTTCTCATTCATCTTTGTCAAGGTGGCGCTGAGGCACGCCTCCACCGTTGACCTGCTGGCTCACCGTTTCACGGCTGCCACCCTGGCGCTGCTGCTTTATTACCTCCTCTGCCGCAGGAAGCGGCCCGACATCACCCTGCAGAGGGTGAAGCCACTGCTGGCTCTCTCGCTCTTCTACCCGCTCTCGCTCTTCACCTTTCAGACTATCGGACTGCGTTATACGACAGCCTCCGAAGCGGGCATACTCTCAGCAGTGACACCTGTAATAACCGTTATCCTGGCACTGATCTTCCTGCGTGAGAGGAACACCCTGCTGCAATACCTCTTTGTCATAGTGTCAGTTGCCGGCGTGATATTCATTATATATATGAATGGTATCGACTCGGTCACACGTGAGAGCATGAAGGGCAACTTCTTCATACTGCTCTCAGTGGTCTCGATAGCGATCTACTATATCCTGGGGCGCAGGGCCAACAGGCAGTTCAACTCAATGGATATCACCCTCTTCATGAGTGTCACCGCATGTATCGTCTTTAACCTGACAGCGCTCTCCATACACCTTAAGAACGGCACCCTGCCCCTCTTCTTTGAGGTTTTCAGACATCAGGGCTTCCTCTGGCCTATACTCTACCTGGGTGTTCTCTCAACCTTCCTCACCTCATTCCTGGGCAACAATGCCCTCGCCTTCATTCCTGCCGCCCAGGTGGCAATATTCAATAACTTCAGTCCGGTACTCTCCGTACTGGGCGGGGTACTCTTCCTCGGTGAGGCGATACATCTGTGGCATATTGTGGGAGGGGTGATGGTTCTTGCAGGTATCCTAGGTGTCAACCTGTTCCGTAAGAGGGAGAACCACCCGGTTTCTCCCGGCTGACTCACTGGTCACACACTACCGCCATTAGCTCCGGCTACTCGAAGTGGAATGAGAGCACCCAGATCTGTGACCTCAATGAGCTGATATTGCTTAAAGGTGTTCCGGGATCTGCCCTCCTGAGCAAATTTCCTATCCCCGTCGACATCTTCCCCTCGACGGTGAGCTTGAAATAGGGAAGGTAGAAATCTATCCCCGCCCCCACCTCATAACAGAGATCTGTTCTGCGAATAGTATAAAGATTACTGCCAGCCTCCGTGGAGGAGCTGCTCCCATTCCTGTTGTCCTCTTTCCTGCTGGCCAAATCATACCTTAGATTTATTCCGCCAAGAAGATAGGGTCTTGAGTTGTTAAGTCGCATACCCTTACCCTTGACCGAGAGGGGAAACTCGAGGTATGATGACTCAATCTGAATGGCCTCGATCAGGCTTCCCTTTTCAGGAATATCACCCGCCTTGTAGAAGTGGATATTCCGCTGGCCAAAAGAGACGCCCGGCAGAAACCTGATATCGATATATGTGGCTGGCCGGTAGTCAGTAACGATCTGGATATTGATGCCGGGTCTGACTGCCACCACCGCAGCATTTATTGAGTCGGGAAACCGATCCTTCAAAATATAGTCCATGCCATTTATACCCATACTGAATCCGAAGTGAAGAATCCGGTCATCATAGTTGGAATCATTCTTCGGCTTTGCCTTCTGGGCAGACAATACCAGGCTGAACAGAAGGAGGAGTATGGTTATGGCAGTTCTTTTGTACACTCTTCCGGATGGTACTGCTATAGATAACGCAGGATGACGTTTTTATTGTGCCGGAAGTCTCTCTTCTTTGATGCCGGTATAGATGGTTGCTATACCCCCGGTGAGCCTCTTCTCCCTTATGCCGGTGAGCCCCGCAGCACTCATCAGTGCCATAAATTTTTCATCGTCCGGAAACTGCATCACCGTTTCAGGCAGGTAGCTGTATGCATCTGGGTCGCCTGAGACCCTGCGGCCGATCAGTGGCAGCAGCCGCGTGAAGTAGAGTCTGTATATCTGACTGAAGGGAAACCGGCGCGGTCGTGAGAACTCAAGAACCATCACCACGCCACCCGGCCTGGCTACCCTGCACATCTCGGTCAGCCCGGCCAGTGTATCGGGAAAATTGCGCACCCCGAAGGCTGACATCACCAGGTCAAATGAGCTGTCAGCAAAGCCGGTAGCCAGTGCATCACCTCTGCTGAGTGATATCATCTCACGGTACCCTCTTCGCTCCACCTTGCGGCGTCCCTCCTCCAGCATCTGGTCACTGATATCAATGCCTGTCACCCTCACCGGCCCCAGGCGCATCACCTCAAGGGCCAGGTCGCCGGTGCCGGTAGCCACGTCAAGCACCTCCGCAGGCCTCACATACCGGCCGGCCTGCCGTACGGCATGCCTGCGCCAGTAACGGTCAACGCCGAATGACAACAGCCGGTTCAGAAGATCATAACGCCCTGCAATAGAGTCGAACATACCCTCCACCCCGGCTTTCCCGCCTCCATCGGCAACATTTTTTCCTGCTCTCATTTCACCTCCGGGCGTCAAAGATACCCCATATATTATTACATTTACTCTTTCGAAATCCTTAAAGAGTATGAAAAGAACAGTACTTATAACCGGTGCCACAGCCGGTATTGGTGAAGCTGTGGCGGAATCATTTGCTGCCTCCTCAGACAGGCTTATCATCACCGGCAGGAGGCGTGACAGGCTGGCGGAAGTGGCCGGTAGCCTTAAGAAGAGATACAAGGCTGAGATACTTGAGCTCTGCTTTGATGTGCGTGACCTCGATGCTGTCAGAGAGAACCTCGGCACCCTTCCCGACGGGTGGCAACAGGTTGACATCCTGATAAACAATGCAGGACTGGCTGTCGGGCTCGACCATATTGACCAGGGTGATACCGACGACTGGGAGCGTATGATAGATACCAATATCAAGGGGCTGCTCTGGGTCACCCGCATCATTTCACCTATGATGGTGGAGAGAGGGTCAGGGCATATCTTCAACGTAGGGTCGATAGCGGGCAAGGAGGTGTATGAGAAGGGATCGGTCTACTGTGCCACCAAGCATGCCGTGGATGCCCTCTCAAGAGCTATGCGCATAGACCTGCTGAGACACGGTATCAAGGTAACCAATATTGCACCCGGACTGGTTGAGACCGAATTCTCACTGGTCCGCTTCAAGGGTGACAGCGAGAGGGCAAAAGCAGTTTACAGCGGACTGGAGCCGCTCACAGGCAAGGATGTGGCAGAGGTGATACACTACTGTGCCGGACTGCCTCAACATGTCTGTATCAATGACCTGGTCATCATGCCCACCGCACAGGCAAGCGCAACGGTAAAACTCGTAAAACAGTAACAATATGTACCACAGACCATTATTTACCATTATTCTGGCTGCCCTTCTGTTTGTGGCAGCCACTGATCTCACAGGTATCAACACCACCGATACCCGTATGCTGTCACAGCCTGCCATCAGTGCCGGCCAGATAGCCTTTGTCTATGCGGGAGACCTCTGGGTTGCCGGCACCGATGGTGCCGCTCCGCGCAGGCTCACCTCAGGCCTGGGGGTCAAGTCAGACCCCTACTATTCGCCTGACGGCTCCCTGATCGCTTTCAGTGCACAGTATGACGGCAACACCGATGTCTTTGTCATACCCTCACGCGGAGGTGTACCGGTGCGGCTCACCTGGCACCCCGGTGAAGATCTTGCCCGCGGGTTCACGCCCGACGGCAGCCGTGTGCTCTTCGCCTCACAGCGGTCAGTCTTCACCACCCGCTACTATCAGCTCTACACGGTAAGTACCGGTGGCGGCTTCCCTGAGAAGCTTGATATACCCAATGCATGGACAGCCTCCTGGTCACCTGACGGCACAAGGATGGCCTATACACCCATCCCCCCGGCCTACCAGCAGTGGAAAAACTACCGTGGCGGCCGTATCAGCCGTATCTGGCTCTACACCTTTGGTGACCACTCGGTGAAGGTGATACCGCAGCCTGAGGGCGGGTGTAATGATGCGCGGCCCATGTGGGACGGTGACAAGGTCTACTTCCTGAGTGACCGCAACGGTGAATTCAACCTCTACGCATACCACACCGGCGATGGCTCTGTCGTGCAGCTGACACACTTTGATGACTTCCCGGTGCTCGACGCCTCCTTCACTGCAGGAACCATCCTCTTTGAGCAGGCGGGCTATCTGCACCGCTATGAGGCTGCCAGCGGCAAGAGCAGCCGTCTGCAGATAGGTATAGCAGCTGACCTGCCAGAGCTGAGGCCAAGGTATGTCAGTGGTGCCCGGTACGTTCGCAGCGCCGCCATCTCACCCACGGGCGCCAGGGCACTCTTTGGCTATCGGGGTGAGATAGTGACCCTTCCGGCTGAGAAGGGTGACCCGAGAAATATCACCCAGTCACCGGGAGCCCATGACAGGTATCCGGCATGGTCACCTGACGGCAGCCGTATCGCCTTCTTCACCGATGAGTCAGGTGAGTATCTGCTGCGTATCACCTCACAGGACGGCAAGGGTGAGAGCCGCGACTACCAGCTTCCCGGTACCGGGTTCTACGCCTACCCCCACTGGTCACCCGACGGCACCATGATAGCCTTTGTGGATAACGGCAGAAACCTCTTCCTGCTCAACGTAGCCAGCGGAACAGTACGAACCGTTGATACTGATGCCGTTAACTACGTAGGCGCATTCAGGGATCTCTTCGGGGGGTGGTCACCAGACTCAAAATGGATAGTCTACACCGCCATGCAGCAGACCTTCTTCAAGGTGGTCAGACTCTATTCGGTTGAACAGAACAGGTCATTCCCGGTTACCGACGGACTGAGTGACGCCTCAGAACCCATATTTGACCCTGAAGGCAGACATATCTACTTCCTGGCATCAACCAATGCCGGACCGGTGATCAACTGGTTTGATCTCTCCAACCAGGATATGAGGATGACCAGCTCAATCTACCTGGTCACCCTGAAGAAAGAGCTCAGCTCACCCTTCGCCAGGGAGAGCGATGAGGAGAAGGGCGACACCCTGACGGGAGCCACAGCATCACAGCAGGATGATAAAGGCAGCAGGAAGGGGCGGCAGGCCGCCACACAGGGTGACACCGGGAAGAAGCCCCTCACCATAGATACCGACGGGCTGCAGGAGAGGATACTGAGCTTCCCGCTCAGGCCCGGCAGCTACTCCGGCCTGGGGGTCACGGCAGGCGGTGACCTCCTCTACGTGGCAGGAACCGAAGGCCGCATGAGAGGAGGCAAGCTCTATAAATACTCATTCAGCGAGAAAAAGGAGAGTGAGGTGATGGAGCTCAACAGCTATATCCTCTCGGCAGACGGCAAAAAGATGCTCTACAATGCAGGCATGAGCTACGGCATAACAGCTGCAGGCACCAGGCCGGCAGCCGGAAAGGGGACACTCGACCTGGCAGCCGTAACGGTCAGGATTGATCCTGCAGCCGAGTGGAGACAGATATTTGATGAGGCGTGGCGCCTCAACAGAGACTACTTCTATGACCCGGGCATGCATGGAGCCGACTGGGCAGCCATGAAGAAGAAGTATGAGCCCCTGCTCGATGACCTCACCAGCCGTGATGACCTCAACCGGCTTATACAGTGGATGTGCAGTGAGCTGGCAGTAGGGCACCACCGCGTGGGTGGCGGTGAACGTATGAACGTTCCGGCACGGGTAGGCGGCGGACTGCTTGGTGCTGATTTTGAGATAGCAAACAACCGCTACCGCCTCAGCAAGATCTACGGCGGGCTCAACTGGAACCCTGACCTGCGGTCGCCGCTTACCGAGCCCGGACTCAATATTGATGAGGGCGACTATATCCTGGCAATAGATGGTCACGACCTCACTGCCGACATAAATATCCACAGCCTCCTGGAAAACAGTGACGGCAAAATTGTGGAGCTGACCATAGGCAAGCGTCCCGACTACAACGGGTCACGACTGGTCAGGGTGGTTCCGGTAGCCAATGAGAACAGCCTCAGGAACCGCGACTGGGTGGAGGGTAACCTTAAGAGGGTGACTGAAGCCACCGGCGGCAGGGTAGCATATGTCTATGTACCCAACACCTCCAATGCCGGACATGAATATTTCAAGAGGTACTTCTTCCCGCAGTCAAACCGTCAGGCTATCATCGTTGATGAGCGCTTTAACGGCGGCGGGCTGATAGCCGACTACTATATTGATCTGCTGCAGAGGCCGGTACAGTCATACTGGAACATGCGTTATGGCAATGACCTCAAGATGCCCAACGCCTCGATACAGGGACCCAAGGTGATGATCATCGATGAGACTGCAGGGTCAGGCGGTGATATGCTGCCGTGGATGTTCCGTAAGTTCGGGGTGGGAACACTGATAGGCAAGCGTACCTGGGGCGGACTGGTGGGTACACTGGGCTTCCCCGAGCTGATGGACGGCGGCTCGGTAACGGCACCCAACCTGGCTATCTGGACCGAAGAGGGCTTTATTGTGGAGAATGTGGGTGTGCCACCAGACATAGAGGTGGAGCAGTGGCCGGCAGAGGTGATCAGCGGCAGGGACCCGCAGCTGGAGAAAGCCATTGAGGTGGCTCTCCGGGAGCTGGAGAGGAACCCGCCCGATGAGCCGGCACGACCGCCATACCCCATCAGGGTACGTAAATAGACCTTATAGCTGAACCGAGAGAAGGAGAAGAGAATGTACGATCACAGATACCTCCATCAGTTCACCTCTACCCTCTTCATGCGCATAGGCTGCAGCCGTGATGATGCCGAGACCGTTGCCTCGGTGCTCACGGCTGCCGAGCTGCGGGGCCACGCCTCACACGGCATGATCAGGATACGTGAATATTATGAGCTGTGGAAAAGCGGACGAGTCAATGTCACCCCTGAGATAAAGGTTGTTCACCAGACACCCTCCACCGCCGTCATTGACGGTGACCGCTGCTTTGGCACTGTCGCCGCCACCAGGGCCATGCAGCTGGCCATAGAGAAGGCCTCTGCCAGCGGTACCGGCTGGGTGGCAGTACGTAACTCAAACCACTTTGGTATCGCAGGTTACTATGCGATGATGGCTCTGAAGCATGACATGGTGGGTATGGCTGTCACCAACGCCAATGCCCTGGTCGTCCCGGCACAATCGGTCAGCCGCTACCTGGGTACCAATCCGCTGGCAGTAGCCATACCGGCTAATGATGAGCCACCCTTCGTTGCTGACTTTGCCACCACACCCATAGCACGCGGCAAGCTGGCTGTAGCCGAGAAGAGAGGTGAGAAGGTGTCACAGGGCTTTGTTCAGGATGCTGACGGCAACCCCTCCGATGACCCTGCCATACTGAGGCGCGGCGGTGGCATGGTGACCCTGGGTGGTGACCTGCTGCACGGGAGCCATAAAGGGTACTGTATGTCAGCGGTGGTGGATATCTTCAGCTCACTATTCAGCGGCGCCAACTTCGGTCCTTTTGTACCGCCGGGGGTGGCCTACCTGCCTGTGCCTGAGAACCAGCCCGGCAAGGGTACAGGTCACTTCTTCGGCGCCATGCGTATTGATGCCTTCCGGCCGGCGGAGGAGTTTAAAAGCTCAATGGACCTGTGGATCAGAACATTCCGCGGGGCCACACCGGCAAAGGGGTATGAGAGGGTACTGATACCGGGTGACCCTGAGCGGGAGGCCGAAGAGCGCAACCTGAAGTCAGGGATAACCATCGTGGAGGCGGTGGCTGATGACCTGAGAGCCATAGCTGCTGAGCAGGGTATACGGTTTGGGGATAATGAGGGTGGTGAATAACCTAAGGGTTTAGAGTAATCAAAGGGTTATGAGTAACCAACGGGTTATGAATAACCCAGGGGCGGCAAGTGACCTTTGTCAACTGATCATAATGAGTCATGACCGGAGGAACCCCTGCCGCCGTATCACCTCGAGGTATTTTTCTGAGAAGAGTTCATTATCAGCCCTGGTGTAACGTACATCAGTAAAGACCTGTGCCAGTGTCTCCTTCTTATTCTCTGCGATGAACTGCCTCGAGTCGTCACGCGCCTCCTTCACGCGGTAGAGCTCATCGATCATTGCCGGAGTAAAGTCACTGTAGGTCTCATGGTGCACCACCGCCGCTGCCGGCAGCCTGTCAGTCTGTTCAGGTATCTCATCCGGCCATCCCAGGGTGATGGCAGCTACAGGCACCACACCGGCCGGCAGCTGCAGTATATCTATTATCTCACCGGCATTGTAGGTCACTGTCCCCAGGTAACATATACCCAGTCCCTCCTCTTCGGCAGCGTTGCACACTGTCTGTGCCACCAGCAGCGCATCGATGGCTGCCGTCATAAAGGAGAGGAAGTTGTCATACCCCGGCACGGCATCACGCTGCCGGCACCACTTGTTAAACCTGTTGAAGTCGGCACAGAAGGTGAGCAGCACCGGCGCCTCAGTCACCATCGGCTGATTGAAGTGTGTCGGTGCCAGCCGCCTCTTCATCTCCTGATCGCGGGTCACCACTATACTGTAGACCTGCATATTGCCGGTGGTTGAGCTCCTCATGCCTGCTGCCAGGAGGCGTTCAAGAAGCGCCTCATCCACCTCCTTTGATGAGTATTTCCTGATGCTCCTCCGTGTGAAATAGGTGCTGTTCATTGCAGTAAAGATTTTGTAAGTGACAAAATAACCATTTCACAGTGGGAAAAAAGATGATATTCTTCCCTTTTATATAAGAGCCGATACCGGCTGGCAGAGGGGGGCAACCGGTCAGAACCGCTGGGTGTAGCCATGGCAGTAGGGCACCTTGCCATTGCGGAAGTAGTAATCCTGATGGTACTCTTCCGCCGGATAGAACTCTGTTGCCCCGGTAACGTGGGTAGCCACCTTCAGTCCCTTGTCACGCAGCACCCCGAGCCATTTCTCAGCTGTCTGCCGCTGTTCATCATTCATAAAGAATATTTCTGAGCGGTACTGGTCACCTATGTCAGGTCCCTGTCTGCCCACCTGGGTAGGGTCATGTATCTCAAGGAACAGTTTGAGCAGTTTCTCATAGGATGTCTTGCTGATATCCCATATCACCTTCACCGTCTCAGCGTGTCCCGTTGTTCCGGCAGAGACCTCCCTGTAGGAGGGGTTCTTCACTTTACCGCCGCTATATCCTGACACCACCGCCACCACTCCCGGCTCTTTCTGCAGGAAGTACTCCACGCCCCAGAAGCATCCGCCGGCAAAGAGCGCTGTGCCATAGCGTCCGGCAGGCAGCTTCTCAGGTATGAAGTCGAGTGAGGCGGAGTTCACGCAGTGACGTGTATCCTTTGAGGTAAACCTCTCACCCGTGAACACATGACCCAGGTGACCGCCACATGAGGCACACACTATCTCGGTACGTCGGCCATCAGCATCCCTCTGCCTGCTCACAGCGCCCTCTATCTCTTCGTCGAAGCTCGGCCAGCCGCAACGGGCATCGAATTTGGCATCGGAGTGATAGAGTGCACTGCCACACTGACGGCAGAGATAGGTGCCGGGCGCATCATGCTTGTCATACAGTCCTGTAAAAGGGCGTTCAGTACCCTTGTTGATAATAATACTCTTCTCTG
This sequence comes from uncultured Rikenella sp., assembly GCA_964537135.1. Lineage (GTDB taxonomy): Bacteria > Bacteroidota > Bacteroidia > Bacteroidales > VadinHA17 > SR-FBR-E99. The sequence continues at coordinate 16,541 of CAZHZC010000023.1, forward strand.
AGGGGGTAAGCTCATTATAGGCAGCTCCCCGTTGTGCAGTTCCTTCTTTTTCCATGAATAAGACAATTATCAGTAAGAGAGGGCCCGCTAAGGCAAATCTCCGGTAACTCATGATTTACAATTTATCAGATAACAATTGGCAAAGTTATTGGTTTAAAATATAGGCATTGGAATAATAATACGGCACAAAAGTTGTTTAAAAAAATAAAGTTACTTTTGTCTCAGACTAAAAGGCAGTTATTATGAAGAAAACAGGTCTAATTATTGTTGTGGTATTTCTTGCCGTGCTGGCTTTCAGCTCATGCAACCGTCAGGTATGCCCGGCATACAGCTCTGCCGATGCAGCATCGACAGAGCAGGCAGGCTGATCATTGCATCTCTGTCGCTGCCAGTCTTAACATCTGTTCGCGAATGATAAAAAGATTTTGGCACGTTATTCTGCTCATCCTTCTCTGTGCTCCACTATCGGCCCAGGGTGATTTGGACCCTCAGTCCAGACTCTTCTGGCGTAATGAGAGGTCTCTGGGAGGGGGTCTCAACACTGATGGCTGGTCAGTCATCTACCGTGACCTCCGCCAGACAGGTCCGGGCCAGCGCTGGTTTATTGAGGGTTCACTGGAGGGGTACCGGCATCCCAAGGAGATCAGGCTCACCAACTACTACTTTCAGAATACAGGCTCATTTGTCTTTGGCAAGATGAACTCTACATGGTCTGTTGGCGCCGGCGCCGGAATAATGCGCGAAATATTTGAAAAGCATGACCTGGGAGGTGTCTCAGTAAGCTGGTTTGCCGGGGGTGGTGCCACACTGTTGTTTGCCAAGCCTATCTATTACAAGATAATTGTCATACTGAATGATAATTTCTATACCGTTGATGAACAAAAGTTCGATCCGACCAATCACCAGGCTCTCGATATTCTCAGCAAGGCCTCCTTCTTCAGGGGTTTTGATGAGATAAAGCTCTTCCCGGGGCTCTATGGCCGTGGCGGTTTCAGTTTTGAGTACAGCAAGAATGACCGTCTTACCCATACCATAGAGGCTGGTCTCTCACTGCATGCCTTCACACAAGCCATTCCCATCATGGCGGGTGAGACCAACAAACAGTTTTTCCCTGCAATGTTTGTCAGCTACCGGCTCGGTGTTATCCTTGATCCCATAACCCGGCGCAGCGGCCTCTTCGACCGCTTCAGGAGACATACCGAAGAATAATCTGAACCATCCTTGGGCTCTCTTTGTTTATTTTGTACTTTTGATGCCTGTATTGGCAAACATCTAAAATACTATATATTATGGCAAAAATAAAAATAGCGATCAATGGCTTTGGAAGGATTGGTCGTAACGTCTTTAAAATTGCATTTGAGAGGCCTGACATTGAGATTGTCGGGATTAATGACCTCACTGATACCCGCACACTTGCCCATCTGCTTAAGTATGACTCTACACAGGGTCAGTTTCCCGGTGTAACACATGATGAGGAGAACATTATTGTCAGGGGTACCAGGGTGCGGGTTCATGCCGAGAAGAACCCTGCCCTCATCCCGTGGGCAAAGAAGCCTGACATTGTGGTTGAGTCAACCGGTATCTTCACCTCCAGGGAGAGCGCCAAGGGGGGGTATGGTGATCACCTGAAGAATGGTGCAAAGAAGGTGCTTCTCACCGTTCCCGCGAAAGACAATATTGATGCCATGGTGGTACTGGGTGTCAATGATGATATTATCAAGCCAGAGCATACCTGTATCTCCAACGCCTCATGCACCACCAACTGTCTGGCACCCATAGTGAAGGTACTTCATGAGAAGTTCGGTCTGGAGAAGGGATACATGACCACCATTCACTCATACACCAATGACCAGCGTATCCTTGACCTGCCTCATAAGGATCTCCGCAGGGCGAGGTCGGCAGCTCTCTCCCAGATACCCACCACCACCGGGGCAGCCAAATCGGTAGGAAAGATTATTCCTGAGCTGCAGGGGAGGCTTGACGGTATCTCAGTGAGGGTTCCTACTGCCACCGGATCACTTGTTGACCTGGTAGCCACACTGGAGCGCCCCGCCACAAAAGAGCAGATCAATGCAGCCATGAAAGAGGCTGCCGAAGGAGCCATGAAGGGTATACTGGAATATACTGAGGATGAGATCGTCTCAGTGGATATTATACATAACCCCGCATCATCAATCTTCGATGCACAGAGTACCATGGTCAACGGAAATATGATCAAGATACTTTCATGGTATGACAATGAGTGGGGCTATTCAGCAAGGTGTGTTGACCTGATCGAAATGATGGGTCGTATGCTGTAACAGTCAGCAACAGGCTGTAGTATCACAGCACCATCTGCACCTCCATGTTGACTCCGGCTGCCTCACGGTAGTGTTCACCCAGCTCATGCATTGCCTCATCATCCTCTTCGTAGAGCCAGGTGATACGTATCCTGTATTCAGGCGGGTGGTAGGTTCCCAGCAGTCGCAGAATATCACGCAGGGCCTTCGATGATCCGCTGTTTATATATTCAAGAAAGATTACGATCCTCAGGCTGGTAAACCTGTTGAAGTGTGCTCTTATCCACTCCTCCAGCGGGGTGTATATCAGATCCGGCCTCTCAGAGATAGAGCGACCGGTAAGTGAGAGAACCCCCTCTTCATGATCATAAGTTATCTTTGGTATATTTCCTGTACCAGACTGAATAATCTCAATGTTCATCTCTCCTCCTTCCTCAAAATAAACAGCCACATATGCAGAAAACTACTATTCATAGCGTAATGCCTCAATCGGGTCAACCGCCGAGGCCTTCACTGCCGGGAAGTATCCTGACACCACACCCACTATTAAGCATGCGAGTACCCCACCTGTCACCCATACCCAGGGTACGGTAAAGCTTGACCCCATGCCAAACGATACCAGGTTTCCCATCAGGATACCTGATATGATACCCATGATGCCCCCCAGCTGACCAATGATCACCGATTCATAGAGAAACTGCTGCCTGATGGTTGAGCTACGCGCCCCCAGTGCTTTACGTACCCCTATCTCGGTGGTACGTTCAGTGACCGATACCAGCATGATATTCATCAGTCCGACCGCAGCACCGAACAGTGTGATGAGGCCGATAATGGCTGCTGCCAGTGAGATATAGCTAATATTCTCCATCAGCAGTTCAATGATGGTATCACTCTTTTGCACATTGAAGTCAGAGGTATCACGCGCATCCAGGTTACGCACTATCCTGAAGAGTCCCTCCGCCTCACTGGCCAGCACATCCAGGTTAACCGGCACCCGCGGCATCACCCCTATGTTATATGTCATGTTGGGTCTGGAAAAATATTGTCTGGCAGTGGTGACAGGTATCAGAGTCATCTGGTCGCTGCCTGTGATGCTCGATCCCATACTCTTTATAACCCCTATTACTGTTAGTCTCAACCCTGGCAGGCTTATCTCACTGCCAACAGGGTCACTGTCGGGGAAAAGGAACCTGACAATATCATGACCGATAATCACCACATGCCTGCTACCGAGCAGGTCATCGGGAGAGAAGTTACGTCCCGACTCCAGTTCATAACCGGCAACGGTAAGATAATCATCATCGGTACCCACCACCGAGATGTTGGGATTTGTCTTGTTGTTGCTATGGCGGTACTCAGCCATTCCTGAGGCAGATACCGAGACTGACACCCATGCCGCCTCACTGAACCGTCTCTTGAACTCCATCGCCTCACGGTAGGTGATATGTGAGTGGTTTCTGGTTCTGACACGCTTGTCACCCACCGTTATGCTCATTGAGCGTGAGGTTATTGTGAATGAGTTGGCACCCATCATGGTGAACTGCTCGGTGAGGGTTCCCTTGAGGCTGTCGATAGCTGTCAGTATCCCCACCAGGGCCATGATTCCAAATGCTATGATAGCCATTGTCAGCACCGCCCTGACACGGTTTGACCTGATAGCCATAAAGGCTACCCTGATATTTTCCCAGAAGAGTGTCAGTCCTTTCACAGTTCTTCCCGATTCAAACAAGGAACTAAGATACGGTTTTTCTCAGTTTATAGTTTTACATCTTTCAAAAATGATTCCTGTCACCCTCCCGGAGAGAAGAGGTGCCCCTCTCCTCCCACCCTGACCACCTCTCACTCATCACACCTTTTGCCGCCCTCATTAAAAAAACCGGTTTCATTATTTAACTTTGAGCTGTGAAAAGTGAGGTTATAAGTAATGAAGAGGCCATTGCTGCCTTCGCAGCTCTGGGTGAAGTGATGTGTGAGGCTGCTGCCGGCAGCAGCAGCGGTCAGGCATCGGCTCTCACACACCTGGCAGAGACCCTGTGGCAGAGCAACCCCTGGTTTACGCCTGACAATGTGAGGCTCTCCCTCTCTGCCATGGGGGGCATGCTCACCGGCGAGAGGCTGAGGCAGTGGCTGGCCCTCTACCCTGATCAGGGAAGAACAGTGAGTCCGGCCACCGTCGGGGTGGTGATGGCAGGCAACATACCGCTGGTGGGGTTCCATGATATGCTCTGCGTACTCATCACCGGCCACCGGCTGCTGGCACGGCTAAGCACAAAAGATGAGCTGCTGATGCGTGGTGTGGCAGCACTGCTCACCACCATTGAACCCCGTTACAAGGGTATGATCACCCTTACCACCGGCAGGCTCAGCGGCTTTGATATGGTGATAGCCACCGGCAGCAACAACACCTCGAGATATTTTGAATACTACTTTCGGCATGTGCCATCGATCATACGCCGGAACCGCAACAGCATAGCAATAATTGACGGCAGTGAGAGTGATCATCAGCTCACCCTGCTGGGAGATGATATCTTCTCATACTTCGGACTGGGCTGCCGTAATGTCTCAAAGCTTTACCTCCCTGAGGGTTATGATCCTGCCTCCCTGTTGCCCCGCTGGCACCGCTACAGCACCCTGCGCACACATTATAAATATGATATTAACTACACACACCAAAAGGCGGTGATGATCGTTAACAGTGAGAGGTTCATTGACGGTGACTATGTGCTGCTGAAGGAGTCATCATCCCTCACCCCGCCAATGTCGGTAGTCAGCTGCCAATATTACCGGCCCGGTGAGCAGCAGCCCGGACGGGAGGAGCTGGAGGGTGAGCTGCTGCAATGTGTGGCAGGAGCCGGACACCTGCCGTTTGGTACTACGCAAAGGCCTGAGCTATGGGATTATGCAGACAACCGGGACACCATCAGTTTCCTCTTAAAAAAAAATAGCGCAGGGTAGTTCTATATATAAAAAACACTAAATTGCGCTGATTCAAAAGCGGATATTATGGTATACAGATTCGTGGTGTTATCCGATGAGGATGAGACATTTGTAAGAGAGTTTGAATTCCTTGACAGTCAGACTCTGCTCGATTTTCATAACACTCTTCAGGAGGAACTGGAGTTTGACCGGTCGCAGATGGCTTCATTCTTTCTGGCTACCGATAATTGGGAGAAGGAGGAGGAGTTCACCCTGTTTGATATGGGAACCGGCTCATCAACCATGGATGATGCTCTGTTTGATGATATAATTTTCCGCAAGAACCAGAAGCTCCTCTATGTCTTTGACTTCTTCAATGACAGGGCGCTCTTTGTTGAGTATGCCGGTGAGTATGAGGAAGATGAGGAGAAAGAGTATCCTATTTGTGTAATCTCCAAAGGACTGCCCCCAAAGCAGGTTGCATTTGGCGGGGTGGCCCGCAAGAAATACAACAGTCTCGTCGTCAATGATGATGACGATGACGATATTGATGATGATGATATTGTTGATGACGATATCTTCTTCGGTGAGGCAGCTGATGATGAGCTGTCAGATTATGACGACCTGAACGGTCTGGATGTGGGGGACGAGGAGTAATCCTCCCCTTCAAGCCTTACAAGATGAAGCCTGTACTTATCGTCCTCCCCGGCCCTACCGGGGTGGGCAAAACTGAGATTGCCATTGAGCTGGCCCGCCGGCTGGGCTGTGAGATCATCTCATGTGACTCGCGACAGTTCTACCGTGAGATGCAGATAGGTACCGCCGCACCTGGCGCTGGTCAGCTGGCTGCCGTCAGGCACCACTTTGTAGGCTTTCTCAGTGTCACCGACTATTACAGTATCAGTCTCTATGAGAGGGATGTGCTGGCCCTGCTGCCCTCTCTCTTTGCACGCTCGCCGGTGGCTATCCTTACCGGTGGCTCAATGCTCTATATGGATGCTGTCTGCCACGGTATGGATGATATTCCTGACACCGACCCTGCCATACGTAAAAAGTATGCTGATCTTTACAGCAGTGAGGGTATCGCTGCCCTGCGGCTCGCCCTGAAGGTTCTCGATCCCGCCTATTACAGCCGTGCTGACCTGCACAACCCTCGTCGTCTGCTGCGTGCCCTGGAGATCACCGAGAGCAGTGGCAGACCCTACTCCTCTTTCCTCACCTCACCGCGCCGCGAGCGTGACTTCCGTATTCTCAAGGCGGGTGTGACACGTTCACGGGGTGAGCTCTACAGGCGTATAGACCACCGGGTGGAGATGATGCTTCTCTCCGGTCTGGAGGAGGAGGTTGTTTCACTCACACCACACCGTAACCAAAATGCACTCAGTGCTGTCGGCTACCGTGAGCTCTTCAGATATCTTGACGGTGAGATCAGCCGTGAGGAGGCGGTAGCGCTGATCAAGCGCAATACGCGCCGTTATGCACGCAAGCAGCTGACATGGTGGAACAGGGATGACTCAATAAACTGGTTTGATGCCTCAGAGCGTATGATGATGTTCTCATGGGTTGAGGGCCAGCTCAACAGCTAACGATCCCTTGCCGGCTCCCTGAGCCTGCTGATGGTTCTTGCCGGGTCTGCCGATGAGAAGACACTGCTACCGGCAACCAGCACGTCAGCGCCGGCATGTACCAGCACCGGTGCATTGTGTATGTCAACCCCTCCGTCTACCTCCAGCAGCACGTCATACCCACCCTCATCAATCATGCTTCGCATCTCACCTATCCTGTTGATGCTTCCGGGAATAAATGCCTGACCGCCATAGCCCGGGTTGACCGTCATCAGCAGTACCATATCGATATAGGGCAGAATATCTTTCAGAAGCATCACCGGTGAGTGTGGGTTGAGCACCACTCCGGCCTTCATCCCCAGCCTCCGTATCTCGGTCACCGTACGGTGCAGGTGTCGGCACGCCTCATAGTGCACTGTCAGGTATGTGGCCCCGGCATCCCTGAACCGCTCCAGGTACCTGTCAGGATCAACGATCATCAGGTGCACATCAAGCGGCTTCTCTGTCAGGTCACGTACCGTCTCCACCACCGGAAAGCCAAATGATATGTTTGGAACAAAGAGACCGTCCATGATATCGAGATGTATCCAGTCTGCCACACTCTCATTGAGCATCTCAACCTCGGAGGCCAGATTGGCAAAATCGGCAGCCAGCAGTGATGGTGCGATAAGGTGACTCATAAACAGAGGTGTTTGTGCCGTCTCATCATCCGAGATATGTTTTCAGAATACGGCAGCGGGTGGTATATTGAATCCGTTTAATGGCCTTCTCCTTGATCTGCCTCACCCGTTCGCGTGTGAGCTGCAGCTCCTCGCCTATCTCCTCAAGGGTGTAGGGGTGCTTCATCCCTATGCCGAAGTAGAGCTTCAGAACGCGTGCCTCACGCGGTGAGAGGGTGCCCAGCGCCTTCTCTATCTCATAGGAGAGTGACTCATTGATAAGGTTACGGTCAGGACTGGGGGCCTCGTCGCTCTGCATCACATCATGCATGGTGCTGTCCTCCTCGGTGCTGATAGGTGCATCCATGCTGAGGGTACGTCCGCTGGCACGTATCGCCTCCTTCACCTCATCAGGTGCTATCTCCAGCAGCTCACCTATCTCCTGCAGTGAGGGTTCGCGCTCAAACTCCTGCTCCAGCTTTGAGTAGGCCTTATTGATACGGTTTATTGCACCTATCTTATTGACAGGCAGCCTGACGATACGGGACTGCTCAGCCAGCGACTGCAGTATTGCCTGCCGTATCCACCATACCGCATATGAGATAAACTTAAAGCCCCGTGTCTCATCAAACCTCTGGGCAGCCTTTATCAGCCCCAGGTTACCCTCATTGATCAGGTCAGGCAGGGTCATTCCCTGGTTCTGATACTGTTTGGCCACCGAGACCACAAACCGCAGATTGGCCTTCACCAGCCTTGACAGCGCCTCCTGGTCACCGGCACGTATACGCCTTGCCAGTGTCGCCTCCTCTTCAGGTGAGATAAGGTCAACCTTACCTATCTCCTGCAGGTACTTATCAAGAGAGGGTGTATCACGGTTTGTGACCTGCTTCGTTATTTTCAACTGACGCATGGACAGTAAGTTAGACAGGCGGCATATGTTTAACGGCAAAACAGCTTACAATCTTACTAAATCATTATTAAAAAAACAATAGCCCTGATGTATTACAGAACCATTATTTACGTTCACTTAAGTAACCTCCCGGTGCTTTCGGGTACTCAAAAAGAGGAGGCTGGCAGGAGCCGGCGAGTGAACAATTTTTACGCTGACAATTTGTATTTTACCTATTTAATGCTTAAACTTGCACCAGATTAATGACTCAGGTCATTTACTCTGTCAGAGGGGTTGGTTCATACCTCTCTTCACCAACAATCAACGAATAATTTTTCTACACATCCTACAAACATGCATGATATTCTTGAACTAAGCGAGATGCTTGTTCCCGAATTGCGGGAGATAGCTAAGCAGCTCAAAATTAAGAGGGTAGAGCTCCTCAAGAAGCAGGATCTCATCTATCGTATCCTTGACCAGGAGGCTATTAATGCTACTGAGAGCCGTAAGTCAGGTAAAGGTGAGAGCCAGCCTGCCGAGCGCAAGCAGGAGCGTGCCGCCCAGCAACCCAAACAGAAACCGTCTGAGAAGGCATCACCCAAGGCGAGGCCGCCGGCAAAGAGCCAGCAGCCCCAGAAGGGGAGGCCGGCTGCTGAGAAGGCCGAGCAGCACGAGAAGGGACAGCCTGTCCAGGAGAGCACCAGGGAGTCAGCCCGCAAGGAGGGCAGCCAGCAGGCCAGAGAGCAGAGCCACCCGAGGGAGCCTCAGCATCAGGCACAACAACAGGCTGAGGCTGAGCAGCCACAGGGGCAGCAGCAGAAGCAGCAGTGGCAGTCACAACATGACAAGCGTCAGCGCCCGCAGCGAGGTGACCAGCAGGGTCAGCAGCGCAGTGATGGCGACCGCCAGCGCAGCCAGCAGCATCGTCATGGGGAGGGACCCAAGGGGCAGGCTGCCCGTGACCAGGGACATAAGGGCACCAACGGGAGGCAGGGCGCCGAGCGGCCGGCGACCCATGGTGCCACCGTGGCCGACAGTGAGGCCGGGCAGCAGAGCTACGGCACCACCGAGGGCAGCAACGGTACCAGGGAGTCAGCAGCAGCCCCCGCAGGAGCGGCAGCCACCACTGCCGGCACACGAGACCACAGCCAGGCACAGCCTGAACAGCATGAGCACCACCGTGAGGAGAAGAGAGAGCGTTTCTATGACTTTGAAGGTATAGTGGCCAACACCGGTGTCCTGGAGATCATGCCTGACGGCTATGGCTTCCTGCGGTCACCCGACTACAACTACCTCAGTTCACCCGATGATATATATGTCTCACAGTCACAGATCAAGCTCTTCGGGCTCAAGACAGGTGACACCATAAAGGGAACTATCCGTCCGCCCCGTGAGGGGGAGAAGTACTTCCCGCTGATAAAGGTTGAGGAGATCAACGGCCGCTCACCTGACTACATACGTGACAGGGTGCCGTTTGACTATCTGACACCCCTCTTCCCCAATGAGAAGTTCACCCTCTGCCGCCAGGGCGAAGGTAACCTCTCGGTACGTATCGTTGACATGTTCTGCCCTATAGGCAAGGGTCAGCGCGGACTGATAGTGGCACAGCCCAAGACCGGCAAGACCATCCTGCTGCAGGATATCGCCAATGCCATTGCCAGGCACCATCCGGAGGTGTACCTGATGATACTGCTTATTGATGAGCGTCCGGAGGAGGTGACCGAGATGGCCCGCAACGTCAATGCCGAGGTGATCTCATCTACCTTTGATGAGCCGGCAGAGCGTCACGTGCGTATAGCCACCATAGTGCAGGAGAAGGCCAAGCGGCTGGTTGAGTGTGGTCATGATGTGGTGATACTGCTTGACTCTATCACCCGTCTGGCGAGAGCCTTCAATACTATCGCCCCCGCCTCCGGCAAGGTGCTCTCAGGAGGGGTTGACTCCAACGCCCTCCACAAGCCCAAACGCTTCTTCGGGGCAGCACGTAACATTGAGAACGGAGGCTCACTGACAATCATAGCCACCGCACTCACTGACACCGGGTCAAAGATGGATGACGTTATCTTTGAAGAGTTCAAGGGTACCGGCAACATGGAGCTGCAGCTTGACCGCAAGCTCTCCAACAGACGTATATTCCCATCCATAGATATACCCGCTTCAAGCACCAGGCGTGAAGATCTCCTGCTGGAGAAGAACATGCTCAACAAGATATGGATCCTGAGGAACTATCTCACTGATATGAACTCAGTTGAGGCAATGGAATTCCTGCGTGACCGTATCACACAGACACGCTCCAATGAGGAGTTCCTCATATCGATGAACAGCGAGTGAGAATCTCATTAAAAAGAATATATTTGCAGTTCACCAGAAAAAAGGTTATTAGATCAACAATTACTTATAATCAGAAATGGCAACAAAAAAATTCATCACTTTAGACGGTAACCAGGCGGCAGCGCACATTGCTTACATGTTCAGCGAGGTAGCCTGTATCTATCCAATTACTCCCTCCTCCACCATGGCTGAGTATATCGATGAGTGGGCGGCACACGGACTTAAGAATATGTTCGGTGAAGAGGTTAAGGTGGTAGAGTTGCAGAGTGAGGCCGGTGCTGCCGGAGCTGTTCACGGCTCCCTGCAGTCAGGTGCTCTGACAACAACCTACACAGCATCACAGGGTCTTCTGCTTATGATACCCAACATGTATAAGATGGCAGGTGAGCTGCTTCCGGCAGTATTTCATGTCAGCGCACGTTCAGTAGCTGCCCATGCCCTCTCAATCTTTGGTGACCATAGTGATATTTATGCTACCCGTCAGACCGGGTTTGGCCTTCTCGCCACCGGCTCCGTGCAGGAGATTATGGATCTGGCCGGTGTGGCACACCTGGCAGCCATCAAGTCGAGGGTACCCTTCATGCACTTCTTTGACGGCTTCCGCTCATCACATGAGATACAGAAGGTTGAGGAGCTCAATATTGAGGATATGAGAAAGCTGGTTGACATGGATGCCCTCCAGGCATTCCGTGAGCGCGCTCTCAATCCTGAGACCCCCGTCACCCGCGGTACTGCACAAAATCCTGACATATTCTTCCAGGCCAAGGAGTCGGCCAACCGCTTCTATACCAACCTGGATGACACTGTCAATGAGTATATGGAGAAGATCTCGGCTCTCACCGGCCGTACCTACAAGCCCTTCACCTACTACGGCGCACCCGATGCTGAGAATATTATCATTGCCATGGGATCGGTCACCGAGACCATCAAGGAGGTTATTGACTACCTGGCAGAGACCAAAGGCGAGAAGCTGGGTCTCATCTCGGTACACCTCTACAGACCCTTCTCAGCCAAGTACCTCTTCAATGTGCTTCCCAAGAGTGTCAAACGTATCACTGTTCTTGACCGTACCAAGGAGCCGGGCGCCACAGGCGAGCCTCTCTACCTTGATGTGAGAGATGTGTTCTACGGCCACGAGATGAAGCCGCTGATAGTGGGCGGACGTTACGGACTAAGCTCAAAAGATACCACCCCGGCACATATGATCTCGGTATTTGAAAATATGAGCAGGAAGGAGCCGATGAACCAGTTCACCGTCGGTATTGTTGATGATGTCACCTTCAAGTCATTACCCCTCCTTCCAGAGGTCAATGTGAGCCATAAGGGTACCTACTCAGCCAAGTTCTATGGTATAGGATCAGATGGTACGGTAGGTGCCAACAAAAACTCTATCAAGATTATAGGTGAGACTACCGACAAGTATTGCCAGGCATACTTCGCCTATGACTCAAAGAAGTCAGGCGGTGTCACCACCTCGCATCTTCGCTTTGGTGACCACCCCATACGTTCACCCTACCTGGTCAACTCACCTGACCTGGTGGCATGCCACGTACCTGCCTACCTTGAGAAGTATGACATGCTCAGGGGGCTGAAGAAGGGAGGAACCTTCCTTCTTAACTCTATTTGGGATGCTGACGAGACAAAGGAGAAGCTGCCTGACCATATGAAAAAGTACCTGGCAGAGAATAAGATCAATTTCTATATCATCAATGCTACAAACATTGCTGAAGAGATAGGCCTCGGCACCCGTACCAACACTATTATGCAGAGTGCCTTCTTTAAGGTCTCCGAGGTGATACCCTATGAGCTTGCCATTGTTGAGATGAAGAATGCTGTTCAGGCTGCCTATGGCCGCCGGGGTGAGAAGGTTGTCAAGATGAACAATGACGCTATTGACCGCGGCGGTGATGTTACCAGGGTAGAGATACCTGCTGAGTGGACCAAGGTCACCGTCACTGCTGCCAGGCCTGACAAGAGCAAGCCGGCATTTATACGTGACATTGCTGATGTTATCAATGGCCTGAGGGGTGATGACCTGCCGGTCAGCACTTTCGTAGGGCGTGAAGATGGTACCTTCCCTGCCGGCACCGCCGCCTATGAGAAGCGCGGCATAGCAGTAAACGTGCCTGAGTGGCAGTCCGACTCATGTATACAGTGTAACCAGTGCTCATATGTATGTCCGCACGCTGCCATACGCCCCTTCCTCCTCACTGACGAGGAGCTGGCTGCAGCACCGGCAGGCACGATAGCCAAGCAGGGTATCGGTAACACCAAGGAGTACAAGTTCAGGATACAGCTCAGCGTCTATGACTGTACCGGCTGCGGCAACTGCGCTGACGTGTGCCCCTCAAAAGTTAAATCACTTATCATGAAGCCGCTTGAGACACAGCTTGCTGAGGCTGACAGGTGGACTTACATGCATGAGAAGGTGGGTTACAGGGATACCGTCGCCAACAAGTTTGCCAACTTTAAAAACTCACAGTTTGCACAGCCGCTGTTTGAGTTTTCCGGCGCCTGCGCCGGCTGTGGTGAGACACCCTATATCAAGGTGATCACACAGCTCTTCGGTGACCGTATGGTAGTAGCCAATGCTACCGGATGTTCATCGATCTATGGAGGCTCAGCACCCTCAATGCCCTATACCACCAACAAGGAGGGGCACGGACCGGCATGGGCCAACTCACTCTTTGAAGACAATGCTGAGTATGGCTTTGGACTTATGCTTGGTGCCACCCGTATCAGAGGGCGTATCGAGAGGCTGATGAAAGAGAGCCTGGGAAGCGCTATCAAGCCCGAGACGGTGGCTGCCTTCAACGAGTGGATAGCAGAGAAGGATAACAAAAGGGCCGACAGGGCCATCTCTGAGAGGGTCATTGCAGCGTGCGAAAAAGATAAGGCGCCGGTGTGCAAGGAGATACTGGGACTAAAAAAATACCTGGTAAAGAAATCATACTGGGTGTTTGGTGGTGACGGCTGGGCCTATGACATAGGCTACGGAGGCCTTGACCATGTGCTTGCCTCAGGTGAGGATATCAATGTTCTGGTACTCGACACCGAGGTCTATTCCAACACTGGCGGACAGGCATCCAAGGCTACCCCTGCCGGTGCCGTGGCCAAGTTCGCCGCCTCAGGCAAGAAGGTACGCAAGAAGGATCTCGGACAGATGGCTATGGCCTACGGATATGTCTACGTGGCACAGGTATCTATGGGCGCCAGCCATAACCAGTTCTTCAAGACCATTCGTGAGGCAGAGGCCTATCCCGGTCCATCACTCATCATCGCCTACTCACCCTGTATAAACCATGGTCTGCGTGAGGGTATGGGCAAGTCACAGCAGCAGGGTGGTGATGCAGTCAAGGCAGGATACTGGAACCTCTACAGGTACGATCCTCGTCTTGAGACAGAAGGAAAAAATCCGTTCCAGCTAGACTCCAAGGAGCCCGACTGGAATAAGTTCCAGGAGTTCCTGAGGTCTGAGGTGAGATATACATCACTGCTGAAAGACTTCCCTGCAGAGGCTGAAGTGCTCTTCAAAAGGGCTGAGGAGGATGCCAGATGGAGGTATGGTACCTACAAGCGTATGGCTGAGATGGACTACTCTCTTGTCACAGATGATCAGAGTAAGTCAGAATAAGAGTACTGAACTATAACTATCTGAAGGAGGCTGCCTCAAAGCAAATCGGGGCAGCCTCCTTTCATTTTTACAATAAATCGGGTAACTTTGCACCCTGATCAGTACCAGATCAGCAACCCTATCAGAGAGATGGGCAGAGCCCTGGCAATAGATTACGGCAAACGGCGCTGCGGCGTGGCTGTCACTGACCCGCTTCGTATAATAGCCTCACCGCTGACCACGCTCGCCACCGGTGAGCTGATACCCTTCCTCATTGACTACATACCACAACAGAATGTCACTGATGTGGTGATCGGATACCCCGTCACCATGAACAATCAGCCCAGTGAGAGTGTACGATACATTGACCCGTTCATTGCCAGGTTCAGGAAGCTCTTCCCTGAGGTGCCTCTTCATCTGGCTGATGAGCGGTTCACCTCACAGATAGCCCTGAGGGCAATGATAGAGGGTGGTGCCGGCAGGCAAAAAAGGCGTGACAAAGCGCTGACTGACCGTATCAGTGCCTCACTCATACTGCAGTCATGGCTAAAGGAGGGTGAAACAAGAGATAACAGCCGATAGAGAGATATGGTATACCCGATATATGTTTACGGACACCCGGTACTGCGGAAGGTAGCAGAAGAGATCACTCCCGATTTCCCCGACCTTGACCGCCTCATCGAGGATATGTTCGAGTCGATGTACAGCTCTGACGGGCTGGGCCTGGCGGCCCCGCAGATAGGCAAGTCACTGCGGATCTTCATCGTAGATGGCAAGCCGCTGGAGGAGGAGCATCCCGAGATGAAGGAGTTTAAAAAGGTGTTTATCAATCCGCAGGTGGTTGAACGGAAAGGTGACAAGGTGGTAATGAATGAGGGGTGCCTCAGCCTGCCCGGCCTCCATGAAGAGGTTGACCGTGAGTCAGAGATACGTATTAAATATTATGATGCCCAATGGAACTTCCATGATGAGAGATATAGCGGATACCTGGCCAGGGTGCTGCTTCATGAGTATGACCACCTCGACGGTATCCTCTTCACTGACAGACTCAGCCCGCTACGCCGCCGCCTGTTACGCGGCAAGCTGAATGATATCAGCAGAGGGAGGTTCGATGCCTCCTACCGAACCATTCTTCCCGGCAGGTAACAGGAGAAAAACGCTGCATTAAGGCAGGAAGCGCCTCTGCCAGGCAAAAAGCGCCACATTCAGGCCAGCCGCTCCTGCTCTTGTCATAAACCGATTCTTTTCATAACTTGCAGTTGTCCAAAGCTGCTCTATCGTGCGATTGAGGGAGTTACCATTCCTGAGGCTTACCCTGCCTCTGGCTGCCGGGGTGATTCTGTCTGCCCTATTACCTCAGGCTGTTATTTTTGTAGCCATCACCGCTGTTGCTGCCCTTACGGTTATGTCACATCGTCTGCTGGCCAGTCATCTGCGGCCCGACCCTATCTTTGGTGTGGCGCTGGCCTCCTTCCTGCTCTCCACCGGCTACCTTCTGCACACCGTTGAGCGCTCCCTTACCGATGATCTGGCCGGTCATCGTCAGCTCTTCACTGTCCGTCTCTCCGGCTACCCTTCCGCAGCCGGCAGTGGCTGTTCTGTCAGGGCATCCATAGTGGCTGTGGCTGACAGTGACACCACTACCCATCCCAGGGGGTCGCTGCTTCTCTGGTTCATGAGTGATACTATCCCTTCCCTCTGGCAGCCGGGTGATATGCTCACCCTGCACCTGAGACCACTCCTGAGTAAAAACCAGGGTAATCCGTGCGAGTTCAACTACAGTCGTCATCTGGAACGCCAGGGTATAAGGTATATAGCCTTTTTCAGGGCGGGTGACATTGTCTCACACAACCGTTCTCTACGGCCTTCACTGAGGGAGAGAGCTGTTATCACCGCCCACGGTGTGACCGGTCTCTACCGCAGAGCCGGCCTGGAGGGTGACGCCCTGGGGCTGATCACTGCACTGACGCTAGGCGACAAGGAGCTGCTTGAGAGAGAGCAGCTGACAACCTTCAGCCGGTCAGGGTTGATGCATATAATGGCTGTATCAGGGCTACATGTGGGTATGATAAGCATGGCACTGGGGTGGCTCCTCTTCTTTCTGCGGGGCAGGCTGCGGCCGCTGAAGGCTGTCATCATCATAGTGTTTCTCTGGGGTTTTGCCTTTATCACAGGCCTCTCACCCTCAGTTATGAGAGCCACCCTGATGTTCACCTTCCTGCAGGCTGGCTACCTGCTCAACCGTCCCTCTACCGGCATGAACAACCTCCTGGCAGCAGCCTTCATCACCATCGTGCTAAAGCCGTCAGTGATCTTTATGGCAGGGTTTCAGCTCTCATATATCGCAGTAGGTTTTATCCTCACCTTCTACCACCGGCTCCACCGTATGGTGCCTGTCAGGGTGCCGGTGGTGAGCTACCTGTGGCAGGTGGCTGCCCTCTCGCTGGTGGCACAGGCAGGCACGATGGCTCTTACCATCAGGCTCTTCAACATCTTCCCGCTCCTCTTCCTTCCTGCCAACATCGTAGTTATACCTGTCACCTTTATTATGGTGATGCTCGCTCTCCTGTTGCTGGCCTTCTCCCCCTGTCTGCCTGTCGCCTCACTGATAGCACTGCTCATCAACCGGCTGGCACACTTTACACTACGTTTCACAACCACCATCAGCTCGGCCGGCCATGCCGTACTGACAGACATAGGCCTCTCTGCCGGAGAGACCGTGATACTTACCATCACCCTGGCGCTGCTGCTGGCACTCCTGCTCCCTGCCGGGAACAGATCAATAAGACCACTGCTGACCGCCATCCTGCTGCTGATAGTCTGTAACAGCCTGAAGGTGGTGCAGGAGAAGGGACACAACCGCCTGGTCAGCTACAACACCAGAGAGGGCGTGGTGACAGTGAGACAGTATGGCAGAGTGCTTCTGGTACCAGTAACTACGAGGGAGACGACGATGAACGGAGAGCTGCCGGTAAAGGCAGCTATTCCCACTGAGATAAGGAGGCATGCTGCCACGCGTGGATTAAAGGTGGTGAAAATTGAACCGGGATGAGCCCTCTTTTGTTTAACTTTGTCGAGGTCTTCTCTGCTATAGGATGAGAAGACCGTTATGAGATGAGAATAGTAATTGCCGGCGCAGAAGAGGTGGGTACACACCTTGCAAGGATGCTCTCACAGGCTGATCATGAGATTATTGTGATAGACCCTAATCCGGAGCGCCTTGCCAACATAGAGGCTACGATGGATGTACTAACCTATGAGTCGCCAATAACCTCTATCAACACGCTCAGGGAGACTCTCAGCAGGAGCAGTGACCTGTTCATAGCCATCACCCGTCAGGAGGAGAGCAACATCAATGCTGCTATCGTGGCCAGGCGGCTCGGTGCACGCAAGGTGATAGCCCGTATTGACAGTATGGAGTATCTGGAGCGCAGTAACAAGGAGTTTTTTCGTGAGCTGGGAGTTGACCACCTGATCTACCCTGAGCTGATTGCCGCCAAGGAGGTGATAAGCCTTCTGCGTGAGACAGGTACCACCGAATTTATGGATTTTGCCGGCGGTCTGCTCTCGCTCTATGTCCAGAAGCTTGATAAGAGTGCCCCGGTACTGAACCGTACCCTTGAGGAGGTGACCAGCTCACTCGGCTCAATCAGGTACCGCGCAGTGGCTATCAAGCGCAATGAGGAGACCATTATTCCGAGAGGCAGGGAGGAGTTCCTTGAGGGTGACCTGGTCTTTGTCATCTCTACCCGTGAGGGTATAGCTGACCTCATGAAGTTCTCAGGCAAGCGTAACATACGTGCCAAGAGTATCATGATACTGGGTGGCAGCCGGGTGGGACGCCATATCGCCCTCAAGCTGCAGCATGAGTGCCAGGTCAAGCTGATAGACCGCGACATGGAGAGGTGCCGTGAGCTGGCTGAGACACTTGAAGATACGCTGGTGATCAACGGTGACGGCCGTGACGGTGACCTGCTTACCGGCGAGGGGCTGCAACATATGGATGCCTTTGTAGCGGTAACAGGCAACTCTGAGACAAATATACTCTCCTGCCTGCTCGCCAAAAAGACAGGTGTGATGAAGACTATCGCCGAGGTTGAGAACATGGAGTATATCAACCTGGCAGAGAACTCAGGTATTGACACCATCATAAACAAGAAGATAGCCACTGCCAGCCGTATCTTCCGTCACACCATGAATCCCAATGTTACCCAGGTAAAGATGATGACAGGTACCGAGGCGGAGGTGATTGAGTATAATGTGCCAGATAACTCAAGGATCACCGGCGCCCCGCTGAAGATGATCGACTTTCCCAGGGATGCGATCGTTGGAGGAGGTATCCGCAACTATAAACCTTTTATAGCTACCGGAGACACCCTGATAGAGGCCAATGACCGGGTGGTGGTCTTTGCACTCTCCTCAGCATTCGATAAGCTCAACAGGTTTTTCGGGACATAAGGAGTAAAGATCATTCTCGCCACTTCAGGGTAGAGAAGTACCTCGCCACACAATAAGCAGAGAGGTTATTCTGTCAATAAGGAGTAGAGAGGGGCGTCACAGATCGAGCTCTCCCTTGCCCTGTCTCAGTATGACCGGCTCAGGACCGGTGCAGTCAACCACCGTTGATGGCTCATTGCTGCCAAAGCCGCCGTCAACCACCAGGTCGGCAAAATCATCATACTTCTCATGAATAAGCTCCGGGTCAGTGATATATTCGATGATTTCATCATCATCATGTATCGAGGTGGTCATCAGTGGCCGCCCCAGCTCATGCACAATGGCCATGGTGATCGGGTTGTCAGGTATACGTATACCCAGTGTCTTCTTACGGTGCCTGAACATGGCAGGTATCTGGTTGTTGGCGTGCACTATGAAGGTGAAGGGGCCCGGCAGGTTACGCTTCAGCAGCCGGAAGAGGTTATTGTCACGTATCACAGTATACTCAGAGAGCTGACTCATTGATTCAAAGATCATTGACATATCAGGGTTACCCGGATTAAGACCTTTGAAACGTGCAATTCTCTCAATGGTACGGGTGGCCCTGATATCACACCCCATAGCGTAAATGGTGTCAGTGGGGTAGATGACAATACCACCCTGCTCAAGTATGAATGAGATCTTTTGCAGATGATCAGGGTTGGGATTCTCCGGATATATCTTGATAATCATGTCACAAGCCTATGGATGCGCAAAGATAGAAACTTCCGCTATAATGAGATAAAAAGGGGTAAGCTACTCATATCGCACCGCTACAACCTTCTACCCTTGCTGCCTTCCGACCCTGGGGGAGTTCAAAGGGAGCTGGTCGTATGAGACTTACCCCGCACAAAAATAACAACTTTTCCGTCTGGCACCAAATGGTTAATCCTGATTCTTTTTTCCCGCTTTTTCATCAAATAACGTATATTTGTTTACTGAATCATAAAACAGTCTGTAATGGAAGACAAAAGATCAATCTGGAAAGAGACTCTCAACTACGGTATTATTCTGGGTCTGGTGATGGTGGTTCTCTCCGTAATAACCTATATGACCGACCTTATGTTTGAGACATGGCTATCATGGGTTGTCATTCTGGTGAATGCGGTTGTGCTGTGGTATCTGCTCCGTTCATACCGCGATCACTACAACAGGGGATATATCTCATACGGCCGCTCAGTGGGCGCCGGGGTGCTGATAAGCCTCTATGCTGCCATCATCATTGCCATCTTCACATATGTACTCTATGCATTCATTGATACCGGCCTGATAGCCAAGTCACTTCAGGTGACTGAACTCAAGCTGGCTGAGAAAGGTATTCCTGAGGCAGCCCTTGAGCAATCGATGGCGATGCAGGCCAAGATGCTGAAGCCCTGGTTCATCTCACTGAGCAGTATCTTCGGAAGCCTCCTTACCGGATTTATTATATCGCTCATCGTTTCACTCTTTATCATGAAAAAGGGTAACCCTCTCCTTGATGAGGAGGAAACAGAAGTTGCCTGACAGAATGGATCTTACTGTTGTTGTACCCGCCTATAATGAAGCGGAATCACTGCCTGAACTGACCAGATGGATAGGCAGGGTGTGTGACAGCTCATCAATCAGCTATGAGATAGTAATCATTGATGATGGCAGCAGTGATGCCACCTGGGAGGTGATAAGCCGCCTCTCGGCCGGGAGCAGCCAGGTGAAGGGTGTACGCTTCCGGCGTAACTATGGCAAGGCAGCGGCACTACAGACCGGCTTTGAGACCTCCTCCGGAGAGGTGGTGATAACCATGGATGCCGACCTGCAGGACAGCCCCGAGGAGATACCTGAACTGATACGTATGATACGTGAAGAGGGCTATAACCTTGTCTCCGGATGGAAGAAGAGAAGGTATGACCCCTTTATCAAACGTACAACCTCAAAGCTTTACAACTTCACTGCACGTAAATTTTCCGGCATCAGGCTGCACGACTTCAACTGCGGACTGAAGGCATATGAGGCGGAGGTGGTTAAGAGTATTGAGGTGTATGGTGAGATGCACAGATACATACCGCTGCTGGCACGTGAGGCCGGCTTCCATAAGATAGGCGAGAAGGTGGTACAGCATCAGGCACGCAAGTATGGGGTTACCAAGTATGGGTTTGACAGGTTTCTCAAGGGCTACCTTGACCTGTTGACTATCAGCTTTATAACCCGGTTCGGCAAGAGCCCCATGCATTTTTTTGGCACCCTGGGTACCCTGATGTTTATGGCAGGGTTCATTATGGCTGCCTATCTCGGTGTACGGAAACTGATCTATCTCCATAACCACCTGCGTGCACCACTGGTAACCGACAGTCCTTACTTCTACATCGCGCTGACAGTGATGATCATAGGATCAATCCTCTTTCTCACAGGCTTTCTGGCTGAGCTGATCAACCGACGGGCACCAGACCGCAACCGATATCTGATAAGGGAAAAGGTCAATCTCTGAGATCCGGTATCCGCTAACCGACAGCCGCTTTTCCCGTCAGAGAGCCGGTCCCATCAGAGAGGCGGTTCGGTCAAAGAGGCGGTATCCGTTAACCGAATTGTGACTGTTCATACCCTCTTCCGGGTGCAGATCAATCATCTGTCTTGTGTCGCTGCACCTCACGTGCCAGGCTACGGAGTGCCTCTGTCAGCCGTTCCCATGAGTACTCCTTCTTCTGCCTCTCTATCCCTTCAGCAAACCTCTCCTCATCACCGCTGAAGAAGTCGCATATCGCCCCGGCGATCTCTGTCGGGTCAGGCTCTACCACGTATCCGCACACCCCATCCGGCACTATCTCTGCCAGCCCACCCACATTGGTCACCACCATCGGCTTGTTGAAGTGGTATGCCACCTGTGTCACCCCGCTCTGTGTGGCACTGCGGTAGGGCTGTACCACCAGTGATACCGCCGAGAAGTAGTACTTCACCTCTTCATCACTGATAAAGTGTGAATGGAAGGTTATATTATCGCCTGTGCCGAGCTGACGTATCAGGTTGAAATAAGGCTTCTCATCCTCATAGAACTCACCCGCCACGATCAGCTTCACCCCTGCCTCCCTGACACACTCCTCAGCCATGGCCCTGATGAGCAGGTCAAGCCCCTTGTACTCCCTGATAAAGCCAAAGAAGAGCATATAGCGGTCTGCCGGTGAGAGCTTCAGCCGTACGATAGCCTCTGCCCTGGAGACCGGTACACTATAGTTGTCAAAGAGTGGGTGAGGAGAGATGACCAACGGCATATCAGAACTAAACTCTCTCAGGTCATCTGCAACGGCCCCGGTCATCACCAGTGCACCATCAATACTCCTTACAAAGAAGCTGGTGAGCATCTTGTCACCGAAACGCTTCTCATGTGGCACCACATTGTCAAAAATGGTTATCACACGTGTATGACGGTTGCTGCGTACGAGCCGCGCAATAAACCCCAGTGCCGGTGCCAGGAAGGGCAGCCAGTAGCGCATGATAACAATATCGGGTCTGATACGTCGCAGCCGCAGCCCTATGGTGAACCAGTTAAACGGATTGATTGAGTTGATGGCACGGGTTATCTTCACCCCCTCCGGTGCATAGCCCTCCTCATCATACTGTGTCTTCCCGGGAAAGAATATTGAAGGGTACTGCAGCCTGAATGTATAGATAGCTGCAGCATCACCTTCACTCAGTAGCTGTTGTGCCAGCCTCTCATTGTAGGCAGCTATCCCGCCACGATAAGGGTGTGCCGGACCGCAGATTACAATCCGCATCATAGGATCTCACCATCAGACCTGACCCAATCTTCGAGGTAGCGGTACTGCGGCTCAAGCTGGCCGCCTGATATTATTGTGGCACGTCTGATCATTGCCGAGTCGGTGCCGGTAAAGAGATCATGAAACACATTATCAATCAGTTGTCTGCCAAAGTCACCCGAGGCGTCACGCGGCAGCTCACCGGGCAGGTTGTCTATTGACATAACTGAGATGTTGTCAGGATTGGTAAATGCCTTCTCCTCAACATGCCTGGTACGGTTATATCCGTAGAATGGGTCGGCTATCGTGGTGGCTCTCAGCGTAGTGGGTATAGGCTCCCCTATGTCACAGCTGATATCTCCGATAACCGATATCCTGAAGTCAGGCCTCTCAATATCCTCCCTGGTAAAGAAGACCGGCGACTTCGGATCCCAGAAATGGCCTGTGATAAGCACATCGGTTACCCTGGTATACTTAAGGAAGTCAGAACGGTAATCCTGCGGGTTCTTCACAAAGTCATTGAAGTCAAAGGCTCTTCCGTCATGGTGTTTAACATAGTGCTGTGGCCCTATCTGGCACACTACCGGCACATCATACTCCTTCTCCAGGTAGTCGGCCGGTGAGACCTGCTTCAGGTTGGTACAGTTGGCCAGTGTCTCCATGGCCCCGGAGGCTACACGCCCCTCGCCGGTAACCAGTATCTTCAGTCCGGGCTTAAGCTGAATAAGCCTCAGCCCTGCCCACATCTCATTCAGGTCATGACACTGATAGGCGGGCTTGAGCTTGAACCGGTTGCTCTTGATACCCCTGGCCCTGAGCGCATTGTATGCCCCCACTATACCTGCCCAGCGGCCAAAGGCCACCACCCGCTGACCCTGGTCAGTGGTGAGGTACTCATAATCGATCAGCTCCACCTTGCGCCTCAGCATCTCACGCAGCATCTCCAGGTTGTGATCCTGCTTCTTGGCTACATGAGCAAAGAAGAGGTAGCTCTTCCCGGGGATAAAGGTTCTGATATCTACCTCCTTAACTCCCAAAAGGATATCACAGTCAGAGATCTCTTCCTCTACAGGGATCTCGAGGTAACGGTACTCATCATCTGTAAAGCATCTGATATCTGAAGGCTGTACCACAAATTCCACATCAGGATATCTGTCTCTCAGCTCGGCCACCTGTGATGGTATCAGAGGAACCCTCCTGTCTGGCGGTATCTTTGTCTCACGTAATATTCCTACCTTCAGTCGCTTTTTCATCGTATCAGATTTTTATGTTGGGGTGAAGATAATAAATCGGCCCAATTTTTGCTACGATATTTCATGTCAGATATTTAAATTACTATTTTTGTACTCATACAACCATTAGGGGCTGACCTGGTTTTGACAGCATGCCGCGGTGGTATGTAAGCATGCAGAGAGTGGTGACGCTACTCTATAACTGGTGTCACAAAACAACAACTGGCGAAACTAACTACGCTCTTGTTGCCTGACCTTATCAGATAAGTAAGGCTTAATCCCGGCACCAGGTGCCGGGACGAGACGTTTCCCGGGCGGTGAGGCCCTGTACCAACCCGATAAGGAGACGCACGCAACTCAGGGATAGCCTGACGGACTCTCCGGCCTGATGGTGAAATCAAAGGAGATACGGAGTGATCCGGGTTGTCTGTCACCTCGTCACTCCCGACACACAAGACAGGATAAGCATGTAGAAAGCATATGGTCGCCTTGACTGGACGCGGGTTCGATCCCCGCCAGCTCCACAAAGGACTCCGACCCACCAGTCGGAGTTTCTTTTTACACCCACCTAACTCCCACAAATTCAATAATTTCACCAGACCCTCAAGAAATGCCCCCGCCAGTCGGGTAGCCTTAAGTCGGGTAAAAAAAGTTGACAATTCTTGACCCCAATTTTTTTTACCCCAAAAAGGT
>CAZHZC010000024.1:0-35381 GCA_964537135.1 uncultured Rikenella sp.
AAACCCGCAGGATCTCAATAACTTTTCAACATCAATACTAAAGGCCCTGCAGGAGCAGCAGTAAACGTCTGCAGCTAATTAATTTCCGGCTATTTAGCCAGCTCACTCTACTCTCTGTGGCGTCCCCATATGCCTCAGGGCAATGTGCCTGTCACAAATCGCTGCAATGGTTTTCTATGACTAAAGCCTCTCTGACAGCCGGAGGGGAAAAAGTCTCGCTGCCTGCCGGAAGGAGGTAAGCCCCGCCTAGCAGCTCTATCAAAGCAATATTTCCGGGACCAGCCTCCTGTCGGCCCTTATCTGCCTGTAGAGTGCAGCCGCTGTCAGGAAACGCACAGATTCAGGCAGCTTGTCAGGAAACGCACAGATTCAGGCAGCTTGTCAGGAAACCATTTTTAAACATAGCCGGATTTAAACATATCCGGTTAACTTTGAAAATCCTGACAGGTTAAACAGGAGACCAGAATGAATAGGATACTCAGGTTTACAGTTGCTCTTCTCTTCACTGGCAGTTCACTCTTCTCTCAGGAATCGGCCTATTATATTCAGAATTATGAGTTTGCCGATCTCTCTGTACCATCGAATATGAGTTACAGTGTCGTGGAGGATACGCTGGGACTGATACTCTCGACATCAGCGAACTCTCTGTTGTATTTTGACGGACAGGAGTGGTTGATACGAAATTTCAATAATGAGTTTTTCAATACCCTGTTCCGTGATTCCGAAGGAGGGATATGGTATGGATCGATCCACAGTTTCGGCAGGGTCATTATGTCAGAGAGCCACGGTATTGATCTTGAGCCTTTTTCTACGCTGCTGCCTGATTCATTACAACTATTCGGTGCTGTAACCAGTATTACAGAGTATGATTCAAGCTACTTCTTTCACTCCTATCCATATATTTTCAGGCTGAAGGGTGAAGAGATCACCCTCATTGAAAACAGCAGCAAGTTCCCGATAGGTTTTATAATAAATGGTAGCTACTACACCTGCAACAACCAGTATGGGCTGCTCAAATATGAGTCGGGCAGCTTCACTCAGGTAAGGGGAGGCGAACAATTCACTGACCGGGTAGTGGTGGGTATGGCTGCACTCTCAGCTGACTCACTCATTATCGGCACCAGAACTGATGGTATTTATCTGCTTAGCCCCTCAACAGGCCGCGCACGCTCCTGGCCGGGGCGGCAGAGTGAGATAGGGCAGATCCTTGAGAGTATCAGACTACAACACCTGGCCGGCCTTCCTGGCAATACCATTGCACTTTCAACAACTGAAGCGGGCACGATAATTATTAACAGTGACGGGAAAATCAGCCGAAAACTGGATAAGTCGACCGGCACCAGCTCCAACCGCCATATCAATACTTTTCTGGGCCGGTCAGACAGGCTTTGGATGTGTACCGATCACGGGCTATCATCCTACGCTCTTGACTCTCCCTTTTATATCTGGGGTGCGAGCCAGGGTATAGAGGGTAATATAACGTCACTCACCTCCAGTGAAAACCGAATCCTGATATCTTCGTTCAGAGGTCTCTTTGCACTAAGAAAACCTCTGGATCCGGACGGCAGGGTAGACCAACTTCTGAACATACCCTGCTGGAATATCAGTGATGCCACCCTTAACGGGGGTGAAGAGGTCAAGTTCATCTGCTCACAGGACGGACTCTTCCTCTACAGAAACCATCAGATCAGCCTGATCTTTCCCGGAAATGTATACAGGGTGATACAGCTTAACAGAGACAATAAATTCTTCGTTGCCGTAGGATTGAGTGGACTGCATGCCTTTACAATGAATGAGCGAAAAACCGGACTCTACCAGATGAACAGGTATCTCTTCACTGATATCAAGTCTCTCGTTCAGGATAATGAATACTTTTGGATAACCTACGGTTCAGCCGGAACAGTTTTCAGGCTCAGCCAGAAGGAGCTGATTGAGAGACTGAGAGACGGTGAGCTTGACAGGCTTGAATACCTGGAAGTATCAACATCACACCCCATGCTGGCATTCAATATCAGTAAGGATAAATACATATTCTCATCAGCAGAGGGATTCCTGGAATATGAGGCTGCATCAAATTCACTTGTTAAACTGAGATCACTTGGTAATGATGTAGAAAATTTCCCCGGTATTGTCAATAACATGAGCAGAGACCTGAACGGAAATATCTGGCTTGGAGGAAGCAGAATACTTCTAAACAACTATGACGGCACATACAAGCTGTCAAGGGTAAACCTGGAGGTGTTGTCAGGCAGAACGGGAAGTTACGATATATACCATAATAATGACGGGTCTACATGGATTGCAGATGAGAGGGGAGTAATACTCATTGACAGGCTTGTTCCCTTGCTAAGTGATATGCAGAGGGTCATTATCACCAGGATAGTAATGCCTGATTCAACCGTCCGCTACCACTACAATTCGGGCAACAGCACCAACGCATATACAATTCTGTCACACAAGCGTGCCGGAGAGATATCGATCTATTATACACTTCCCTACAATGTAAACGCCAACGCAATACAATACTCCTGGCAGATGGATGGCTACAATGATTCATGGAGTAGATGGAGTAGTAATAACCATGTCAGCTTCAAGAGACTGAAGCCGGGCAGATTCACATTCCGGGTCAGAGCCCGCAATGATAACGGTATGGAATCGGAGGTATCATCAATAGATCTTGTCATGGGAAGGGCCTGGTACAAAACAGTACCGGTAAAAATAGTGATACTCATAACCGTACTTCTGGCTGCATACAGAGTAGTCAGGCTGACAAAAAGAGCCAGAAACAAAATCGAACTGCAAATTGAGGAGCAGATAAGTCGGCGTATCAACGAGTCATTTATTACCAGGCTCATCGACAGGCTGAAGAGTGAGAAGCCGGCGACAACCAATGGCGGGCCACAACAGGCTGATATAGTAATAGCTGCGACCAGAGACCATGAGCTGTTCATTGAGAAGTTCACACGTATGGTGGAAAAGCACCTCTCTGACAGTGAACTGTCGGTAGAGAGTCTTGCCAGCTTACTGAACGTATCACAGAAAACGCTCTACCGAAGAGTAAAGGATGCAACCGGACTCTCTGTAAGGTCATTTATCAGGAAGGCCAGGCTCAGCAAGGCAGCCATACTGCTGGCTAATTATGATATCTCAGTAGCTGAGGCAGCTTTCAAAGTGGGCTACAATGACCCCAGCTACTTCAGCAGAAGTTTCCGCGATCAGTTCAAGGCCACCCCCCTGCAGTTTCAGAAGGAAGCCAGGGCCAGACACAAAGAGAGAGAGTCAGACTGAGTGCATCTACCAAACCATGATGATTCTCATTCCTGCTCAACCCCAATTAATGTACTTTCCGGCGTTGGAGGGGTGACTCCTCCTTAATAGTTAGCAGTGCCAATGAAAACCGGAATTAAATTTTTAAGAAGAGACAGTAAGGAGATAAAAACAGAGATTACAGAAAAAGAGTTGCCAGGCTGCCATCATCACAGCCTGCTCTCGTCGGTAAAACAGCTGATCACCCTGATACTTTCCATAATTCTCATCAGCGGCTGCAGTGAAATTATCCCGGATGAACCTGACCCGGATGACAATCCAGAGTATGAAAAGACCTCCGTTCATGGTTTTGATATTCTGGTAAGTACAGATATCACCTGGGATGAGACCCTCTACAACTCGTATAGCTTTTTCAAGAAAAGGGTGAATGATCTGCTGACCTTTATCCCTGACTCCGTTCTTGGGCGACTACGAGCCGTACCTCTCAGGATAGAAAACAATAACAGCGGTCCGGTCATTGAGTATGTAGTCAGCACCACGGAAGAGAATGCGGGCTCAGTGATTATTAATGACCTTGCAGGCTATTACAGCCAGTCGGTCACCAACCAGCCCGGCCTGCTGGTTCGCTGCCTGGCACAACTGTACTATCATCAGTACCTTTACAGGTACGACGGAGAGATCAGCAGTGCCTGGGATGAAGCGGTTCAGTCAGGAAAATATGAGATGGTTGATTATTATGACGGAAGCGCGATCTACAAAAAAAAGGCTGCAGCCGCAGAGGGAGAGACCGAGTATTTTACTGAACTGTCAGAGGCATATCTGACCCGTAATGACTACTTCCCGTTTGACTATCATGACCTCCGTTCCTTCGATAACACCGGCTTCAGTCTTATGGAGAGTATCTGGGGTAAACGGGAGCTGGGTCAATATGCAAGGTACAGAATGCATGGTTTTGATGTGATGGTACATAACGATAATGTCACTCTGCCAATCACAGAAGAGGCACTCCTATATCTCGCAGATAAGCTTGAGGAGATGACTACTCTCTATCCTGATAAGTTTGTGCAGCTGATGCAGCGACGGAGAGTATGGATAGAACCGTCAGGCAACGGAGGAGCAGTCTACCATCCCGGACGGGAGTGGTTAATACAGAATGGCTATACGATTGAGAAATACCGCTGTGTGGAGATTGTTAACATGCATAACTTCCTTGAGTGGTCACAAGGAAACCAACCGATGGTGATGGTGCATGAAATGGCCCACCTATACCATGACCAGGCCTACGGTTTTGAACATGCAAAAATAAAAAATGTCTACGAGGCAGCATACAGATCAGGCAGGTACCACTCAGTTGCATACCGGCAGATGAACGGAGAGATCGTTTACGGAAGGGAGGCCTATGCAATGACCAACCAACAGGAGTATTTTGCCGAGATAACCGAAGCCTATTTCGGACAGAATGATTACTACCCGTTTGACAGAAAAGATCTGCAGGAGTTTGATCCTGCTGGCTTTGCACTGCTTGAGGAGATATGGGATCCGAAGAACTTCAGGGAGTAGGTCAGGTGCTGTCACATCTCTCCATTACCGGAACAGAGTAATAAGATGCCTGGCAGGCTCTGCCGGGTATAACCTTTTACCGTATATTTTAACTTACAAAAAAGAGAGAGGCTGTCCCTTTGTCCTACGAGACAGCCTCATCCGATATTTTACCTGACGTGATCAGATCATGGTGATCAGATCGTTGTGATCAGATCGTTGTGATCAGATCATCCCTGGTCTGTGTTATAGCGGTCAGACAGGTTCATACACTCCGCTGAACGGGTTTTGATCTCCTGCAGGCCATATACCGTCCTGCATCGCCTCATTATTATTGATCTCACTAAAGGGTATCTGATAGACATATCTCCATGATCTTGCAGGCCAGTGTGTTATTCCTGACACCGGTGTCAGTCCGTCTTTATGGACCCCCGCCCTGTACATCGGTTTCTGGTTTCTAATCAGATCAAACCATGCGTAGCCCTCTCCATAGAGCTCCTTTCGTCTCTCAAGAAGTATATCCTCAATCAGCTCATCGCCGCTGCTGATTGACCTGACAGCATTTCTTGCATCCTGCAGTTCCTGGAGCAGCTGCAGGGCTTCAGCTTCATGACCGCCACGTGCCAGTGCCTCAGTCTCTATCAGATAGAGTGATGAAGCGCGCATAAATACCAGGTCACCCATCAGATCTGCCTTATCATGGAACTTGGTTGAGGTGTACAACCCTGCACCCCATGGGTCAGGAAAGATCACTCCCTGGTACCTGATATCATCTTCATCAAATATCTCTATAAAGCGATCATTCAGGAAGAAGCAGGCAAAGGAATATCCTTGTCTTTTCGTATCAGTGAAGTTTGCCCACATAGCGAAAGGAGAGTAGTCTCCCATATTCTGGTCAGGGATCTGAATCCCTCCCCACAACCACTCGTGGTTATTGATTTCATTAAAGCCGGAATGGTACTCGGCGGCTGTCATCAATGAGTAGCCCTGACGTGCATCATGAGCTGCCTCAGCAGCCTCATCCCACCGGTTCATGGTTAGATAGACCTCCGCCAGAATCCCCAGAGCCACATTCTTATCAATAGTGGTTTTCCGATCACCCCTTGAATAGTTCTCCAACAAGGGAATAGCGTCATTAAGGTCATCCAGTATTCTGGTATAGACCTTCTCCACTGACTCTCTTGGATTTCCAGTTGTTTCGGCAGTAGCAGGTGTCAGGTATATAGGTACCCCGGGCATATCCCTGGCAATGATATAGGTATGCTGGAAGTACCGGATAAGGTAGAAATAGGAGTATGCTCTCAGTGCCAGGGCCTGACCTTTTATTGCAGCTTTATGAATATCCGGACCTTTGGCATTGTCAATATTGGTCAGAATAAGGTTGGTATTGTTAATGGTCCTGTAGAAGAAGTTCCAGATCAGAGAGGCCTTAAAGATATCGCCTCTGGTATGACCCCATAGGTTGTAGTCATAGCCGTACCAGCCACCCCATACAACCACCTCCTGTCCGGCTGCAGCATCATTTGTCATGATAAGTGCCGGTATTCCGTGATCATCCTGTCTACCGGCTCCTCCTCCGTTATAGCGGCGCAGGTTATAATAGATACCATTCAGTGCGGTCTGTGCACCATCAGTAGTTTTAAAGGCATCAACATCAGAGATTGCTGTTGATGGCGTAGTCTCAAGAAAATCCTTTTCGCACCCGGTGAACAGAGGCAGCAGAAAAAGAAGTGAGATACTCAATATATATTTAACTAATTTCATATCTGTTTAATTTTTGAATTGAATTAAAATCCCATTCTGATACCCACTGAGACCGATTTCATGGGTGGCTGACGATTGTCTGTGGAACCACCAAATCCCTGTTCCGGGTCAGTTCCTCTTTTTGCAGCACTGCCAAAAGTGAGCAGGTTGTCAGCCTGCGCATAGATGCTTAGAGAGGACATTCCTGCTGCTGAGAGCAGGCTTTGGGGCAGCTGGTACCCCAGTCTGATATTCCTGAGCCTTACAAAAGTGTTGTCATAGAGAAACCGGGTTGAGTATGAGGCCATATTGTTGCGTGTGGTGTGTGAGACACGCGGGAATGGTGCATCAGGGTTTTCCGGTGTCCATCGGTTAAGCATATCTATATGCTGGGCAAACCCCTCACGGTTGCTCATCATTCCGGAATAGTCACTGTCATACATCTTTCCGCCAATACTGTAATAGAGGAAGATGGAGAGCTCGAGCCCTTTATAGCTGAGATTATTGGTGATCCCACCGAAAAGGTCAGGGATGCTTGTGCCGCGGTAATCCTGCTGATCACGAGAGCCAACGGCACTGTAATCCTCTGTCATGACCCTCTCCGACACAATTTTATTGCCTTTCCCATCAAGAACAAATTGTCCGCCTTCATCCTTTTCAAAGATATTCATCCACCACCGGTTATTCCCGTTCTCCGGATTGACTCCTGCCCACTCGGGCATAAAGAATTCATACATTGAGACACCAACAATCCAGTTGCCCACCCGCTCCTGTGGCAGACCGGTGATTTTATTCTTGTAGTGAGTGGCATTAAGGTTGATATCCCACTGGAAGTCATTGTTCTTATAAGCCAGGTAGTAGAGCTCCAGCTCAACCCCTTTATTCTGAACATCAGCTATATTGGCATCGATAGATCCAAACCCTGATGAGCTGGGCAGGGGTCTTGCAAAGAGCAGGTCTTTCGAATCACGTACATAGTATTCAAAGGAGCCGCTCAGCCTGTCAAAGAGACGGAAGCTCAGTCCCACATTGAACTGAAGGTTGGTCTCCCATTTCAGGGCAGGGGTCGGAAGCCGTGAGACCAGCATACCCGGATATGTTCCATCATTATAACCGGTAGCGAAGAGCCCCTGGTAGGCATAGTATGATATCCGGTCATTACCCACTGCTCCGTAGCTTGTCCTGAGCTGAAGGTTATTAATCCAGTCAACTGACTCGAGGAAGCTCTCCTGTGAGAGGCGCCATGAGCCTCCTACAGACCAGAAGCGGCCCCACCGTGTGTCAGGATGAAATCTGGAGGAGCCATCAGTACGCAGACTACCTGAGATATAATACCTGTTATCATAATCATACTCTGCACGGCCGAAATAACTCAACAGCCTGTAGTTGTTTTCCCATGAGTCTGCACCGGTCATGGTGGCAGCCGAAGCAAGCTCTTCAAGCCCGATAAAGGGGAACCCCTCCCTGGCGGCACTCATACTGGACTGTATCCACTGATGTGCCTCATTACCAACCATCAGGTTAACATTATGCAGCTCACTGATGCTCCTCTCATAACTGAGGATATTGTTCTGGGTAACTGCAAAGGTGCGGCGCGCCTCTTTTGTGGAGCTGCCACGGCCGGCCATGAAACCATATGTCGGATTGACATAGTAGTGATCCCAGTTCATCTGATAATCAAAGCTGATCGCAGGCCTGAATTTTAGGCCGGGCAGAATGGTAATCTCAGCATAGCTCCTGTCAGATACATTGTCATAGATGAAAAAGGTATTGTTGTACTCAGCATCAGCCAGCGGGTTCCATCCTATCCATGAGGCCCTCCCGTTACCGTAGTCAAATATCCGGTTACCGTCGTCATCAGTACGGTATTGCTGATTGTCATAATCATACTCCCACACCGGGTAGATGGAGGGTATTGTACGCAGGAACCATACTGCGCCGGAGGCATAAGGCTCACGGCTGTGGGTCAGTGATATGTTTGTGCCGAGCTGAAGCCACTGCTTGACATCAGAGGTCACATTGGCACGTGTGCTGAACCGCTTGAACTGCTGGATTGTGAATACCCCTTTATCATCCCGGAAGCCACCTGATATGAAGTACCTGGTCTTCCTGTCACGGCTCATCCCGCTGGCACTCAGGTTGTACTCCTGAGTCACTCTCGGCTTTATCAGCTCAGAGGCCCAGTTGCCATCGTACAGCAGCCTGGCATTGGGGTTGATACGGCCATCATCTGTAAAGGGGTTTGCCATATCATAAGGGTTTACCTTCAGCTCTGAGATTACATTCTCAGTAGCAAAACGTGCAGCATCAGCCTTCAGAGCACCCAGATCAAGCTGCCCGTTGTACAATGACTCCCATGTCATTTCAAAATACTCTCTGGTATCCAGTTTGCCGGGATAGGGTACAGCCATACTCACAGTGCTGAAGGTGGCTGACAGATCAAGGCTTGAGACTGTGCCTCCGCTCCTGGTGGTAATCATGATCACCCCACCTGCTGCCCTTGATCCGTACAGTGCAGCTGCCGTGGCATCCTTAAGCACAGTGACATTCTCAATGTCATTAGAGTTTATCTGGCTTAACGATCCGGAATAGACGACGCCATCAACCACTATCAGTGGCGAGCTGCTTGCATACAGAGAGCCTATACCCCGGATAAGGATGCTTCCACTTGCGCCAGGGCGCCCGGAGTTATTAATAACCTGCACCCCCGAGCTTACACCCTGGAGTGCATTGGAAAAGTTGCTCGTCTGAATCTTTGCTATCTTATCACCCTCCACCACCGAGGCTGACCCTGTGTATGAGCTTTTTTTGGCAGTACCATATGCTACCACCAGCACATCATCAATGAGCAGCAGATCTTCTTCAAGGATAACATCCACTACCGAGATGCCACCTTGAAGAGCGACCTCCTTTGTCTTATACCCTATAGATGAGAAAACAAGCGCCTGGGCACTGGATGGGAAATTTATTGAGTAACGACCGTCATTATCGGTCACCGCGGCAATATTGGTTCCCTTTACCAATATTGTCACCCCGGGAAGAGTTCCGTCATCACCCTCTCCGGCAACTCTGCCGGTAATGGTCCTGGTTTGGGAAAATCCATGACCGGCGAGTAGAAAGAGTGTCAAAAACAGTAATACAAATCTTTTCATTTTCTGAGCGTTTGGTTAGAGAAGTGAGTTTTACATGAAGAATTTATGTCAGGCAAGATATTGTTAAATCATTTTTCACAGCAGAACTAACCTGCCAAAATCATTGAGAGAATAAGACCCTAAATCGGATATATCAGACACTCTTTCCGGACTTATCGGACTTATTTCTATCCTTTCATCTGCCAGAATCAGCATCAGTACTGATGATCAGGTTGGTCGGCACTGATCAGATGTCACGGCAGCCAATAATCAATAAATACAGATAATGGTCTTGTTAACCCTCCCTGTCATTAATCCGTTGCGGCTATTTTTGGAATGAGCACTATCAGAAGAGATAGTACAATTATTTGATCCATAAACCGAACCAGAGACACCATGAAGCAGAAACTTTTTATCATTCTTCTGTTGGCCTGTCAGCCGCTCTCCTCCCTTCTCACCTGCCAGGAAACCACTCCTGCACTAACACTCGGAGATATCTACAAGAACAACCTTTACAAGACAGAGAGCTATGGGCCGGTACGCTGGAGCAGCGACAGCAGGGGCTATCTCACTCTTGAAGCTAACAGGGAAGCGGGCGGCAATGATATCATAATGTATGAGGCACGATCAGGCAAACGCTCGGTTATCTGTTCAGCTGAATCATTGGTGCCGGAGGGTCAGGAAAAGCCGATTGAGATATATGATTACCTATGGTCAGATGATAACAGCAGGCTGCTGATCTTCACAAACACAAAACGGGTCTGGAGGTATAATACACGTGGCGACTACTGGGTCTTTGATATAGGGTCGGGCAGGCTCAGGCAGATGGGAAAAACCATGGAGCCCTCTTCAATGATGTTCGCCAAGTTTTCGCCGGACGGCACACAGATTGCCTATGTCAGCAGGAACAACATATATGTTGAAAATATTGAGACAAATAGAATAACCAGAATCACTGCTGACGGTTCAGACAATATCATCAATGGAACCTTTGACTGGGTTTATGAAGAGGAGCTGGGATGCAGGGACGGATTCAGATGGAGCCCTGACGGAACAAAAATAGCCTACTGGCAGTCTGATACGGAAGGAACAGGTACATTCTACATGATAAACAATATTGACTCGGTCTACCCGATACTTATCCCGCTACCCTATCCTAAAGTCGGAACAGCAAATTCAGCCGTCAGGGTGGGGGTGGTACCATCAGAGGGTGGTGAGACCAGGTGGTTCGAGATACCCGGAGATCCCCGTAACAACTATCTCGCAAGAATGGACTTTATCCCCGGAAGTGAGGAGGTGATGATACAGCAACTTAACCGGCTGCAGAACAGAAACCGGATCTGGATCGGTAATACCATCACCATGGAGCTTGATAATATCCACACTGAGCAGGAGGAGACATTCCTTAATATCCATGACAACATCAGGTGGCTGTCAAATGAAAGCTATTTCACATGGAGCAGTGAAAAAGAGGGGTGGCGACACCTCTACCTGATCTCCAGAGACGGGAGAACCGTCAGGCCGGTCACCAGGGGTGAGTACGATGTCATCACCATATACTGTATTGATGAAAAGGGCGGATATGTCTACTATTCAGCCTCACCGGAGAATTTTACTCAGCAGTATCTCTTCAGGAGCAGGCTCGACGGAAAGGGTAGTGCTGAAAAGATCACACCCGCTCACCTGGCCGGACACAACACATATCAGATCTCCGATAACGCCCGATGGGCAATCCATACATACGCCAACTCTGAGACCCCGAACCGTATCTCACTGATAACTCTTCCTGACCATAAAGAGGTGAAGGTGTTGAAAGATAACAGCGTCCTGAAACAGAGGTATGAGCAGCTCGGACTGGAGCGAAAAAGCTTCTTCAGGGTCGATATCGGTGAGGAGGTTCTTGACGCATGGATGATCAGGCCTGCAAACTTTGACCCATCATTGAAATACCCGGTTATATTCTATGTCTATGGTGAACCGGCCAGCTCAACCGTTCAGGACAACTGGAACAGGGAAGATCTCTGGCACCAATACATGGCACAGAAGGGATATATTGTGATCAGCATAGACAACAGGGGCACCAAAGTACCGAGAGGTACCGCATTCCGGAAATCGATCTACCGCCAGATAGGCATACTTGCGTCGGCTGACCAGGCAGAGGCTGCCCGCCAGATCTGTTCAATGTACAGCTTTATTGACCCTGAGAGGCTGGGAATATGGGGATGGAGCGGTGGTGGACAAATGACACTGAACTGTATGTTCCGCTATCCAGAACTCTACCGGACAGGAATTGCAGTTGCCTTTGTCTCAGACCAGCGTTTATATGATAATATCTATCAGGAGCGCTACATGGGCCTGATTGAAGAGAATGCCGAAGGTTACTACAATGGTTCACCGCTGAATTTTGCAAAAAACCTGAGTGGCAACCTGATGATCATTCACGGCACCGCTGATGATAATGTTCACTATCAGAGCTTTGAGATGTTGACAAACGAGCTGATAAAGCACAATAAGCTGTTCAGTATGATGGCATATCCTATGCGGGCACATGGCCTCAGCGAACGTGAAAACAGCCCGCTTCACCTGCGTGAGACCATGTCAAGGTACTGGATGGAGAATCTTCCTGCGGGTGGAAGATAGCTATGCCTCTATTTTTTTTTCACATAATTAAAGATATATTTACCGCACGATTTCAGGTGCTCCTGCCGGAGCTTTTCCGGCGGGGGTGAATAGGGAATCCCGTGACCTGACCCTCATCCTGATTGTCAGGGAACCGGGAGCTGTACCCGCAGCTGTAAATCCGTTAAATGTTCCGGCATCCCCCGCCACTGTTAGAAGAATGGGAAGGCAGCCGGAACGGGATGAGCCAGAAGACCTGCCTGCAGTCAGACCTCGTAGCTTTCGGGTAAAGGGCGAAGAGCAGAAGCTTCACTGATTCTCACTCTTCTCTTTAAGGCTGCCTGTGTTGCCCCTGACTTTATCATTTGTAACTCTTTGACAACAGAGATAAACGACAGAGTGACCATGCTCAGCACCAGATATCTGCATCGTAATCGCAAGGTGAGGATCACCACCCTGGTCATGCTCTTCTTTACCGGCATCGTCACTGCACAGCCGCTCACTGACACACTCATCCATATTCAGGATGTGGTGATCAGTCTCTCCCGCAATGACCTCTTCAGGCATGATATCAGGTCAGAGGAGTATGGGAACACTATTCTGCGCCGCTATGAGGGGGAGTCGCTCTCCAGGCTGCTTCTCTCTGAGGGTGCCCTTAACATCAGGTCCAACGGTGCTGGCGGAGCCGCCTCCTCTCTCTCCATCAGAGGTACCTCAGCCAGCCATGTGCAGGTTAGCTGGAACGGGTTTCCCATCAACTCGGTAACCCTGGGCTCCTCAGACATCTCAATGATTCCGGCAGGAGGGTTTGACCGTATCACCGTGGTCTACAGTGCCTCCGGCGCAGTCTATGGCAGTGGTACGTTCGGCGGGGCAGTCGCCCTGACCAGCGAGCCACAGCTGGAAGATACTCTCTCAGGCAGCATACACACCGGATGGCAGTCGCTACAGACCTACAGCGGCGCCATCACCCTGCAAGCGGGAACCACCAGGGTGGCGGGGAGGCTCTCAGCCTGGGGTATCCGTTCAGCCGGCCGGTTCACCTATTATGACTATATCATGCAGCGTGAGCGAACGCAGAGTGACGGGTCATGGAGCAACCACGGGTTGATACAGAACGTGGCTGTCAGGCTGTCAGGCTCATCATCACTTGATGCCGGGCTATGGTACCAGGTAAAGCCCTACAGCATCCCTTCGCGTATCGGCTCAACCTCATATGAGAATCAGTCAGACTCCACGCTCAGGCTCTTTCTGGGATACAAATACCTTGGCAACCGGTGGAGTGTTAAGGTTAAGGCAGCCCGCTTCGGTGACCGGCAGAACTATGCCATGAAGGGCTCTGCCGATGCCCCGGTAAACAGCATTGAGTCGAGGATAGCCACGATAAACTACTACGGTGATGCAGGGTTCAGGTACCACCTCCCGTCGGGTCTCACGATTGATGCCGGTATCACCGGCAGCCTGTCCGGTGCTGAGGTGGCTGCCTATGGTGGCCGCAGGGAGGAGAAGGGGGTGGCTCTCTTCGGCGGTGCCAGGCAGACCCTTGAACGGCTGATCATTCAGGCATCTATACGGAAGGAGTGGTTCAACACCTACAACTCACCCCTGCTGCCATCAGTCGGACTGCGGTGGGAGGCGAGCCCCGGCAGATGGCTGATAAGAGCCAACTACTCACAGAAATACCGTAAACCCACCTTTAATGACCTCTTCTGGGTGCCGGGCGGAGACCCTGACCTGCGGCCCGAGAGAGGCTACACCCTTGAGGCCGGCTCAGAGGTCACCCTGATAAAAAGAGAGCATAGCAGCCTGATGGCAGAGGTGACCCCTTATCTCACCAATATCAGGGAGATGATCGTCTGGAGGCCGGCAGGGGTATACTGGGCACCACAAAACTACCAGAGGGTGAGATCGGCCGGTGCTGACCTGAAGGTTACCTGGAATACCGGAAGAGAAAAGTGGAGATGGAGCTCCTCACTGAAGGTGGCCCTTAACAGCTCCATCGCAACGGAGGAGAGTGGTGATGAGCGCAGACCGATGCTCTATAGTCCGCACCTGATAACCTCCTGGAACAACCGGTTCACACTGGGCATCTTCAGCCTGGAGATAACCGACAGCTTCACTGCCAGCCGTCTCTATGATGAGGGCCGCCAGCTAAAGCCATACAACCTGGTAGACATCAGAGGCGGTGCAGATATCCCGGCAGGCAGGGGAAAGGTGGGAATAGATCTGTCATGCAACAACGCCACCGGAACCACCTATGAAATGATCAGGCTCTACCCGATGCCCGGAAGATACTGGTCGGTAATGATTGATTACACATTTTAAACCAAATAAACAGTAGAGACCATGAAACTTAGAATGCTGCAAAACACCCTGCTCCTCTGTGCCGGAGCAGTACTGATGATGACATCGTGTGAAAGAGGAGGCGAAGATCCTGACGACACCTTCGATAACCTGAAGGGATTGTTCGTCGTTTGTGAGGGCACCTATGGAAATGCCGACGGCGACATCACCTTTTACAATACAGATGACGGCAGCCTGGTAAAAAGCCTCTACTACGCAGCCAACCAGAGGGATGCTGGCGACGTGGTACAGTCATTTGAGATAGCGGACACACTGGGGTTCATAGTGGTCAACAACTCACAGAAGATCATTGTGGTCAATATGCGCGATTTCAGACATGTAACCACCATCACCGGATTCTCCTACCCCCGCAGCATAGTGAGGGCTGATAAGAAGACCCTCTATGTGGCAAACGGCAACGGTTTCGCTGACAACTACATCTATCGCATTGACCTGGAGAAACTGGAGAAGAGTGACTCCCTGGAGGTCGCCACCGGGCCCGAGGCGCTGGTAATGGCAGGGAACAGGCTCTTTGCATCCCTCTCCGGCGGCTGGAACAATGACGGCAGCACGGTACTGGAGATTGATGCTGTCAACCTGACCATTGTAAAAGGTTATGAGACCGGACTCTGCCCGGTAGATCTGGCTGTCGGCAGTGGCGGAGAGGTGTGGGCCTACTGTAAGGGTGTAGCTGACTATTCCAACTATCCGGAGGTGAGCTACACCGGCATGGGTCTCAGCAGGATAAATCCCACATCAGGCAACGTCAGCACGATACCCTTCACCGCCATGTTGGCCCAGGGTACCAACAACCTGGCTGCCTCCAAAGATGGCTCCACCATCTATTTCATCAATGATGCTCTTTACGCCATGGCCTCCTCTGCCACAGCGCTGCCCGCGGAGAAGCTTGTTGAAGGCTCCTTTTACGCTGTTGAGGTAGACCCGAAGAGTGGTGACCTGGTAGCACTGGACAGTGATGTTTCAAAGGCATTGATCTACAATAGAAACGGTATCAGGCAGCTTGAGTTTGAGACAGGGAAGTTTCCCGGCTCCGTGGTCTTCAGCTACTAGGAGGGCGACGGCCACGGGGCGCCTGAGCGCAGGTACCGGTATGCCATAGCCGTGGTGGCAATGGCAGGCTGTGGATACCGCAGCACCTGTTCCGGGGCGCCCTTCTCACAGGGTGAGGAAGAGCAATGTCTGCGCCAGTATGATCCTGAGAAACATTGTCAGCGGGTAGACCGTGGCATATGATGTTGACTGTGCATGAACAGGTGCCAGGCTGTTGGCAAACTCCAGGGCGGGGGGATCGGTCATTGATCCGGCTACCAGACCACATATCTGCAGGTAGTTCATCTTCATAAGACGGGCGGTCACCGTCACCAGCGCCACCGGCACAAAGGTGATCAATGCTCCATAGATGAGCCATATATACCCGCCGCCGGCAATGGTGCTGACCAGGTCAGCGCCGGAGCTGAGCCCCACACATGCCAGAAATAGTATAATCCCCAGCTCCCTGAGCATCATATTTGCTCCCGGGGTCATATAGAAGTCAACCTTGCCTATCCGTCCCCTGCTGCCAAATATTATCGCTACAATCAGCGGTCCGCCGGCGAGGCCCAGCTTAACGGGGGCTGGCAACCCGGGTATAAAGACCGGCACCGAGCCAAGCAATATCCCCAGGAAGATACCCACAAAGAGAGGGATGGTGTTTGGATGGGCCAGCTCCATCACAGAGTTACCCAGCTCCTGGCGGACATCGGGCAGCAGATCACGCTTACCCACCACCCTGACAGTGTCACCCAGCTCAATGGTGGTGTCACGGGTAGGCAGTATCTCAAGGCCTGACCTGAAGATACGGGTGATATTTGCCTCATACCGTCTGTAGATACCTACCTGCTCAATGGTCTTCCCTGCCAGCTTCCTGTTGGTGACCAGCACATTGAACATAGCCAGGTCACCGGAGATCTGACGCTTCTCTGAGAAGGTCACCTTGCCCATGGTGAGCCGCAGATTATCGACATGCTCAACGGTAGAGACACCATAGAGCAGGTCACCCTCCTCAAGAACAATATCCTCAGTGGCAACCATGTAGGTACCATCACGCAGTATACGTGAGAAGACCACCTCCTTATCTACCACACGCCTGATATACCTGATACTCTTACCTATGATGTTGGGATTGGTAATATGTATCTCAACGCTCTCCAGCTTGACCCTGTTCTGCTTGTACTGCCGGTTGAAGTCGTCCACCTCATCCTCTATCTTTATCCGGAAGAGGTAGCGGACAAGGATCATTGCAGATATCAGACCTATAATACCGAACGGATAGGCCACTGCATATCCCATGCCTGCCACGGCAGCATCACCCTCCCTGCCCATCTCGGTCAGTACCTGCTGCACCGCTCCCAGTCCCGGCGTGTTGGTCACGGCACCGCTCATTATCCCTGTTATCACCTCAGCCGGCACATCACGCCACAGGTGAATCAGGTAGGCTGTAAGAAATCCGGTGACAACCACCGCCGAAGCAAGCAGGTTAAGCTTCAACCCCTCCTTACGAAAGCTGCTGAAGAAGCGCGGACCAACATCTATACCGATGGAATAGACAAACAGTATCAGGCCGAAGTCACGCACAAAGGTGAGCAGATGAAGGTCAGCCTTCACCCCGAGGTGGGCAAACAA
Organism: uncultured Rikenella sp.; assembly: GCA_964537135.1. Taxonomy (GTDB): domain Bacteria; phylum Bacteroidota; class Bacteroidia; order Bacteroidales; family VadinHA17; genus SR-FBR-E99. The sequence continues at coordinate 17,325 of CAZHZC010000024.1, forward strand.
CAGGCCTGTAAAGAGAACACCTGCAACACCCAGCTTCAGCTTATTAACCTCCAGGCGGCCGAGAAGCACACCTGTAAAGGCGGTTATACTGAGAAACAGGATTGTTGAGGTTATCCCCGATCCGGTAAAGAGGTTTGTAAAGAATTCCATAGTGCAGAGTCAATGGTTAGTCGGGCCGGTTATGCTGCCAGCTCTACAATCCGGGCATCTGCATAACGTAAGGCGTACAAATATATCAAACATTGCAACATCCGGGGATGAGTATTGTCAAAAGTGCAGGGTGAGGTCACCGCAGCTGCCGGCCGGTGCTCTTTGTTACGGATGTTCGTGCCAAACTGCCAACCGGGGATGCCTCACTGCCAACCGGGAAAACCAAATCGCCAACCGGGAAAACCAAATCGCCAACCGGGGATGAGAACCTGTACAGTTACCACGAAAGAGCGCTTTTACGATAAATAGAGCTATTTTTGAATCGAAAAGAGATAAAAACGATACTATGGAGACAAAAGATTTGATCCTTAAAGTTCTGAAAGAGTCGTCACAGCCACTCAAGTCAGGCGAGGTTGCCGAAAAGACAGGCGTTGACAAGAAAGAGGTTGACAAAGTCATTAAAAACCTTATCAAGGAGGAGAAGATCATCTCGCCGAAGAGGTGCTACTACTCACCTAAGTAAGAGATCACCGGACCACTTATTGCGGGCAGCCTGTAAGCCCTTCACCATCATCTCTCTCATATCATTATGATGGAATTGAAAAAAATATTGCAATTATTATGGTTTATATCATAAACTACTTTATATTTGCAACAACCAAATAACGGATTACCATGAACAATCAAGAGAGTTTGATGAGCAATGAAGAGAGTCTTCATATCATTACCGAGATGATCAGTCGTACCAGGCTGAAGGTCAGTCAGGGCAGTTTTCATCTGATACTGTGGGGCTGGCTGATACTGTTTTGCGTTGTGGGTGAGTATATTCTGATCAGGTTCACTGCTGTGTCCAGTCCGTGGAATATCTGGTTTCTGACCCTTGCAGGGGCTCTGGGTTCCGGGCTCTATGGTTTCCTGAAAGGGAGGAGGGAGAGGGTCCGCACCTATGCTGACTCCATCTTCATGTGGACCTGGCTGGGGTTTGTGCCGGTTGCTGCCCTGTTGATTATTTACCTCTGCATTGACAGGAGTTTCGGGCTGATTCCGCCATTCATCATGCTGGTTGCCTCCCTGCCCACCTTCATTTCAGGTATCATTATCAGGTTCAGGCCGCTGATAGTCGGAGGAGTTTTAATGTCTCTTCTTTCCGTCACCGCCTTTTTTGCCGGGCCCTCCTCCCATCATCTGGCCATGGCTGCAGCCATGCTGGCCGGTTATCTCATCCCCGGTTACCTGATCAGAAAAAGGTTCCGCTCATGAAAAGGTTACCTGAGCTCGATCCGCTTCTTCACAACCGGCTGCGTCTGGCTGTGATCTCGCTGCTCGCGGGGGTTGAGGAGGCGGAGTTCACGTGGTTGCAGGAGCAGGCAGGCGCCACCGCCGGCAACCTGAGCATCCAGATCGGCAAGCTTAAGGATGCTGGCTACATTGAGGTCACCAAACGGTTCAGGGGTAACTACCCTCAGACATCGTGCAATATTACTGACCTGGGACGGCAGAGATTTGAAGAGTATGTTAAGGCCCTTCAGAACTATTTCAACCGCTGAAGAGTCACTTTCACCTCGCCTTTTTAATGTCACTTCAGGAGGGTAGTCCTGACACCCTGGTCTCGCTGGAGGATGCCCTTGCTGCCTCCCCCTGCTCACCGATGCGCAATTACTGGATTGACCGCTCCAGGTCTTTCAGCCAAGGAGAGTCAGGCTCAGCAGGATGATCGGCAGGGTGATGATGCTCAGGATATTAGAGACGAACACATTGGCTGTGGCTGTACCATCATCCTCTCCCATGATGGTGACCATGATCACCACATTGACCATTGCCGGCATGGCTGCCTGCATCACCATAACCCTCACCACCTCCCGGTGCAGGAGTGCCGGAAAGAGGAGATCGAACAGCATAAACAGGCCGATGAGAATATAGGGAACCAGCAGCAGCCTGTTGAACGAGAGCAGGTAGGTAGCTCTGTTTCTCAATACTTTACTGCGATCGGCAAAGTAGATCACCGTAGCGATAAAGAGCATGGAGAGGAAGGTGTTGCTCTTCCCCAGTACCCCGACAGTATCTAGCACGAACTGCGGCAGCCTGACGGAGAAGAGAAAGAGAAGGAATCCGGCTATTATGGCAATAGTATTGATGTTGAGTATCTTCCACAGTCCATCCTTCATGCTGAACTGCTTGCCGGAAGAGATAATACCCACCCCGAGGGTCCACATCAGTATATTGGATACCAGAACAAATATGCTTCCGTAGAGCAACCCCTCCTGCCCGAACTGAGCAGCTATCACCGGGAGTCCAAGGTAAATAATGTTACCCAGCATGCTATGTAGCCTGAAGACAGCCGCATGGCCTTCCTTTATCCTGAAAAGCAGGGTTGTAAGCCACCCTGCCATCAGCATGAAGAGCAATATTACCACTGAGAGGATCAGTGCCTGGAGGCTGTTAGCCAGCAGCCTCGGTGTCACCTCAATCGTACTGAAGCTGGTAAAGAGCATGGCTGGAAGGGTGACATAAAAGACTAGTTTTGAGAGGAATTCACGTGTTCCTGTGGTAAAGACCCCGCTTCTGCATGCTATAAGGCCAATAATCACAATCGTTGCCAGAATGGCAATCTGTCTCAGGATAATAGCTGCAGTCATCTCAGTGGTACCCGGTTTAAGTGGGAGTGGCTCATTTTAGAAACAGAGCAAATATAGTCCCGTAAAGGATAAGAGAAGAGAATTGTTGGCACTTTCTTGAAAATAGCGATCTTCTGTTGCCAATTGCGGAGGAATAAAAGCCGTGGATATGCTGATCATCAGAAGCCGATGCGGTTATGCTGTCGGACTACCTTTTCGTGCGTGGAAATAGGTGACACCGTTAACCTCAGCCATGTTGACCATCTCAAGCCCCACCTCGCTGATGAGGCCCTTCACCATCTTCCTGGTGAGATAGCGGTTGGTCTTGAGGTCTATTATGCTGTACATACGGTTAATAAAAGGAATACGTGACTCGATACCGTTCTCATAGGCTTCTGCCTTCTCAGCCTGCTGGCGTGACGGGGTACCGCTTTTGTCATAGAAGGTTCCCTGCGACCTGTTATCTGTGAAGCAGCCGATAAAGTCACTCTCTGCTGGCAGCAGGCTGATGATCTGTTTCATAAAGCCCTTCACATCCCTGATATGATTAAGTTGCCTGAGGGTAATAACCGTACGGATATCTCTCAGGTCATCAGCATCATAGAAATAGTGTCGTGAAGCGGGAATCACCAGCATGCCTGACTCTTTCACCAGGCCCATGCGACTGAGGTAATCGATCAGGCTCTGCCGTGCTTCAATGTCAAGTTCATTGAACAGGTGCATCAGCCCGCTGTCTCTTAAAGAGAGCCTGGGCTGTGCCGGAATGGCCTGAGGCCTCTCCGTATAAAGCTCGTTGTTCAATCTTACCGTTTCGCTTTCCATTGATTCAGTCTCGCCACGCTATAAATGCAATTTTTGTGCCACTCTTTTTAAACAGCTCGTCTCAATGCGATTTCATAAGCCAATATATTGACTCTTTCTTACAACAACGATTCAATTTTGATGTTCACCACCACAGTGTTGACCAATGAACTGAATCATGAGACTACCCGGTTGTTCCCCCATCCCCAAATCCTCCAGTTTCCTGACACTCAGCTGCCACCTCACTATCTGACACGGCAGCCAGATCTGATCAGCATTGACCGGTCGCCAGGCATAGCTTCCCATCAGCACCCATTCCCGGCATAAGGCCGTTGTCTGCACAGCATCGTACAACTGTAACACTTAAAGAGGCTTATTGACCCGCTGCCTTATCATAACTGTAAAGTTTACCCCGCCAATTTCGGTATAACTGTACCTTTACAATTTACATTAATTTTATGAGACCGATCACCTCTTTTATTCCCATTTTATAGATTCAAACTATATTTTTGACGATTGATAAAAGAGGAGAGTGAAGCCGGGCAGGATGAAGAGAGGATGGAAAATAGCTATCATCACCGCAGCCCTTCTTGTGGTACTGCTGCTGCTGGTATTGGGTGCCGTTGCTGCCGGCCTTTTTGGTCATCTTCCCGGCAGGGATGAGCTGACCAGCTACCGTAACTCATCAGCCTCGCTGGTACTCGCTGCCGGAGGTGAGCCTATCGGCAGGATCTTTGCCGAGAATCGTACCGCCATCACCTATGAGCAGCTGCCCAACCACCTTGTGAGTGCCCTGGTAGCCATTGAAGATGTTCGTTTTTTTGACCATACGGGTGTCGACTCCAGGAGTCTCTTCAGGGTGATCTTCAAGACGCTCCTTTTCAATGACCGCAGTGCCGGCGGTGGCAGTACCATCACGCAGCAGCTGGCAAAAAATATGTATGGCCGCCGGGACTATGCCCTCTTCCCGGTTTTTCTCAACAAGACCCGTGAGATGATACTGGCGGGTCGTATTGAAAAGGTCTTCACCAAGCAGGATATTATTCTGTTGTACCTCAACACCGTCTCTTTTGGAGAAAATATCTTCGGTATTGAGGCTGCCTCGCAGCGTTACTTCAGCAAAAAGACCACTGACCTTACCGTAGAGGAGGCTGCGCTGCTCACCGGTATGCTCAAGGCCAACACCTTATATAACCCACGCCTCTACCCTGACAAGGCTGTCAGCAGGCGAAACGTGGTACTGAGGCAGATGGAGAAGTATGGCTACCTGGGCAGCAGTGCAGCTGACTCACTCACCGCCCTTCCCATGAGGCTCAACTACAGCAAGAGTGACCTCAACGGTCCGGCTGACTATTTTCTTGTGAGGGTACGTTCAGAGGCTGACCGCATCATGCAGGAGGTAGCCGGCAGTCGCGGGAAGGTATGGGATATTGAGCGTGACGGGCTGGTGATCACCACCACCCTCATCCTGCCGCTGCAGCAGGCTGTCAACGGCGCCTTTGCAACACACCTGCCGCGTATGCAGAGGAGGCTTGATGAGCAGTATGGCACTGCGTGGGGCAGGCGTGAGCTGAGTCAGGTGCCTGACAGTCTGAGGAGGGCTGCTACCACACTCCATGCCGGACTGCTGGCCCTTGACCCCGTCACCGGTGCTGTGCTGGCGTGGGCCGGAGGGATAGACTTCAGGCGGCAGCCCTATGACCAGGTGATGGCCAGGCGGCAGCTGGCATCGGTCTTCAAGCCATTCATCTATGCTGCTGCCCTGGAGGAGGGTATAGAGCCCTGCCACTACCTCGATAATGACTCGGTGGTCCTCACCGACTTCCGCGACTGGAGTCCGGAAAACTACAACCACAACTACGGTGGCAAGTACTCCCTCACCGGGGCGCTCTCACTCTCAATGAATGTTCCCACCTTTAACCTGTTCATGCAGACCGGATTTGACAGGGTGAGCAGGCTGTGGCACGATATGGGCTTCTCCTTCCCCCTGGTCAACAGTCCCGCCCTCGCCCTGGGGACGGCCGAGGCCAGCATACTGGAGGTGGCTCTCGCCTATGGCTCCTTCGCCAACGGAGGAATCAGGACCACCCCCTACCTGATAGAGACGATAGAGACGTCAGGCGGCAGGGTGCTATGGCAGCACCAGAGTCAGCATGAAGGTAGCCGTATCATCACAGAGCGCACCGCACAGCTGATTGGTGCCATGCTGGAGAAGGCGGTCAGGGAAGGTACCGGCGCCTCTGTCAGGTCAGCCTATGGGGTCACCATACCCCTGGCAGGCAAGACCGGCACCTCACAAAACTATGGTGATGCCTGGTTCGCGGCATACAATCCGCGTATGGTGATGGTGAGCCGGGTAGGTGCCTCCACGCCGTCAGTGCACTTCACCAGTGGCGCCTATGGTTCGGGAAGCGCTCTGGCGCTGCCCCTGGTAGGACTGACACTGCGTAGTGCCGAGCGTAACAGAGAGCTGATGAAGCTGATCAACAATCCGTTCCCCCCACTGCCGCCGGAGCTGGAAAAGGCACTTGACTGTCCCGACTTCAGGGAGGAGACTTTCATGGAGAGGCTCATTGACATCTTCAGAAGCAGGGAGAATGAGTACAGCAGGGAGCCGCAGCGCAGATCAATATTCAGAAGGCCCAAAAGGACGCGCTAAAGAGCTAAAGAGTTGTCTCATCACTCCATTTATGTCAGCCAGGCAGGGTAATAACAATGATTTTATGTAAGTTTGAGAACTGAAGACCGGCTTCAGCCGGCGGAAGTGTCCAATTGATTAACCTGACCCTAAGCACTATGCAACTAACTGACAAATCCGGTATGTACAGTAAGCAGAGAGTAATCTACACATTGATGATTTTAGCTGCAGTGGCAGCCCTCACATCGTGTGCCGTGAATCCTGTTACAGGAAAGAAGCAGATCATGCTGATGTCAGAAGCCCAGGAGATACAACTGGGGTTCTCTTATGACCCTCAGGTGCTGGCCACCTTCGGTGAGTACAATGACCCTGCCCTCAAGTCCTATGTACAGGGCATGGGGAAAGAGATGGGCAAGGTATCCCACCGTCCCAACCTGGAGTACCATGTCAAGGTGGTTGACTCACCTGTCATGAACGCCTTTGCTGTTCCTGGCGGATATATCTATTTCACACGGGGTATCCTGGCCCACCTCAATAATGAAGCTGAGTTCATGGGGGTACTGGGTCATGAGATGGGCCATATCACCGCCCGCCACTCGGTCACCCAGCAGACACGTCAGCAGCTGGCCTCACTGCTACTTATCGGAGGCATGATAGCCTCAGAGAAGTTTGCCAGCTATGCGCAGTATGCCATGCAGGGTATGGAGCTGCTCTTCCTCAGCTTCAGCCGTGAGCATGAGAGACAGGCTGATGACCTGGGGGTTGAGTATGCCACCCGTATGGGGTATGATGCTACCCGTATGGCTGACTTCTACAAGGTGCTTATCAGGCTCAACATGGCACAGTCACAGGCTGGTGTACCCACCTTCCTCTCCACCCATCCCGACCCGGGTGACCGCTACAATGCGGTTCTCAGGCAGACCAGGGTATGGCAGGACAGCCTCCGGCTCAGCTCCTACAAGGTCAATGATGATGGTTACCTCAAAATGATTGACGGTATCGTTTACGGTGAAGATCCGAAGCAGGGCTACACGATGGACAACAACTTCTATCACCCGGAGCTGCGCATCAGGTTTGCATACCCTCCGGGGTGGGAGCTGACAAACATGCCCACCCAGGTGACGGTACAGCCTCCTGACGGCAAGGCGCTGATGCTGCTCACCATAGCACCCCAGAGAACACTGGAGGCAGCTGTTGACAGCACACTGGCATTGTATGGACTACAGCTGCAGAGGAGTGAAAAGAAGAGCATGAACGGACTACCGGTAATTATAACCCAATCGGTTCAGGAGTCACAGGATCAGCAGACCGGGCAGACAGCTACCACCAGGGTGCTCACCTACTTCATTCAGCACAGCTCAGTGATCTATGCGTTTCACAGTATAGCTATGGAGGCTGATTTCGCATCCCGGGTCAACACCATGGAGGCCTCAATGCGCACCTTCTCCACCCTCACCGACCCGGCCAGGCTCAATGTCAAACCCAAAAGGGTCTATGTGAAAAAGGCTCCACGAGCCGGCACACTGGCCAGCACACTAAGCTATTACAATGTGCCGCAGGCGATGATGGAGGAGCTGGCACTGCTCAACAATATGGAGCTTAATGATGCTGTGCCGGCAGGCAAGCTGATCAAGATAGTATCTGAATAGGGTGAAACGGCAGCTGGAGCAGCAGCAGCAGCAGGCGGAGCAGCAACACCGGCAGGCGGGGCAGCAACACCGGCATACGCCTTACGGCGGCCAGTGAGACAGCAAAAGAGACAATCCCTCGCCTCGGGACCTGACAGAACAGTTACATCGGTGGTCAGCCATTCTCTGTTATTGGTCAACATACTTGCCCCCTCTGTCAAAAACGAGAGACAACTATTCTCTCCATACCCTATATTTGATATCAGCTGCAAAGCAGACGGAAGGGAAAACCGAACAGAAGTGGTGTGGTTGAAAAGTGCGGGAGAGCAGAGGAGAAAAGGAGAGGAGAGGAGAGGAGACAGAACAGAAGTGTTGCAGTTGAAGGAAGAGAGCTGGATGTTGCAGCTGAAGAGAGCAGGAAGAGGAAGAGAGAGAAAAACAGAGTAGACAGCGATAAGAAGATGAAGACATACTACCAGATAACAGCGGAAGAGATAGGTATCGTGCTGCTCCGGAAAAGAAAGATCGCCAAGGCGCTCCGGAGGTGGCTGCGGGAAAGAGGACACTCATATGAGTACATCTTCTATCTCAGATGATCTTTCAGATACAGTTTCTGTTTTTTTTGAATTTAGTAGCCAGGGAGGCCGGCCCCGAAAGAGTGCCGGCCTGCTTGTTTCCCGGGGATGAGGTGACGCCAGACAGAAAAAGACTGCAGCATCACGTACTGCAGTCTCTGTAATCATTTTGTCAGAGCGTCCGGACTAACCCCTGTCGGGGAAGAACCTACGCCACCAGTAATATTTTCTTGGTTTAGCCATAATTCAACTACCTGTAAATATGCAAACAATTAATTGCGGTAAATGTTGTCTTGCCGCTTATTTTTTCAACAGGTCACGTATCTCCTTGAGCAGAACGGCCTCTTCACTTGGCTCAGGTGCCGGGGCAGCAACCTCTTCCTGCTTCTTCTTCAGGCTGTTCATTGCCTTGATAACAAAGAAGATACTCAGTGCAACTATCAGGAAATCAATGATGTTCTGAACAAACATTCCATAGTTGATAGAGACCTCGGCAACGGCCGGTTGCAGTACCATTTCACCCTCCATGACAGCATCTTTGCCTTTCTGCAGGATCATCTTCAGGTTACTGAAATCAACCCTGCCCAGCATGATACCCAGAGGAGGCATTAAGACGTCGTTTACCAGTGAAGTAATAATCTTGCCAAATGCGCCGCCGATAATTATACCGACTGCCATGTCAAGCATGTTGCCCTTTACGGCAAACTCCTTAAACTCTTTTACGATTCCCATAGTTAGTCAGGTTTTTGTTTATGAAAATATCCATTTCCTAATGAAGGTCAAATATATAAATAAAGAGTGTATTTCTCTTTGATCTAATTTTTTTTACCTGATGGCAAATTCACTCTTTTTTTCCAGAACAAAATACCGTTGTCCTTTGTTCTTTACTCTGGATGATGAAGAGGTCGGGGTACATATCAATGGTCGCCTCAATGTTCCTGATACTGTTGTTTCTGTCAGGCAGCATGGGGTATACCCTTGTTCACCATACATGTACCCTATGCGGCACTGACCTGAGTATGGTGGTGCTGCCCGGCAACCATCTGTCAGATAACCACTGCTGCCATGGGGAGAGTGGCTCATCGCATGATGCGGTGAGTCCTGGCCACGGTGACTGTTGCGGTGATACCGACATCGGCTGTGGCCTCTCTGCCATCAACAGTGACCAGCTCACTGACCATGACTGGCAGACAGATATCAGTTACCACGGCGGCCTGTTATTCCATGACGACTGCTGTACACACAAGAGCAGATACCTGGTAACTGATGAACTGATAGCTTTCCAGCCCAAGCACAAGATAGTACCATACTTCCTGGCAGCCCCACTGGCTGCTGAGCTTGCAGAGAGGCCTCTTCCGCATATGCATAGTCGTCATGGTCATCCCGGGAAACCGTTTCATCTCAGTCGCGACCTGACAACAGTCCACTGCCGACTGCAAACCTGATCAGTTTCGTTGAGGTCGGGTCGACTCTCCCATGAGGTTCACCCAGGCTGTCTCTCCTGCCGCTGTGACATAATAGCAGGCACGGGGTGCCCCACATCATGTTTCCATTAAGTAATCATTTTACAATTTCCGCATGAAACCGATCATTATAGCTGTTTTGATACTCATCTTTCCCTTTATGGCAGATGCCCAGGGGCGTCTTGAGGGGAAGGTGATGATTGCCGGTCAGGACAATACCGACTCTGACGACTCCCTCCCGGGTGCCAGCCTCATCTGGGCAGGCACCACTGTAGGCACCTCATCCAATGCGGCCGGCTTCTTTAGCCTCAGGCGGGTCAAAGGAAATAACAGGTTGGTTGCCAGCTTTATCGGGTTTGCTACTGACACCATTATTGTTGACCCTGACACTGACTATCTGGAGATCAGTCTCAGGGAGGAGGTACTGATTGAAGAGGTTACCGTTATTGCACGTGCCACCGGAGCACACTTTGACCGCAGTGCTGCCATTGCCACAGTCAATATTACGGCTGCTGAGCTCTGCAAGGCTGCCTGCTGCAACCTCTCTGAAAGCTTTGTCACCAATCCGTCTGTTGATGTCAACTATTCAGATGCTGCCACCGGCGCCAAGCAGATCCAGTTGCTGGGGCTTGCCGGCTCTTATGTACAGATTCTGACAGAAAATATTCCGGCCATGTATGGCCTGGGAGCGGCCTATGGGCTCAGCTATATACCGGGCCCCTGGATGGAGTCAATACAGGTCTCCAAAGGGACCGCATCGGTACGTAATGGCAATGAGTCAATCACCGGTCAGATAAACGTCGAATATAAGAAACCGGGAGATAGTGAACTTGTCTATGTAAACGGATTCATCAGCAATGCCGGCAAGATAGAGTCCAATGCCAATGCCTCCGTAAGGCTTAACAACTACTGGAGCACCATGGTGCTGGCCCACGGAGAGACACAGTCGGGCTCCCTTGACCATAACGGCGATGGCTTCCGCGATGAGCCCGACGTACGGCAGTACAGCTTTATGAACCGTTGGGATTACCTGAGCAACCACCTCACCTTCAGGGCAGGAATAAAGTATATGCAGGAGGAGCGCCTGGGAGGGCAGTTTGACTACCGGCGCAATTCTGAGAATACATGGGACAACGGCTATGGAATAAATATCGGTACTGACAGGCTTGAGGCCTTTACCAAGCTGGGCGGGGTGTTCGGTCAGACAGACAACATCTCTGTCGGCTGGATACAGAATGTGAGCTACCACAATATGAACAGCTGGTTCGGATACAAGAGCTATGATGCATCCCAGAAGAGCTACTACACCAACCTGCTCTGGCAATACTTCCCGTCAGAGAGGCATACCATTGATGCAGGTGCCAGCTACCGGCTTGACCACTATGATGAGACCAGCGGTTCATTTATACGGACTGACGGCGAGGTGAGGTATGACCCTGCCATCAGAACCGTTGAATCGGTACCCGGCGTATTTCTTCAATACACCTTCACCGACAGTGCCAGGATGACCCTGCTTGCCGGTGTTCGTTACGACTTCTATCAGAACCATGGGGCACGTTTCACTCCCCGGATGCACCTGCGGTATGAGCTCACCCCCGGCATGACCCTGCGCGCCTCTGCCGGCAAAGGGTACCGTACGGTGCATGTGATGGCGGAAAATCTCTATTACCTCGCCAGCCGGAGAGAGATTGTCATAGCTGATGACCTCGACATTGAGGAGGCATGGAATGCAGGTATCAACCTTACCGGCTACCTGCCGGTCGGGGGTCGTGAGCTGAGGCTTACGGGTGAGTATTACCACACCCGCTTCATCAAACAGATAGTGACAGATATAGACAGTGAGATTGACCGGGTGTTGTTCTATAACCTCGACGGCAGGTCATTCTCTGACGTGCTGCAGCTTGAGGCACAGATACAGCCTCTCACCGGTCTTGATGTCACCGCTGCCTGGCGCTGGAACAACGTGCTTCAGACCATTGGGGGTGAGCTGCGTGAGAGGCCTCTCACGTCACGCTATAAAGGACTGCTGGCTCTCTCCTACACCACCCGTATGAGAAAGTGGCAGGGTGACCTGACCCTGCAGTATAACGGGCCGGGACGAATACCCTCAACCTCCGCTAATCCCGAGGAGTACCGTAATGAGCTGTACTTCAGCGCCTATCCGGTGATGAATGCCCAGATCACCAGGTACTTCAGGAAGTGGAACGTCTATCTGGGTGCAGAGAATATTACCGGATCGCGGCAGCACAGAGCAATAATAGCTGCTGATGATCCTTTCGGTCCCTACTTTGACGGATCAATGATCTGGGGACCGGTACATGGCATGAAACTCTATGGAGGATTCCGGTTCGCCCTTGAGCGGCCGGCCAGTTTATAATAATCCCACTTTTAATAACCAATAAATCAAACTATCATGAAAACAGATCGTCTTATTACAACTGTTCTTGTTCTGCTCTTCACCGTAACCTCACTTACGGCACAGGAGAAGAAGAACAAGGATCTGACCACTGTCAGCTTCATCACCAGCATTGACTGCGAAAACTGCGTCAATACCATAATGAAGAATATCCCCTATGAGAAGGGGGTGAAGGATGTGGAGTGTAACCTCGAAACAGGGGCAGTCACAATTCAGTACCAGAAAGAGAAGAACAATAACAGCACTCTCAAGAGGGCTATCGAAAAACTGGGCTATACCGCCAAAGAGGTGACAGACAAAGATAAAAAGGGAGAGCAGAAAAAGGAAGAGGTAGAGAAAGGTCAGTGAGGGTCTGACCGGGCTGTGACGGCTGACGGCCGGGTCGGCCGGCACCCGATAGTGCCGGCCACCCCTGGTCAGGGTGTCAGTGCTGCTCCTGCCTGCGGCAGGCCGGGGATAGCTGCCAGCTCTCTGATCACCACGGAGGCGCATGCTATCCCGAAGGCTGCCGGCATGTAGGAGACCGTTCCTACTCCCGAGGCCTTGTTCCTCTCATCGGAGTCGCGCTGTATGAGGCTTTTATCAACCACCTCAGGGCTATAGACAGCTGTGAACCCTTCACGTATGCCCAGCTTGTGAAGCTTCTTACGCATCAGTCGTGCCAGGCTGCAGAAGTTTGTCTCTGAGATGTCTGCCACCCTGATGGTGGCGGGGTCATACCTGCCACCGGCGCCCATTGAGCTCACCACCCTCAGCTTCAGTCTCATGGAGTGATATACGAGGTACACCTTAGGTGTCAGCGTATCTATGGCATCAACCACATAGTCATATCTCTCCTCCTCAAGTATCTCTGTCATCCGCCGGTCTGTGATAAACTCGGTAATGACCTTCAGTCGCAGGTGAGGATTGATATCGAGCAGTCTCTCACCCATCACTTCAGCCTTGAGCCTCCCCGTTGTGGAGACCAGTGCCGGCAGCTGCCTGTTCCTGTTGGTAGGTGTCACCACATCACCGTCGATGATTGTCATTGCCCCCACCCCGGCCCTGCATATCATCTCTGCTGCCCATGACCCCACACCACCCAGTCCGGCCACCAGCACGTGTGCCTCCTGCAGCCTCGCCATCTTCTCCTCTCCCAGCAGCATCCCGCTGCGTGCCAGCCATCCCTCCTCTGTCACAGGGTGATGTTTAATAGTGAATTGAAATTGTTTCGTATCAGCGCTTCAGCCTCCGGCAGACTATATCCGGCTATGGAGGCAAAGAGGCTGTAGATCTCCGCCACCGGCCTCACCGACTCATCTGTCTCCAGCAAGAGCCTCTCATGGCTCACTGCTGCCACCACCTCACGTGTCACCCCTCTCTCTCCCAGTGAGAACCAAAAGCCGTTGTCAGCCAGTGATGCTGCCAGCGTGGTGCTGCCCCTGAAGCCGTGTATCACCCAGGGCCTGGCCGGCTTCACCTCACGGTACGCCTCTCTCAGCTCATCCCACCCCTTGACGCAGTGTATCACCATAGGCTTATCCATCTCTCTGGCCAGCAGTGCCTGAAAGAGAAATGCCTGGTACTGCAGCTCACGGCTCCCTCCTCTGATCCTGTCAAACCCCGCCTCACCAATCAGCACCACCAGTGGGTGGGCGGCCGACACCCTCAACTCACCCTTCAGCTCTTCAAGATTATCACTCTCAGCTGCAGAAGGGGTATCACTCCTCACTGCGAATGGGATATCATTTCCCGCTGCGGATGGGGTATCACTCTTCGCTGCGGATGGGGTATCACTCTCCATCAGCTGCCACGGGTGGATCCCTGCCGAGAAGAGCACCCTGCCGTCAGCTCCCTCCGGCACCTTATCACCTGCCATGAGGTTGACAATGGCCAGGGTATCTCTCTCCGGCCTGCTGTGGTGTGTATGGAAATCGATATACCTTATCTGCCCCCTCTCACTCATTGATCTGCTGATAAGATATGGGCGACACCGGTATCGAGCCGTCTGAGGGTCTCCTCCCTCCCTATCAGCTCAGCTATATCAAAGAGTGCCGGGCCCCTTGAGGTGCCCACCAGCAGGAGCCTGAAGAGGTTGAGTATGGTTCCGGTACCGTAGCCCTTTCTCTCTGTCCACCCCTTCACCTCACTCTCCAGGGTGTCAGCCGTGAAGGGAGTCACCTCCGCCACCAGCTCCCTCAGCTCCTGCATCTGCCGTGGGGAGTCGGCCCGCCACCGTTTTTTTATCACTGCCCCATCGTAGCCTGCCGGTGGCACGAAGAAGAAATCAGCCTCATCCCACAGCTCCTTTACAAATGATGCTCTCTCTTTTACCAGCGACACAATCTTTATTACGGTCTCACGATCGGCTGGCACCCCCTTCCCGGCCAGCAGTGGCAGAAAGAGGTCTGCCAGCTCCTCATCACTCTTCCTCTGAAAATACCTTGCATTGAACCATCTGGCCTTATCAGGGTCAAAGCGTGAGCCCGACTTGCCTACCCGCTCTATGGTAAATGCTTCTATCAGCTCATCCATGGAGAATATCTCCTGTCCGGTACCCGGGTTCCAGCCCAGCAGTGCCAGCATATTCACAAAGGCCTCCGGGAAGTAGCCCTCCTCGCGGTATCCGGTGGCTGTCTCACCGTAAGGCCAGTAGAGCGGAAAGACCGGGAACCCCATCTTGTCACCGTCGCGCTTGCTCAGCTTACCTCCGCCGGCAGGCTTCAGCAGCAGCGGCAGGTGTGCAAAGTGTGGTGCCTCCCAGCCGAAGCTGCGGTAGAGCAGCACATGGAGGGGCAGTGATGGCAGCCACTCCTCTCCGCGTATGACGTGCGATATCTCCATCAGGTGGTCATCAACGATATTTGCCAGGTGGTAGGTGGGCATACCGTCTGACTTGAACAGCACCTTATCATCAAGGGTGGCAGTGTTGACAACCATCTCACCCCTTATCAGGTCATTAAACCTGATCTCCTCATTCTCCGGCATCCGGTATCTGATCACATAGGGCTCACCCGCCTCCACCCTCCGGCGGCTCTCCTCCGGCGGCAGTGCCAGTGAATTTTTCAGTCCCATGCGGTTGTTACATCCATAGGTGAACGTCTCACCCTTCGACTCATGCTGTGCCCTTATCTCCTCCAGCTCCTCAGCGGTATCGAAGGCGTGGTAGGCCTCTCCCCTCTCCAGCAGCTCACTGGCATACCGGCTGTAGATCTCCTGCCTGTCGCTCTGACGGTAGGGTGCAAAGGGGCCTCCCTCCCTGATACCTTCATCAACCCTGATGCCGCTCCACTCCAGCGCCTCCATGATATACTCCTCAGCCCCTTCCACATACCTTGAGCGGTCAGTATCTTCAATACGAAGGATAAAAGTGCCGCCATGGTGGCGTGCAAAGAGATAGTTGTAAAGGGCGGTACGTACACCCCCTATATGCAGCGGGCCTGTCGGGCTGGGCGCAAAACGAACCCTTATTTTTCTCTCATTCATAACAGGAAAATATGCTGAAACATGCATCACCCCACTCTTAAGCCGCTGAGGGGCTGAGGCGGAAGTGCCCGTCAAAGATAAATATTATGCATCAAGCCACAATCCTGTCTGGCCCGCACCATCAAAAGTCATATCTTCCATTCCTGAATTGTATTATTTTTACATCATAACCAATATTAACATCTGTCACGATGAAGAAGATGAAGGCCCTCGTCAAGGCGCAGGCTGCCAGGGGACTATGGATGCAGGAGCGTCCCGTTCCGGAGCCCGGCTACAATGATGTGATCATTAAGGTAAAGAAATCAGCTATCTGCGGTACTGACCTTCATATCTACCAGTGGGATGAGTGGGCACGCAAGACCATTAAGGTACCTATGACCATTGGCCATGAGTATATGGGGCATGTTGCACAGGCGGGGCCCGGGGTCACTAACGTTAAGGTTGGCGACAGGGTGACCGGCGAGGGGCACCTCTTCTGCGGTACCTGCCGTAACTGCCGCCGCGGCCGTGAGCATGTGTGTGAGAATACGGTGGGGATAGGTGTACATATAGATGGCTCTTTTGCCGAATATGTTAAGGTGCCGGCACGCAACGTGGTCCTCCTTGACCCGCGTATCCCCGATGAGTGGGCAGCGATCATGGATCCGTTCGGTAATGCAACCCATACCGCCCTCGCCTTCCCCCTGATGGGTGAAGATGTTCTCATCACCGGGTCAGGACTGATAGGCAGTATGGCGGTAGCCATCGCCCGGTTTGCCGGTGCGAGGCACATAGTAGCCACTGACCTGAGCGACTATCGCCTGCAGCTGGCCAAAAAGATGGGCGCCACGATGGTAATAAACCCCTCCAGGGGAGAGAAGGTGAGTGATGTGCTTGAGCCGCTGCAGATGATCGGGTTTGATGTAGGGCTTGAGATGTCAGGGTCACCCGCCGCATTCCGTGAGATGATAGCCAACATGTATAACGGATCAAATATCTCACTTCTTGGAATATTACCTTCAAACTTTGAGGTACCATGGAGTGATATAATATTCAAGGCACTCACCCTGAAGGGTATATATGGCCGTGAGCTCTGGGAGACCTGGTACAAGATGCAGATGATGATCATCGGCGGAATAGACCTTGACCCGATCATCACCCACCGGTTCCCTATAGATGAGTTCCAGAAAGGATTCGATATCATGGAGGAGGGCAACTGCGGAAAGGTGATACTGTCGTGGGAGTGACGCCGGCGTGACGGTGACACCCGGCCAGGTACGGCCCGGTTCGGAGTCTTACCCGGCCGAAAGGTTGTCCGGGCCGGAGGCAACAGCAGCAGCAGCAGCAGCCGGCAGAGGTGGGCGGGTCACACCTCCAGACAATAGGAAGTGATTGTGAATAAATATAAAAGACTGACTATGTACACTGATTACAAAAAGTTTCTTGAGAAGAGTATCGGAGAGATACGTGATGCAGGCCTCTACAAGGATGAGCGTATCATCGTTTCGCCCCAGGGGGCTGAGATAACCCTCAATACCGGGCAGAAGGTGCTTAACTTCTGCGCCAACAACTACCTGGGTCTCTCAGCCAGCCGCAAGCTGGTTGATGCTGCCAGGGAGGCGCTTGACACTCACGGCTATGGCATGTCATCAGTCCGCTTTATCTGTGGCACCGGCAACCTGCACAAGGAGCTGGAGCAGAAGCTGGCAAAGTTCTTCGGTACTGAAGATACCATACTCTACGCCTCATGCTTCGATGCCAACACCGGTCTGTTTGAGACGCTGCTCTCAGCTGAGGATGCGGTCATCTCAGACAGTCTGAACCACGCCTCGATAATTGACGGTGTCAGGCTCTGCAAGGCGGTACGCTACCGCTATGCCAATGCTGACATGGATGACCTGGAGAGGCAGCTCAAGGCAGCACAGGCACAGCGGTTCAGGCTGATAGTGACTGACGGCGTCTTCTCCATGGATGGCAACGTGGCGCCGCTGGACAGGATCTATGAGCTGGCCAACAGGTACAACGCCATGGTTATGGTAGATGAGTCGCACTCGGCAGGGGTGGTGGGCAGAACCGGACGCGGGGTGACTGAGCTGTTCAACCTGAAAGGAGAGATAGAGATCATCACCGGCACGCTGGGCAAGGCATTCGGAGGCGCCATAGGCGGCTTCACCACCGGCAGGAGAGAGATAATAGAGATGCTCAGACAGCGCTCCAGGCCATACCTCTTCTCCAACTCCATACCACCACTGGTGGCAGCAGCAGGGATAAAGATGCTGGAGATGATGACAGAGTCAAATGAGCTGCAGGATAAGCTGCACCACAAC
>CAZHZC010000025.1:0-29122 GCA_964537135.1 uncultured Rikenella sp.
ATTTATGTATGTTTAACCGTCTGTAAAAAAGTCCGATTAATAGGGGGCCAGACCAATAATAACTCGGATTGTCATGAAAACAATTAAACTATTATCACAGTTAGTATTAATAATACTACCCACTCTCTTGTCATGTTGTTCCATAATGAAAAGAAACTATAACGAAAGTTACAAAACTCAATGTTTGGACAAGATTGACCTTATCCAAATAAAAGCCGACAGTACTCATTACCTTTATCACTTACAAAGTGACACATTATTTATCGGGCAGAAGTACCCCCCAGAAAAAAGTAAGATGAACCCTTATGAACCTTTGTCTACATCAAATGCAATTCGGGAAGACATTGAAACAAATGAAAGAATAAAAGCTTGTATTAGTCCTGAGGACTTTGATTCATTTGTTGATAATCATGTTGGTTTTCTAATTTACATATACATGGATTCTTCCGGAACAGTAAAAGAAGTCGAGATTAGGATGCATAAACGATTTGCAAACTTAGTTGGTGATGAATACATTCAATGTATTTGTGAAGGATTAAAAGGATTGAAAAAGACAATCCCGCCGGCCTTCAAGGACTATCCGTATTATAAAATGGGCCATACTTTCTTTTTCAAGTAGGGTTTTATTATAATACTCCCTGGAATTGAGACCACTGGTTAAGGTTAAATTTGATAACTTTAAACCAGTGCCTTATGAAATCGAAAAGACAAAAACACTCTGCAGCCTTTAAGGCAAAAGTAGCCATTGAACCATTACAGGAGCGGGAGTCATTAAGCAAATGGTTGTTTCCTTCACTTGAAAACCATACCACTATTTCACTTCAAAAGTATACCACTTTCAATGCAAGGTTAATACTTTTTTTCATTAGTGTCCACTAAAAATTAAAAGATAATTGAGCTTGAGCATTATCAGTCATATCCTCTACAGTCTCAGCTCTTTCAAAGAGTTCTCTGATCGGAGTCTTATCGAAAAGCGACATGCTCAGGATACGGAGAACATCAAAAGTACTGCGATTAAGATGAAGGTCATGTTCTATAATGGCTACAAGACAATATGCTGTGATTGCCGAAAATATTTGTATTCTGACGGCATTTTCGGTAATTCCCCAGAAAGACTTTACATGCAGATGCTGCTTTATCCACCGAAAAAACAACTCTACCTGCCAGCGATTTTTATAAAGCAAGGCAATATGCCCGGCTTTGACTTCAAAACTGTTGGTAAGATATGTAAAGGTCCTTTTGTGCTCAGTGGAGTAGTAAACAATACGCCGGAGATGACTCGGATATTTTTTCCCTGTTTGCTGTCCGGTAAGACGTATCGTTTGGTCAAAGAGGATATTGTCAGGGCTTTCAAGAAGATCTTCACCCTCCACAATTTCATATTGAAGATGACCTCTCTGCCTTATTACGAAATAGGAACCGATGAGATTGACGGTAAAAAGTCGTGCAAGATCAAAGTAACCTCTGTCAAAGATATAGTATGCATTCGGCTCGTAAGGGATCTCATCCATTGCATTCATATCATGGACTCTGGCCTGGGTTATATGAAGAAATGTTGGTATCTGAGTAACAACATCATAAAGGGTATGCATCTTAATTCCGCCTTTTGCCTTGCGAAAACTTGCCCACCAGAAAAGGTTCAGACACAAATCTATGGTAGTAGAATCAAAGGCGTAAAATCTGCCGGCAATGACAAACTCCCGGGTAATACGCTTCTCTTGAGCGATGGATATCATTTTGTACGCGAACTCCTCAAATATCTTGCAGTTCCTGTTTGCATTTGCCTTGGCAAGGTTGCTGCGTGTTATCGAAGATTTGCCGAAACCGAGATGATAAGATTTTTGAGAATGCGCTGTTACAATGCAAATAAGTTCTCGGAGGCTTTCGCAGCCCGACAACTGACCATACATCATTATCAGAAGCTGATTCCAGCAACTGAACGACTTGACGTATTTGTCACCTTGATATTGCATAACAATCCAATCAAAAACCCTCTTAGGAAGAAATTCAACGAGTTGACTGAAAACATATTTGCCTTGATTCATGACACCCAACTCTGTTTATCGGATGCTATTTACAATTTCAAATCGACACGTTGGAATAATTTTTATATGTCTCTTATTTTATGACCTTTAAAGCGACTTGTTAATTATTTAAGTGGACACTAATGTTCTTATTAGTATCTGTCTGATTATTGGTAGTTAGCTGAAATATGTAATAAATGTGCCATAACGGGCCCGGGATTGACACCGTAAAGCGAAGCATATTGTGCCCCATCGTTTGGGCGGTATGTGCTGTTGGCCCGCCAGTTGGCGGACGGCGGCGCGCGTTTTTGTACTCGTGGTGCGATGCAGTGATATGATATTGTTTTGTATATTCTCGCGTTGGCAAAAACCGTTATACCAGGAGGGGGGGGCCCGGCGGAAGCCTGGGCCGGCCGTGGCGCCAGCCACAAAACGTTCTTCTTTAGTTACCCAATTGTCGCGCTACGGAGCGGCTATTGCATATACCGGCCTGTTAGCCCCAGTTAATTACTTTTTTAACGCTCTTGTTTTTGTAAGTTTTCTTGAGCTATGATGAACTGTTAAGATATTTATCAGATCTTCATTAGCGATCTGGTAGATAATTCTATAGTTGCCTTGAATAATTTCTCGGATTTTGTCTTTATGACCAGTCTCTGGTACTTTACGACCTATTCTTGGATTCTCTTCCAATAAATGTGTCGCATGCATTAAACGCTGGATTGTTAATGATGCGTATTTTACAGAATCTTTCTCAATGAACTCTGCAATATTTTTGAGATCATTAACCGATCTGTGAGTCCAATTGATTACAGCCATTTCTTGAGCTGATCTTTTACTTGTTGTGTAGAGTAGACTTTACCTTCCTCAACTTCCTTAAGACCCTTCTCAATTTTATCTAGTACAACCAATTCTTCAATCACCTGATCAACTGTGAAGCTATCAGGCAACCTGTCAATGGTCTTTTTTACTTTTTCTTTGGTCAACATATACAATTCCTCATTAATTATGTAAAGATACTCATTATTCCGGTCGAATTGATTTTGCCTGATACCTTATCATTGGGGCTAACGACGCGCTAAACCAAATTGCTTACTTTATTTGTAAAAAGAATCAGCTTTAGCCGGATATCGAATCAAAACGTGCCCGAACTTGTCGCTAAACGCAATTTGGCCCCGCCCCTGCGGGCTTTACAGTCTGCCCAGGGCAAGCCCGGCAGCCTTCGCCCTCAGTGCGGTACTTCGTTTAGCGCGTCGTTATAGCCAGTGCCCTTTTTTAACCCACATTGCAGGCTTGGAGATGTATGTAGCTGGCATTGTGAGACATTGCATTTTTAGATTTCAGCAGGGGTGACAACAGATTTTTTTCTTGTGAATGGAGCTTGCTTATAATTGAGTATCTCATAGATCTTTTTGATATCGGCTGTGGGCTCAGTACACCGTCTGACAGATATAATTTGTTGTTGTATGTTTTCCACACTGGTAGTGACACATTTCTGCGTGGTCATTTTTCTGACAATTTCACACCAGTCAGAGTTTATTCCACTTTTTTTTAACTGGTAACGGATTGTTGCTACCAGCCAATAGGCCAACAGGCCCAGGTTGAGATGTGCCATTGCCCCATCGTCAGTTTTATGGTAAATCGGCCTCAGATCAAGGTCCGTTTTCAGTACTCTGAAGGTGTATTCGATTTCTCTGATAGTATTATTGAGCTGGTCTAGAAAAACTTGCACCGTCTCCCGTTGCCGGCCTCTCCCGGGATTCTTTACCGCGGTATGCTGAGAATTGAGCACTCCCCGGGGGGCTTCTCAAAATTAAGGCGGCCGGACCCCGATAGGAGATATGGCCAAAATTGGCCGCATTAAATTCCTGAAAACTGCCAGATCAACCGATGCAAGATTGCCACCGTCATTGCTATTACCCTCTAACTTATTGGTTACGTGTTCCCGGATCAATGTTTCCTCCTGGTTTCCAATAATAAAAAACGGAACTGTAAGTTATTGATTTACAATTCCGTCTGATGTTACTTTGTAGCGGAGGGAGGATTCGAACCTCCGACCTTTGGGTTATGAGCCCAACGAGCTGCCACTGCTCCACCCCGCAATGTGGCTGCAAATTTACAAAATATTTTTACAACCACAAAATTGAATGAGACTCAGTAAAATAATGATCACGTTACCGAATTTTTAATCAGGTAGTATGTTACCCACATTTATATGGAAAGCGTAAAGGGTAATTTTCTCAGCACCCGAAAAGCTGATAATTAACACAAAAACTGACAATTACCGCAAAAGCTGATAATTACCTCAATAACCGATACGTCCGTAATTTCCTGGCGGCAGGAGAAAATCCCTTCAGTGGTGAATACACAGGTTTGTGGGTAGAAAACATTAATAGAGATTAAAAGAGTAACTTTCGCGGCAGACTGAAACCCCTGTTCTGTGACGGGTGACCGGTAACGGATGACAGGAACCTGAAAAAACTATTTAAATATCTGGAGTATGGGCAGCTATGTTAACGGACACCTGATCAAGGATGAGTCGGTGGTCTATGAGACAAAGTATCACTGGGTCATCTTCTTCACACTGAAGTCATTGTTCACCCTCACCATCTATGCCTGGCTCAAACGCTGGCTCTCAGAGTTCGTCATCACCAACCGCCGCGTGGTAATCAAGGAGGGATTCATCGCCCGCAAGACGTTTGAGATGAACCTCTCCAAGATTGAGACGGTCAATGTTGATCAGAGTATCATGGGACGTATCCTCAACTACGGATCAATCACCATCATAGGTACTGGCGGCACCACCGAGACCTTTCCGGATATTGCGCATCCGATGACCTTCAAGCGCAGGTTTCAGGAGCAGTGCTGACCGCCAGCATTATGTGTCGACGCTGAAAATAGCTTCATGATCCCGCCCAGGGTGGTCTGACCACGATATGACCCTGCGGGCCGCTCTATTTCTTCAGCGCCTTCAGCGCCTCCTCAACGGCTCTCTCCAGCTGTGGGTCAACACCTTTCTGCATATCACCGAAGGTGGTTTTGACATAAATATCAGGAGCAACACCGGTCAGCTCCAGGTCATTACCCTGCAGGTCAAAGCATCCCCATGTGGGCAGTCGCGTTGATGAGCCGTCAACCATCCCCTTTGATGAGGTGAAGATTATCCACCGGTAGGTCTCCGTCCCCACCAGCGTTCCCATCTTCAGCTCCTTAAAGGCTGCCGCAGTCATCTCGGCATCGCTCAGCGACTGCTCATTGATCATCATGATGATTGGTCCGCCCGAGGGAGCGAAGTTAGGCTGGGGTGCCTTCTTGCCGTCACGTGCCTGCCACTCGAGGTAGGGCTTCTGTGCCAGAAAGCGTATCACATCATCATGAACGTTTCCACCCCGGTTATTGCGAATATCAACTATCACAGCCTCCTTGCCCAGTGCCACCCCGGTCATATCTATTATGAACTGGTTAAGGCTGGGGTCTCCCATATCTTTCATAAAGGTATAGCCCACCCGGCCGTCGCTATGCTTATCAACGTAGCTGCGGTTCGCTGCCACCCACTCATCATAGAGGAGCGTCTTCAGGGCGCCGGCAGTGACAGGTCTGATGGTCATGTCATACTTTTTCCCTTTCCTGTCAAAGGTCATGGTAAGCTCCTTCTCCAGGCGCGGCAAGGTGAAGGCCTTGTCACGGTCAGCGGTAACATCAACAGGGGTACCATTGACTGCCACCAGCCTGTCGCCCACACGTATGGGTGTGTCGGTGAGATCAACCGGCGAGCGGCTGACCCACCCCCTGACCACGAACGGGTCATCATCGTTAAAGAGCAGTCCGGTAGCATTGGTCTGCAGCCTGTAATAGGGACGTGCCTCATCACCCATGCTGCTGAAGCCCAGGTGTGATGAGTTGAGCTCACCCAGCATATCATTCTGTATCGTCCGCAGGTTATCCCTGTTACGTACCATAGGCAGGTACTTCTCATAGCGGTCGCGCATCGCCTTCCAGTCGACCCCGTGGTGGCCCGCATCGTAGAAGAACTCAGACAGGGTAGCCCAGTTTTCGTAAAACATCTGCACAAACTCATCATGCAGGTTCTTGCTGAAGGTAGCTGCCAGGGCTATCTTGGTGGCCCTCCCCTCGGCCGGCTTCACCTCATAGACATCACCTGACATCAGCGCAAAGAACTTATCGCCGGCAGTGGTAAGGCGGCTGAAGCCCCTCTCACCTATGGCAGAGGTCTTGGGCGGCTCATAGGGTGATAGCTCCACCTTGGTGAGTGTACGCCTGAAGCCACCGGTAGAGTTGTTGCAGAGGAGGATGGTGTTTCCCCTCACCGTATAGACATGCGGTGATGACTGTCCGGCACCCTCAATACGTATCTGCTCCCACCGCTGGGTGATACCCTTCGTCTCTATCCTGATATCTATCTTTGCACTGTCTTTAGAGGGCTTCTTCTCCCACAGCTTGTTGTACTCATCGGTACGAAGCGATTCGCTGAAGCGGTGCAGCGGTATGCGGTAGATATTGTTTGAACCGCCGCCACGCGGAAAACCGGCATTGCTGCGGTTGGCGCTGATATAGATATATTTACCGTCGGGCGACCAGTATGGGTCTGACTCGGTGACACCGTTATTGGTGAGGTTGTATATCTCACCTCCTTTGGTGTCATAGATAAAGATATCCTGCTCAAAGTTACGGAAGGCGGCGTAGAGTATATATCGTCCGTCAGGTGAGAAGCGCGGCTGTGACGCCCTGAACCAGAACTCATCATTGATGATGCTCTTTACGTTGAAGTTCTTCAGGTCGATAAGGTCGATATGGCTGGTGCCACTGTGGAAGACAGCCTTGTCGCCATCAGGACTGAGCATCAGGTTCTGCAGGGTACGCTCATAGCGGGTGAGCTGCCTCTCGGCTGCCGGGGCGGAGGCGGAGAGGGTGAACAGGTTGGCCCACCCCCTGACGGTACGCGTATAGAGCAGCGACTCATTGTCTTTGAGCCACCTCACCTCCAGCACCCTCTCACTGTTGTCAGTAGGCATCTCCCTGATAAACTTGCCGGTGATATCTGACACAAAGAGTCGTCCGCGTGATACGAAGGCTATCTTCTTACCGTCACGTGACACGTCAAAGTCGGTGACCTTACCGTCGCTGCTATAGGCTATCTCTGTGGGAAGCACCTCATTTGACCATACGGTGATGTCACACGGTGCGCTCTCACCACGCGCCACATCGTAGCTCCAGATGGTGTAGTCACGTGCAAAGACCACATACCTGCCGTCAGCGCTCACCTGCGGGCGGCTGATGGAGGTGTTGAATGAGGTGATCTGCCGCTTGCTGTTATTCTCAAAGGTGTAGAGGTTATATTCGCCATTGGCCTCATCAGAGGCAAACCAGACCTTGCCGTTGCGGTCAATGGTCGGCCACAGATCCTTACCCTCCCAGTCGGTCAGCCTCTTGTACTCACCACTGCTCTTATCATAGTACTCGATGTCAGGATTGTTCTCTCCCTTGTATCTCTTGCGGTGTGGTGAGGTATAGCTCTCCCACGATGTTTGGAAGTAGAAGGCCCGGGCGTTGGTGCCGGGAACCTCTGCTATGTTGTGCGCCTGGTCAAAGTAGTTGTCAGAGAAGAGCCTCGCGGGTGTGCCACCCGTGACAGGCACACTGAAGGAGCCAAAGGTGTTGTACCTGTCTGATGTGAAATAGATGGTTTTGGAGTCCCACGACCAGCCACTCGGATAGTCATTGCCATCATGCCAGGTGAGCTGTATGACGCTCCCTCCCTCAAGAGGAAGTACATAGAGGTCGGCATTGCCGTTCTGCGTTGAGGCGAAGGCGAGCCACCTGCCATCAGGCGAGAAGCGCGGACGCGACTCATCGCCGGCCATGGCGGTAAGGCGGTGTGCAGCACCTCCTGCCCTGTCAGCTATCCAGAGGTCACTTTCATAGACAAAGACCACCTTCGAGCCGTCAGGTGATATAGCCGGGTCAGCAAGGAATGCTGAGTGGCCCTCTCCTTTAGCCGTACCGGCAAGAGCCAGAAACATCAGTAAATAGAGTAATCTCTTCATAGTATTTTGAGTTAGATTTTCATCGGTGTTCAAATATAAAGATAGAGTGTGACTACTGAGATGTTTTTTAACACTATATCATTCTGAAAAGCTAAAAGCAATAGCTGCTGCCCCAACAAAGAGCCATCATTTTTGTGTAAGTTTGAGGGTTGTACCATCAGACCATGAAACGATTATCAATCTCTCTCCGTCAGCTGCCGTTAGCTCTTCCTGCAGCCGTTGCCGCCGTTCTCGTCGTTGCCGCCGTCGCCTGCCTCCGTAGTGACAAGGCTGAGTACAGTGCTGAAGGTGTCTCAGCACTGCTGGCCCGTTACCGTTATGAGACCATTAATGATATCAGGTACAGCCTCACCTTCACCATTGACAGCGGCCGCACCACTCCGGTGGCGGGCCAAGCTACGCTGGAGTTTGGGCTGGGGGCAGGACGTGAGCCACTGGTGATCGACTTCAGGGCTCCTGATGATCACCTGCAAGAGGTGGTGGTCAATGGACGGCCTGTGGATGCGGTTATCACCAACGGACATATTTTCATTGAAAGGAAGCTGCTGTCACACCGTTACAACCGTATTGAGATACACTTTCGTGCCGGCGACCTGTCACTCAACCGTAATGATGACTACCTCTACACGCTGCTTGTTCCTGACCGGGCCTCCACACTCTTCCCCTGCTTTGACCAGCCCGACCTGAAGGGGCGCTTCACCCTCACCCTGAACATACCTGTTGAGTACCGCGCTATGGCCAACAATCCGCTTGTTGAGGCTGACACTGCCGGCAGTCGCGTTACCCTCCGCTACAGTGAGACACCTCCTCTCAGCACCTACCTCTTCGCCTTCGCCGCAGGGCGGTTTGAGCTGATAGAGAGGGAGGTGGAGGGGCGACAGATGGAGATGCTGCACCGTGAGACACGACCCGGATACATTGAGAACAACGTCGATGAGATCTTCCGGCTGCACCTGAGCGCACTGCAATGGCTTGAGGAGTACACCAACATACCCTATCCGTTTGATAAGTTCGGGTTTATGCTGCTGCCACCGTTTCAGTACAGCGGCATGGAGCACCCCGGCACAATCTTCTACCGCGCCTCCTCACTGCTGCTTGAGCCGTCGCCCACCCTCAATGAGCAGCTGTCACGTGCCTCGCTGATAGCACATGAGACATCACATATCTGGTTTGGTGACCTGGTAACCATGAAGTGGTTTGATGATGTGTGGCTGAAGGAGGTCTTTGCCGGGTACATGTCAGACAAGATCGCCTGGCCCGGCTTCCCCGAAGTCAACCATGAGCTGCGGTTCCTGCTGTCACGCTACCCGGCAGCATATGGTGTTGACCGTACCAGCGGCACAAATCCCGTTATCCAGCAGCTCAACAACCTTAAGGATGCCGGCTCACTCTACGGCGCCATCATCTACAACAAGGCACCCATAGTGATGCGCCAGCTCGAGCAGATGATAGGTGAGGAGAGGCTGATGACCGGACTGCAGCGGTATCTCAGTGAATTTGAATGGGGCAATGCACGATGGAGCGACCTGATAGCGATCCTTGAAGCAACCTCCAAGGAGCCGCTGGGTGAGTGGAGCAGGATGTGGATCGGCGAGGCGGGCATGCCGGTGATAACGCCTGTCATCACCGGTGACGACGAGTGGCGTATATCATTCAGTGAGACCGACCCGGAGGGTATGATGAGACACTGGCCGCAGACACTCCACGCCATGGTGATAACAGCATCAGGGTGTGTCACTGCCGGGCTGATACCCTCACGGCACGACTCGTTCATCACCACCGGTGAGCCACCCCTCTGTATCATTCCGGATATCTCAGGCAGGGCGTACGGCACCTTTATATATGACAGCACCACAATCAGGTACCTCATCAACAACCTGCCGGCAATAGAGAATGAGATCCTCTCTGCCATTGGAAATGATAAGAATCCCGCGACTGAGAATGGGAACGCACTCGCCATTGCTGGTGGGAATATGCCAGCTATTGATGATGAGACTCTGTCAGCTATTGACTTTGAACTGCTGAAAGGCATCCTGTGGATCAACCTCTTTGAGAACATGGTGAACGGCACAGTAACGGCGGCCGACTTCTATGAGGTGGCGCTGCGTGAGCTGCAGCATATCACTGACCCACAGCTGCGCAGCTACCTCTCAGGCAGGTTCGCTGACGTATGGTGGAACCACCTCACTGCCGGCGAGCGGCAGGAGAGGGCTCCGGTGGCGGAGGCGCTGCTGCGCAGGAGGCTGGAGGAGGCTGCTGAGGCGTCGGAGAAGCGAAGCTGGTTCAGCATTCTGCGTAACATAACCATCACCCCTCAGGGAGCAGGCTGGCTGGGCTCGCTATGGCAGGGCGGCATGCTGCCCGGCAGGGTGAGCCTGAGCGAGGATGAGCTGTCCACCCTGGCACTGACGCTGGCGCTCAAAGGGCTCCCCGGCGCGGAGAGGGTGCTGGCCGGACAGAGAGAGCGGATAGCCTCCCGTGAGCGGCAGGAGAGGTTTGACTTTGTGATGCCGGCGGTCTCACACGACCCGGCGGTACGTGATGCTCTTTTTGACAGCCTGCGTGACCAGGCAAACCGCACCCGTGAGCCATGGGTGCTGGAGGCGCTCGGATACCTGCACCACCCAATGGTGGCTGAGAGGGCTGAGCACTACATCCTGCCATCACTGGAGATGCTCGAAGAGGTGAAAATGACCGGAGACATATTCTTCCCCGCCGGATGGATAACCACCACGCTGGCCGGACACCGGTCGGCAACGGCACGTGCCACCGTTGAGCAGTTCCTCGAAGATCACCCTAACTACCCTGAAGACCTGCGGCTGAAGATCCTTCAGGCGGCAGACCACCTTATGAGAATGACTCCGGTACGCTAATGAGAGAAGCTCCGGTATGCTAATGAGACCGACTTCTGCACCTTAATGAGACAGCGCCGTGGGTACTCATGAGGCAGGCTCCTGCATCCTCATGATACAGACCCCGGAGAATTTTACAAGACTGACCTCAGCAACTTCATAAGAGAGACTCCGGCAACAGGTAATTGATCAGGTGATACCTACTAATTTATATGGTTGCACAAACCGGGCAGACTTCTCCTCCCGTAAGGAACAATTGAACAGCTCATATGAATCTCCTGTAGTGACAATAGTTACTGCAGATATCACATTTTGATTACTTTTATCTCCGATAAATTATGGCAGGCAGGTTATCATGAGCATCTGGCGCGCACTGTTATGTATATTTTTCCCTCCCCTGGCAGTGGTTGACAAGGGGTGCGGCTCTTTCCTTATCACCTTCCTGCTTACCATCTGCGGGTGGGTGCCGGGTGTCATTGCGGCACTGGTTATCAACAACAAAAGGTAAAGAGGAGACCGGCTATGCCTGATTCGGAGAAACTCACATTCCAGAAGAGCGGAACCAACAGCAAGGCGCTCTTCAGGCTGAAGGCCTATCGCGGTGAGGGGATGCTGCTGCTGGCGATGAACTGGAAGAAGGGGAAACCACCCAAAGACTTTGTTGGCTTCTCGATCGAGTACCGGGAGCCGGGTGGCAACCGCTTCTACTCCCTCAAGAACCGTATCAACTTCACTGATGAGAACGGCAGGCCGGGGAAGAGCAACGTCTCATCGCTGCAGGCTCCGTTCCAGAAGTTCCGCTGGGTCCATTTCCCGCGTAATGCTGACATGAAGGGCAACTTCAGGTATATGGTGCGGCCCGTCTTCATGAACAGCAGGGATGAGTTCAGCTATGGTGAACCCCAGGTGGTTGACATTGCCCTCAGCCGTGATACCTGGCCCGGCAGGCTCAATGTGGCCTTCACCCGTGGCTTCGTCTCGTCACAGGCCTTTGTTGACAAATATGAGGATGAGGGAGGCGTAGCAGCACTGCTGCCGCGTGAAGCAAAGAGAGGACTGGGCTATACCCCCACCCACCCCAGGGTTGACGAGGCGCTCCACTGGATGGGGTTTGAGGCTGCAGGTGAGATTACCGGACTGCTTGACGAGGCACTGAAAGACAAGAAGGCGGAGGTGCGGGTGGTGGCCTATGAGCTGAACCTCCCGGCCATGGCAGAGAGGCTCGTCGCACTGGGTAACAGGCTGAAGATCATTATTGACGACAGTGCAGGTCATGCCGGCGACGACTCTGCCGAGACGGTGGCTGCACAGCTGCTGGAGCAGTCAACCGGAGGAAATGTCAGACGAAACCATATGGGCCAGCTGCAGCACAACAAGCTGATAGTGGTGAACGGACCGAAGGTGAAGGCTGTGGTGTGCGGATCGACCAACTTCACCTGGAGAGGGTTTTATGTACAGGCAAACAACGCGGTCATCGTCAGGGGGGCAAAAGCGATAAAGCCGTTCCTCGAGGCCTTTGACAACTACTGGGAGCATAACACGGCCGGGAAATTCGGGAAAACAGCCTCTGCCGGGTGGAGTGACCTGCGACTGACCGGTATCGATGCCAGGGTATCCTTCTCGCCACACTCAGCCGCCAATGCACTGCTGGAGACCATTGCCGGCGACCTGGGGAAAACCGGGTCAAGTATCTTCTACTCACTGGCATTCATCTTCCAGACCACCGGACCGATAAGGGAGGTGATAGACAGGCTGGCGGCTGACAACAAGATATTCCTCTATGGTATCTCCGACAAGAAAGCCGGAGGCCTCGACCTGCAGAAGCCCAGCGGCAGCGTCACCCAGGTGTATGCCTCAGAGCTGTCAGGCAACCTTCCCGAGCCGTTCAGGGCTGAACCAGCCGGAGGGAGCGGAACGCGCATGCATCACAAATTTATCGTGGTAGATTTCAATAAGCCGCAGGCGAGGGTCTACTTCGGCTCATACAACTTCTCGCCGGCGGCCGACCGGAAGAATGGTGAGAACCTGCTGCTGATAAAAGACCGGAAGATAGCGGTCTCATTTATGATCGAGGCACTGCGTATCTTCGACCACTACCACTTCAGGGTGGCTGTCAGGGAATCGAAGAAGGGGATGCGTACACTCAGCCTTCAGAGACCTCCCCAAAAGGGTGGTGAGAAGGCGTGGTGGGAGGAGTACTACCGTGACCCGAGGAAGATAAACGATCGCGAGATGTTTGCATGACCTCCTCAGACGGATGGGGACAGTTTCTGCCAGGTGCCGGATAGCTACAATATCGTCAGCCGGAATATGTACCCGCTAGCCCTGGCAGATAGCGACAATGGCTGCCAGATGCCGGACGGCAGCTCCCGGCATGGGACGGGTAACACAGATTTCAACAGCTTAACAATGAGTAGGGCAATCACCGCGCATGGAACAGAGCAACGACCCGGCATAAGTCAGGCCATTCTCACTATTTTCGGGTGAAAAGTGCCGATCACCTCAACCAGCTCCCGCTGGTGCTCCATCACCTCATGGATATCCTTATAGGCAAAGGGCGCCTCATCCACACCTGCTCCTATCAGCTCTACCCCCTTCTGCCTGAGGTACTCCCTCATCTCCTTTTCGGTGATGCTTCTTATGGCAGCCTTTCGCGACAGCTTACGTCCGGCGCCGTGTGCGGCTGAGTTGAGCGACTCCTCATTTCCTTTCCCTCTGACAATAAATGCCGGTGACGCCATAGAGCCAGGTATGATACCGGTATCACCGATACCTGCCGGCGTGGCTCCCTTACGGTGTATCACCACCTCCTCGCCGGTGTCGAGCCGCTCCCGCCACGCAAAGTTGTGGTGGTTCTCGATGATTGTCAGGGGCTCCTCACCAAAGGCAGCTGCCAGACGACGATGAATGATACGGTGGTTGGCATGTGAGTAGTCGCCCGCCAGGTTCATGGCTGCCCAGTACTCCCCACCCTCATCACTGTCCAGCTCCAGCCATGCCAGCTGTGCTGCCTCACCCGACAGTCCGAGCCTCTCACGAGCAATACGGGTATAGTGCTTACACACTTCCGCCCCGAAGTTACGCGACCCGGAGTGGCTCAGCACAGCAAAATAGTCGCCCTCCGGAAGACCGGTCACCCCCGCACCGGCAGGAATCCTTACAAAGCCCACATCGACAAAGTGGTTGCCGTGGCCCGAGGTGCCCAGCTGAGCGGCAAACTTGCCATGCAGCGACTTCAGGAATTTTATCTCACTGAACTCTTTCCTCTCAAGAATCTCATGATCCTTTTCATCCTTGAACTCACCCAGCCCGAAGCGGGTCTCACTCAGCAATATCTTCCTGATATCTTCGCGATCATCATCAACTTTTGAGGGAGGGAAAGGATATACCGAGAGGCACATACGACAGCCGATATCCATACCCACGCCATAGGGTATCACCGCATTGTATGTGGCCAGGACACCCCCGATAGGTAGTCCGTACCCCACATGCGCATCAGGCATGAGCGCTCCCCTGACCGATATTGGCAGCCGCATGGCGGTCTCCATCTGGCGTACAGCCTCAGGATCGATCTGCTCCTCACCATAGATTTTGAATCCGTGTGCAGACTTTTTGCGGTCAGATTTACGTGCCAGGCGCCGGTCAGGCTTTTCCCTGTCAGTGCTGCCGTCAGCGCCAGACCCTTTGTCAGATCCCCTCTTTTGCTTGTCACTGCCCGATCTCTCCACCAGGATTTTCGCCAGGCTGCCCCATACGGGGTCCTCCAGGTAGTCGTGAGGCTTCAGCCTTATCTTTTCCAATAGCTCCAGCAGCTCTCCCTTGTCACCCCTTTTGAAGCTCCTGCCCGCCAGGGTGATGGCACAGGCGATGGCCTGGTCACTGCTATATCCGAGGCGCTTCAGCTCCTCACCACGTAGTTTGATCTTCTTCATTTTACATCCTCTCCTCTGTTCTCTCCTCTATTCTAACCTATGTTCTGACCTCTGTTCTGACCTCTGTTCGTCCCTTCACTTCACTTCTCGCTTTCTCTTCTCTCGCTTTCTCTTCTCTCGCTTTTCCCTTCTGCCCTTCTATTCCCTCTTCCCTTCTTCCTATCTCTTCCCGCTTTCTTCCTCCCCGCCCTGCAAAGTCCCTCCTGCTATACCCTCCACCTCTGCCGTCCCTGAATATGCCGCAAAGACCGACATTGAATACTTCACATAAAATCTCCCCGCCTCTCAGTTATCAATCGGCCGGCATTAAACTCAAAAAGAGACCGTCACGGTTAAAATAGCTCTTAATCTGCAATTACCGAAAAATGATAAAAAAATCTTGCCATACCGGTATTGGCTGCCGGGGTGCCGGCGGCTCATGCCCCTTTATGCCATCAGTGCATCCTTCGCCTCATCCACTCCCGGGGTGCGATAAGCTGCCTTCCTGTCCGCAGGGTCGCAGGAACGCATGGCCGCATGGTCGCAGGACCGCAAGACCGCAAGACCGCAGCACCGCAGGACCGCAGAACCACAGGAGCGCAGGGCAGCAGCACCGCAGGGCCGCAGAACCAAAGGAGCACAGAACAGCGGCGCCATAAAAAAGAGTCGGGGGCTCCGCAATGGAGCTCCCGACACTCATTCTGTCTGTTAACCTTTGCCAGTCCGGTTAAGTCTCCGGGTCTGTAACCGGCAAATTTCTGTCAGGCTCCAGGGCGACAGTCGGCAGTCGGCAGTCGGCAGGCGTCAGGCAGCCGGCAAATTCCAATCAGATTTTCACGCGGCAGGTACTGGCGGCAGACGCCAGTTGCCAGTCCCGCTAAGCCCTCTGGCTGTTAGTCAGCTACCCGAGGTTGAGCGTTTTGATATCGATGCCGAGTGCCTCAGCCACCCCTTTGCCATAATCGGGATCAGCCTTGTAGCAGTTACCGATATGTCGCTCCTGGATAAACCGGTCAGCACCACCCACCTCAGCTGCTGTGTTGCAGAAGAGTCGCTTCTTCTCATCAGCGGTCATCAGACGGAAGAGGGCTCCTGCCTGTGAGTAGTAGTCGTCATCATCCTCCCTGAAATCGTAATGATCAGCATTGCCGGTCAGCTTCGTCGGCGGCTCGGCATGCTCGGGGCTCTCCTCCCACTGGCCATAGCTGTTGGGGAAGTAGTGTATGGTTGACCCCTCATTGCCGTCAACACGCATTGAGCCGTCGCGGTGCGGATTGTGGAAGTGGTTTTTAGGACTGTTCACCGGTATCTGGTAGAGGTTGACCCCCAGACGGTAACGCTGAGCATCACCATAGGAGAAGAGCCTGGCCTGCAGCATCTTGTCAGGCGAAAATCCTATCCCGGAGACGATATGTGCCGGATTGAAGGCTGCCTGCTCAACATCAGCAAAATAGTTTTCCGGATTGCGGTTCAGCTCAAGGATACCCACATCATGAAGCGGATAGTCGCCATGAGGCCATACCTTGGTAAGGTCAAACGGGTTGAACGGGCACTTCTCAGCCTGCTCCTCAGTCATCAGCTGTATCTTCATACGCCACCGCGGGAAATCACCATCCGCAATAGCATTGAAGAGGTCTCTCTGGTGGCTCTCACGATCTTTGGCGATGATAGCTGCTGCCTCCTCATTGGTAAGATACTCGATCCCCTGCTCAGTCTTGAAATGGAACTTTACCCATATACGCTCATCCCTGGCATTGATAAGGCTGAAGGCGTGGCTGCCATAGCCGTTCATATGACGGTACGACTTCGGGATGCCCCTGTCACTCATCGTGATGGTCACCTGGTGCAGCGACTCAGGCAGCAGGGTCCAGAAATCCCAGTTGTGGTTGGCATTACGCAGGTTGGTCTTGGGATCCCTCTTTACCGCCTTGTTCAGGTCAGGAAAGCGGTAGGGGTCTCTCAGGAAGAATACCGGCGTATTGTTTCCGGCAAGGTCCCAGTTACCCTCCTCAGTGTAAAACTTGATGGCGAACCCGCGGATGTCGCGCTCAGCATCAGCAGCACCCCTCTCACCGGCAACGGTGGAGAAACGTACAAATACCTCGGTCTCCTTCCCTACCTCAGAAAAAAGTTTCGCCTTTGTATATTTCGTTATATCATGGGTAACGGTAAACTTACCGAAAGCACCCGATCCTTTGGCATGCATCCTGCGCTCAGGAATGACCTCACGGTCAAAATGAGCAAGCTTCTCAAGGAACCAGTGGTCTTCAAGCAGCATTGGTCCCCTCTTACCGGCAGTCTTGACATTCTGGTTATCTGCTATCGGCCTGCCTGATACCGATGTCAGCTTCTTTTTCTTCTCTGACATTGTGGTTTGATTTTATTGTTTGTCCAAAATTAAGCTTTAGATTTGTTCTATAAAAACTATATTTTGAATATCAATATCTATTCCATAGATGAATATACAGCAGTTCAGATATGTTCTGGCGGTGGCGGTACACCGTCATTTTGAGACAGCCGCAGATAGCTGCTTCATATCGCAGTCGACCCTCAGCACCATGATCTCCAGGTTTGAAGATGAGCTTGGCGTAACTATCTTCGACCGTAAGAAGAAGCCGGTAGGGATCACCCGCGAGGGGGAGGAGATCATTGAACGACTGAAGGTTATCGACTATGAGATCAGCCAGCTGACCGGACTGGCCAGGAAGATGACCGGCGAGGTGGGAGGTGTGATCAGGGTAGGATGTATCTCCACGGTGGCACCCTACCTGCTGCCACTGATCGTTCCGGAGCTGTCGGTGCAGCACCCGGAGCTCACCCTTGAGATCAAGGAGACAACCACCAATGAGATAGTGAGGCTGCTGAAGAGCAGGGAGCTGGATATCGGTATCATCTCTACGCCGGTGGGTGACGGTGAGCTGCTGGAGTACCCCCTTTACCGTGAGCCATTTATGCTGTTTGACACCGGCGGAATGCACCGCGTGAGAGAGCCTATCCCGGTCAGGGAGATGAGCTGGGACAACTTCTGGCTGCTCGAGGAGGGTCACTGCATGAGTGACCAGGTGCTGGAGATATGCAGCACCAACAACGCCACCCCGGGACAGTCGCCCAACATACGGTTCAAGGCGGGATCTATCGACAGCCTGGTAAGGTTTGTCAGGGCATCAGGAGGACAGACCCTCCTCCCATACATGGCGGTAAAGAGCATGCCGGCCGCAGAGCAGAGAGATATTATCAGGTTTGCCCTCCCCTCACCATCCCGCACAATCGGACTGGTGGTTCATCAGCACTTTATCAAAAAGCCGGTGCTGGAGCTGATAGAGAAAGAGATAAGGCTGAGAGTCAGTCAGCTGGAGGAGACAGAAGAGATCATACCTGATCAATAAGAGGAAAAAGGCATTAAGGTGACAGGTGGTAAAGGCGATGGGGAGCAAAGATGATAGAAGGGATGAAGGCGATGGGAAGCAACGGCGATAGAGGTCATGAAGGCAATAGAGTGCAAAGCCGATAGAGGCTATGAAGGCAATAGAGTGCAACGACGATAGAGGTCATGAAGGCAATAGAGTGCAAAGACGATAGCCAATTTACCTCCCCCATCTCGCCATTTTTGATTAATTTTGCACAATTAAAAAAGGGGGTACAAACTTTAACCAGACCCATTTGTTGAGAGGTTACACCCTTGAATGTGATTAACATGGAA
Organism: uncultured Rikenella sp.; assembly: GCA_964537135.1. Classification (GTDB taxonomy): domain Bacteria; phylum Bacteroidota; class Bacteroidia; order Bacteroidales; family VadinHA17; genus SR-FBR-E99. Next base: position 18,550 of record CAZHZC010000025.1, read on the forward strand.
AATGACCAGGATAAGCTGCTTGGCGAAGTTACCTCAGGCGAATACAAATACGGCTTTGTCACTGACATTGAGACCGAATTTATTCCCAGGGGACTGACCGAGGAGACCATACGTACCATCTCAGCCAAGAAGGAGGAGCCTGACTGGATGCTCCAGTTCCGCCTCAAGGCGTTTCGTCACTGGCAGACAATGAAGATGCCCTCATGGGCTCACCTTGAGATTCCGGAGATTGACTTTCAGGATATAATATACTACGCTGCGCCCAAGCAGCAGAAGGCTCTTGACAGTCTTGATGAGGTTGACCCCGAGCTGCTCAAGACATTCGACAAGCTGGGTATCCCCCTCGAGGAGCAGAAGCGCCTCACCGGCGTGGCGGTGGATGCGGTGATGGACTCGGTATCGGTAAAGACCACCTTCCGTGAGACGCTGGCAGAGATGGGAATCATCTTCTGCTCATTCTCCGAGGCGGTCAGGGAGCACCCCTCGCTGGTGCAGAAGTACCTGGCTACGGTGGTACCCTATACCGACAACTTTTTTGCCACCCTCAACTCGGCAGTCTTCTCTGACGGCTCCTTCTGCTATATACCCAAGGGTGTCAGATGCCCCATGGAGCTCTCCACCTACTTCCGCATAAACGCCTCCAACACCGGACAGTTTGAGCGTACGCTGCTCATAGCCGATGAGGAGGCCTATGTCAGCTACCTGGAGGGGTGCACCGCACCCATGCGTGATGAGAACCAGCTGCATGCCGCCGTGGTGGAGATAGTGGCTGAGAGAGGGGCCGAGGTGAAATACAGCACCGTACAGAACTGGTATCCGGGCGACAAGGATGGCAGGGGCGGGATATATAACTTCGTCACCAAGAGGGGTATATGCCGCGGTGACAACTCAAAGATATCGTGGACACAGGTGGAGACCGGCTCGGCAATAACCTGGAAGTACCCGTCGTGCATACTGCGCGGAGACAACTCCACCGGCGAGTTCTACTCGGTGGCGGTAACCAACAACCACCAGCAGGCAGACACCGGCACCAAGATGATACATATTGGTCGTAACACCCGCAGCACCATCGTCTCAAAGGGTATCTCGGCCGGACTGAGCCAGAACAGCTACCGCGGACTGGTCAAGGTGCTGGGCAAGGCCGAAGGGGCACGTAACTTCTCACAGTGCGACTCACTGCTGCTGGGTGACAAGTGCGGAGCACACACCTTCCCATACATTGAGGTAGACAATCCGACAGCCATAGTAGAGCATGAGGCCACCACCTCACGTATCGGTGAAGACCAGATTTTCTACTGTAACCAGCGGGGCATATCAACTGAAGATGCAATAGGACTGATAGTCAACGGATACGCACGTGAGGTGCTCAACAAGCTGCCCATGGAGTTTGCGGTGGAGGCACAGAAGCTGCTGCAGATAAGCCTGGAGGGAAGTGTAGGGTAAGTTGCAGAGAATTTTAAAGAAGATTAAACAGGATATAGAATACGGTAAAGGAAAAAAGGAAGACCAGTTTAAGGGTGACAGAGTTAAGGGAAACAGGTAAAAGGGTAATGAGATAAAAGGAAACTGAGAAAGGAAACCAGAAAAACAGGATAAACCGGAACAACGGAACAACGGAAACCAGAAAGCAAGAAAAACCGGGCAAGCCGGAACAACGGAACAACGAAAACCAGAAAGCCAGAAAGCCTGAAAAACCGGGTGAACCGGACAAAAGGACAATAGGACAAACAGACGAACGGACCAACGGACAACACAACAATAAGTTAATAAAACCAGAAGGTAAACAGAACAGAATCAACAGTTTTCAGAAGATGCACAACGAATTCATGCTACAGATAAAAGAGTTATATGCCTCGATAGGCAACAAGGAGATACTCAAGGGGTTCACCCTCGAGGTGAAGCCGGGTGAGATACATGCCATCATGGGTCCCAACGGCAGCGGCAAGAGCACCCTGGCCAACGTGCTGACCGGACGTGAGATGGCTGTGGTGACCTCCGGCACCGTCACCTATGATGGAGCAAACCTGCTGGAGATGTCGCCCGAAGATCGTGCACGCGAGGGGATCTTCCTCTCCTTCCAGTACCCCATCGAGATACCGGGTGTCAGCATGGTCAACTTCATGAAGACAGCCGTCAATGAGCAACGTAAGCACCGCGGCCTCGACCCCCTCTCCGCCTCCGACTTCCTGCGTATCATGCGTGAGAAGAAAGAGCTGGTAGAGATCGACTCGGCACTCACAAACCGCAGCGTCAATGAGGGGTTCTCCGGGGGTGAGAAGAAGAAGAACGAGATCTTCCAGATGGCTATGCTCGAGCCGCGGCTGGCTATCCTCGATGAGACCGACTCCGGACTCGATATCGATGCGCTGCGTACCGTAGCCAACGGGGTGAACAAGATACGGAGGCCTGACAACTCGGTCATCGTCATCACCCACTACCAGCGGCTCCTCGACTATATCATACCCGACTATGTGCATGTGCTCTATGACGGCCGCATCGTCAGGTCGGCCGGCCCTGAACTGGCTCTCGAGCTTGAGGAGAGAGGATATGACTGGATAAGGAAGGATACTGAAGTAAATGATGTGACATGGACTACCGGCCGGAAGTGACAGAGAGGCTGAGTGAGCTGTGGGCCTCACGCGATAACGGGCTCCTGGAGGGATCACCCGAGCTGTTCAACAGGTATCGCGAAGAGGCCTTCAGTGAGTTCCTGCGACTGGGTATTCCCGACAGGAAGAACGAAGCCTATAAATATACCAACCTGGAGAAATCGTTCGGACACCGGTTTGAGAAATATTTCTCACCCAAGCCTGACGACTTCCTTGAGGCAGAGAGGTTCCACTGTGAGGTGGAAGACCTGGATGTGTGGAACATGGTGCTGCTCAACGGCTTCTTCCCCAAAGGTGATGAGGGACTGGCTATGCTGCCCGGAGGGATATGGGTAGGAAGCATGAAGGCTGCCGCAAGACAGTTCCCCTCACTGGTTGAGAAGCACTACAACAGGTATGTGCAGGGTGAGAATGACGGACTGATACCGCTGAACACGGCGCTGGCTACTGACGGGCTCTTCCTCTATGCACCTAAGAACACCGTCTATACCAAGCCGATACAGATTGTCAACCTGCTACAGACCAACCAGGATATCTTCACTCAGGACCGTAACCTGATAGTGGTGGAGGAGGGTGCACAGATGTCGCTGCTGGTGTGTGACCATGCCATCTCGCCACAGCACTACCTCACAAACACCGTTACAGAGGTCTACGTGGGTAACAATGCGCGGTTTGAGATAATCAGGATACAGAACCAGCACAACAACTCTGGCAAGATAACCCACACCTTCATACATCAGGAGCGCGACAGCTACTCATCATCAAACAATATTACGCTGCATGGCGGACTGGTACGTAATGCCACCTGGCACAAGCTCAACGGTGAGAATGGTGAGGCGCACAGCTATGGACTCTTCCTGGCTGACAAGCAGCAGCATATCGCCAACTTTGTCAAGGTAGACCATGCTGCTCCCAACTGCAACAGCACGCAGCTCTTCAAGGGTGTGCTTGATGAGCACGCCAGCGGCGCCTTCAACGGTCGTATCAAGGTACATAAGGATGCACAGAAGACCAACGCCTTCCAGAGCAACAACAATATCATCCTCTCAGAGACAGCCAGCATGGATACCAAGCCACAGCTGGAGATCTATGCTGATGATGTGAAGTGCAGCCACGGAGCCACCGTGGGACAGCTTGATGACGATGCGCTCTTCTACCTCCGCTCACGTGGTATTGATGCGCGTGAGGCACGGCTGATGCTGATGTTCGGCTTTGCTCATGACGTCATAAAGAATATACCTATCGAGGCGCTGCAGGAGCGTATCGATAACCTGGTGCTGAGGCGGCTGCGCGGCGAGCTCTCCTACTGCGCCTCATGTGCCATCAAATGCAACTGACAGGCCTGATGAAGCTTACAAAAGGCATAGAGGAGATAAGGGCCGACTTTCCTATCCTGGCCACCAGGGCACACGGCAGGCCGCTCATCTACCTTGACAACGGCGCCACCACACAGAAGCCGCTGCAGGTGATAAGTGTGATGGATGAGCTCTACCGTACCTGCAATGCCAACGTACACCGCGGGGTGCACTACCTCTCTGACATGGTCTCCGACAGGTATGAGGCAGCACGTGAGACGGTGAGGGCATTCATCAATGCCGCCTCCAAGGAGGAGATCATCTTCACCGCAGGAACCACAGCCTCCATCAATGCCGTGGCATTCTCCTTCGGCGAAAAATATGTGGGGGAAGGGGATGAGATAGTTATCAGCGGGATGGAGCACCACGCCAATATCGTGCCGTGGCAGATGCTGTGCCAGCGCAAGAGGGCACACCTCAGGGTGATACCCTTCTCCGACGAGGGGGTGCTTGATATGGAGGCCTTCCGCGCGATGCTGACAGAGCGCACCCGCATAGTGGCCGTGACACACGTCTCCAACGTGCTGGGAACGGTCAATCCTGTCAAAGAGATAGTGGCTGAGGCACACCGCCATGGCATACCGGTGCTGGTTGACGGCGCACAGGCCATACAGCATGGGGTGGTTGATGTGAGGAAAATCGGCTGCGACTTCTACGTCTTCTCCGGACATAAGGCCTATGGTCCCAACGGGGTGGGCGTGCTCTACGGCAAGGCTGACCTGCTCGGTGAGCTGCCACCATACCAGGGTGGCGGTGACATGGTGGCCAGCGTCACCTTTGAGAAGACCACCTACAACACCCTCCCCTTCCGGTTTGAGGCGGGAACCACCAACTTCACCGGCGCCATAGGGATGGCTGCCGCCCTGAACTACCTCACCTCGCTCGGACGCGAGGCGGTGGCAGCCAGGGAGCAGATGCTGCTGGCCAGGGCAACGGAAGGACTACTCTCGGTTGACGGGATACGTATCTATGGCACCGCACCGGGAAAGATATCGGTGATAGCCTTCCTGCCGGGAGAGATACACCCCTATGATGCCGGCATGATACTTGACAAGATGGGTATAGCAGTCAGAACAGGCACCCACTGCGCACAGCCACTGACAGAGCGATATGGAATAAGCAGTACCATCAGGGCCTCAATAGCCTTCTACAATACCGGGGAGGAGATCGATACACTGGTCAGAGGACTCGAAAGAGTGACTGAGATGCTGAAATAAGAAGAGGAAGCCGAGATTGCAACAGAGACTGAAATTAAACCAGGAAGCAGAAACGAGAATAGGATTCTAAAACGAGAACGGGCGATTTAAGCAACAGCCAGGAATCTGACATAACAACAGGATACTGTAACGAGAACAGGAAGCTGACATAACAACAGGATACTGATATTACAGTAGTATGATGACAATAAGAGAGATACAGGACCAGATAATTGAAGAATTTGCTCAATTCAGCGACTGGATGGAGCGGTATGAGTACCTCATCGATCTGGGACGGTCACTGCCACCCTATGATGAGAGGCACAAGACACCGCAATACCTGATAGAGGGATGCCAGAGCAGGGTTTGGCTCTTCCCCTCCTTTGATAACGGCATTATCACCTTCACCGCCGAGAGCGACGCGCTGATCACCAGGGGCATCGTGGCGCTGCTGGTAAGGGTCTTCTCAGGACGTACCCCCGAGGAGATAGTCAATGCCAACATCTACTTCATAGAGAAGATAGGCCTGAAGGAGAACCTCTCCCCCACCCGCTCAAACGGTCTGGTGGCCATGATGAAGCAGATGCAGCTATACGCCCTGGCATATAAATCAAAACAGGCACAACAATGAACACACAGGAGATACAACAGACCGAAGCACGCATAGTGAGCGTGCTGAAAAGCATATATGACCCCGAGATACCGGTCAACATCTATGACCTCGGACTGATCTATGAGATACGGGTCGATGAGGAGCAGGTGGCACATATAACCATGACACTCACCGCTCCCAACTGCCCTATGGCTGACGATATTGTTGATGAGGTGACCTATAAGGTGGCAGGTATCAGCGGAGTGAAGAAGTGCGACCTCAAACTTACCTTCGACCCGCCATGGGACCGCCATATGCTGAGCGACGAGGCCAAGCTGGAGCTGGGACTGCTGTGAAAGGCTTAACCCCGCGGACAGCCTTGACCCCTGTACCCGACCCGGCCACTCTGGCAGGTTGTACCACTGTACTCGATCTGGCCACTATGGCAGGTTATACCACTTTAAAAATCTGAAGGTGACCTACCGGCAGGAGATATCATTAACCGGAATAATCAGGGAGGCACTCCAGGGGGAAGGCTTCCGCGCAGTGGGCTTTGCCCCTGCCATACCACACCCTGAAGACACGGACCATATCAGGGCATGGATAGCTGCCGGGAGGCATGCCGGTATGACCTGGATGGAGCGAAGCAGCAGCCGTAGAGGAGATATCACCACAATGGTGCCGGGTGCACGTTCAGTCATAATGGCAGCCCTCCCCTACCGCATGGAACAAGAGCCTCCCTCAGCAGACGGATACTTTGTTGCACGCTTTGCACGTGTCAGGGACTACCACCAGGTGGTTTCCCGCAAGTTGAAGCGCGTCACCGCCATACTGGAGAAAGAGGTGCCCGGATCAGCCTCTAAAGTGTTCTGTGACACCTCGGCGGTTACCGAGAAGGAGTGGGCAGTACGTGCCGGGATAGGGTGGCGGGGAAAACACAGCCTCATCATCAATGAGCAGCTCGGCTCCTTCTTTGTACTGGGAGGCATTGTGACGACGGTTGCACTCGACTACAATGAGTCACCGGCACCTGACTATAATAAATCGCTGGCACCCGACCGTTGCGGCAGCTGCCGCCTCTGTATTGATGCCTGTCCAACCGGCGCCATCTGCAGTGATCACCCCGGAGATACCATACAAACGGCGGCCGACCCACGCAACCGCACCATCGATGCACGTCGCTGCCTGTCATACCTGACCATAGAGAGCAAAGATGAGATACCAGAGTGGGTCGGCGGTAAGATCGGAAACATGATCTTCGGCTGCGACCGCTGCCAGGAGGTGTGCCCATGGAACAAGGTTCCGGCTGTGTCCATCGATCCAGAACTCCAACCCGACCCGGAGCTCATGCCAGACCGCGATATTGGAGCAATAACCCGCAACCAATGGATAAACATGCGCGAAGAGGAGTTCATGAGCAGTTTCGCTGAATCAGCACTAAGGCGTGCCGGCCTCGAAAATATCAGAAACACTATCCGCTTTGTGGAGCGGCACTGGACCTAATTCCAGGATTGGATCATTAAACTGTTGATTTTTCTGTATGACAGTGTGCAATTCTATCTTCAGCGCATCCTGTCATTACTGTCAACGGTTATCTGCAATCCTGTTCTTCAGAGAATATTTTGTGCACCTAATAGTAAGCAATAACCCCCTATTCGGCTGTTATTGTTTACCTTTGGTATACATATAAACAAGATGGGGCACAATTATACGAATGCAAAAGAACGAGAGTTTAAACAAATAATATATAAAATGAAATATCTACAACCACAAGTATTTGCTTCTTCTTTCACCTGTCCGCATTGTGGAGCTATTGCAAAACAGGACTGGTGGATGAAACGCTGGACAGGTAGTGAATCTAATGATAATGCTGCAATACATCCTTTACGTGTAGGAATTTGCCAACATTGTAATAAAACAACTGTATGGGTTGAAGAAAAAATGTACTACCCCGATAATGGAAATGCACCTTTTCCAAATCCTGAAATGCCAGAAAGTGTAAACAAGCTTTATATGGAAGCAAGTGCTATTCATACCAAATCACCTCGTGGTGCAGCAGCACTATTAAGATTATCAATTCAAGTTTTAGCTAAGGAACTTGGAGAAGCTGGTAATAATATAAACAAGGATATTGGAAATCTTGTTAAAAAGGGACTGCCTGAAATCGTACAACAATCATTAGATATTGTGAGAGTAACTGGGAATGACGCCGTTCATCCCGGTCAAATAGATACAGATAATACTGAGACAGTAGGGCAACTTTTTGATTTGGTAAACATTATTGTGGAATATATGATTGCTCTTCCTAAAAGAGTTAGTGGCATATACACAAGTTTACCAACAGACAAAAGAAATGGAATAGAACAAAGGGATAAAACAAACTAATATATAAAGCTATGGCGAAAATACAACTAACTTGGAGTGGATTTTATAGTAGTTATTCTGAAACTACTATAAAAAATAATGTACCTGAAAAAGCAGGAGTTTATCTTTTATGGGTAAAATTAAAAAGTGAAAAATGGAAATGTTTTTATGTTGGACAAGCTGACAATTTAAAGACAAGATTACTTCAACATTTGGCTGATAGTGAAATAAATGAGTGTATAAAGACAAATGTTTCCAATTATGTTTGTGGTTTTGAATTCGCATTAGTTGGAAGACAAGCAGACAGAGATGGTATAGAAAAATTCTTATATGATTATTATAATCCAGAGTGTAATAAAATATCACCGCCAGATGTTGAACCGATTGAAGTAAATTTACCTTGACTTAAATAATAACTGTTGCCCAACATGCGGTATATTTTATTGCCGAGATAGTGCTGAAATCAACGGCTGTAGCTCGCTTCAAACTTCATCGTGGTTTGACAGTGATATGCTCCGAAATCGGCAACAAAAACATACCGCTATCCGTTCAGGCACATTCAGCTAAAGATGAAATTAAATAGAGATGCAAACAAATTAGTATCATACACTCGTGCAGGAGATGTGTTCCATTATCGCTGGGCTGCTAGGCGATGCTTGAGATTGATACAACCGACCTCAAAGCTGGAGGCGGTAATAATAGAGGGGTCAAAAGAAAGGCATAAAGCCGGAGAGTACGTTATAGATGTCGCTGAATACTATGAAGGCGGAGCAACAAAGAGAATAGATTACTATCAACTCAAACATACCACGGTACAGGGAAACCAACCATTTACGCTGAGCGGACTAAAGGGTACGATTGAAGGATTTTCTAAGAGATACCAACAGCACTCTAAAGAGAGATCTTTGAAAGGGGTTTCATTCACCGTAATTACCAATCGGCCAGTTGGTCAATCCTTTAAAGAGAATCTGGCTGGTCTGATAAAAGGAGGAACGGTACATCAGCAGTTTAAAAAAACGATTAAAAAGTACACCCAATTAGACGGTAAACCCTTAATCGATTTTTGCAATCGACTTAATCTAGAGGATGGTGAGGGAGATTATAAAACACAAAAGGAAGACCTTAGGAATGAGATGGCTATGCTTCAACCCGGCACTATTGATCCTGCACAGGTCGCCAGTATTGTTTCCTTAGTGCAAGAAAAGGCTCTGCCAGACTCTGATGGAATCATTAGAAAAGAGGAAGTATTAAGACCCTTTGGTGTAACTGCAGAAGAGCAACTATTCCCATCGCCTCCGCTCTTTGAATCAATAGAAAACATAATGGTAAGAGATCAGTATCAAGAACTTATAGATTTCATCATGCAATCTGACCACCCAGTAATAGTTCATGCTGAGGGTGGTGTGGGTAAATCCGTTTTTAGTCAGTATTTGTTAGGTGCAATACCTCATGGTTCACAAGGAGTAGCTTATGACTGTTTTGGTTCAGGTGAATACCGTAGAAGAAGCAGACCGAGACACAGACACAGGGATGCCCTTGTGCAGATTTCAAATGAATTGGCTTCAATTGGTCTATGTGAAAGGATGCTTGTTAAGGATTCTACACAAGCCACTGACATTATGAGGGATTTCCTAAGCAGAATTAAATCTTCCCTCACCTATCTCAAACAAATGAATCCTGAGGCTAAGCTTTTTATTCTCATTGATGCAGCCGATAATGCTGAAATGGCAGCACAAGAGTTTAATGATGCTTGCTTTGCGAACGAAATATTGAGAGAGGAGTTCTCTGAAGATTGTAGGCTCATATTGTTATGTCGTCCTGAGCGCACACACCTACTCAAAGCTCCTGATCATATCCCTCAGTTAAAACTATTACCATTTTCAAAAGAGGAAACCTTCAAAAACCTGATCAAGTGGCATCCTGAAACAAATGAAGCAGAAGCCAATGAATTTCATAGATTAACCAGCGGAAACCCAAGAGTTCAGATGAATGCCATTGCTGTGGGGCATTCTTCTGTCAATGAACTCCTAAGTTATCTTGGGCCTTCTGGGACAACTGTAGAAAAGCAAATTGAGCAACAACTTAAAAATGCTGTCCAGAAAGTAAAAAACAACTTACCCTTAGACTATCAAGATCAGATTACTAAGATATGTACAGGCTTGGCGAGTTTACCGCCTAACATTCCTTTAGAAGTTTTATCACGAGCCTCAGGGGTAAAGATAGAAGATGTCAAAAGTTTCATTGCTGACATCGGTAGATCATTATGGCTGCTCGATTCATCTGTGCAGTTTCGGGATGAACCAACGGAAACTTGGTTCAGGAGTACATACATAGGCTCGGTGGATGATTTTGTTGCTTATATTCAAATCCTTGAACCACTAGCAGGTGATCTAACCTATGTTGCTGAAGTACTGCCACAGCTTTATCTTCAAGCTGACCAATATGACAAGTTAATTA
>CAZHZC010000026.1:0-28329 GCA_964537135.1 uncultured Rikenella sp.
GGCACAAACTATACGGTTGTTGTCGCTTCCGGTGGCGCCGGAGGTACTAGTGGATCTGGTTCAGCAGGAGGACAGTCATCTTTTGGTAACAGTCAGGTTGTTGCTTTTGGGGGCGGTGGTGGCGGTCAAGGATCAGATGGCTCACGAGGAGCCCGATCTGCACAAGGAACTGGCTCTACCCGGTATAGGGGGGGCAATGGGGCTGCAGGAAATAATAATAACGGTAGCGGTGGCGGTGGCGGTGGTGCGGGTAGCAATGCAAATGGAGGGAATGCTAACGTAATGACAGCAGGAGCAGGAGCAGCTCAGTATGGCGGTAGTGGTGGTACAGGCAGGAATTCAACAGGAGCCGGGTCTGTTGGTAACAATTTTGGCGGTGGCGGTGCCGGCGGATACTCTTCGGCCAGAGGAGGCGATCAAAGGGGCGGAGCAGGTTCAGGTGGACAGGTGATAATATCTTGGGACCCGCTGGTCTACTATTCTGTCGGGTCAAGAGTAGCTACGTCATTGACAAACTGGAATTCCAAACCCGATGGCACTGGTTCTGCTCCTTCCGGATTTACGGGTGATAATCTGGTGTTTATTATACAGGATGGTCATGCGATGACCACCAGTTCTACGTGGAACATATCCGGAGCTAATACCCGATTGCAGATACGGAGTGGCGGCACACTGACAGAGTCAAATACCATCACAATGTCAGCAAGCGGCACTCTGCAGATTGACAACGGAGGCAGGCTGGACCATAACGTAAATTCAGTTTCAATTTTTTCGGGCACCCTCCTGCTTAATCCGGGCTCGACAGTAAATTACGGCCTGTCTGGTGCTCAGAGTATCCGTAATACGACTTATGGTAATCTTACTATCTCCGGATCGGGTACAAAGACACTGTCAGGCAATGTCACTGTAGAGGGTACCCTTAACCTTACCGCCGGTACCATGACGGTGGCAGGTAACTCTCTTACCCTTAATGGACCAAGCATAGTTAGAGCCTCCGGCAACCTCAATACAACATCATCTTCAACCCTGATATTTGGCGGCTCATCATCAGGCGTAGTGATACCGTCAAGCGTTACCACCCTCAGTAACCTTACCATCAGTAATCCCAACGGGGTGACCCTTCAAGGTGCACTCTCAACCACTACACTAACCCTAAGCGCAGGCACACTTAACACCTCCGCCTCATCTTACCCGACAGTAACCGGGGACACTCCGGCCAGTATCATCGGAGGTTCTGCAACCAGCTATGTCAACGGTCCGCTGGCCCGAACGCTAACTAACAGGCTCAGTAATTACGGTACGCCATATCTCTTCCCGGTAGGTGATGGTGACGATTACCGTCCGCTTGAGCTGGTCAGAGCTACTACAGGAAATAATATGCCGGTACTGCGTGTCTCGGTAAGCAACAGCGGTGCGGTTACCGGTGACGGCTCAACTATTTATAACATACTACCGCGCAACTGGCTCCTGAGCCGGGTAAGTGGCGACTTCAGCTCGGCCTACGTCAGGCTGACAGAGAGCGGACTGGCTGGCAGCAGCCTGATAGGTAGCGCATCAGCACAGTCCGGTGTTTATGTGTCAGCCGGAGGCGATAATATCGGCACTACCATTACCACTTCGGCAGCTATCCTCAACAGTCAGCTTCCCTCATACTTCGCCATAGGCGGTGAAGCGAGCACCACCTTCTATTCATACCAGTCGGGCAGCTGGGATGACCCGGCTACGTGGACGCTCGACCCGTCGGGAACACAGTGGCAGAACCCCGGCAATTACTCACCCTCAACATCTCCCTCATTTGATAAGGATGATGTGGTGATCCTGTCAGGGCGAACCGTGACCATCACCACCAACAGTCGCAGAAACCGCCAAATTACCGTTTGGGGTACTCTCGATGCGGGCACCACCAACGAACACTCCTTTACCACCATAGGCGGGGGCGGGCGGATACGCCTGGCGGGCGACAACTTCCCGGCAGGAGATGCTACTGAGTTCATTACACCCGGTCAGGGGGCCGGCACTGTGGTCTATTATGGCTCCACCCGTAACCTGACCACCCCAAGGACATTCTGCAACGTAGAGGTCAGCATGACCCCGGGCAATACCCTTTACCTCCTTACCAACTATGTGATCAACAATGATTTTACTGTGACAGGAGGAACCTTCAGCATAAATAACAGCTCCACCGGCCAGCGTATCATCACTGTCCACGGCAACGTAATGATAGGCAGTGAAGGGACCCTCGCCACCGGTACCGGCAACGCCCGCCACCAGATGATCCTCTATGGCGATTTCACCAACCAGGGTGTGGCGCGCTTCACAAACCGTACCACCCCGGCATATCAGTCACAGGCTACCAACGGTATTGTTGATCTCAGGTTCCTCAGTGACAGGCAGGACCAGAACATTATGTGCGCCGGACCAACCTACTTCTACCGTATTGAGATCGATAAGGGAGACGACCACACTTATATCCTGGGTATTGAGGCATCAGAACCGGCCAACTTCAACCTGCTGGGATATGCAAACGAGAATCATGGTGCCATCTCACAGCTCACAACCAATGGCAATGCACTGGGACTACTCAGGGGTACCGTAAGGATAGGAAATAATGTGGAGATACCTCTCTTGTCACAGGCAGGCAACTACAACATATCGCAGAAAGCACAGCTGTGGATTGACCGCGGAACGGTACGCAAGAACACCGGGACTGCCATAGTGGTCTATGGTAAGGTAAAGATCACCAACGGGCTTCTGGAGACCCTGATCAACAGCGGTATCACCTTTCGCGAAAACGGAATCATCAATATTGAGGGGGGAAACCTCACTGCCAACCAGATAAGAACCACCACCGAGGGGATCACCACCTACGGCGGGTATGTACAGACAGGCGGAACGGTCAATGTGGTAGGAGGAACCACCAACACCAGCTTCTATGTCTTCTCACTGCCATACCCCACCAGCGTCTTCAACATGAGTGGCGGAACACTCAGGGTCAACACCTCCTCTGCAAACGGTGCCATACTGATCAACTCCAGTCCTGACAATGTCAAGGTGACCGGTGGCACAGTGATAGCAGAGACGCAGGCAGGAAGAGATTTTCAGATCACCTCCACCGCCCCCTTCTGGAACCTGGAGATGCGTAACAGCACCACCGCCCGCCGACGCTTCCAGCTGACAGCAGCCAACAATATTGGTCCGTCAGGCAACCAGGTGAGTGTGCCGGCACAGCCGCTCAGGGTGCTGAATGATTTTCGTATATGGGGAAAAGAGTCGGGCGGCGACGCCTACCCGGCAATTGTGTTTGACCCTGACGGTAATGATCTCTATATCGGTGGCTCCCTCTTTATTGAGTCGGGAGCCGAATATACACCGGTGAGTGGCGGCACTTATCCCTATGATGCCATCGCCACCCAGCCTACCGCACGTAACACCACCCACTTCATCAGGACAGCTGCCACAAAAGCATCAGAGCAGCTCTATTGTGGCGACATAGCCTCGCCGCTTGAGTTTGGCAACCTGGTGATAGACCGCACCAGCGGGCATGAGGTGAAGCTCACCTCGGCATCATCAAGGGTGAATGAGTCAGTGATACTCGATATAAACGGCAATGCCACGGTGAGGTCGGGTATCCTTAACCAGAACCTCTACACCATACGTACCTGGGGTGCCATAGAGAATAGTGACCGCATGGGTGTATGGATTCCCGGTGTCACACCCAGCCGCGCACAGATACAGTTTGTTGAGAATCCGGCTCTCACCCTCACCACCGGCACCGGCGCCGTCTTCGGTAACGTACAGGTCAACGTCACGCCGCCCTCGGTGCTGACACTCACCAGTGATGTCTTCATCGAGAGGATGGAGTATGTCAGGGGACTAATCTACCTGAGGAGCTATAACCTGAAGGTTGACAACCTGTGGCAGCTTGATGCCGGTATCTTTGAGAACAGCGCCTCCGGCAGCCTGCTGAAGATAGCCAATAACGGCTACTCCGGCAGCTCAATGATATATACTGATGGCAAGGCTAGCGATGGCGGACTGACACTGCGTATAGCCGCCAACTCACTGCCCGATGAGAACGAGTCCAACAGACTCAACAATGCCGGTCCTACAACCTTCCCGGTAGGGTTCACTCCCAATGGCGGATCAACGCTCTACTTCAGGCCGGCACAGATGATGGTAAGAAATTACAGCTCACCGGGGTATATCACCATAAGGCCGGTGATGGGTGAGCTGCCCACCACCAACCAGTCGGGCGGACACCTGTTGCAGCACTACTGGCGTGTGTCACATGCAGGCTTCTCGTCACTCCCGACAGTCTCATACCGCTTCTATTACCGTAACCGTACCGGGGTGGCCAATGTTGACCTCGCCACCGGCGCCAGTGATGCCTCCTTCGTGCCCGGTAAGGTGCTTGATGAGAATCCATACACACGCCAGTCTGAGGCACAAAGTGATATCATAAGAAATTTTGGCAACAGTAATAACTCACGCGCTGTCACCTTCAACGGAACCAGCGTCAACGGCTCATTCACAACCACCTCAGAAGGAGTGACCCTTGAGAATGCCAACTATACCGCCGGGGTGACCAATCGCTTTACCGGTAGCGTACTCATCTACTATACAAGAGACCAAACGCAGGAGGCGAGGTGGGGTGAGGCCGTTGCATGGACCAACAGTAATATCCTCAACCCCTTGTATGAGCCTCACGACAGCCGTCAGCCCGCCTCATCGACAGTGCCCGGCGCAGGTGACGTGGCTGTGATTGGCTGGATACCGTGGAATGATACCGGTCGTTCTGCCTCCCTGAGAGGGCAGCCTCATTGTGTGTGGGTGACCGACACACGCTACGTGGCTGAGGTGGTATTCACCAAGATGACCGACGTCAATGGTAATCCGGTACCAAGGAATTACCGCTCAAACTTCCAGTTCAGACCTACCCTGACTATTAATTACCGTGACAATGACAGGGGTGTCCTCTATGCTAAACTGGTAAAGGGGGAGGGGGCATTCTGGAACAGGGGGTCTGACCCCGACTACACCATAATGGATGTGGGTGACTTTGCCCGGCAAGACTCATCATATGTTATCTATGAGAACTTTGAGAATAACAGGGTGATCAGCAATACTCCGGAGCTCCTGCCAAACATCTTTATCTCAAACGATAACTGGGGTGGCAATGACCACAACTTTACCTTTGCACGCGATATTAATACAGTGGGTAATGTGGAGCTGCTGGGTAATGTCAACCTGATACTTCCTACCGGAGCTACCGGCGATATCAATGTGGGTCGTGACCTGGTAATGTTTGTGAGCCAGAACTCGGGCAGCGGGGCAGAGATAGGATATGCCAACGGAGGTACGGCTCGAAAGGTGGTGGTAAAGGGTAACCTCATAATGGCCAACGCCAACAGTGTCATCAACGTGAGAAGTCCTAACACCTCAGCACCCCTGGTTGACCATGAGCTGCATATACACGGCAATATTATACAGGGTACGTCACAATATTCCTCCACCGGGCTTAACCTCTATACCGGTCCGAACCATGACAGGATAACACTCTTTCTTGATGGCGACGCTGATATGGTTTATAACCGTATCAATGGTGCAATACCAAACCTTTACCGCCTGGTAATCAATAAAGGCTCCTCCCCGTCAACCACCGCAAGGTTTGATACCGACTATATCCTTAATGGACCCACCTCGGGTGCCGGCGTTCCCAAGGCGCTTGAGCTGCTGAACGGTACCTTTGTCAGCAACAACCCCAACAGCTCCAGGGTGCTGATACTCACCTCCGGCAATGACCACTTCTCTATCCCCTCCACGGCGGGCCTTGAGATAGTGCAGGGCTCGGTCAGAGCCTCGGGATCATCAGGAATAAGCCTTGATGGCGTGCTCACCATACATGGGGGAACCCTCGATATGACCGGCGGTGACAACCCGATTGAATACTCGGCATCAGGCAATGCAACACTGCATGTCACCGGCGGGACGGTCAATGTGGGCGGACAGATACGCCGGCCGGCAACCTCTGATGTGGGGGTGCTCCACTACCGTCAGTCAGGAGGCACCGTGGTGGCTGGCTACAGCCAGACCACAGTAGCCAACAGGGGTGTCTTTGAGATACTCAACCAGGGGAGCTCATTCACCATGACCGGCGGCGATCTCTACATAGCCCGCTCACCGGCAAACCCATCGGTATCAGCTTTCTATTTCAATCCTGACACACTGCACGTCGGACCATCAGCCACAATACATATAGGCCATTCAGTGACGCCGGCATCACACACAATAGGCATCTTTGCAGGTAAGCCACTGCCGACACTGAGGGTGAACAACACCTCCTCATCAACCCCCAGGGTGACCGCCAGGCTCGATGTGGTGCCTGCCACAATAACCTCACTGCTGCAGATAGACAATGGTACCACCTTTAATGCCAACAGCCTTGACCTCACCCTTACCGGCAACCTGAATGCCTTTGGCACCCTCGTCCCGGGGGGCAATACTGTCTGGTTCAGAGGCACTGATACGCAGACCATCAATGGCGGTGGTACAACGGTCAGCTTCCATCACCTTGAAAAGAGTGAAGGTAACATCCTGGCACTCAACAGCGGTAACACCCCGCTCACCGTTGCCGGATCACTCGGACTCAGGGCTGGCACCTTCAGTGACAATGGGAACACCGTAACAGTACTGGGCAACGTTTACAATGATGCCATCCATCAGCACAGCGGTACAGGCGACGGTATTCGCTTCAGCGGAAGCACGGGCCAGATACTTGAAGGGAACGGTACCTTCGGCAAGCTGACCATCAGCAATGCGGAAGGTGTCTCCATACCTGTTGGCAACCAGGTGACAATAACCAGGGCACTGAAGATGGAGGCAGGAGTCTTCAACATAGGAAGTAACCTCCTCGATCTGGGAGCGGCGGCAGTAATTGAAGAGGCATCGACCTTCTCCGCCACAAATATGATTGAGACAAACCTCTCCTTTACCGATAACGGATTACGGAAAACCTTCCAGGCAGGAGCCTCAAACTTTATATTCCCGGTAGGCTCAAACGGCAAGTATACACCTGTCACACTGGGTATCACCGGCAATGGTAATGGTACGGGAGCCATAACGGTAAAACCTGCTGATGAGATCCATCCCGGTATTATTGAAGATGAAGAGACAGGTGTTCAGATTGTTGACAGCGAGAATGCACTTCAGTACTACTGGTCACTAAAGGCAGAGGGAATCACCGCCTTCTCAGCCGTGGCCAGGATGAGGTATATTGATTCCGATGTGGCTGTTACACCACCCTATACTATTGCCGATTATCATACTGCCAGGCTGCTCTCTGACGGCAGCGGGTCATGGCTCAAGTACCCCGACAGGAGTGATGTTGACAAGCAGAATCGCGAGCTGATCTTCAGGTTCAGTAACAACAGTGACAATGAGATAAGCGGCGACTATACCGCCGGGGCAGCCGACGCAACCCTCAACGGGGCTATCCCTGACCTGGTGATGAGCTATCAGACGGTGGCCAGCGGCAACTGGACCACCCCAACCATCTGGCAGCCGGTGGTCAGCGGAGGGCCCCACGGTGCCATAGCCAGGATCAACCAGCAACATACAGTTGATGTGACCGGCGGACCGGTGGCAGGGTATATGACTGAGATAGCGGGCACCCTGAAGCTCTACGCCACTACAGGACACCGTCTTGGCATAGTCAACGGTACCGGAACCATCAACCTTGAGACGGGAACCATACCGGCCGCTGTCTATGACAACTTCTTCTCACCCTCAGGCGGAACGCTTGAGTTTACCGGCCATGGCAACTATGAGATCATGGGTAATGTGACACTGGTCAACAACCTGAAATTGTCAGGCGGTGGTGAGAGACGCTTTCCAAACAATAACATAACCCTTAACGGAAGCCTGATTATTGACGGTGAGGCTGGCCTGGCTGCCATTAACCAGTTTAACCGCAGAATAGATATCAGGGGTGACCTGTCACGCCTTGCCGGATCATTTGTTGCCGGCAGCGGTGCCAACGCAACCATTGCGATGTCAGGAACCTATCCGCAGCGCATAGAAGGTGAGTTCACCGGCAGCAATGCCTTTAACAACCTGGAGACAGACAATCAGAACGATATTACCACACAGGATGACGTTGAGGTCAACCGTGAGCTGAGACTCCTCAGCGGGGTGGTCAATGTAACCGCCGGATCGCTCTTCAGGCTTGGTTATGGTGCTGCGGTGCTGCCTGAAGGGGGCAGCCCTGTGTCGTTTGTCAACGGGCCTGTGACGGCAGCCCTGATGAACGGCAACTCACTCACCTTCCCCGTAGGCTCAAACAAAGGCTCCAGGGCCCATGGTCCGCTCGGACTGGTCAGTGTCAACAGTACGGCAGGTACGGGCGACTGGAGGGTGCTGTATGACTTTGCCAATGCCACCACAGCCGGTTATGATGCTGCCAGCCATGAGCCGGCCATTGCAGCAGTGAGCCAGACTGAGTACTGGATGATCACCGGTCCGGCAGGGGGAACAGCACAGATAAAGATCATCCTTGACGGCTCAAGTGATGTGGCCAGCTCGGTAGGCAACCTCACAAACCTGAGGGTGGCCGGATGGAATGATGATGTGGGCAGGTGGGAGATAGTAGGAGGAGCTGTTCAGGCTACCGGCACCGCCACCGCAGGAGCTGTCACCACCACCTCACAGGTGACCCTCGGCCAATATAGCTGCTTCACCCTGGCCTCGGTAGCCCCGATAGCCACCGGTACCGCAACAATTACCAGTGCCACGGCTGTCACCCTGTGCCGCGGCTCAACCACCGGAATAACGGTCAGCTTCACCGGCCCCATGCCATACATGCTTACCTACAGTGACGGCGCCTCATCATACACCATACCATCAATAAACAGTTCCACCTATGAGATAACCGTCAGTCCGACAGTGACCACCACCTATACACTGATCTCCATGATGGCTGATGGTGTGACAGGCGCCGTAACAGGTAATACCTCCGCCACGGTAAGCGTCAGTCCTATACCCTCAGTTATCTTGTCGAGGAGCGGGTCAGGAGCTCTCTGCGAGGGTGCCTCAATCACCTTCACGGCCACCTCAGGACTTGCAAACTACACCTTCAGGGTTGATGGTGTGGTGGTACAGAACGGAACCAACAACAGACTTACCACCACCTCACTGCCTCCGGGCACCCCCTCCGTTGATGTTACAGGTACCAGTGCTGCCGGATGCTCAGCCACCAGCAGCGCCATATCGGTTACTGTCAACCCGCTGCCCGCCGCCGCCGGCCCCATCAGCGGACCAGCATCGGTGTGTCTTGATGCCACTGTTGAATTTTCTATACCAGCTATAGCCAATGCAAACAGTTATGTGTGGGCAGCAACCAATAATGCTACTATAACCGGATCAGGTACAAATGTTAATATTAGATTCAGGCGAAACGGCAACAGTGTAATCACAGTCTTTGGTCGTAATAGCTGTGGCGATGGTGCTCCTTCAACCACTATTGTCAGTGTAAGCACCTTCTCGCAACCTGGACCGGCAGGGAATATCACCGGTCCCGGCCAGGTGTGTGAAGGCACCTCGGGTAACACCTACACTGTTCCTGCAGTGAATAATGCCACCAGTTATATCTGGACCTACAGCGGTACGGGTGCTGTGATCAGCGGCACTGACCGTACCGTTACCATTGAGTTCCTTCCCGGGGCTACCAACGGTAACCTGCGGGTGGCCGGCACCAACGGATGTGCCACAGGGAATTACTCACCAAACTTTCCCATTGTGGTCAATCGCACACCCTCAGCCTCCATCACCCCGGTCAGCCCTACCGGGTGCAGCGGTACGCCTATCAGTCTGACAGGCCAGCCTTCGGGTGGCTCAGGTGTCTATTCACACTCATGGAGCGGCCCCGGTGCAGCCATGCTCTCCTCAACCACGGTAGCCAGCCCGCTCTTCAACAGTCCTGAGGGAGGGTTCTATGACCTCACCTACACGGTCACCGACTCCCGGGGTTGTGTAGGATCAGCATCCGCCTCAGTGCAGGTATTCCCCTCACCCCTCGCCAATGCCGGTCCTGATATTACCGGTCTCTGCTCGGGTGTCACACCAATAACCATGACCGGCGCCTCGGCCAGCGGCTCCTACAGCGGCACCCCTGTCTGGAGCGGCAGCGGCGGCACCTGGACACAGAACCCTGACCCTGCCCTGGCCACCTTCACCCCCTCCACCCCTTCCGGTACCACTGTCGCCACGCTCTCCCTCACCGGCGCCAATGGCTGCTCCGGCTCAACCGATACCAAGGTCATTACCTGGAACAGCGCCCCTCCGCAGCCCGAGCCATTCACCGTCAGCCGTACCATCGTATGCCAGGGTGAGACAGGGGTAACCTACACTATCCCGGCTGGATCGATGGTCAACAGCTATGTATGGACATATACCGGCGGGACAGGTGCGGTGATACACGGCACAGGAAACAGTGTCACCATCGACTTTTTACCGGCAGCCACCTCAGGACGACTGAGTGTGACAGCTATGAACGACTGCGGCTCCAGCCCGGTACGCTCAATAGATATAACGGTTAGCGTACCTCCGGTGGCCACCTTCACCTACCCCGGCTCACCCTACTGTCCGATGGCAGCCAACCCGCTGCCACTCTTCACCGGCGGCGGGGTGGCAGGCTACTTCACTGCTGACCCGGGACTGGTATTTGCTGACCCGCTGACAGGTGAGGTTGACCTTACCAACAGCCTGCCGGGCGACTACCTGGTGACAAACATTGTTGAAGCTACCGGCGGATGCGGACCCGTCACCGCCACCGCCATGATCTCCATTTTTTCACAGTTCACATGGAGAGGGACGGTTGACAGAGACTGGAACAATCCGGCCAACTGGTCATGCGGCATAGTACCATCATCATACTACTCAGCACATATCGGCAATAGCAGTAATGAGCCGCTCCTCAGTGGCGGGGCAGCCGGGGTGATCAGAGACCTGGTGATAGAGAACGGCTCTACACTTACTATCGCAGGAAACACCCTGACCATCACCGGTACAATGTCAGGCAACAACGCTATTGATGCCACTGCCGGCACCGTGGTGATGGCCGGCACCACACCACAGACACTCCCTGCCTCCATCTTTACCGGCAACACCATCATGAGCCTTACCGCCGACAATGCTGCAGGGGTCTTCCTGGGCGGTGCACTGAACATCAGCGGCGTGGTGAGCGTCACCAGTGGCACCCTCGCCTCCAACGGTCACCTGACACTCCTCTCATCAGCTGCCGGAACAGCACTTATTGACGGCTCCGGAGCAGGTGAGGTGGCCGGCGGTGTGACCATGCAGCGCTACCTGCCATCAGGGTATGGATACAAGTACTTCAGCTCACCCTTTGTCGATGCGCTGGTCAGTGAGTTTGGTGATGAGATAGACCTCTCCAGCGGCTTCCCCCTCCTCTACCGCTATAATGAAGACTCACCCTATGCCGGATGGGAGAGCTACACCCATGGTACCGCACAGCTCAATCCGCTTGAGGGTTACGCCGTCAATTTTGGCTCATCGCATAACCCGGCCACCGTTGATGTGACAGGCACGGTCAATAACGGAGTCCTCTCTATCAACCTCTACAATCATAATCGCGACTATACACGTGGATTCAGCCTGGTAGGCAACCCATACCCGTCGCCGATAGACTGGAATGCGCCGGGGTGGACAAAACACAATATTGACGATGCCATCTATATGTTCCGCGCCAGCAGCAGTGACCAGTTTGGCGGACAGTACAGCAGCTACGTGGGAGGAATCTCCTCCGACGGGGAGATATCCAATATTATCTCCTCCATGCAGGGATTTATGGTTCATGTGACCGATGGCACCTTCCCTGTCTCAGGAACCCTCGGACTCAACAACAGTGTCAGGGTGGGCGGCCACTCAACCCCCTTCCTTAAATCGGCCGCCAGCGGGATGCATACACTGATAAGGGCCAGGGCCGGGTTTGCTGATGACAACAGCTCCTACGACCCGCTGGTGATCTATTTCGACAATGGGGCAGAAACAACCTTCAACAGCAGCTATGATGCCCTGAAGCTCTATAACACCGACATGTCACTCACCAACTTCTACTCGCTGCTGCCTGACGGAAAGATACTCTCTATCAATGCACTGCCTGAGCAGAATGACTCGCTCCTGACCATACCAATCGGACTCTATATCTTCAGGGATGGTGAGGTGAAATTCTCACTGAGTGATGTGGAAAACCTGCCTCCTGATGTCAATATTTTCTTCAGGGATGACGCTACGGGAGTAACTGTTCCGATGCATCCGTCAGGAGAGTACAGTGTGACCCTGGCGGCAGGCGGATATGATAACAGGTTCTCGTTCCGGTTCCATAAGAGCCTTACTGCGATAGAGACCCCGTCAGAGGGGAGAGGGCTGTTCAATGCCTGGGCAGTTTACGGCACCGTCAGAACAGAGATATTCTCCCTCTCTGGTGGTGAGGGCACCATCACTATCCATGGCAGTGACGGCAGACTTATCTACCTGAAGAAGGTGTATGATACCGGCCTTTACGACCTTGACCGCGACCTTAAGCCGGGGGTCTACCTGGTCGGGTACAGCAGCGGCGGCAGAAGTGGTACAAAAAAGCTTGTTGTAGGAATAAGATGATAACAAGAGGAATAGAGAGATATATGATCAAAAGGGTGATAGTGGTACTCATCGCCCTAGGCGGAGTACTATTTCAGCTGCAGGCACAGGGCCCTCCTGACCCGCCCCGCCCGATAGAGGCTGAGGCTGACCACTCACATCCTCTCGCCTTTGGTGCCTTTACCACCGGTATCTCCGGAGGAACGGTATCTGTAGGTACTGACTATAACAGGAACTCAACCGGAACGGTGGTGCTGCTAAGCCTCGGATATGAATTCTATCCGGGACGCATCTATGTCAGAGGGAGTCGCGGCACACTGGTCACCGTCACCCTGAGCCCTACGGTCACCCTTACGGGCAGCGGAGGGGGTATCCTGACACTCATACCGGGGCCAATGCAGCCCCTCTCACCCTTTGTGCTGACACTGCCATACCCCACCAACCATGAGCTGCTGGTGGGAGGAACGCTTAACGTAGGTCCGATAGGGACCAACCCTTCAGGTCACTATACCGGAACATTCAATATCACCTTTAACCAGCAATAGCGGAAACCACCAGGAAGAGAGAACGTAGATGCCGGAAAGACCAGGATATCATGAGAGCAGACACTCAGGCGAATTCTCTTTTCTTTCCGCCTGCGTGACCACTATGGCTCTCACCCTCCTGCTCACCCTCCTGACCGTCACTCCTGCTTCCGCACAGGATGACCCCCTCTATGACCAGATAGATGTCTACCTGCGCGTCCCATATATCGGGATGAGTGAGATAGAGGTGGTGATCAAGGAGGAGGAGGCGTGGCTGCCGGTAGCTGACCTTTTTAATTTCTTGAAAATCAGGAATGTATCTTCCGAAGACCTGCGTACTGTCTCAGGATTCTTTATTGACCCTGCCGCCGAATACACCATTGACCGTAACAGCAACACCATCAATTATAATGGCAGGGGGTGGCAACTGGAGGAGGGTGATATTATTATGACGGAGACGGCACTCTTCCTCAGGAGCGGATGGTTCGGGAAGGTGTTCGGTGTTGAATGTAACTTCTCCTTCAGGGAGCTGACGATAAACCTTGAGACCAGGCATGAGCTGCCCGGTATCAGGGATATACGTATTGCCGAGATGCGCAGGAACATGACGCGCCTCAGCGGGGAGATACCTGTTGATACCCTTATCGGACGAAGGTACCATCCCTTCCGGTTCGGTATGGCCGACTGGTCGCTCTACGGCACCCAGCAGCCGGGAATGGATGCGCAGGCGAGAGCCAACCTGACACTGGGAGCCATGGTTGCCGGCGGTGAGGCTACCGCCTCTCTCAACTATTACAGTGGGCAGCCCTTCTCATCAAGACAGCAGACATACCTGTGGCGGTTTGTCAACAATGATAATCCGGTTGTAAGACAGATCATGGCCGGAAAGATTACCACCGGGGCTACCTCAACCATCTACAACCATGTGATAGGTGCCCAGATAACAAACACACCTACCACCTTCAGACGCTCATACGGCACCTATACCCTTACCGACCGTACAGAGCCTGACTGGACCGTTGAGCTCTATGTGAACGGTGTGCTGGTTGATTATGTCAAGGCTGATGCGTCAGGCTTCTTCACCTTTGAGGTGCCACTCATCTATGGCAACACCACTGTCAGACTAAAGTACTACGGTCCGTGGGGTGAAGAGCGTGAGCGTGAGCAGCAAATAAATATCCCTTATAACTTCCTGCCGGTGAATGAGCTGCAGTACAGCCTCAGTGCCGGGGTGGTTGAAGATAACAGCTGGAGCCGTTTCTCACGGGCCAGCCTCTACTGGGGAGCCACACAGTTCCTCACCCTGGGGGGCGGGGCAGAGTACCTCTCCTCACTATCGGTAAATCCCTTTATGCCATTCATTGATGCCTCCGTCAGGGTAACCAACAGTATGCTGCTCTCGGCGGTCTACACCTATGGGGTAAAGGCCTCAGGAGCCTTCTCATACCGCCTTCCTGCAAATATTCAGCTTGACCTCGGTTATGCATGGTACCATCCTGAACAGCAGGCCATAAATTTCAACTACCGGGAAGAGCAAAAGGCATCACTCTCGATCCCCATCCGTCTTAAAAAGGCAGGTGCCTACACCCGCTTCTCATACAACCGGCTCACCCTTGCCGGCGGCCACCACTACACCACTGCCGACTGGCTCCTCTCAGGCAGCTTCCGGAGGGTCAGCGCCAACCTCTCAACCTACAGCCGCTTCATGGCCAATGTTGATCCCAACATATACAGCAACCTGTCACTCAGCATACGCCTTCCGGCAGACATTCTCTTCACCCCACAGCTGCAGTACGCCTACACAAAGAGGCAGTTCCTGACAGCCAGGGCGGGCCTCGAGAGAAAGATCTTCAAAAACGGATATGCCACCCTCTCCTATGAGCAAAACTTTTCCAATAACCTGAGAATGGGAGAGGTGGGGATGAGATATGACTTCTCATTTATGCAGGCCGGTGCTACGGCACGTATGGTGAACCGCAAGCCGATGTTTGTTGAATATGCCAGGGGAAGCCTGATAAATGACCTGACGACACGATTCACCAGGGGAGACAACCGTACCAATGTGGGACGGGCAGGAATTACGGTGCTGGCATACCTTGACCTCAATGCCAACGGCCAGCATGATCAGGGTGAGCCGAGGGTGAGTGGACTGAGAGTCAGAACGAATGGCGGCTCGGTCACCACAATGCAGAAAGATACCACCATACGCATAACCGGACTGGAGCCATATGTCAAGTATTTCCTTGAGCTTGATGATGATGGTATAGAGAATATCTCGTGGAGGGTGGCAAAGAAGTCGCTGGCAGTGATAACCGATCCGGATATTATGAAGCTGATAGAGGTGCCGGTGACCGTCATGGGTGAGGCAGCAGGGACGGTGAGCCTGGAGCAGGAGGGGGTAGCTACCGGCATCGGAAGGATAATAGTTGGCATAAGAAACCTGGAGACAGGTGTGGTGAGCAACCTGCTAACCGAGCCCGATGGATACTTCAGCTACTTCGGGCTGGCACCGGGCAGCTACAGCGTAAAGGTAGACACCGCACAGATGCAGAGGCTCAATATGGTTGCTGAGCCTGACTCACTGACGTTTGAAGTTAAGAGAAGGGTTGAAGGTGACTATATCGACGGACTAGACTTTACACTGAAGAAAATATTTATACCACCTGTTCCGGTCACACCGCCAGAGGTAGAGATACCTGTCGCAACTGACACCGTGGAAGTTGCCCCGTCTGCAGATATACCCGTTGCAGCTGATACCGTGGTGGTCATTCCGCCGGTAGAGGCTCCTGCAGTAGCTGATACTGTGGTGGTTGTTCCGCCTGAAATTGCGGTACCTGTCGCAGCTGATACCGTGGAAGTTGCCCCGCCTGCAGATATACCCGTTGCAGCTGATACCGTGGTGGTCATCCCGCCTGCAGAAGCTCCTGCAGTAGCTGATACTGTGGTGGTTGTTCCGCCTGAAATTGCGGTACCTGTTGCAGCTGATACCGTAGTTGTCACCCCGCCTGCAGATCTACCTGTCGCAGCTGACACTGTTGTGGTCATCCCGCCGGTAGAGAAACAGGTTGAGAGAGACACCTCATATATGGTGATCCATGAGGTTGTCCGTGAGCTGGTTGAGATAACCGAAGACTACTACGCGGTTCAGTTTGGTGCCTTCACCAACAGGCTCTATGCCGAGATAATGAAGAATAAGGTTGAGGCTGCCCTCGACAAGAAGGTGGAGCTGTTTGAGGAAGATGGGTTCTGGAAGACACGTATCACCGGCTTTGAAGATCGTGAAGATCTGCAGAGGTACCTGCCTGTCATTGAGGAGCAGGGTATTACCGAGATATGGGTGATAATGAACAAGGCTGTCAGCGCTGAGTGGATAACTAGGATGCGTGACGACTCACTCGCTGTGGTGAGAGAGAGGACTACCGGGGAGCTGATGCCGCTGGTGATCACCGGCACCTCACTGCAGCTGGGTGCCTTCGACACTAAGGAGGAGACCGATGCGATGGCTGACAGGCTGCTGGCTGCCTCCGACAGGCTGGTGACCCTCCGCAATGAGGGTGGTCTCTGGAAGGTACGTATCACCGGCTTCGCCGATACTACCGACGTGCGTGAGTTTATCCCGCAGCTGATAGAGAGCGGGTTCACCGAATTTATATTCCTTGATGAGTATGGCAATGAGATGGATCCTGCTGAGGGAGGTGAGATAGTTGAGCCAATGGATCTGGTGGTGCCCGCACTGCCGGTGATCGATGAGATCGCCCCGGAGAAGCTGCAGATAGATGAGGAGGCCCTCCCGGCGCCACCACCACAGCCACGGTTTGTGCTGCACGCAGGAAGCTACTACCGGAGAGCTGACGCTGAGAGAGCGGCACAGCGGATAAGGAGGAGCCTGCGCCTCACCGCCGAGATAGTAGAGGAGTGGGAGAGCTATAAGGTGATTATACCGGGATTCTATACCAGGGAAGAGACCTATTCATTGTATCCTGAGCTTGCAGGAATGGGATTCACTGATATCTTTGTCTATGAAAAACCGCTGACGGAGCGGTAACCGCCTACTGAGTAATAAATGTTGCGGTAATCAAAATCGTGCAGTAATTGTTAACAAAGCGGTTACCAACGCAGAGGCGTGATCGTGGTCTGCCCCGGCGGTAACAACATAGCGATGATCGCTGACTGAGCGATTATGGAAGTGGTAATCAATAAAAGAACAGCTGATGAAATATGTAGGAGCACATATCAGTGCAGCAGGAGGGGTTGAGAATGCGCCTCTCAATGCCCATGAGATAGGAGCAAAGGCATTTGCCTTCTTCACCAAGAACCAGAGGCAGTGGGTGGCGCCACCACTCACCACAAAGAGTATTGACGGCTTTCGTCAGCGGTGTGAGGAGTATGGCTATAAACCTTTTCAGATACTGCCTCACAACAGCTACCTGACCAACCTTGGCAATCCTGATCCTGAGAGCCTGGGACGCTCACGACACGCCTTCAATGATGAGATGAGGCGGTGCGAGCTGCTGGGACTCGACAGGCTGAATTTCCACCCCGGAAGTCACCTTAACAAGATCACCGAAGAGGAGTGCATGGATCTGATTGCCGAGTCAATAAATATAGCCCTGGAGAAGACCACCGGCGTGATCGCTGTGCTGGAGAACACTGCCGGACAGGGTACTAACCTGGGATACAGGTTTGAGCATCTGCGTTATATCATTGACAGGGTAGATGACAAGAGCAGGATAGGGGTCTGCCTCGACACCTGCCACACCTTCACCTCAGGATATGATATATCGACTGAAGAGGGGTTCACCAGTGTGTTTGACCAGTTTGAAAAGATAGTAGGGTTCAGCTATCTGAAAGGGATGCACCTTAATGAGTCGAAGAAGCCGCTCGGGTCACGGGTAGACCGTCATGACAGCCTCAATAAGGGGCTCCTGGGAAATACAGTCTTCAGTCTCATCATGAATGACCCGCGCTTTGATGAGATGCCACTGGTGCTGGAGACACCCGATGAGACACTCTGGGCCTCAGAGATAGAATTTCTCTATTCACTGCAGAAATAGCATCGCCAGGTATCATCTGGCGCGCTCCGGGGGAATGCCTGGCGTGCTCTGCGGGAGTGCCTGGCGCGCTCTGCGGGAGTGCCTGGCGCCGTAGTGCAGGCTGCCGGATCCTGATGTGATGACTACCGTGCTCTGAGGTACTGCTTTGACCGGCTGATATCGGGCACCGGTCTGCCACCCCCTGAGGGCATGCCTATCTTGCTCTGAGGTACTGCTTCGGCCAGCTGATATCGGGCACCGGTCTGCCGCCCCCTGAGGGCATGCCTATCTTGCTCTGAGGTACTGCTTCGGCCAGCTGATATCGGCGCCGGCCTGACGGGCAGCAACCAGCGGGAGGTATGGGTTGCGCAGCAGCTCCCTCCCAAACAGTATCAGGTCTGCCTTACCCGATGCAAGTATCTCCTCTGCCTGTTCAGCATCCGTTATCAGTCCTACCGCCCCGGTGAGAATACCGCTCTCTCTTACCATCCCTGCGAAGGGCACCTGATATCCGGGTCCGGCGGGTATCTTCGCGTCGAAAATATTCCCTCCTGATGAGCAGTCGATAAGGTCTGCTCCCCTGCTCTTGAGCATCGGTGCCAGCCTGACGCTATCTTCCGGTCCCCACCCTCCGTCGCTCCATTCGGTTGTGGAGATTCTCACAAAGAGCGGGTACTCATCGGGCCACACCTCCCTGACCGCCTCCACCACCTCCAGGAGCAGTTTGGTACGGTTCTCAAACGATCCTCCGTAGCTGTCGCTCCGCTTGTTGCTTAGGGGTGACAGGAACTGATGCAGCAGGTATCCGTGTGCACTGTGTATCTCAGCCACCCTGAACCCTGCTCTGAGGGCTCGTTGTGCTGCTGCGACAAACCCCTCAATAACCCTCGTTATGGCTGCGGTGTCAACCATCTCCGGCTCTCTCTCACCCGGACTAAAAGGTATTGCTGATGGGGCTACTGTCCTCCAGCCGCCACTGCTGAGGTCAAGCTGCTTGCCCCCCTCCCACGGCACGGCGCATGACGCTTTTCTGCCGGCATGAGCTATCTGTATGCCGGGAACGGCTCCCTGACTCTCAATAAATTTCACCACCTGTGCCAGACCCGCAACATGGTCATCACTCCACAGTCCGAGATCACCAGGTGTGATACGTCCCTCAGGCCAGATGGCGGTGGCCTCAACCAGTATCAGGCCTGTACCGCCGGATGCCCTGGTACCATAATGCACCATGTGCCAGTCGCTGACATAGCCGTCGCTGGCCGAATACTGACACATGGGTGACATAACAATTCTGTTCCTGAGAGTAACCTCTCTGATCTTAAGGGGAGAAAAAAGTATTGACATGTAGCTGATAAATATCTGTGTGATTAATAACTGCGTAGTGTGCCGCTTCCTCTGCGGGCAACAAAAGTACGCTTTTCATACTGAATTATAAAAAAGCGGCGGAGAGGGGCTATTCAACGCTGCCGCTATGGTCGGGTCAGGCTTATAGCTATGCAACGCAGCTACTATGTGTGGTCGCCACGCAGCACTGCCCTCATGCCACTATCCATTGTCAGGCTTATAGCTCAGCCACTCTGCCACGACTGGCAGGCAGGCTTATGGTTTTGCCACCCTCATGCTCCGGGTGGTCAAGCTTCAGTATGAGCCTTAGCGAGCTGTTTTTGGAGATATAGTTCCATGCCCAGTTGATAAATATTATCAGCTTGTTTCTGACGCTCAGTATCAGCATCAGGTGCAGGAACATCCAGAAGTACCATGCCAGGTATCCGTGGAAGCTGATGAACGGCAGGTCTACTATCGCCTTGTTCCTTCCCACGGTAGCCATTGAGCCAAGGTCGCGGTACTCATACTCACGCATCTTCCTGCCGCTGCCGGCAATGTTGAAGTTGTGTGCCAGGTTACGACCCTGATTGATTGCTACATTAGCCACCTGCGGATGGCCCTTGGGATATTTTGGTGTCTCCATCCAGGCGATATCGCCAATGGCATATATATCATTGCAGCACTCAGCCCTGTTATAGCGGTCAACCCTGATACGTCCGGAAGGTGTCATCACCCCTTCGGGTAGTCCTCCGATACTGTTACCGGTGATACCGGCGGTCCATACCACGTTCCTGCTCTCCAGCTTCTCGCCATTACTCAGTGTTACCGTCACTCCGTCATAGCTCTTCACCAGGAGCCCGGTTCTCACTATCACCCCCATTTTTGTCAGGTACTTCAGGGAGCTCTTTTGTGCCAGTCTGCTCATGGTTGAGAGGGTACTCTTCCCCCCCTCCACCAGGTAGACATTCAGCCTTGAGAAGTCGATATCGTGAAAATCACGTGGCAGCACATCCCTCTTTATCTCGGCAAAGGCTCCCGCCAGCTCCACGCCGGTAGGTCCGCCGCCCACCACCACGATATTGAATAGACCTCTGCTCTCCTCCTCATTGCGGGCATTGAGTATCTTCTCAAAATTTTCAAGTATGATGTTGCGCATCCGCATTGCATCGAACGTTGACTTGAGGCTCAGGGTCTTCCTGGCAAGCTCCTCATTACCGTAGTAGTTGGTCTTGCCGCCGGTGGCTATCACCAGGTAGTCATACGGAAACTCACCGGCAGAGGTGGCTATCACCTTTCTCTCACTATCAACAGAGTAGACCTCTGCCAGCCTGACCGAGACATCAGGCCTCCCATGGAAAACCTTGCGCAGAGGAAAGGTGACACTGGTAGGTTCTATCTGTGAGGTAGCCACCTGGTAAAAGAGAGGCTGAAACTGGTGGTGATTGATACGGTCAATCAGCATCACACTATATTTTCCTCTCTTCAGCCTCCTGATAAACTGCAGTCCGCCAAATCCTCCCCCGATAACTATTACTCTCTTTTTCATCTCATATGAGAGGTCGAAACTTTATTACCGTCCCCTCAACTAATAAACAATTGAGTCTTTTTATTGTTTGATTTTCAACAAGGTTAAGAGGAAAAAATGATTCGGACAAGACGTGTTTATGATCATCAGGGCACGGGCGAAGGGTACAGGGTACTTATTGACCGGCTCTGGCCCAGGGGTATCTCCAGGGAGAGGGCCTCATGGGATGAGTGGATGAAGGAGGCTGGACCGGGTAATGAGCTGCGTAAGTGGTTCAGCCATGACCCGGAGAAGTGGGATGAGTTCAGGAGACGGTACCGCCTCGAGCTTGACCGGCAGCCTGAGGTGCTGACAAGGCTCAGGGAGCTGCAAAAGGAGCACGGCACGCTGACCCTCCTCTATGCATCCAGAGAGGAGAGGTACAACAATGCCGTGGCCCTGCTTGAATTCCTTACGGAATCAGATCGTTAATCGTTATCGTCGTAGAGCTTATGTGTACGGTCTATTGACCATCCGGTCTTCAGCCCTATCAGGAAGACGGCCAGCGCCAGCGCTCCCACCGCAAAGACCGAGTCACCAACCACCCTCAGCCAACGGAAGGTCTGCATGGCACCCTCCTGCATGAACTCCATCGAGCGGGCATGCCACATTCCTACCTTTATGCTGGCAATCGTCTGCAGCAGACCTACCGGCAGGAGGCTCAGCAGCAGCATAAGCATCAGTCCGCCGTTGAGGGTCCAGAACGCTACCTTAAGCATACCGGTCTTCCATACATACTTGATGGTAAGTCCCTTGAGCACAAAGAGCATAAGTCCTATCGCCAGCATACCGAACACACCAAAGAGTGCGGCATGGCCGTGCAGTGGTGTGGTATTGAGGCCCTGCATGTAGTAAAGCGCTATGGGCGGATTGATCAGGAAGCCGAACAGTCCTGCCCCCACCAGGTTCCAGAAGCTGACCGATATGATAAAGTATATGGGCCACCTGTAGGCTGTGACCCATGGGGTGGCCTTACTCAGTCTCAGGTTGTTGAATGCTTCAAACCCCATAAAGACCAGGGGAACCACCTCCAGCGCACTGAATGTGGCACCCAGGGCTATCACAGCTGTCGGTGTGCCTGCAAAGTAGAGGTGGTGGAAGGTACCCAGCACACCACCGGCAAGATAGACGATGGTGGCAAAGAGCACACCGGCAGTGGCATACCTCACATTGAGCAGGCCCATCCTGACAAAGAGGAAGGCAGCTATCACCGTGGCAAACACCTCAAAGAATCCCTCTACCCAGAGGTGCACCACCCACCATCGCCAGTATTCAGCTATTGAGAGGTGTGTCTGTCTGCCCCAGAGGAGCCCGGCACCATAGAAGAGGGCGATGGCTACCGTGGCGATACTGAACAGCACCAGCAGCTCACGGCTCTCAGAGCGTTTGATGAGTGCCGGCCAGAGGGCTCTGAACATAAGGAAGAGCCAGATAAGGAATCCTATAAAGAGAAATGCCTGCCAGAAACGGCCCAGGTCAACATACTCATAGCCCTGATGACCAAACCAGAAGTTATGAACCAGTCCGAACTTCTGCATCACACCCATCCACTCACCTATCATTGACCCAACCACTATTATCAGCAGGGCAAAGAAGAGGAAGTTGACCCCCAGCTTCTGATATTTGGGCTCATGGCCGGAGACCGCCGGTGCAATATAGAGTCCGGCAGCAAGCCATGCGGTGGCTATCCAGAAGAGAGCCAGCTGTATGTGCCAGGTGCGTGAGATGGAGTAGGGCATAATGCTGGCGAGCCCCAGACCATAGAACTCATTGCCCTCAACGCCATAGTGGGCAGTGATCACCCCGGTAAGTATCTGTAGCAGTATCAGTCCGACCACCACCCAGTAGTACTTGAGTACTGCCTTCATTGAGGGGGTCGGGTGTAGCCCTCCCAGCGGGTCATCCTGTGGCAGCAGTGACTTGTCAAGGTCATCTGACCGGTTACGTGCATGGTAGTAGGCGAGCAGACCGATACCCACCAGCAGCATGATCACACTGAACCCGGTCCAGATAACTATACCCGGTGAGGGTATGTTGCCTATCTGCGGGTCAGGGGGCCAGTTGCTGGTGTAGGTGAGGTGTGACCCCGGACGCTCAGTGACGCATGCCCAGGCAGCCCAGAAGAAGAAGGCGTTCATCGCATCCATCCTCTCGGTGGTCTTGATGCTGTTGGCAGGGATGGAGTATGCTCTACGCTCCTCCTCACGTGCCGGGTCATCCATAAAGATACCGGCATAGTAGGCCGAGAGGGCAGCGGTGGCTCTCACCCTCTCAGGGAAGAGGGTCAGTGTGCCGGTAGCATCATCATAGCTGTTAAGACGTATTGTGCCCTGCAGGCGTACCTCAAGCATCACCTGCTTCTCCTTCTCCAGAGCGTCAAAATGGGTACCGAACTCCTCCTCGGCCCACTCCTCAAGGATAAAGCCCGCCTCACGGTGCAGCCAGTCGGCAGACCAGTCAGGAGCGACATAGGCGCCGTGGCCCCATACAGAGCCAACCTGCTGTCCACCAATCGACTGCCACACGTTCTGGCCATCTTTTATCTGCTGGGCAGTGAAGAGCAGCTCTCCATCAGCACCCATCACCTTCTCAGGTATGGGAGGCTTCTGCCGGTAGATCTCATTTCCAAAAAATAGCAGCACAGCGAAACTGACAAATGTGACCAGTATCAGGCTGAGCCATAAAGTTTTTGTCTTCATATTAAGGTTTTAAGGGATTATTTGTGATCAGGGTAATTCTCATCGTTTGAGTATGGTTTGCTGTTGGGGTAAAATTTATCTGTATCTGCTTCTTCAATTCATGCAGTGGATTTTGATAGTAGATACTGAAGCGGCACCATTAAGTGTGCAACCTGTTCCAACGCCCATGAGAAGATCGTTTACGCGAAATAAAAGTATGCAATGCATTGAATGATTTCAAATAAAAGTGATATTTATTTCTTTCAGCTGTTCAAGGAACTTTTTACAACAGAAATTGTTTGGTAATCAAAGGGTCTCCTAAGAGTCAGGCGCTCCGTTTTTTTCCGGTAATAAGCTTCAGCGGAGGGTGAGAGAGGCGGGCAGGCGGGGTCTGGAGAGCAAAAGAGATAGAAATCGATCAATTAACAGTTAACATAGAATGAAAACACATTATGTAAAAGTCAGGTCTGTCAAACATGTCACTCATGATGTGTTGCAGATCAATACTGACAAGCCTGAGGGCTGGAACTTTATCCCGGGCCAGGCAGTTGATCTCTCGATAGACCGTGAGGGGTGGCAGGAGGAGAGAAGGCCATTCACATTCACCAGCCTGCCCGGTGATGATCACCTGCAGTTTACAATTAAAACCTACCCTGCAGACAAGGGGGTGACCAATGAGCTTCTGAAGCTTCATAAAGATGATAACCTGATACTGGCAGATGTCTTTGGGGCTATCGAGTACCGGGGTGAGGGCTATTTCCTTGCCGGAGGAGCAGGTATTACTCCCTTTATCTCAATACTGAGATCGTTGAGCGCAAAAAATGCCCTCGGAGATAATAAACTGATTTATGCCAACAAGACCCGTGAGGATATTATCCTGAAGGATGAGTTCAGCCGTCTGCTGGGAAAAAACTTTATTAACATACTGTCAGATGAGGAGATAGCCGGGTATGAGCATGGGTTTATTACAAAAGAGTTCCTTGAAAAGCATGTTGATGATTTAAATAAGTACTTTTACCTGTGCGGACCACCACCGATGATGAATGCAGTAGAGAAGATCCTTTCGGAGATGAATATTGATGAGGGTCTGATAGTTAAGGAGGCTGAATAGAGCTTCGAAAGCGTCCCGGTATCGGGGTCACAGCAGGTGATCAGATGGAGTTAAGAGGCGGTGTGACGCAATGGAATGCATTTTGAAGTAATGCAATTTTAATTGATAACACAATCTTAAAAAAGAGAGTTATGGCAATAACAATGGTATGGATAGAAGATGGATGTACATCATGCGGACTATGCGAAGATATCTGCCCTGAGGTGTTCAGGCTTGAAGATATTGCGGTCGTTATAGAGGGTGTCAACTTCAGCGATCATGAGGCAGGTATAATTGATGCTGCCGAAAGCTGTCCGGTTGAGGTGATAAAATACGAATAGGAGAAAACCGGTAAGCGTAAGGGTCACCCGGTTCTAATAGGGTATACCTCAGTCAGTAAAGGGAAAACCGGCACAAATAGAGGATATCCGGTCAGAATAAGGGATAACCAGGTACAAACAGGGTAGTCCCGGTCAGGTAAAGAGCTCACTGCTGTTGACGATATGTACGCCGGCAGCGGTCAGCTCTTTCTTCATTCTTGCAAATGTCTCATGGTCGAGCGGACGTGAGGCATCTTCTATCAGGCTGGCACGAAAGCCCTCCTTCAGTGCATCATGTATACTGTAATAGACACAGATATCTGCTGCCAGTCCGCAGAACCACAGCTCATCAGCCCCCTTCTCCCTCAGGTACCCTGCCATCCCGGTAGCGCTCTTGTGGTCATTATCATAAAAGCCACTATAGCTGTCAACACTCTTGTCTGTCCCTTTACGGAAGATCGTTGAGATGCGGGTGGTATCAAGTTCCGGATGAAAATCAGCCCCCGGCTTCCCCTGCACACAGTGGTCAGGCCAGAGCGTCTGTCTGATGCCGTGCAGATCAATCTGATCAAACTCCTTTTTACCCGGATGGTTTGATGCAAAGCTGATATGATCCTGTGGGTGCCAGTCCTGGGTGGCTATCACCAGGTCAAACAGCTCCTGTATCCGGTTGATGACAGGTACTATCTGGTCACCTTCGTGCACCTCAAGGGCACCGCCCGGCATAAAGTCTATTTGCGGATCAACAATAACAAGTGTTCTCTTCATTCTCTTTGTTTCCTTTATTTCCTTGATTCCTTTTGTTTCCCCTTCGTTTTCTTCGTTCTTTCGCTTTCTCCCTTTTTTCAGTTTCCTTCACCCTCTCCGTTTCCTTCACCCTCTCCGCTTCCTTCGCTCTCTCCGCTTCCTTCGCTCTCTCCGTTTCCTTCGTTTTCTCCCTTTACTCCGTTTCCTTCACCCCCTCCGTTTCCTTGGCTCTCTTCGTTTCTTTCATCCTCTCCGCTTCTTTCACCCTCTCCGTTTCCTTCGCTCTCTTCGTTTCTTTATCCCCTTCGTTCCTGTCACTTATTTACATGCGTTTTTATCAGGTTATCACGCTCATCCCTGAGGGCGCTACTGATTCCTACCTTATATATATGTGGATAGTTAAATCTCTTGTACTCGGCCGGCAATCGCTCGAGCCGCTCTCTTGAGTATGCTGCTATCTCATTGAGAGAGAGCGGGCCATACAATCGCTGCCCACCCTCCATCACCTTGTGGAGGAGAGGTTCCTTTTTCCTGTCAAGCAGTGAGAGCGACTTCAGCGGGTAGAGCGGGTGATGCATTATAACCGGGTCTTGCTCATCTCTGAGAGTGATAGCATCAGCTCCTATGAAGCAGCCACCAGCGTCAGTGATACGATAGACCTGCTTACGGTGGGGTAGGGTTATCTTCTCAAGGTTCTCAGAGAGCTTGATACGGGGTTTGCCATTGGCATAGGAGAGTTTATACACCCCATCGAGTGAGCCGTCCGGTGCACCGGTAACCAGGCTGGTGCCTACCCCAAACACATCTATCGGCGCCTCCTGGTCAAGTAGGCTCTTGATAATATTCTCGTCAAGCTGGTTTGAGACGGCTATCTTTACATAGCCAAGACCCTCGTTGTCAAGTATTTCACGACACTGTTTAGCCAGGTAGGCAAGGTCACCACTGTCGAGCCGCACACCGCTCAGCCGATATCCCTTCTCCTCCAGGCGTCGGGCAGTGATAATTGCATTGGGCAGCCCACTGTTTATAGTATCATAGGTGTCAAGCAGCAGTACGCACCCCTCCGGATGGATATCAGCGTAGTGGTTGAATGCTGCCAGCTCATCATCATAGCTCTGAATAAATGAGTGTGCCATGGTACCTGATACAGGTATGCCGTAGTCACGACCGGCAAGTACGTTACTGGTAGAGTCGGCACCACCTATCACTGCGGCTCTGCTGGCGTAATAGCCTCCGGGGCCCTGTGACCTCCGCAGACCGAAGTCGATTATTTTTCGTGTACCGGCAGCACTCCTCAGTCGGCTCGCCTTGGTAGCTATCAGAGTTTGAAAATTGAGGATATTGAGCAGAATGGTCTCAATGAGCTGTGCCTCCACAATATTTGCTTCAACCTGCAGCACTGGCCTGGCAGGGAAGACCAGGTCACCCTCACGTGAAGAGTAGATGGTACCTGTGAAGCTGAAATCCTGCAGGAACCGGATAAATTCAGGATGGAAACGGTTCTCCTTAAGGAAGGTGAGATCATCCTCATCAAACCTGAATTGCGGAAGGAGCTCAAGAAGGTCTTCCAGGCCGGCGAAGATCGCATAACCACCCCTGAAGGGCAGTCTGCGGAAGAAGTAATCAAACACCGTCAGATCATCACTCTGACCATTAAGAAAATAGGCCTGCGCCATGGTGAGCTGGTAGAGATCTGTGTATGTTGCGTTGTAGGTAATCTTCATTTTGATCTACTCCCATATATAATATTTATACCTGTTTAATCATTGCTGTTGATCATTGCCGCTTCTTCTAATTCTCTCCCGGCTAATTCTCACCTGACTCCCTGCATGCTTCCCTCCTCTTCTCCTCATCCCTGCTGGGTCTATCCCGGTTCTCCCTCTTCCATCCCTGCTTCACCCGGCTTACTCCCTTCCCTTTTTCCTCATCCCCGCATGCTCCCTTCCTCGTCTCAATCTCCTCCCTGTTGCGTCTATTCCGGTCCTCCCTCTTCCATCCCTGATTCACCCCGGCTTACTCCCTTCCCTTTCTCCTCATCCCCGCCTTCCCGGCTTCTCTTTTTATGCAAAATTAACATGATATGTTTAAAAAGAGAGGAAATGAGGCCAAATAGCCGGTCAGAAGCACATAATATCGGCACTGGTTGGCCGTTGTAGCATATAATATGAGTCAAATTCCGGAAAATTCAGTGTGCGGACCATTCGTTCAGATCTCTTCACTACAGCTCACCCTTCACCAAAGAGGAGTGAACTCCGGTCAGCACCCTGATACCTTCCAGCTTAACAAACTCAATGTTAAACATTAATCACTTAAACAAAAACAAAATGAGAAAGACATTGGTAAGCATTCGGTCTGCTACATATTGGCAATGGCCTGACCATGGCCTATCTTGC
>CAZHZC010000027.1:0-26704 GCA_964537135.1 uncultured Rikenella sp.
CAACTCGTTTATATGTACACCAAAGGTATACAATAACAGCTAAAATTGACATGTATTAGTTACCATAGGTGAACATTATTTTTATGAATACCGGCTGCAGTCACCTCAGGTGATGGGCGGTGGGTAGTGGGTGGTGAGTAGTGGGCGGTGGGTGGTGGTTGATGGGGGGCTGGTGTCACATTAACCAGGTGTCTCATCCCATCACCCTGGCCAGTTCAGATTTGATGAATGCGATTGCCTGTCGGGTTGGCTCGCTCTCCATCTCAACCATCTCATCGAGCAGCAGCCTGGCAAGCTCTTCGCCGGCAGCACCGGCAGGCAGTTGTGTGGCTACACTGTTTATCAGCCTGACGATGGTGCCACGTGCACTTTTCACCAGCTCCCACGCCTCATTGCTCATATAAATTTGCTGTGACAGGTTATGCTCATACTCGCTCCGGATACTGCTCAGCAGCTCTGACTGAAGCTGGTGGGCGGTCATCCCGGGGCTGGCAATACGTATGAGCAGCGACTCGGGTGAGATACGCTCAAGGAGGAGCACTACCCGCTCATAGGCCTGAAGCCTGACAGGGGTTATGGTCCTGGTGGTTTGTAGCAGCAGATCCTGCCGGCGGCGGTCCTGGTCATTACGAAGCATATTGTGTATCACCAGCGCGGCAGTGATCAGTACCAGCAGTGCCGGAAGGGTTATCTTCAGTATCTCGGCGAATGTTTCCATCATCAATCAGTTTTCCGTTTGAAGCAGCTGCAAATTAAACAATTTTCGCTGGCCACACCACTCTTGCGCACTCATACCACCTCTTTGCTTTCTCCATATAAAAACCTACTTTTGGCTTTTCCTCTAACAAAACAATAAAAGAGCAGACGATGGAGCATATCAGCAGGAGGGTGCAGTCACTCTCGGTATCACAGACACTAGCCATGGCACAGAAGGGCCGTGAGCTGAAGGAGCAGGGTATTGATGTTGTCAACCTGAGCCTTGGCGAACCCGATTTCAATACTCCCGACGATATCAAGGAGGCAGCGAAAAAGGCTATTGATGACAACTACTCATTCTATCCGCCGGTACCCGGCTACGGTGATCTCAGGCAGGCTATCTCACGTAAGTTCAGGGAGGAGAACGGACTGGACTACTCGCCGGAGCAGGTAGTGGTCTCGGCAGGAGGTAAGCACACCCTGATCAATGTGATGCTGTCAGTGGTTGACCCGGGCGATGAGGTGATACTGCTGGCACCCTACTGGGTGAGCTACCTCGACCAGATACTCTTTGCTGAGGGTAAGCCGGTTATAGTAAAGACAACCATAGAGAGTGACTTCAAGGTGACCCCGGCACAGCTGGAGGCAGCCCTGACACCACGTACCAGGGCACTGATATTCAACTCACCATCCAACCCTACCGGTATGGTCTATACACGTGATGAGATGGCTGCCCTGGTGAAGGTGGTGGATAAACATCCGCAGGTAATAATCGTTTCTGATGAGATATATGAGCATATCACCTTCTCAGGTGAACATGTCAGTATGGCGTCGTTTGAGAGTATCGCTGATAGGGTGGTGACGGTGAACGGTGTCTCAAAAGGGTATGCCATGACCGGCTGGAGGATAGGGTACATGGGTGCGCCGCTCTGGCTGGCAAAGGCGTGCAACAAGCTGCAGGGACAGTTCACCTCGGGTGTCTCATCAATAGCACAGCGTGCTGCCCTGGCTGCCATCACCTCTACCAGCGGCGCCAAAGAGCGTATGCGTGAGGCTTTCCTGCGCCGGCGTGACCTGATATGCGGCTTGCTGGGTGAGATACCCGGACTGAAGGTGAGGGTGCCACAGGGTGCATTCTATGTCATGCCTGACATCAGCAGCTTCATCGGCAAGAGCCATAACGGCAAGGTGATGAAGAGCGCTGATGACCTTACCTTCTACCTCCTGGAGGAGGCACGGGTAGCTACCGTGAGCGGCAGTGCCTTCGGTGCCGGGAACTGTATCAGGATCTCATACGCCACCTCCGATGAGCGTATCACCGAGGCGGTAAAGCGTATCAGCGAGGCGCTGGCCAGACTGCAGTAGGAGGGAGGAATGTTATTGCTGCCAACGTGGTGCTGACCGGCCGGCCATAGAGATGCCGGCAGCTATAGCAGCCACAGCAGCCTCAGCAGCAACACCATAATGCCGGTGCATGGTCATACCTGCACCGGCATTCATGATTAGCATGTCTGGAATTTAGTAAGCCTGGAATTAGTAGTTCTGGGCAAAAACCTCACTGTAGCCAAAGGGGTGCAGGCAGGCCGGGCATCTCTTCAGCGGCTTGGTACCAAAGTGTACATAACCGCACTTACGGCAGTACCAGAACACCTTGTCATCACGCTCAAACACCTTGTTAGCCATCAGGTTGGCCAGCAGCTTACGGTAGCGCTCTTCATGCACCTTCTCGGCGGCAGAGATAGCCCTGAAAGCACCTGCCACCTCCATGAATCCTTCCTCCTCAGCTACTCTGGCAAACTCGGGATAGAGCTCTGCCCACTCCTCATGCTCACCGTCGGCGGCAGCCTCAAGGTTCTCACTGGTAGTGGTGGTCTTGCCGGCAGGATAGGCAGCGGTAATCTCAACCATACCCCCCTCAAGAAATCCAAAAAACCGTTTGGCATGCTGCTGCTCCTGAAGAGCGGTCTCCAGGAAGATGGCAGCTATCTGTTCATAACCCTCCTCCTTAGCAACCTTGGCTGCAAACTCATAACGATTCTTTGCCTGCGACTCACCGGCAAAAGCCTTGAGCAGGTTCTGCTCGGTACGGGTTCCCTTTACACTTTTCATCTCTTTCGGTTTTGTGATTAAATGGTAATGTGTGGCTAAAATAACATAATTATCATACAACAGACATGACGCTTTACCATTTATCAACGACTGTTGTAAAAATCACAAAAAACCTGTAAGAGACAGAATCTTAGGCTGATTTGCGCTTTATGAACCGGTTTTCCTCACCCCGCAGTAACCTTTTAATGTTCTTTTTATGGGTGATGATCACCGCTATGGCCACCACCGCCGAGAAGATGATGAGAAGTGTTGAACCGCCCCGGAAGAGGGTCATCAGCAGTACCGGAAACATCGCTACGGCACTCATCGATCCGAGTGAGACATACCCGGTGATGAAGAGCACTGCCAGGAATATCCCGGCACATGTCACTGTCACCAGCGGGTGGAGAGCCAGCAGCACACCGAAGGTGGTGGCTACACCCTTTCCGCCGCGGAATCCCGCAAAGAGCGGGAAGATATGCCCCATGATGGCTGCCACGCCACACGCTATCTGTAACGCAATCATCACCTCGCTCCCCGGAGGGGCTGCATTGAGGAGCCGTGGCAGCATGGCTGCCAGCCACCCCTTGAAGAGGTCGAACAGAAGGACCGGGATACCTGTCTTCCACCCAAGCACCCTGATGGTGTTGGTGGCGCCGGCATTACCACTGCCATGCTCCCTGATATCTATACCGTGAAAGAGCCTGCCGGCCCAGATGGCACTGGGGAGTGACCCGGCAAGGTATGCCAGTATAACGGCGGCTGCCGCAGCTGCTATGTTCATCAGGTCAGGCTTACGGCTTTGGTCCTGATGATGCCAGGCGTGCCATCTCCGGATTGGCTGAGAACTTATCAAAGTTCTTTATAAACATCTCAGCCAGCTTTCGTGCTGTCTTAAGCCACTCATCATAGTCGGGCCACATTTTACCCGGGTCAAGCAGCCTGCTCTCTACCCCGGGCACCGTTGCAGGTATCTGCAGGTTGAAGACTGGCAGGGTGGTGTAGGGCACGTCACTGATCGTTTTGTTCAGTATGGCATCAATAATTCTGCGTGTTGATGGCAGGTCAATACGTTTGCCGGTGCCGTAGGAGCCTCCCATCCATCCGGTATTCACCAGCCACGCCTCCGCCTTGTGTGCCTTCATCTTACGGGTCAGCTCACGGGCATAGATGATTGGGTCAACCAGCAGGAAGGCTGCGCCGAAGCATGCCGAGAATGATGGCTGCGGCTCACTGATACCCCGCTCGGTGCCTGCCACCTTGGCGGTATACCCACTGAGGAAGTAGTACTGTGTCTGCTCCTCGGTAAGTCTGGAGACGGGAGGCAGCACACCGAAGGCGTCAGCCGTGAGGAAGATCACGGTAGAGGCGTGTCCTGCCTTGGATACCGGCCTGACAATATTGTCGATATGGTAGATGGGATATGATACCCTGGTGTTCTCCGTCTTGGCGGCACTGCTGAAGTCTATCTCACCCTTCTCATTCACCACCACATTCTCAAGCAGCGCATCACGACGTATGGCGCGACAGATATCCGGCTCATTCTCAGCGCTCAGGTTGATGGTCTTGGCATAGCATCCACCCTCGAAATTGAAGACCCCGTCGTCATCCCAGCCATGCTCATCATCACCCACCAGTGCGCGCTCAGGGTCGGTGGAGAGGGTGGTCTTCCCGGTACCGGAGAGGCCGAAGAAGATAGCCACATCACCCTTCTTGCCTACATTGGCCGAACAGTGCATTGAGGCTATACCCTTTAGTGGCAGATAGTAGTTCATCACCGAAAAGATACCCTTCTTCATCTCACCACCGTACCAGCTGCCGCCAACCAGCGCCATCCGCTCAGTAAGGTTGAAGAGGACAAAATTCTCTGAGTTCATGCCAAACCGCCGGTAGTCGGGGTTGGTGGTCTTTGAGGCCATCAACACCACAAAGTCGGGAGTGAAATCTTTAAGCTCCTCGTCAGTAGGGCGGATAAACATATTTTTTACGAAGTGGGCCTGCCAGGCCACCTCCATGATAAACCTGACACTCAGCCTGGTATCATGGTTGGCACCACTGAAGCCATCCATCACATAGAGCTTTCTGCCTGAGAGCTGCTTCTCAGCCAGTCGCTTACAGTGATCCCATGCCTCCTGTGACAGTGCCTTGTTGTCAGAGACAGGTGAGCTCTCCGATTTCCACCATACAGTATCTTCAGTAGTGCTGTCACGTACAATATACTTGTCTTTGGGTGAGCGGCCGGTGAATACTCCGGTGTCTACTGCCACCGCACCGGTGGTGGTAAGCACACCACGCTCAAAACCGGTCAGCCCGGGAGAGAGTTCATCTTCATACAAACGGTCGTAGGAGGGGTTGTGAATGATCTCGGTTACCCCGGTAATACCGTACTGCTTCAGGTCATCGGCTGATATCATAGTATAGAGATTTTTTGTGTCCCCCAAAGTTAGAAATATTTGTATTGGTAAAACTTACCCGTCATCCCTTTCATTTGGTACCTTTCATCTTAGGGTCTTTTGATTTAGCGCCGTTCATCCTGGCGCAGTTCACCCTTACGCGGACCATCCTTGTGCGGTTCGCTTTGGTGGCGCCTACCCTGGCGCTATTCATATTACCACCTTTCCTGCCGGTGTCCTCCATCCG
The DNA here is from genome assembly GCA_964537135.1 of uncultured Rikenella sp. Taxonomy (GTDB): domain Bacteria; phylum Bacteroidota; class Bacteroidia; order Bacteroidales; family VadinHA17; genus SR-FBR-E99. The sequence continues at coordinate 5,425 of CAZHZC010000027.1, forward strand.
TTTGGCAACATGCACTCTTTTATTACTTTTGAAGAGTGATTCACCAACTAAAGTCAATGAGATGAGAACTCCGATCTGCCCGGCAGGAATAGTGTCAGAGAGTGACCGTATTTTGCAGGCTCTCCTTAAGTCTACCCTTCGTCCTGCCTTGAAGCCAGTCCTACAGCCTCTGCTGCGGCATACTTTGCCGGCCCTCCTGCTGCTGCTCACCTTCTCCTGTTCACCAGTGAGGCAATACGCCTCACTGCCCGAGGTGCTGGCGTGGGAGCCGGATATCGTAAGATTTGAAAGTCTGTCTGAGACTGAGCACTATGCTGATGATGCGATAATATTTGCCGGCAGCTCAAGCATCCGTTTGTGGAGTACCCTGGCAGACGATATGGAGCCATTCAGTATTATTCAGCGTGGTTACGGCGCTGCCCGGTCCACCGACTTTGCTGTCTGGGCCGACAGGATCTTTGCCCCGCTACCGGGGAGGGCACTGGTGCTCTTCATAGCCAATGATATTACCGGGGGTGACAATGACCTTGCTCCTGCTGAGGCCGACAGGCTCTTCAGGGTGATTGTGAAGAAATTTCATAAGAGCCATCCGGGAGCACCCATCTTCGCGGTAGCAGTGACCCCCACATCGTTACGCTGGCAGGCGTGGCCACAGATAAAGCAGGCCAATGAACTGATAAAGAAAACATGTGAGGGCAGCCCTGACCTGTGGTTCATTGAGACAGAGGAGGCCTTTCTCAATGAGGAGGGGATGCCCAGGGATGAGCTGTTCCTCAACGACAGGCTACACCTCAACAGAGAGGGATACCGGGTATGGAACAGGATAATAAAGGGGGAGCTGGAGAGGGTATTGAGATAAACCGGAGGTCATATCATGCATATTCTCACGGGGTATGGTTTTTGAGCAAACAGAAGATTAAAGATATGAGTATCATGAGAACTCTCTTACTGCTGATCACTCTACTACTCTCAGCCACCCTCTTCTCACAGGAGATGAAGGTGAAGAGAGTAAAGAAGGTAGAGCCTTCCGACAAAGGATCTTACCTGCTAAGCGGCGTGGTGCCCGGCAAGAAGCTGCTGCTGGTGTCAGAAACAGGCTACCAGGGGCTCTCGCTGCTCGACATACGCAAGGGCAGGCTGACAGCGGTCACCGCTGGTGAAGGTGCCGGATATGAGCCTGCGGTGACAGCCGACGGCAGGCAGCTCTACTATCGCAGCGACAGCTACATTGACAATGTGAAGCATTCAGCCATCTACAGGTACGATATTGCCACGGGAGAAGGCGGGAGGGTCACCGCTGCCGGAAGGGATGTACCGTTACCGGTCGCCTCAGGCAACAGGGTGCTGCTGATGGATGGCACCAGGATGATGACGGAGCATACGGGCACCCCGCTCAAGTCGGGCGAGGCGGCTCTTTTTGTTCTTACCGAGGAGATGAGACCGGTACTCTACCACGGCACCCGGGGCAGGGTACTGACACCCAATGGTGACGGCTTTTATATATGGGTCTCCCTCTCGCCTGACGCCACCATGCTGCTCTACAACTACCAGGGGAAGGGCACCTTTATCAGTGACCTGGAGGGCAATATTCTGCACAGGCTGGGACGTGTCAACGCCCCGCGCTGGTTTAGTGACCGGATAGTGATAGGCATGGATGACCATGATGACGGTTACCGTATCACCTCCTCAGACCTGGTCTTCTACTCTCTCAGAGAGAAGGAGAGGGTGAACCTTACCGCCACGCCTGACCGCTCGGAGATGTTCCCCTTTCCCGTCAGTGCACGACAGATAGCCTTCTGTACTGACAAGGGTGAGATCTTTATCATGAAAGTGAAGGTACGATGAGAGGAGCATCCATACTGCTGCGGATGAAACTACGGCTGACCCCACCGTTGACCCTGCGGCTGCCCCTGAGACTCACCCTGCGGCGGGCTCTGATGCTGACGCTACGGCTGACCCCACCGTTGACCCTTCGGCTGCCCCTGAGGTTCACCCTGCGGCGGGCACTGATGCTGACGCTGCGGCTGACACTCATACTGACCCTGTTGCTGCTGCCAGCTGTGGCAGAGGGTCAGCGCACTGACTTCAGCGGGTTACGTATCTTTATCAATCCCGGTCATGGCGGCCATGATGGTGATGACCGCCACATGGAGGAGACAGACTTCTGGGAGTCAGAAGGTAACCTGGCCAAGGGCCTCTTTCTGCGTGACCTTCTTGAGCGACGCAATGCCACGGTCTTCATGTCACGTACCACCAACTACACCTCTGATGACCTGCCCCTCTCAACCATAGCGGCCATGGCCAACACCGCCAATGCTGACCTCTTCCTCTCTATCCACAGCAACGGGTATGACGGCAGCCGCAACCAGCCACTGACGCTCTTCAGGGGCTATGACAATGCGCCTGTCTACCCGGCAGCAAAGAGTTTTGCACATATACTGTGGGAGAAGCTCTTTGAGAAGGGAGGGTGGTGGACACACACTGCCGAGTGGGTCAAGGGTGACTGGACCTTCTACCCTGAGTGGGGTGACAAGGTGGGGCTGGGTGTGCTGCGTACCCTCACCCTGCCCGGGGTGCTCTCAGAAGGGTCATTTCATGATTATGTGCCTGAGGGGTGGCGCCTGCGCAATGATGATCACCTGCACCATGAGGCGTGGGCCATGCTGAGGGCCATGCAGCAACATTTCAATGTGGTGCCTGAGGAGCATGGTATCATTGCCGGGGTGGTACGTGACAGCCACACCACCCCGCCATGGTACTTTGGTCCGGCTACGGCTGACCGCTATATGCCACTCAATGGTGTTACGGTGACACTGATGCCGTCAGGCCGTACGGTGACCACCGACATTCTCAACAACGGCTTTTTTATGTTTGACTCGGTGCCACCGGGCAGCTGGACGCTGGTCACCGGTGAGACGGATGACTTCTTTGCAGAGACACTCATTGTGGAGGTGGTGGCAGGGAAGAGCACCGTGGTTGACCTGCTGCCCCCTTTTAACACTCAGCGTCTCCCGCTACTGGCCGGCACGCTTCCCTCCACGACAGACTCTCTCTCCTTCAGCCAGCCTATCACCTTCATCTTTAACCTGCCGATGGAGCGCACCACAGTGGAGCAGTCGCTTACCATAGAGCCGGCAACTGCACTTAACTTCTCCTGGGATGACCGTGGCAGAGAGCTCACTGTCACCCCGCAGCCGGGATACAGCTCAGCCACCCCCCATACGATAACCATCACTGCTGAGGCAACATCACTATGGGGTGTGCCGCTGGCTGAACCGGTCAGCTACACCTTTGTCACCAGGGCACGCACACAGCTGCTGCTTGAGCAGGTGTGGCCTGATGACGGTGCTGCCGGCATAACCCTCTACCCGCGTATCACCGTTAAATTTGATACTCCCCCTGACCAGGCGTCGGCCAGGGCTGCCGTACAGGTTACCGGCAGCGTGCCGGAGCCGCTGGTCAAGAGCCGTGAGCGCTTTTTCACGGTAGGGGAGAAGGGGCTATACACCTTTGAGCTGGCAGAGCCGCTCACACCAGCCACCCTCTACCAGCTTACTGTTGAGGCCACGGTGGAGGATATTACAGGACTCACCCCGGCATCGGCGGTCACACACTCGTTCACCACACGCAGTGAGGGATACCACACCGGTACTGTTGTGGAGTCGTTCAATGATATTGCGGTCTTCTGGGATCCGGAGGCGAGTGGCAGTACCACCGGCACCGACAATATCATGACAACCTTTACCGCATCAGCTGATTACTACTATTCGCCTCCTCTGGCAGGCCGCCTCGACTACCTCTTTACCGGCAACCAGGGAGGGGTGTGCCGCGTCTTTGATACCAGGAAGCCATCTGTCGGAAGCCGTCCTTCACAGTTTTTTACCGTATGGGTCTATGGTGACCTGAGTAACAATGAGCTGGAGTACTGGTTCTACTCATCAGGCAGCAACAACCATATCGTCCCTGCAGGCACTATTGACTGGGCAGGGTGGGACCAGGTAACCATACCTCTCACCTCCGTAGGCGGTAGCGGCGACAAGCAGTTTCACAGCCTGGTGGTGAGGCAGGTGCAGGGAGCCAGCCGGTCAGGTACCCTCTGGTTTGATGATGCCATGCTCATAGACCCCTCATCAGCCGGTGCACCACATGATGAGGATGTTGCACTGACCCTGGCACCCAACCCACTCGCCGGTGATGGTCTCATCACCTTTTTTATGCCGTCACCCGGCAGGGCAGAGGTGACACTATGGTCATCATCAGGACGGCAGGTAGCCACTCTCTTCAGGGGAAGCCTTGAGGCGGGCAGGCAGCAGCTGCCGTTTCATAGTACCACCGCCCTGACACCTGGTATATATATCATTCGGCTGGCAAGAGAGAGTGGCAGTGATACCCGGTACAGTACCGGTCGCTGGGTGATTCTTAGGTGACCTGTTCTGCTCATATGCCACAACGGCGCCCTCACTGAAACTTGACCTGTGCCATATATACGCCGCTTCGACCCTGCTGCTGAAAGCTGAGTTGCAGCAGTGTCATTGCTGAAAAGCGAGGAGGCTGCCTCCTGTTGGGGGGCAGCCTCCTGCATTGTTGTCTTATGTGCCTTGTGGCTCTGACTCTACCTCTTAGGGTCAGTTATTGCTGCCTGTGCGGCTGCCAGCCTGGCTATGGGCACTCTGAATGGTGAGCAGCTGACATAGGTGAGGTTGTTCTGGTAGCAGAACTTCACCGATTCGGGGTCACCACCCTGCTCGCCACAAATACCTATCTTGAGGTTAGGACGCGTAGAGCGGCCCTTCTCGCATGCCATGGTTATCAGCTGTCCGACACCCTCCTGGTCGATAGTCTGGAACGGGTCGGCGGCCAGCATCTTCTTGTCAAGGTAGTCATGCAGGAACCCGCCAATATCATCACGGCTGAACCCAAAGGCCATCTGTGTCAGGTCATTGGTACCAAAGGAGAAGAACTGTGCTGTCTTCGCCATCTGGTCTGCCAGCAGCGTGGCACGCGGTATCTCTATCATGGTGCCATACTGATGGTCTATCTTCTTGAGGCCAAACTTTTTGCATACCTCATCATGTACCTGGTCAAAGACCACCTTTATCACGTCGAGCTCAGAGACGTCACATGTCACCGGTACCATCAGCTCCGGCTGCGGGCTCTTGCCCTCCTTTAGCAGCTCGGCGGTAGCTTCAAACATAGCTCTCACCTGCATCTCGGTCACCTCCGGATAGGTTATGCCGAGGCGTACGCCGCGGTGGCCCATCATCGGGTTTGATTCAGTGAGGGCCTCGCCTCTCTTGATCACTGCCTCGAGCGATATGCCGAGTGCTTTTGCCAGCTCAGCCTGCATCTCACGGCTGTGGGGCACAAACTCATGCAGTGGCGGGTCAAGCAGACGGAAGGTTACCGGCATCTTATCCATCGCAGCCAGCGTATCCTTCATATCTTTCTTGACAAAGGGGAAGAGCTCATCAAGGGCTTCCCTGCGCTCTTTCTCATTCTCGCTCAGTATCATTTTGCGGAGCAGGAAGAGCGGCTGCTCGGCACCCTTGCCGTAGAACATATGCTCGGTACGGAACAGGCCGATCCCTTCGGCTCCGAACTCACGTGCCAGCAGTGCATCCTCCGGGGTCTCACAGTTGGTGCGTACACCCATGGTGCGGTGCCTGTCAACTATCTCCATGAAGGCCTTGAACCTGGGGTTCTCGGAGGCATCCATCAGGTCGATGGTTCCATTGTACACGTTCCCTTTGGTGCCGTTGAGGGTTATCACATCACCCTCTTTCAGTACGGTGTTGCTGCCGGCTATCCTGGCCTGCTTGCCGCTGAGATCTATCTGCAGGCTTCCTGCGCCCACGATACAGCACTTGCCCCATCCGCGGGCCACCAGTGCGGCATGTGATGTCATCCCGCCGCGTGCCGTCAGTATACCTTCAGCTGCGCGCATCCCCTCCACATCCTCAGGGTTGGTCTCTTCACGTACCAGTATCACCTTCTCGCCCCTGCGGTTCCATGCTACGGCATCTTCAGCCGTAAAGACGATTTTGCCTACAGCAGCTCCCGGTCCGGCGGGCAGTCCCTTCACCAGCGGGGTCACCTTCTTCTCAGCCTCAGGGTCACATATGGGGTGTAGCAGCTCATCAAGCTGTGCCGGGTTGACGCGCATGACGGCGGTCTTCTCATCAATCAGCTTCTCAGCCAGCATATCCATGGCGATGTTGAGTGCTGCGGTGCCGGTACGCTTGCCTGACCTCACCTGCAGCATATAGAGTTTACCCTCCTGTATGGTGAACTCAATGTCGAGCATATCACGGAAGGCATCTTCAAGCACATTCCTGATCTCGGCCAGCTCCTTATAGGTGCCTGGCATTGACTCTTCCATGCTGGCCAGATGCATATTCTGCTCATTCTTTGTCTCATTGTTGAGCGGGCTGGGGGTACGTATTCCTGCAACCACATCTTCGCCCTGTGCATTTACCAGCCACTCACCGTAGAAGAGGTTCTCACCGGTGGCCGGGTTACGGGTGAAGGCTACTCCTGTGGCTGATGAGTCACCCATGTTACCAAATACCATGGCCTGTACGTTGACAGCTGTTCCCCACTCATCAGGAATACCCTCTATGCGGCGGTATGATACTGCCTTCTTGCCGTTCCAGCTCTTGAATACGCCTCTGATGCTTCCTTCGAGCTGCTCACGTGCGTCATCCGGAAACTCCTTGCCAAGAACATCCTTTACCCTCTTCTTGAACTCCTCTGACAGCTGCTTCAGCTCGTCGGAGGTGAGGTCGGTGTCAGACTGGTATCCTCTCTTATGCTTGAACTGATCGAGCATCTCATCGAGCTGCCTGCGTATACCCATACCCTCTTCAGGCTCAATATCCTCAGCCTTCTCCATCACCACATCAGCATACATCATTATGAGGCGGCGGTAGGAGTCCCATACGAACCTCGGATTACCGGTCTTCTTTATCAGCCCCGGTATTGTGGCCGATGATAATCCGATATTGAGAACCGTGTCCATCATGCCTGGCATTGAGCTGCGGGCTCCGGAGCGGCAAGAGACCAGCAGGGCGTTCTCACTGTCACCAAACTTCATGCCCATTGCCTGTTCAGTCTTTTTCATCGCATCCCAAACCTCCGGCATCAGTCCTTCCGGCAGCTGGTTGTTGTTCTGATAATACTCTGTACAGACATCGGTGGTGATAGTAAACCCTGCAGGTACCGGTAATCCAAGATGGCACATCTCAGCCAGGTTGGCTCCTTTTCCTCCCAGCAGGTTCTTCATATCTGCCCTGCCCTCGGCGCTCTTGCTGCCGAAGTAATAAACACGCTTTACTTTTGACATACTAAAAGTTATTTATGATTAATTAATTTCCCCTTGAAATTTTCGCACGCAAAGCTAATAAAAAAGCGGATAAAACAAAATGGCAAATGTTATTATTTGAGGGCCCTCGGATGGTACAGCATCACCGTGTCTCTGAGGTAGCTGCGGTCAAGGTGTGTATATATCTCGGTGGTGGTTATTGACTCATGCCCCAGCATCTGTTGCACCGCCCTCAGGTCGGCTCCTCCCTCTACCAGATGGGTGGCAAATGAGTGCCGCAGGGTGTGTGGACTCACCTTTTTTGTTATCCCTGCTGCAGCCGCTGCCTCCCTGACAATATTGAAGACCATCACCCGTGTGAGGCCTCTGCCCCTTCGGTTGAGGAAGAGTATGTTACGGTCGGTTATCACCGGCAGCTGTGACCGGTGTGCCAGGTAGTGGTCTATCTCTCGCAGGGTGACCGTCCCTATAGGTACCAGCCTCTGTTTGTTGCCCTTACCGGTGATGCTCACATACCCCTCCTTGCGGTGTATATCTGTCAGCCTCAGGTTTGTCAGCTCACTGACCCGCAGTCCGCAGCCGTAGATCGTCTCTATGATAGCCCTGTTGCGATGGCCGGCGGGGCTGCTCAGGTCAAACGAGGCCACCATACTGTCTATCTCTTTAACGGTGAGCACGTCAGGCAGTATCAATACACTTCCCGGCTGCTCCAGCATCTGCGACGGATCTTCATCAACCAGCCCCTCAATGAGCATATAACGGCAGAAAGCCCTTATTCCCGAGATAAGGCGTGCCTGTGTCTTCACCGCACTCTCACTGTCAGCCACGTGTGTCACGAAGAGACGCAGGTCGTCATAGCTGATGGCGGCGGGTGAGCTCACCCCTCTCACCTCCTCCAGGTACTCCCTCAGCCGCTTCACGTCACCCTGGTATGCTGCCACACTGTTGGGTGAGAGGGAGCGCTCGATACGAAGGTACCTCCCGAAGCCGGTAACTGCTTTGTTCCATGATATTGCCATTGTCTCAGCTTGCTGCTCCCAAAGTTACACTATATTCAACTCTCAATTCCGTCCATTTCCTTATTTTTGCGTGGCGGCCCTGCCGGTCGCAGCAACTCATAGTGAGCGACATGAAAATAGCGATAATCAACGGGCCCAACCTCAACCTGCTTGGCAGGAGGGAGCCGGCCATCTATGGCATTGAGGGGTTTGATGCGGTTATGGAGATGCTGCAGTCACGATGTCAGGCAGCCCGCTTCACCATCACGCAGTCTAATGTTGAGGGTGAGCTGGTGGACATGGTACAGAGCGCCTCGGCCACCGCTGATGGCATAATTATCAACCCCGGCGGATACACCCACACCTCGGTGGCGCTGGCTGATGCCATAGCTGCCTCTGAGGTGCCCGTGGTAGAGGTACATATCACCAACCTGCTCAGTCGTGAGCCCTTCAGGCACCACAGCCTCACCGGCCGCTACTGCCGTGGCTCCATCATGGGTCTTGGCACTGACGGCTACCGTCTGGCAGCTGAGGCACTCATCAACATAATCAGTAAGGAGTGAATTATGGCAGGAAAGCTTATCAGGAAGAGAACCAAAATCGTTGCTACCATCTCAGACCTCAACTGTGAGCCAGCCTTCCTGCACCGGCTGCACCAGGCGGGGATGGATGTGGTGAGGATCAACTCAGCCCACCTCGATACTGACGGTGCACGTAAGATCATTGAAAATGTCAGGAGCGTCTCTGACAAGATAGCTATACTGCTTGATACCAAGGGCCCTGAGATACGTACCACCGTATGCCATCAGCCCATAACGTTCAGACGTGGTGACAGGGTGATGGTCTCCGGTGACCCTGCGGCGGTCACCACCGCCGCAGTGATCAGCGTCAACTACCCTGAGATAGCTGACAAGGTACCCCGCGGGGCACGTATCCTTATCGATGATGGTGAGGTGGAGATCAGGATAACGGGCCGCTCGGATGGTATGCTTACCGGCCGCATTGAGTATGATGGTGTGCTGGGGTCACGCAAGAGTGTCAACATGCCCAGGGTGAAGACCAGCCTGCCCCCTGTCAGTGAGCGCGACCTCGGGTTTATTGACCTGGCGGCCAGCCTCGACATTGAGTTCATAGCACACTCATTTGTGAGGAGCAGTGAGGATGTGATGGCTGTCAGGAGGCTGCTGGAGGAGCGTGGCAGCGAGGTGAAGGTGATAGCCAAGATAGAGAACCAGGAGGGTGTTGACAACCTGGATGAGATTATGGAGAGCGCCTACGGTATCATGGTCGCCAGGGGTGATCTGGCCATTGAGGTGCCCTTTCAGCGTATACCGGGCATACAGCGCTCAGTGATAGCACGTTGTGTGGAGCGGCGCAAGCCGGTGATAGTAGCCACACAGATGCTCCACTCAATGATCGTCAGTCCGCGACCCACCAGAGCCGAGGTGAGTGATGTGGCCAACGCCGTCTACAGCCAGACCGACGCCCTGATGCTCAGCGGTGAGACTGCCGCAGGACGGTACCCGGTTGAGTCGGTACGTACCATGGCACGCATAGCGGCTGAGGCGGAGAGGGAGAAGGAGAGCTACCTGGAGAGTGATGCCGGAACCATGACCGGACTGGTGTCGGCATACCTGGCCAAGGTGGCGGTGGAGACCTCTGTGAGGGTGAAGGCGAAGGTGATTGTTGCCGATACCGTTAACGGTGAGGCAGTAAGGAATATGACAGCATTCAGGGGCGTCATACCGGTGATGGCCTTCTGCTACTCACCACGTACGGTGCGGGAGCTGGCTCTCTCATACGGCGTTATACCCCTCTCTGTCGGCAGGAAGAATACCGCTGACGGCTTCATAGGTGACTCGGTAAGCCAGCTGCAGAAGAGGTACCGGCTTAAGGAGAGCGATATTGTTGTGATTCTGGCAGGTAACTTTTCAGGCGGACCAGGCTTCTCATTCATGGAGGTGGGGTCGGTGGGGTACCTGCTCAGACGTGCAGGCATGAGCAACCAGGGGCCGGTGGCCTGATTTTTGCTGCATAAATGGACATTACACTATGAAAATAATAGGTCTGGCAATCCTGCTTCTCATGCACCCCGTACACGTCTCTCTTACAGGTATTGAGTATGACGCTTCCAGCAGGGTGTGGTCACTCTTTGTCAAGGTGTGGAGTGATGACCTTGAAGATGATATGAAGCTGGGTCTGGCTGACGGGTCAGCCATCACCGGCACTGCCGGGGAGCAGTTTTTTCAGTACCTTACCGACAGGGTGTTGCTGCTGGAGGATGGTATTCCTCTGCCGTTGGAGATGCTCTCAGCCGTTGAGGATGGGCTGGAGCACCGGTTCAGCCTGAGGGCGCAGGGGAGGGAGGGCCCTGAGAGCGTTACGGTGGTCAACCGAATAATGATAAGGCTATATGAAGACCAGGCAAATATGATGCTCTTCAGCCTCAATGATATAGAAGAAGGGTACCGCTTCACTGTCACTGACACGATGAGGAGTTATCAGTTTTAACATAAGAAAGGGAGTCAGATGAGAAGAGTTTTTTTTGGTGCTGTGGTGCTGCTGCTGGCTGTCACCACTATTGTCAGCGGGACGCACAACCGGGCGGGAGAGATCACCTATAAGCAGCTCTCTGCCCTTACCTTTGAGGTGACGGTAACCACCTTCACCTATACGCTCAGCAGGGCTGACAGGCCCTTTATCGATTTTGAGTGGGGAGACAACACTATCTCCACTGTGGCACGTATCTCAGAGACAATACTTCCCAACAACTACAAGAAGAATGTCTATGTCTCGGAGCATACCTATCCCGGGCCGGGCGTCTACCGTATTGTTGTCCAGGATCCTAACCGTAACCTGGGTGTAGAGAATATACCCAACTCGGTCAACGTGGTCTTCTCCATCTCAACCATCCTTATTGTCAACACCGCTGTGGGGCAGAACAGCACACCCATCCTTCTTAATCCCCCTTATGACAAGGCAGCCAAAGGTCATATCTTCATTCATAACCCTGCTGCCTTTGACCCTGACGGTGACAGCCTCTCCTATGAGCTGACCGTCTGTACGCGTGAAGATGGCAGGCCTATTGAGAACTACACCCTTCCTCCCGCCTCCAACACCTTTTATGTCGACTCTATCAGTGGTGATCTGGTCTGGGATGCACCCACCAACACCGGCATCTACAATGTGGCGATGGAGATACAGGAGTGGCGTCACGGTATCAAGATAGGTGCTGTTACCCGTGACATGCAGATAGAGGTCTATGAGACCGATAACAATCCGCCGGTCACCTCACCTCTCACCAACCTGTGCGTGGAGGCGGGTCAGCCGGTCACCTTTGAGGTTGAGGCCAACGATATTGACAATGACAGTATCACCCTTATTGCCACCTCCGGAATCTTCAGCCTCGATGACTGTCCTGCCACCTTCACACCCCTCATCAGGGTGGCGGGCCACTCCACTGCCCGTCTCACCTGGACCCCCTGTCACAGTGCTGTCAGGCATCAGCCCTATGATATCATCATCAAGGCTGAGGACTCCAATCCTGAGCTTCAGCTTGTTGATATTGACAATATGACTATCAAGGTGCTGGGTCCGGCACCCCGCCTCACCTCCGCCATTCCGCAGGGTAAGTTTGTCAGGCTCTCCTGGGAGGGCTATGTCACCAACTATATTGCCGGGTTCAGTATCTACCGGCGTGAGGGGGCCTCAGCGCTTGAGGCTGATGACTGTCTTGACGGCCTCCCTGCCACCTCCGGCTTTGTCAAGGTGGGCTATGCCGAGGGGCCCGGGGCTGTCACCTTCACTGATACCAACAACGGTAATGGCCTTGATGGCGGTGTTGAGTATGCCTATCGTATTGTGGCTGTCTACCCCAACGGCACCGAGAGCAAGCCCTCCAATGAGGAGGTCACCTCTCTCATCACCGGCGTGCCTCTTATCACCAACGTCTCCGTACGTACCACCCATGCCGTTAACGGCTCACTGCTGCTCGCCTGGCAGAAGCCGCGGCAGCTCGATACCATACCTGCCAACGGGCCCTATGAGTATCTGATATACCGTACCGGGGGCGTTGCCGGCAGCTCATGGGAGCTGATCCACACCCTTCCCACCGCTGACCTCAATGACACGGTCTATATAGATACCCTTATCAACACTATTGACACCGGGTGGCTCTACCGTATTGAGCTCTATAACAATGCCCCCGGCAACCGGTTCCTGGTGGGCGACCCCGGCATCGCCTCGTCACTCTTCCTCACCGCCCTGCCCGGTGACCGTAAGATGCGGTTTGTTATCAGCCGTAATGTGCCGTGGGTAAACACCTCATATCAGTTTTTCAGGCAGTCAGGCAGTGACTGGGTTCCTGTGGGCTCTACCAACCAGCTCACCTGGACCGATACCGGTCTGATCAACGGCAATGAGTACTGCTATTACGTTGTCTCTACCGGCGGCTATCAGGGTACAGGCGCCCCCACCAACCTTATCAACCTGTCACAGCGCACCTGTGGTGTGGCTGTCGACAATGAGCCGCCATGTGCTCCTCTCCTCACCGTCTCATCACAGTGTGACAGTCTCTACAACACTGTCAGGTGGAGGGTTGATGATCCGCTCTGTTATGAGGATATTGTCGGCTACAACCTGTGGTACAAGCAGACCACCGAGGAGGAGCTGTCGCTGCTGACCACCCTGCATGACCGCGATATCTTCAAATATATTCATCACCTGCCTGACTATGTGGCGGGTTGTTATGCAGTATCTGCCTTTGATGCCCACGGCAATGAGAGTGAGCTCTCTACCATGGTGTGTGTCGATTCATGTAATTTCTATGAGATACCCAATGTCTTCACACCCAACAATGACGGTGTGAACGACTTCCTGCTTGCCAAGAGCTCCTCCCTGGTTGAGAAGGTGGAGTTCAAGGTATTCAACAGGGCCGGGGTGCTGGTCTTCAGCACCGAAGATCCGAAGCTCAACTGGGATGGCACCTATAAGGGAAAGGTGGTACCGTCAGGTGTCTATTTCTATGACTGTGAGGTGTATGAGAGACGAATCTCAGGCCTTGAACAGTTCCATCTCAGTGGCTTTATTCATGTGATTACCGAGAAGGGCGCCGGTCCCGCAGTAATTGAAGGGAAATAGAGAGATCGAAGGGAAGCAAATAGATCGGAGGGAAAGAGAGAATGAAGGGAAGCAAATAGATCGAAGTGAAACAAAGATCGGAGGGAAAAAGAGAGAACGAAAGGAAGCAAATAGATCGATGGGAAACAAAGATCGGAGGGAAAGAGAGAATGAAGGGAAACAAAGATCGAAGGGAAATAAAGAGAGTTATGAAGAGAACAGTGTTATGTATGGTGATCGTGGCACTCTCGTGCGGGCTGATGGCCCAGACGCCGTGGGAGACGCTCGCCAGGGCGGTCACCCTAGATGAGAGGGGTGAGGCGGCAGCTGCTGCCATCCTGCTGACTGAAGAGGGGGGCGCTGACGATGATCTTATCACAGTGATACTGAGGGGTGACCTGTTGCTGAAGGCCTCACGCGTGAGCGAGGCGGGAGCCCAGTATGCCAGGGCTGAGAGCATGAAGGCAGGGGCAGGGCTCTATGGACTGGCACGCTGTGCAGCCATCAGGGGTGACACCAGGAGTGCCATCTCACTGCTGGAGGCTCACCTGCTCAGCCCGCTGCGTCGCAGCGAGCCGGAGATAATGCTTGATCAGGCTTTCAGTAAGGTGTCATCATCACCGGAGTGGAGAGCACTATGGAAGAGGGAGTGGTACAAGGTGTATGAACGTAAGGGGTGGGAGATAGATCACCATCTGGCTGCTGGGCGTACTGACCTGGCGGAGGAGGTGCTGGGTGAGCTGAGGTCACTCTATGGGGGTGAGTCTCTCACCGATTATTACCGTGCACGCCTGATGAACGCCGGCGGCAGGTACCGTGAGGCGGCCACACTGCTCGCCACGATCACCTCCGGGAGTGACACGCCGGCAGCATGGCTCTATGCACTGGCAGAGGCACGGGAGGGTGAAGGCAGCTACTACGCTGCTGCCACCGTCTATCAGAGGCTCATAAGTGACCGTCAGCCCGACCCTCAGCTGCTGCTTCGACGCTCCCGTATGTTGCTCAGGTCAGGTGACCGGCAGGCTGCCAGGGGTGAGATGGAACGGTTTATTGCCATTGACCCTGACAATACCGAGGCGCTGGGACTGATAGGGCGGACCTATGCTGAGGAGGGGGCTATCTACGAGGCGCTTCCATACCTCAATGCCAATATTGAGAAGCACCCCGGTGAGGCGTCAGCCTTCAGGCTCAGGGGTGATGCCTGGCTGGCAGCGCGTACCTGGGAGAGGGCTGCCGATGATTATGCCATGAGCCTCGACCTTGATCCCGGCAGCGGTGAGGTGAACCTTAACCTGGGGATAGCACTTATCAGGAGCGGCAGGAGCGAACAGGCATGCCACTACCTGAGGAGGGCGAGGAGCCTGGGGATGAAGGAGGCAACCGAGTACCTGGCCAAATACTGTATCAGGTGACCTGCCTCACGTTTCTGACGATACGGTCATAGAGGTCAGCCGGCTTGAACGGCTTGAGGACGTAGTCATTTATTGCCAGGTCCTCTATCTTGTCATGCGCCTCTGACATGACAGCAGCTGTCAGTGCCACTATCGGTATAGTGCTGATCCTGCTGTCAGATGAGCTGCGTATGATCCTTGTAGCCTCAAGACCGTCCATCACCGGCATATGAAGGTCCATCAGTATAAGGTCGTAGTTGTGATGCTTGAGCTTCTCAACAGCCTGGGCACCATTCTCAACATGAGTCACAGTGACGCCCCAGCTCTCAAGAAACTTATTGGCTACAAAGAAATTTATTTTGTTGTCTTCGGCAACCAGTATACGCTTCCCCTGCAGCCCGGTCATGCTCTCTGATACCGGCTCCTTGCCGGCAGCCTTTTGCGGTACCAGCGGCAGGCTGTACTCTATTGAGAAGGTGAATACCGAACCCTTTCCCAGCTCACTGTCGACACTTATCTTACCGCCCTGCAGGGTTATCAGCCTCTGACATATAGCCAGTCCCAGCCCGGTACCTCCATAAATGCGTGTGGTGTCGGATGATGCCTGTGCATAGCTCTCAAAGATAAGGCTCTGCTTCTCGGCCGCTATACCTATCCCGGTATCGGTCACCGAGAACTGCAGCAGCACCCTGTTCTCGTTTCGCTCCAGCACCTCAGCCCTGAGGGTGACACCTCCCTCTTCAGTGAACTTCATGGCATTGGACATCAGGTTTGAGAATACCTGGTTAAGCCTTATCGGGTCACCTATTATTCTCTCCGGCAGTTCCGGATCTCTCTCAAGCAGGAAACCGATACCCTTCTCCTGTGCCTGACGGTCATATGACCTGCTTATCTCCTCCAGCATCTCCGTCAGGTCGAACTCGGTCTTTTCGAAGATGATCTTTCCCGCCTCCATCTTGTTGTAGTCAAGTATGTCATTGACCAGTGAGAGGAGGTGGTTGGCCGAGAAGCGCAGCGTATTGATGTAGTCAGCCTGATCTTCACGCGGCCCGGTCTGCTCAAGCAGGTTGACAACACCTATCACCTCATTGAGCGGTGTACGTATCTCATGGCTCATGGTTGACATGAACTGCTGCTTGGAGAAGGCCGCCTCTTCCGCCTTCTTGCGTGCCGTGATGAGGTTGTCAAGCATCATGCGGCGCTGCAGTGTCAGCACAATCTGGTTGGCTATGAACTCGAACACCAGCAGGTCATCCTCACTGAAGGCGTCAACCCTTCGGTAGTCCTGCAGACAAATGGCCCCTATCACCTCATCATCCATCCTGAGCGGCACCCCCATCCATATCTTGCATGGCGAGCCGATGAGGCTTATCTGTCCGGTCTTCTCTATCCTGAAGATATCATCTTCATTGAGCAGCACCGCCTTGTTATTCCTGATCACCCACCCTGTCAGGGTGTTCTTGGCAGCGGTCTCCTGGAAGTGGTCACGCTCATCAGCAAAGAAGGGGAAGGTGAGTGTGTCTTTCTCACGGTTGTATAGTGCTATGAAGAAGTTATTTACGTTCCACATCTTACCTATCTCCTTCACTATGGCGGGATAGATATCGAAGATGTCGGAGTCTTGCATGGCCAGTGATGAGATGTTGTATTGTATCTCCTGCATCATCCTGGCTTTCACTTCATTGGATATGTCACGATAGATACCGAGGAACGCTATTGTCTCACTGTTCGATATGACATAGGATGCTATCAGTGAGACATGTATCCTGTTACCGCTCTTGTCTTTACGGATTGTCTCCAGGTATCCGGTACCGTCAGCCACCGCCTTTTCGTCTATTCTCAGTGCTTCATCACGCAGCTCTTCGGGTACCACCAGGTCATCAATCATCCTGTTCATTGACTCTTCGGAGGTGTAGCCGAACAGCTTGGTGAAGCCGCGGTTGATACGAAGTATGCGTCCGTCGAAGTCGGTGAGCACTATCGCCTCCGGAGCAGCGTCAACCAGGTGTTCAAGCAGCGCCTTCTCGTTGGAGAGCTTCTGCTCATACTCCTTGTGACGGCTCACATCGGTTAGTACACAGCGGTATCCGGTCACCCTGTTTCTGATGATGATAGGTCCGGCATGGAACAGTACCGAGAGTTTACGGTTCTTTTTGTTCACCATGGTGAACTCATTGTAGGCTATCTCTCCTGCGCGCGTCAGCTTCTCCAGCTGCCTCATCAGCTTCTCCAGGTCATCATGATCAAACAGGTCAGCCAGTATCACCCCCTTTGCCATATCATTGTTGTCAAGCCCGAGGGTCAGCATTCCCTGTGTGTTGATGAATGTCACATGTCCGGCAGTATCAGCCTCCAGTATCATCTCAGGCAGCAGCTCGGCGAATGTCTCAAAGACGATGCCCTGCCTCAGTATCTCGCTCTCCCTCTCTTTCTGTGCCTTGCCTGCCTCCCATGTAATAAAGATATCTCCTGTGGAGAGCATCAGCCCTATGTAGTGCCCCTCATCATCGTTCCCGTCGGGTGACACTGTCTTTCTTGCCGGTCTCCGGTTGGTCTCTACCGACTCTATCAGGGCCATGAACTGCTCATTGGCTGCGAATGGGGTCTCATTGAGCTCCTTTCCCACTATCTCATTACGGTCTGTCTGCTCTACCTCCTCGGCCCTGTAGTTAAAGTCGATAAAGAAGTACCTGTTGTTGGCCTCACGCCTGATGATTATTGCATAGCTGCTCATTGAGTCAAATATCTCTCTGAGCAGCTTCTCTGACTCAGCCCTTGCCAGCCCGTCGTTGAGAGCGCTTATATCGTTGTAGTAGGTGATGAGGTAGATCTCATCACCACTGAATATTGTACGTGCGCTGAAGAGGAAGGAGCGCTCCTCACCGTTCCTCATCCTGAGCATCACCTCCAGGTCACTGACACGCTTCATCCTGGTGAGCAGCCTTTTGTACTTGCGGCTCTGTATCAGGTCTACATAGAGCTGAATGTCATCAGAGCTCTTGCCTATCACCTCCTCACGACGATAACCGGTGGTATCGAGGAACGCCTGGTTGACCTCTATATAGCTGCCGGTCTCGAGGTTACTGAGGGTGATCAGCTGGTTGGTGCTGTTGAATGCCAGTTCAGGGATATCGGAGAGCTGAGCCAGTGAGGTGAGATGAGCCATGGGGGCCTCACCTCCGCTGCTGCCCTCCCTCTCTCTCTTCTTCTCCATATCCTCATTAAACATATCTGACTCTGTATGTATATGTGTCTGTCTGTGCCTCTCTTAAAATAATACCCCTGACAGGATAATGCCGTTTTGACAAGGTGATCAATCTCCTGACAAGGTGATCAATCTCCTGACAAGGTGATCACTCTCCTGACAAGGTGATCACTCTCCTGACAAGGTGATCACTCTCCTGACTAGATGATAACGGTGCAACTCATCACTTATTTTCCGTAGTGGGCGGCGTACCAGACACACCATGGCCGCAGTCCGCAAATATGGCATTTGGGCTTTCGTGCCACACATATATATCGGCCGTGGAGGAGTAGCCAGTGATGTGCCTGCGATCTTAGTCCTGCCGGTATCTCCTCCGTCAGTTTCAGCTCCACCTGCAGGTGTGTTTTTGCTCCCGGGGTGAGCCCCAGCCGGCGTGCCACCCTGTAGACGTGTGTGTCAACGGCTATCACCGGACTGTTCCACAATACCGAGGTGATCACATTGGCGGTTTTGCGTCCTACACCCGGCAGCCGTGTCAGCTCATCACGTGTTGAGGGTACTTCACCGTTGAATTCATTGGTGATCATCTCAGCCATACCCTGCAGATACCGGGCCTTACTGTTGGGGTACGTGCAGCTGCCTATCAGCTCAAAGAGCTCCTGCCGGGTGGCTTTTGCCATGGAGGCAGCATCAGGAAAGCGGGCAAAGAGCGCCGGGGTGATCATATTTACCCTCTTATCAGTACACTGTGCTGAGAGCACCACGGCCACTATCAGCTGAAAGGGATCTGCATAGAGCAGCTCAGTCTCAGCTGTCGGCATA
The DNA here is from genome assembly GCA_964537135.1 of uncultured Rikenella sp. Lineage (GTDB taxonomy): Bacteria > Bacteroidota > Bacteroidia > Bacteroidales > VadinHA17 > SR-FBR-E99. The sequence goes on from CAZHZC010000027.1 coordinate 24,280, forward strand.
TTCTCACGGAACCAGGTGAGTACACCCTCATACCTCTCTTTGATCTCCATAAGGCAGATGAATTTTCACCCTGAATGTAGCACTTTTTATTTTTTTTCGGAAAAGTGACACTTTGTGAATTAAATCATATGCATTTAACCATTCGTTTCCTATTTTTCGGCTTCATGCACCGGTTAAAAATATATAGTTCAGGGGTAAAATCCCTTGTTCTGCTGGGAGCCGGGATCGGCACTGTCACCGGTCTGCTCCCGCAGGGTGCTCTTTTTATTATTACTGACACCAATGTCAAGAGGGTTCATGGCCACCTTTTCCCCAGGGGGGAGCTGCTGGTTATTGAGCCGGGTGAGGAGAGCAAGCGGCTGGAGGTGGTGGAGATGCTCTGCCGGCAGATACTTGAGGCAGGCGGTGACCGTTCATCATTCATCCTGGGCATAGGCGGAGGTGTGGTATGTGATGTGGCCGGACTGACGGCTTCGCTCTTCATGCGTGGTGTGAGGCACGCTTATGTATCTACCACCCTTCTCTCACAGGTAGATGCCAGCATCGGAGGCAAGACGGGGGTCAACCTTGGTGAGTACAAGAACCTGATAGGCACCTTCCGGCAGCCTGAATTTGTTCTGTGTGACCATGAGTTGCTGTGTACCCTTCCTGATGAGCAGTTTCGTTCAGGCATGGCCGAGCTGATCAAGCATGCCATCATTCGTGACCGCAACCTCTTTTTTGACCTCTCCGCCGTGGCAGAGCAGCTTACAGCCGATAATCAGAAGCTTCTCGGTGACCTCATCTTCAGATCAGTAAAGATCAAGGCTGCTATTGTCAGGAGTGATCCTTTTGAGAAGGGTAGCAGGAGGCTGCTCAATTACGGGCACACCTTCGGTCATGTGCTTGAGAGTCATTATGGCATATCACATGGCCTGGCGGTGGCGCAAGGAATGCTCATTGCTGCTGAGCTCTCAGTATGGAAAGGGGAGATGCCTCATGCTGAATACCGGCTGGTCTCCATGATACTTGAGAAGGCCGGGGTGCTCACCGGCTACCCGCTTCCTCCCGGTGTGGTGAGGCTCATCTCACGTGATAAGAAGAGTGAGCGTGGATCAGTAAACTTGGTGCTGCTGCGGTCAGTAGGCAAGGCAGTGGTACGTCGGCTCTCACTGACTGAGGTGCAGGCCTTTGTGAGTTACTACAACGAAAAGACGAATGTAAGTCATTAACTATAACCAGACCAGATGAACAGTGTTGGAACCATATTCAGGGTATCGATTTTTGGAGAGTCACACGGTCCCTATGTAGGGGTGGTGATAGATGGCTGTCCGGCCGGGCTGCCCTACTGGCGTGAAGAGCTGATGGCCGACCTCTCCAGGAGAAAGGGTTTACTGCCCGGCACCACTCACCGTCGTGAGAGTGATGAGCCTGAGGTCATAAGTGGCATATACAATGACCACACCACCGGCTCACCCCTGGTGCTCTGTACCCGTAACAGTGATATGAGGCCGGGTGACTATGAGCAGTTCAACACCATCTTCAGGCCCGGGCATGCCGACTTCACCTCACAGTATAAATACCGGGGGTTTAATGATATGCGTGGCGGCGGACACTTCTCCGGCCGTCTCACCTGGGGTCTGGTGGCTGCCGGATACTTTGCCCGTAAGATCATCTCACCGGCCATGATCACTGCCACCCTGACTGAGGCAGGTGGCGAGAAGGATGTTTCTGCCACCATAGAGAGGGCTGTGGAGGCGGGTGACACGATAGGTGGTGTGGTGGAGTGCGTGGTACGCAACCTGCCGGTGGGCCTCGGTGAGCCTGCATTCCTCCCGGTCGAGTCACAGCTCGCTGCAATCGCATTTGGGATCCCGGCAGTAAACGGAGTGGAATTTGGAGCAGGCTTTGGCTCGGCAAAGAGCTATGGCTCAGAACATAATGATCCGTTCATTGATGACCGGGGTAAGACACTCACCAATAATGCCGGTGGGATCAATGGCGGTATTACCAATGGCAATGACCTGGTGATGAGGGTCTCGGTGAAGCCGGCAGCCAGCACCGGCGTAACGCAGAGCACCTATGACCCGGTAATGGGTGAGATGACTGACCTGAAGGTCACAGGAAGGCATGATGCCTGTATTGCACGACGTGTGCCGGTGATCCTTGAGTCGGCAGTAGCGGTAGGGCTTGCTGACCTGCTGATGCTCGACCGGGCTATCAACGGTGTCAGGGAGAGGTGAGCAGTGAGATTTCGTCATTATCTTTACGCAGGGTTATCTTAAGCATGCTGCTGGTATCCTCTCTTATCCTGAACCGCTCATCCATCCTGTAGCCCATCACCCACATTGTCTTCCCGCCGGAGAGGAGCAGCATCACCTTCTCCTTCTCTGTCACCGGCACCTTGAGGTCGGTCAGCAGGTCACTCACCTTCTTCATATTTTTC
>CAZHZC010000028.1:0-10577 GCA_964537135.1 uncultured Rikenella sp.
AAAGTCACATCACCTGCGCTCATATAGCTTGCTACTGCATCAGGTTGATCATCGTTGGTAATAGTGGCCGATCCTTGAACGACCGTCCATTTACCTTGCCAGGTAGCATTGGTTAAAGCATCGGCAGCCAATGAATAAACATTGCCACACACATTATCATCCGGCCCTGCATTGGCATCGGGCAATGGAAATACCTCAATGTCTATTTCGCTGGTGAAATCAGAATCGCCACAATCATTATAGGGTGTAACGGTAATTGTTCCGACAAAGCTATCGATATTGGGATCAATATCAACCAGAATATATGCACCTCCATCACCATCCATGGTAAACCCGGATGGAACAGTCCACCTGTAACCAGTAGCTTCCTCGATGGGCGTGATACTATACCGCTCTCTGGTGGTGCCCTGACACAATTCGTCGGGGCCGGTAATTGCACCTGCACTTGGCGGCAGTTCATCAACATAGATGGACATGGACCTTTCTGCTCCGTCACCACAACTGTTCACCGCATGCACTGAGAGCTCGCCAGAAGAAGCATCCGTAGCATATTCAACTTCAATTTCACGCGTTCCGGATCCAGAGACAATGGTCGCACCAGTTGGTAAATCCCATACATAACCAATGGCATGATTTACTGCCTCAACAGAATAAGTATACGTTTTGCCCTGGCAAACAATAGGATCACCAGTTATAAGAGAAGGCCTTTCAGGATAAGGACGAACCGTAACCCGAACCTCCCCAACAACATCAGTAGAACAGTTATTGCCATCGCTTACGCTTACCAACACATAATCCGTTGTTTCATCAGGCGTTACAGTTAAAACAAAAGGATCAGCGTTAATTGGCCCAACGGTACGTTCATCCCCATTCTCAGTAAACGTAACATAATAGGGTGCAGTACCAGCTGTAAAATCAAAGCTAAGGTTGGTACTAGCTCCTTCACAGATGTTCGCTTCGCCGGTAATAGTAACATCTGGCAATTCATTTACGGTAATAGTTGCTTGTCCTGTACCAACATCAGAACAATGCGTGTCGGTAACGCTTAATATTTCATAAGTAGCATCACTTAAGGGCGATGCCGAAAACTCATTAAAGTTTTCCGTATAAGTCTCATTCCATGTATTGCTGCCATCTGAAATAACAACCTCCCAAGGTCCTGCACCAGTTAATTCAATGCCCATGGTAGTACTCTCACCATAACAAATGGAAGCATCTCCAAAAATACGAGCCGTAGGCAATGCATTCACTGCCACCACAGCTACACCAGTACCAACACCTTTGCGACAGCTGGCGGTAGATTCATGAACATCGATTATAGAATAATAACTAGTTCCGGCACCGGGAGTATCTATAGGTTCAAACTGAAAAGGCGTTTCATCAACCAGATAGTTTTCGCCATCACTTAAGGAAACAGAAAGATCGCCCTCACTAAAGTCCCAGTTGGCCGTGATAATTTGCAGCATTGGTTTTTCACCAACACAAATAGCATCGCTTCCTAATACTGTACTGATGCTGAGTGCTGCCTCAGGCTGATTGACAACCAGAGCACTTTCTACAAAGCAGTCCATACCCAGATCATAAGTGTCATCACCATAGGCATCAGTAAGAGTGATATTATCACCCGCTACAAGGTTCACGTTGCTGTCATCTATAACCCGGACGGTATAGGTACCGGATGGTAAGTCATCAAATACCACCGGTATAGTTCCATCAGAATATTGCACCTCTCCGGTGCCCGAAGGGCCACCACCAAGGGAAACTCTGTAGCCTTGCGTATCATGCGGCACTCCTCCACCAACAGAAACCGTAATAACGCCGGTTGTAGCATCCCGACACACTACATGGGTAGTTACCTGTGCATCCACAACCAAAGGTGCCGGCTGAAGAATTCTGACATCTTCACGTACCTCTACATCATTGGCATCCCTACCAACCACTTCATAATCTCCGGCTGGTAAACCGGTAAATACGGCATTGTTTTCGTTAAGCGCCTGCGTAACCAAACCCCCTGAATTATATAACGTAATAGATTTGTAGGGCAGAGTACCTCCAATCATATCAGTGGTAATGCGTCCGTTATCAACACCATTGCAAGGCCCAACGTTGCGTTTACTAATGATCAAATCCAATAAATCATCGGGCTGACGAACAATAAGATTGATGATTTCAACCGGACAGTTATTCCCATCTGTCACCTCAACCCTGTAAGTCCCTGCATAAAGTTCATCAGCAATTTCAAGTCCTGTACTGCCGGTAACGGGATCATCGTTTTCATCAAACCATAAAATGGTATAAGCACCACTTCCCCCGCTAACTTCAATTTCAATGGATCCATTGTTTACACCATTTACGGTAACATCCTCGGTGGCAACCCAAGTCGCCGACAAGGCTTCAGCCGGTTGATCCACATTAATGGGGCCGTGGTGAAGCAGACAGTTGTTGGCATCCCTGATGTCCACATAGAAATCGCCTGCTCTTAAATCCGCAATGTTTTGACTGCTGGGGTCGGCAATAACTCCGGGGCCCGTCCACTGGAACTGGTAGGCTCCTGTACCTCCGTCCACATTTATTTCAATGGCACCTGTGGCAGTCCCATGGCAATCGACATCCCTTACATTCACTCCGGTTACCACTATGGCATCATCAGGCTCGGGAACAACAAAAGTTTTAGAGACCAAACAGGTAGCACCTGTACCACTCTCAACGCCAAGATCGGTGACTTCAACCGTATAACTACCGGCCACAAGGCCAGTTAAATTTTGTTGCGTTGGATCTGCAATGGTCCCTGGCCCGGACCAGCTGTAATCATAATTCCCTGAACCACCCACAACATTGATTGAAATGGTTCCGGTAGCTTGACCAAAGCAACGAACCGCAGTAACGCCTCCGTCAATGCTTAGGGCATTAGACGTGCCTACAACAATATCGCTAATGGTGAAAGTACAACCACCACCATCGGGGTTACTATCGGTAATGACTACCTCATAAGTACCTGCAGATAATCCGCTTTGATCTTGTTCATTCACCGACAGACCACTGCCATTGGTTGTTGACCAGGCATAACTATAAGGTGGCACCCCATGTTGAGGTGTAATGTCAATGGCCCCATTATTGCTTCCCGGGCAAGTTTGGTTTTGAACCGTATGCGTAACATTTAAAGGTTTGCTCAGTGTAAAAGTTTGCGTTTCGCTACACTGTTGTCCAACACTGGCATCCACCATGGTTACCTGATAGTCGCCACCCGGCAAATCATCTTGTTGAGTTACAGCTAGACCAGTTGCAACGCCCGGCCCGGCCCATACATATTCATAAGTACCGCTACCTCCATCTTGTCCGGTAATTTCCACGCTATTAGTGCCATCACAAGCACTGGGGGTAATTTTTAAGCTGAACTCAAGCGGATCGGGTTCATCAATGGTAAAGTCACGGGCAGCATTGCATCCGTCTGCATGAACAGATACAGAGTAAGTTCCACCGGAAAGACCGGTCTGATTCTTTTGATCAGCAATCAAACCGCTACCATTGGCTGAAGACCAGCTGTAAGTATAATTACCTGAGCCACCGGTTACATCCAGGGTTATCGCACCATCATCGTTCCCGGCACAAATAACATCTTTAGTTGTTCCGTCAATGACAATGGCCTGAGGCTGTGTAAGGACAATATTGCGTGTAACCACACAAGCACCTGCGCCATCAGACTCCTGGTTATCGGTAATGGTTACAGTATAGGTTCCTGCTGTTAATCCGCTTTGATTGCGCACATTCACATCCAGTCCACTACCATCAGTGGTGGACCACACATAACTATAGTCACCCGAACCTCCGGAAAGATGCAACAAGATAGAACCATTGTCGTTACCATTGCAGGCAAGTTGACTCGCGGTATAATCAATTTCAATTTGGCCGGGAACAAAAATGCTTTGTGTAAACGGACAATTATTGGCATCCTCGACCGTAACAAAATATTCGCCTCCTGTTGAAATCCCTGCTTGGTTTTGCGTATTGGTAGTGGCACCGGGGCCGGTCCAATAGAAATCAAAATCAGCTACATCACCTGTTCCCCCTGCCAAATTATCCAGTGTAATGGACCTGCTATATGGCTCACAACTTTCTATATCAGTTGATAAATCAAAAGTCACCGGTGCAGGCTCTGCCACCACAAAATTACGGGTAACAACACAACCGTCACCATCAGTAACCTGTAACAGGTAGGTTCCTTGTCCAACCCCCGTCAAGTCCTGCGTGGTTTCAGGGGTAGTAAGCGTACCACCCGTCCACACATAATTAAGTCCCGCCGAAGAAGGATCAACCACATCAACATCAATGACAGCGCCATCATTGGCTCCGGGACAACTAACATTCCGCTCTTTACCGTTGATAGATAAAGTATGCTCATTTTCCACCACAAAGGTATAAGGAGCCAGCGTGCATACGCGAAGGTTGTCCGTAATTTCAACATGGTATACCCCGGCTGAGAGACTGCCGATATCTTTGGTGCTACGACTAAAGGCAGCATCCCCATCTTTAGTCCAATCGAACGAATAATCTCCGGAACCTCCGGTTAGCGTTAAATCAATGGCTCCGGTATTAACGCCTTTACAAGTGGCATCTGTAATGATTTCTTCTACATCGATGTGTGCTAAAGTAAAGCTATACTCAAACTCGCATATGTCTGGATTTGAAGAATTCCGGTCAGCAACCCTCAACACATAATCACCTGCCGGAAGTGCCGTAATATTATTTACCACATATGGCTGAACAGAAGTAGCACTAATAACCTGACCATAATTATTGCCTGATGCATCATGGATTAACGAAACGGTATATCTATAATCTCCGGAAGCATCGGTGCGTCCTCCGGTAATCTCGAACGCAAGAGTGCCGGAGTTAGGCGTCTCACAATTAATACCATACGAGATATTATCAACAACAAGTTCTTCCGGTTGATTGATATCCACATTCACATCATCGGTACAGCCTTTGGCATCTTCTACGGTAAAAGAGTGATTACCTGCGGCTAGCGAGGTAAACGAATAAGGCGAAATGCCATTCCATAGGATATTGGGATCAGTACCATATTCGATTTGATAACCAGGTGTTCCGCCATTAACCGTTAAAGTAGCCACTCCAGAATCATCACCAAAGCAAGTCGTAACATCCTGTTGGGTATATTTTAACTCAAGCTCTTCCGGTTGTGTAATGTCAATAGGCAGTGAAACCGCAGGACAGTTATTGGTTAGACCAGTGACCGTCAATCGATAACGACCTGCATCCAACCCACTAATGTTTGAGGGGCCGTTCAACTCATGATCATCCCAAGCAGACGTTCCGGCATTATAGACATACCAGTCGTAGCGATAGGCCACGCCCCAGCCGCCGGTCACCCCAGTGACAGAAATGGAACCGTCACCACTATTGAAACACGACAGGTTTTCTGAGGTGTAAGTAAACGCTACAGCATCAGGTTCTTGTATGTCGAAATCTTGAGAAGCATTACAGTTAAGCGCATCTACAACCTGAAGTTCATAATCATCTGCCGTTAAAGTACTAATAGTAATTGTCTGACCAACTTCAATTTGGTTACTGATGGTAGTACCGTTATCGGGAATCAGGAAATAGTTATAATAATTAGGCGCAGGCGTTCCGTCCAGAGGTGTACCTCCTGATACTGAAAAGGTAATAGAACCATTGTTGCCCCCATTACACAACACCTCATTGTTCTTACTAAATGTAAGGACAACAGGATCAGGGATGGTTAACTGAATGGTCGTTTCATAAGCAACATCTGTATTGTCCACCACCCGTGCCAGATAATTACCTGCTGCAAGGTTGTTATAGGTTGCAAAGGCATTACCGGATGTGGCTTTTGTCACCTCAGTACCTGCAAGACTTAGCGTGATGGACTTATAGGGAGCATTCCCTCCGGTAGCCGTTAAGCCAATGGTTCCATTGGCAGCCCCACTGCAATGCCCGGGATTACTTTGGGTAATGTTAAGAGAAAGAGGTGAGTCGGGATCCGAAATAGGAATGTTCTCTCGTTCAACGCTACAACCATTGTTGTCGGTCACTTCCACCGAATAAATTCCCTTAACCAAATCGTTCTGGACATAGACATTATCATCCAGGGAAGTGGAAATATCAGCACCCCCGTCATCTACCCCACTCCAATCGATGGCATAAGGACCATCTCCACCGGAGATACCAATTTCAATAGATCCATCATTGCCACCGGGTAAGGTAACATTTATAATATCCGTTATCGTTATTTCAATTTCATCGGTGGGCTGATCAATGGTTAGCAATTGTGAGGCAGAACAGCCATTGTCATCCAAGGCATTTACGCGGTAATCACCTTTATCCAGTCCGGTAAAAGTATAGGCATCACCAGTGAGCTCAGTTCTAAGTTCCTGGGCAATCCAGCTTCCGGCAATCTCTTTGTATAAAACATAATCAACACCCGATGCAGAGGCTCCCCCAATACCATCGGCCGTTATCTCACCATCGTCGCCATTAAAACAGCTGATTGAACTGGTTTCAGATGCAGACAGTGAAAAAGCAGTAGCAGGTTGTGTGATGATAACAGAGATATTAGCCGTACAACCCTCTGCATCACGCACCTCTACATTGTAAGTGCCGGCAAACAAATCAACGAATTCATATTCTGTTGTACTATTTGAGACAAAAGCGGCACCTTCCAGAGAAAACTCATAACCTCCTGAACCGCCAGCGGCGCCCACTGTAAAGGAACCACTATCATCGCCCCTGCAAAGAACCGCCTGCTTGTCTTCTTCAGAAAGGACAAGCGGGCTGGCCGGTTCTGAAATCACGATGTCGGGATAATTAAAAGTACAGCCGTTGTCATCGGTTACCGTGGCGGTATAAGTCCCGGCCGGTAAATTAGTAAAAACATTAGAAGCTTGGCTGGGACGGATGACCGGCCCAGTGAGTGAGTAAACATAATCAGTCGTCCCTCCCTGCGCTACAAGAGTAATGGTTCCATCGTTGCCCGAACGACAAGAAACAGCTGTGGCGGTATAGTTATTGATCAACAGTTCAGCAGGTTGGTCAATTTCTATTTGAACAGAAGCTGAAGTGCAAGAGGTTGCACTGGCATCCCTAACGCGCACAAAGTAGGTACCGGCATCGAGATCATCATACAGATAAGTATTTGTTGCATCTGTCTGCCAGGTCGTTCCGCCATCGATGGTAAATTCGTAATTGCCGGATCCTCCTATAGCAGAAACCTCCAACTGTCCATTGTCCCCACCATAACAATCCACATCTTGATGAGCGGGCAACAATTCAGAAATGGTAAGTGCAGGCGGCTGGATAATGACAATCGGAGAACCCAACTGATAGTTGTCGCAACGCGGATAATTGGCATCGCGCACATATACATTATAGGTACCGGCAAGACGGTTAACAAAAGTTCGTTCACTACCACCTGGAGCATCCGGACCTACCCACGTTATTTGATCCAGAGAGAATTGGTATGCCGGTGTGGCAGCACCACCTGAAGCGCGAACTACAAACTCTCCGGTGTTGGCTCCGTTGCAAGTAACATCAACTCTTCCGGACAAATCTTCAATCAGGTTAATAACCGGAACCGTCTCAATTTCAACCACCTCTTCCACCCAACATCCGTTGGCATCGGTTACCCGGACCGTATAATCACCGGCAGGCATTTGTTCAATAAAAGTTTTGTCACCGGATACTGGAATACCAACCCCGGCAGCGTCGGTCCACACAATATTGTAGCCCGATGGATAGGTAGTTAAATCCGTGAAAGGCGTGCCACCAGTAATACCAACAGAAGCTTCCCCTTCACAATCAGAAGCCACGGTGCAACCACTGCAACCCACAGGTGAGGAATCTGTAGTGAGCGCAAGCGGATTCGCCGGTTCGTTAATGGTCACCGGGATGGGAGCTACCAGCTTACAACCAATAAAATCCTCAGCACTTACGTTATAGTCACCCTCCTCCAAAGCGGTAAAGCTCCCAGAAGCGTTGGATGTAATTAAGGTTGTCCCATCCGATGCATACAGGTAGTAAGTATAAGGTGCCAGTCCACCAGAGGCAGTCACCTCAAGGACCCCTTCATCTCCGGAATGGCATAAGGCATGTTCAAGATTATCAATGGCCAGTGACAAATCACTCACCTCAACTTCAACAGAGCCTGTCATTTCAGCGCTACATCCTGAAGTGTTATGGGTAGCAACCACTGTATAGGTCCCTTCAGAATTCTGGGCTCCGAAATCTAAAGCAGAACCTGTGCCTGTTTCTGTTTCTTTAGGGCTAAATGACATGCCGTTAAGCAACAACTCATAGGTTGTATTACTCTGAGATCCGCTTAGCGTAATAGTATTGGCCGTACCTCCCAACAAACAATACCGTCCCCCGCCGCCAACAACATATGCCTGGTTGGGGGTAGCCTGCACCCTTATGGTTTTCGTCCGTGAGTGGTCGCAGCTATTAGCATTGGAAAATGAGAAAGTGACCTCATAGTCACCTGCAGGGATCAAAGCAGGATTCAAAGTGGCCGTATTGTCGCCATTATCCATAAATCCGGGGGCGCCTCCGGCCGAAATGGTAAACACCCCAAAATCTGTAGTAGTGGTACTAAAGCTTGCGGTAAAGGTAACCGGCCCTCCGTTGCGGCAATACTCCAGGTCATCTCCCGGCTGATCATCTCCGAAGTTAACATAAGTAACCGTGTTTACTTCCACTCTTTCGGTTACCGTATTTACACAACCCGACACAGGGTGCTCATACACCAGTGAAACATCATATATTCCTGGACCTACAAGGGAAGGATCAAATATAGCGGTGCCATTACCATTATCGGTAATGGGTGAAACGCTCAAAGCATTTGAGGTAGATGTAAAAGTGGAATTCCCGCCTGATACACCGTAAGTATTGGCTTCAATGGTCACTGGACCGTCGTTTTCACAATAATTGGTTGCCAGGTTGTCAATGTCTATATCGGGTAGTTCAGTGACCGTAAGTGTTAAGGTCTCAGTTGAGAAACAGCCGCCTGTATTTATAGTATGTGTTATTGTGTAAGAAGCGGGAGAGGTCGGGCCGGCTGTGGCAGGATTAAAAACATTTCCTGAAACTCCGGGGCCGGAAAATGAGCCTCCCCCCTGAACAGGATTCAGTGTAACTGAGGTTTCACTTTCACAAAATTGGGTTTCACCAGTGGCTGTTGAAAAAGAGGCATCCACACTAGCAGGAATTTCCACTACCTGTGTAATAGAATTAACACAGCCACCTTGTTCATATCGATACTCGAACACATAAGTATCTGCACCAAAACTGGAAGGGTCAAAATTAATGGATGGATTGGTCACACCACCACCTCCAACCGGCGTCTGGTCATCCAATGTAACTGTTGGTCCGGTAGGATAATCGCTTTGCCGAAAAACACTCAACACACCGCCTTGAGGCAAGGTCGTATGATTAACCGGGCGGGCACTCACCGTTGAAGCTGCATCGGCTAAACAATACAAATCATTCAAATTAACAAACTCCAAATCTACACCAATCTGTACCGAATAATCAACCGTACCCTCGCAGCCATTGGGGTTCACATAAGTATAAGAAATGGTAAAGTTGCCAATCCCTGCCACTGATGGATCATATTCGGCAGTTCCATCGCCGGCATCAGAAAGACCGTCGCTATTTACCGTAAACGTACCCTCTCCAATAAGAAATCCTGTATCAATAAAAAAAGCTTCCAATTCAAGCACATCATCTTCCTGACACAACACCAAGTCGGCAGGATCGGGGAAGGCTTCCCAGGTACCGGTTGCGCCTATGCGGTAACGAAAATCAATATTGTCCTGAATGTCACTGTGAAAGGTCGTCGTTTCACCTACTTCATCACTACATCCGGTATTGGGATCTTCATACCGATAGTAAATGGTATAAGAGGCATCCCCTGAAGCGGATAGGGCATCATCCACATTAAAGGAGGCCGTATTATCGCCACCATCCGTGAACCAATTCGGTGAGGGAGGGATATACCCATGCACCCTCCAGCTGTTGATGCCTGTACTCGGGCTACCATTGATGGTTACAACTCCGGCATTGGCGCAGTAATCAGAGGCCAGATTGTTAATGGTCACATTGGGCAAGGCATTCACCGTAACACTTCCATTCATTATTCGTTCGCACCCTCCGGAGCTTGCAAGAACTCTATAATTTCCTACGGGATAGGGTGCGTTAAAGGTAATACCTCCAGGTGTTCCACTTTCTACACTCGAAACTGGATTATCATCCGCATCAATAACCACATAAGACACATGAGCATCAGAATCATCGATGGTGATGGAGACCTTTTCGCCAGCGCAAAAGCTGTCGTCTATAACATTGTATAATTCCGGTTGGCGATTAATTACCAACTCTGTATTAGGAATCTCATATTCGCAGCCATTATTGGTGGCCGTCACATAATAGGTACCTGCTTCGGATTGGGCTGTAAAATTAATTGGTCCACCATTCCCCCATACGCTGGGGAGACTGGTTCCGGGTATAATGGCGTCCCGATATAAGCGGTAACGGATATCTGTTTC
>CAZHZC010000029.1:0-5745 GCA_964537135.1 uncultured Rikenella sp.
ATGGGACTCCGTAACTACATGCGTCCGGGCTACATCCAGATTGGTGCAGCCAGTGCCACCGCCAGCGAGTATGGCTCGCTGATCACCCCCGGGCTGGAGATCCCCGACGGGGTGACGGTTGACCTGCTGGTAACCTTCAGGGGTGCCACCTACAACGATCCCGCACCGGACAGGATCATGCTGGGCCTTTACCCCAAGGGAGTTAGCGGGATCAACATCTCGAACGTGCATAACGTGACGCAAAGGGCCTATGTGCCTTTCGTGATCGGACACCAGAAGTGGGTCGAGTTCAGCGTGATCGTGCAGAACGCCACCAACGAGTCGGCACTGTCTATCTCCTTCCCGGAAGACTGGGTGCAGAATGATGCCGTTCAGGCTGGCCGCTTTTATATCGATGACATCGTAGTCTCTTATTAGTCAAACCAAACCGCATGAGAGGCGCCAGAGCCTCCTGCTCACACGGGCAGATGACTGAAGCGCGTCTCATGCACCCTAACAAGCATATAATCGTATGAAAAATATCTTATTGTACCTGCCGCTCCTGCTCCTCACACTGGTCGCATCTTCTTGTGATTATGACAGGGAGACAGAGATATCGACGGCACACGAGAATCATTTTCCCGCCAATGTGGAACTGCTGGAATACACTCCCAACTCTATCACTGTGGCCTGGGACTTTGTGGAGGGTGCCACATCCTACACCGTGCAACTGCTCAATACAGCCGACTCCGATTATCCCCTGGTTACCTACACCACCACCGACGAGGATTATTACCAGTTCACCGGCTTGTCGCGACGTGAGAACTATTATGCCAGGGTGAGAGCCAATTTCCCCTATTCGGCTGTCTCCAGATGGTCTTATCTGATGGACGGCGAGCAGAGTGCGCGCATCATGACTGCCTATGGCATTGTGGATCCCGACTTTGAAATTACTGAGGTGAAACTCATTGCCAGCTCATCCTCTACGCTGACCATTGCCTGGTCGTTCACCGATTTCATGGAGCTGGAAAGTGAAATCTCCAATATCTGCACCCTGGAGCTCTTCAACGATGAGGCCTGTACCGACCTGTACATCAGCTGGGAGGAGATCCCTGCCAGCCTGTTCAACACCACCACCAGACCGCATCGGTTCACATTCTCCGGACTGGATGCGGCGAGTGACTACTACGTGCGGGTGACCGATGTGTCTACAGGCCTGCAATCGAGGGCCTACAAGTTCACAACGGGTGCGGCCGCTCCCGCGGTGGGTGGAGATGTGATCCTTTCACAGGATTTCTCCAACTTCATTCATGGAGGAGATATCTTATATGAGGCTGCCGGTTATACGAGAGCGGCAGGCCCCGGTAGAGGAACCTGGGAGAAGGCAACAGGAAAGAACCCGGTTGATCCTGCCAATGGACAGGCAACCTGTAATACCGCCACCGAGTTCAACGTCTTTGACGGAGGAAACGTATCGGTTGCCTATACCGAAGGTGCAGGCATGAAGACGTGGGGCAAGCATGGCAACACCTCCACGCGCCCCGGTTACATCAAGATGGGAGGCGGCAAAGCAGGTGCCACCCTCTATACTCCCGAGCTCTCATCGCTGACGGGTGCCACAACACTCAGGGTCTCCTTCAGAGCAGCCATGTATAAGGAGGGGGAGACCTCCTATTGTGAGGATGTGCTTGTTCAGGTTGTGCAAGGAGCCACTTTCAATGCGAAAGGATCGATCGACAATAAGTCGTCTGTCACCATCGTCTCTGAAAAACAGGTATCCATCCTGGAAGCAGACGGTGATTTCGCCACTTTTGAAGTCGTGCTGGACGGTGTAACCCCGGATAGCAGAATCGCCATTGCGTCTAACTATGACAAAGCCTCAGCCAACAAGACACGATTCCTGCTGGATGACATCGTGATCAGGAAATAAGCAAGAGCGTTTTATCCATTTAATGACAATTCTTTGGTAAGAGTATCTATGTTTCTTGCAGAGATGAATAGGTACTCTTCCTTTTTTTCCTCATCAAATGCACATCAATAAGGTTAAAAAAAGAGATGAAAAAAAGCATACAATTTGGAGCCGGAAATATTGGAAGGGGTTTTATCGGGGCTCTCTTAAGGCAGTCGGGGTATGAGGTGCTGTTTGCAGATATCAACACCCAGATGATCAATGCCATCCGTGAGCGTGGATATTACACGGTTTTTGTCACCGATCATGATCCGGAGAGTTTCACTGTTGATCACGTCACTGCCCTGGATACCTCCGATCCGTTGCTCGTGGAGAAGGTGTGTGAAAGTGAGATCATTACCACCGCCGTCGGCATAGCCATCCTGCCAATGATCGCTCCGGTCATTGCCAAGGGAATAGAACTACGTGCGGCACGCAATATAGAGGCTTTCCTCAACGTCATTGCCTGTGAAAATGGAGTGCGGGCGACAAGTGTACTGAAGAAAGAGGTGCTTGCTTTGTTATCTGACAAGGGGCAGCACTATTGCGACCAGTGGGTAGGCTTTGTGGATTGCTCGGTGGACAGGATCGTACCCCCGGTGAAAAGAGATCACATGGCAGATGTGAGTGTGGAACGATTCTATGAATGGAACCTGGAGAAGGGACAGATTAAGGGTGACTTACATCTGGAGGGGATCAACCGGGTAGACGACCTGTCAGCGTACATTGAACGTAAGCTGTTCACCCTCAATACCGGACATGCCATCATCGCCTATCTGGGCTACATGAAAGGTCACGATACCATTGAGCAGAGCATCGCCGATCCCGAGATCCTCACGTCGGTGCGTGCCGCCATGCAGGAGAGTGGAGCGGCGCTGGCGCGTAAGTTCGGACTGGACATTGATGCACATGCAGCTTATTGTGAAAAGATCATCAAGCGTTTTCATAACTATTATCTGAACGACAGGGTAATCCGTATCGGACGGGATCCTTTGCGCAAACTATCGGCCGGCGACAGGCTGATCGCACCACTGCTCACCGCATACGAGTATGGCCTGCCCATCGAGAATCTGTTGCTGGGGATTGGAGCCGCGCTGCATTTTCAGAGCCCGGAAGATCCTCAGAGTACCCGGATGCAGGAGATGATACGGGAAGAGGGTCTCGCTGTCGCGATTGAAAAGATCACGGGTATTGATGCCGCTTCCTCATTGAACAGGAGGATCGTGAAGGCTTACAAGGAGATCGCGACCTTTTCTCCTCTCGTGGTGAACAAGATTGAGATCATTTCTACTTCAGGTATCGAGGCCAAACTCGTAACGGAGCTTCTGAAGAAAGCCAAAGTGTATAATTATGACATTTTACTGAAATATATTTCCTGATATCACTGATGAAAATCTCACTACGCATTCCTCTTCAATCGCTGGGAAGCAAGTTGTCGGCGATGATCATGCCCATTATCGGTGCATTTATTGCCTGGGGGTTCATTACCGCTATTTTTATTCCCGCGGGCTGGTTCCCCAATGAGCAGCTGGCGAAGCTGGTTGCTCCCATGCTCAGGTACCTCCTGCCCTTGCTGATCGCATATACCGCCGGCAGTAATGTGGCCGGCAGAAGGGGAGGGATCATGGGGGCCATAGCGACTATCGGTGTGATTGAAGGAAGCAGTGTTCCCATGTTTCTCGGGGCCATGGTAATGGGTCCTCTGGCCGGATGGGTGATCAGGCAGTTTGATGCATTCACCAAGAACAGGGTGAAACCGGGTTTCGAGATGCTGATCAATAACTTTTCGATTGGTATACTGGGTATGACCTGCGCCATCATTGGCTTTCTGATCATTGGCCCGGTCATGTTCGGATTGACAGAGATACTGAACAGCGGCGTGGAGTTGGTCCTGGATAAGGGTGTACTGCCTTTGGTGGCTTTGTTCATTGAACCGGCGAAGGTGCTGTTTCTCAACAACGCTGTCAACCATGGGATATTGACGCCATTGGGCATTGAGCAGGCACGTGAGTTTGGGTATTCGGTGCTGTTCTTGCTTGAGTCCAATCCCGGTCCCGGGCTGGGGATCTTACTCGCTTACATGTTGCGGGGTGATGTCACAGCCAGGAAGACGGCACCGGCATCGGCCGTGATCCTGCTCTTTGGCGGTATCCATGAGATCTATTTCCCCTATGTGCTGATGCGCCCCGCGTTGATTGTAGCTGCCATCGCCGGCTCGGCCAGCGCGCTGGCCTATTACCAGATCAGCGGATGCGGACTCGTTTCGGCGGCATCGCCGGGAAGTGTGATCTCCATTGCAGCCATGTCGCCACGCGGTATGACACTGGAGATCATTCTGGGAATAGCCATCGCCACGGCGGTCTCTTTTCTGGTTGCCTTCTTCCTGGTAAGGGGCAAGGGTGGTAAATCGCTTGAAAAAGCGATGGCGGAGACCGATCAGCTGAAGCACAACAGCAAGACGATCCGGAAGATTGTGTTTGCCTGTGAGGCAGGTATGGGATCGAGTGCCATGGGTGCGACCAACTTCAGGAAGAGGAGCAAGCTGAGAGGGATTACGGTGATAAACAGCTCCATCGACCAGATCCCGCCGGATGCTGATCTGGTGGTATGCCAGTCGGTATTCTCGAAGCGGGTATCGCGCAGGAACCCGAATGCGGAGATCGTCATCATTCAAAAGTTCCTCGATGATCCGGCACTGGATGAGCTGGTGAGACGGTTGACACCTCCCCCCAAGCCTATATTGACACCCGATATGATTGTGCTCGGGGCGACAGCCGGGACGAAAGAGGAGGCCATCAGAGATGCAGGGAGCCGATTAGTTGATGGAGGGTATGTAGAGCCGGTCTATGTGGAGAAGATGCTGGAGAGAGAGCAGATTATCTCTACCTACATCGGGATGGGTATCGCTATTCCGCATGGCTCATCGGGATCGCATGAGTATATCATGCACAGCGGAATCTCCATCACACAATATCCTGAAGGCGTCGACTTTGACGGTGAGAAAGCCTGTCTGGTGATAGGCATCGCCGGCACGGACGGGAAGCACATGGATATACTCACATCACTGAGTACCATCTTAAGCGATGAGGAGCTACTGGAACAGGTGAAGCACACGGATGATAAAATGTTCATATACAATTTATTATCAAATATATAATGAGACAGGACAGGAATGGAAGCTATTATAGTATTAGAAGCAAGTAACGGGCTCCATGCCCGACCGGCAGCTGAGTTGGCTGCCATGGCAAAGAGATTTAAAAGCAACATCATATTGACTGCCGGTACAAAAGAGGTGAACGCGAGAAACATACTCTCCCTGCTCACACTTGGATTGAAGCAGGGTAGCGTGATAAACCTGAGAGTAGAGGGCGACGACTGTGAAGCTGCGTTTGAGGAGGTTACACGTTTCTTTGAGCACATTGGTCAATGAGAAAGATAGTGGGTACACCGGCTTCATCGGGGAAGGTGAGCGGAAAGACTTTCAGAATCGGCCAGAGATCATTGTCCGGTGAGGGGAAAAGGCATCTCCCTCGGGAGCCATTCATTGAAGAGGTTGAGACGGGGCGGTTTGTCGAGGCGAGCAGCATCGTGCACGACCGGTTGTCGGCACATCTGGAGGAGAGCAACATCTTTGCCGCACATCTTGAGATACTTGATGATATTTCTCAACAGGTGATCACCAGGATACAGGAGGGAGCGTTGAATGCACTGAGTGCCGTAGAGGCGACGAGAAGTGAGATATGCGCATTGTTTGAAGACATGGATGATGAGTACCTCCGTTCCCGTGCGGATGATATCGAGGATCTATGCCGGCAGCT
>CAZHZC010000030.1:0-4912 GCA_964537135.1 uncultured Rikenella sp.
GCTCTCATTCTTTCCTGGTAAGCTCTCATTCATTATCGGCATGCCTTCACTCTTTCCTGGCATCCTCTCATTCATTATCGGTATGCCCTCACTCTTTATTGGCATGATGGATCACTATCTGGGGGAGTGAGATCTCTATCTCCTCCTCCTCAAATGCCTCTTTCAGTCTTTTGCGCAGCTCACCTGCCACCTCCCACTGTTTAAGAGGTTTTGTCTCACCGACGATTTTGACCATCATGGCAGATTCTGCAAACTCACTGATCCTGACAAACTGTGGTGGTGTGATAATTGAACCGCCAAAAACCGGATCAGCAGAAAGCTCTTTTCCTACCCGGTTGATGGTAGTGATAAGTCGGTTTGTATCAGTCTTGTAGCTGAAGCCTATATCCATGTTTACCCTTCCGAAATCCTTTGACATATTTGAAACCTTACCTATTGAACCATGTGGTATATGATGTACTGTGCCGTCAGCATCTCTAAGGGTGGTTTTCCTCAGGGTGATATCTTCCACAGTACCTCTGAACCCCTCTATGCTTACCACATCACCAATACGATACTGATTCTCAAGCATCAGGAAGAGCCCGGTAATGATATCCTTGATAAGGTATTGCCCCCCGAAGCCCACTGCCAGTCCGGCAATACCTGCTCCTGCTATCAGCGGTGCCACCTGTATGCCAGCCTCATTGAGCACCATCATGGTGGCAATCACCACTATCAGGATGTTGAGGGCTCTGTTGAAGATCCTTATGAGGGTATCCTCCCTCTGCTTCTCTGCTTCAGGCGAGGGGAACCGGTCTGCCCTGACAGATGCCCTGATCGTCTTTGCCACCACGCGTTGCAGTAGGCGGCTGAGGATCCACGCCAGCACAATTACGACTCCTATTCTGATACCATGTGTAAATAGCCAGGGAATAATCTGTTCCGCCCATTTGCCGGCACTCTCCATAATAGTCTTATTTAATGGTTCTCTCTTTCCGGGAGAGCTATTGTTTACTGTCGAAAGATAGTAAATAGAGAAGTTGGTTAGACTATTTCGTTCCTGCCACGAATGCATTGTCAGGAGTGAGATTACATGACCGTTGTCACGGCAGCGGCAGTCAACGCCAATACCTGCATGAGTGATTTGTCTGGCGAGAGACAGCATGACAGGGTTGCTGCATCTCTTCTGGTGATATGCTGTACGACATATACGCCGGTCACTGTCAGTTTTTATCTCATCAGACATAGGTTATCACTCATATTAGAGCTATTTTTGAGAGTGGCATTTGCCAATTAACCGTATATGTTATGATTCTTCTTGAGAGCGGAGCCGGCAACTATGTTATCAGTAACGGCAGAAGCTACTCCTACTTTGCGGGCAATAACTACCTGGGGCTGGCTGGCCATCCGCAGATCAGGGAGGCTGCCATACGGGCAGTTGAAAAATATGGTGTCAACTTTGCTGCGTCACGTCAGACCACCGGTACCTCCGACCTCCATCTCGAGCTGGAGGCGGCACTGGCATCATTCAAGGAGAGGGATGATGCTGTGGTCTTTGCCTCCGGCTACCAGGGAAACAGTATCCTGCTGGAAAGCCTGAGGGGAGAGTTCAGCTCACTCTTTATTGATAAGGCGGCACATGCAAGCATAATCGCCGCCATACCGGCCGGGTGTGACAAGGTCTGGTACTATGATCACTGTGATGCGAAGCACCTCAGTCACCTCCTGGAGGAGAGCGGTGAACCATTGCCGCTGGTGATCACTGACGGCGTCTTTGCCCTGACGGGCGAGATTGCACCTTTAGATCGTATCTATGAGGTGGTCAGCAGGTACAATGGTATCCTGGTGGTTGATGATGCCCATGGTACCGGTGTGCTTGGTGATGGCGGCAGGGGTACGCCCGAATATTTTGGTCTCCATGGTATCAAAAGGATATACCAGACTGAGACCATGAGCAAGGCTCTTGGCGGCTATGGCGGATTTATTACCGGCGGGAGTGCACTCACCGGTATGATACGCACGCGGTCAGCCACCTATCAGGCCTCCACCGCCCTGCCTCCTCCGATTGCCGCTGCAGGGATAGCCTCTGTCACACTCCTCAGAGAGAACCCGCGGCTACGACTGAAGCTTCTTGACCAGGCGTCCCTGGTCAGGAAAAGTGTGACGGAGCTGGGCTACAGGACTACCAGTCTCGCCACACCGATCATACCGCTGCTGTTTGACACACCCGGGGAGGCTTCCGCCCTGTCACTCTTCCTCGAAGAGCAGGGAGTCATAGTGCCTTCCATCGTTTACCCTGCCAGGGAGGTGGTTCACCTGGTCAGGATAGCCGTGTCAGTCAGTCATACATATGAGCAGATAGAACAGTTAACAGTATTGCTAAAAAAATGGAAGGAGAAAAGATGAAAAGAATCAAGATCAGGGATGTGGTGATTGAGCCTCTTAATATTGAGCTTGAAGAGCCATTCAGGATAGCCATAGGCACGAAGTACAGTATTGAGAATGCCCTGGTGACCGTTATTCTCGAGAACGGTATTGAGGGTTATGGTGAGGCGGCGCCGCTCGAACCTATCAATGGGGAGAATCAGGCTACGGCACTTGCCACACTGAACAGTTGTGTCGATTTTATCAGGGGCAGGGAGATAAGTGAATACCGCTCCATAGCTGCCACCCTGCGCAGCGTCTTCAATGTGCAGGTGACCGCCCGGTGTGCCATCGAGATGGCGCTGATAGATGCCTGGACAAAGGTGCTGGAGATACCGCTCTACCAGTTCTTTGGTGGTGCCGGTAATCGTGCTGAGACTGACTACACCATCGATATTGTACCACCTGACGTGGCAAAAAAGAATGCTGAGAAGCTGGCCCGTGAAGGGTATACCGTGCTGAAGACCAAGGTGGGAAAGAACCTGACCGAAGATATTGACCGCCTGCTGGCGATACAGGAGGGGGCTCCCGGATGCAGGGTCACCATTGATGCCAACCAGGGCTATACGCCATGTGACGCTGTCTACTTCACTGAGGAGATGACCAAAAATGGCATCAGACCAATACTGTTTGAGCAGCCGGTATCACGATATGACCTGGCGGGGATGCGTTATGTAAAAGATCACACCTCCATTCCTATCGCTGCCGACGAGTCGGTCTTCACCCGTGCTGATGCCATTAATGTGGTACGCAGCGGCTGTGCTGACTATATCAACATCAAGCTGATGAAGTCAGGCATAATCGAGGCGATGGACATTGCTGCCATCGCCCTCAGTGCCAATATAAAGCTGATGATTGGATGTATGCTTGAGTCGAAGCTTGCGCTGGGCTGTGCAGTACACTTTGTTGCCGGGATGGGCTGCTTCAGCCTGATTGACCTTGACCCGCATATAGCCCCTGACAAGGAGCCTTTTGTCAGCGGACCCGAGTACGCGGCCCCGTTCTACACCCTGCCACCTGACCTGTACGGGATCGGCTGCCGCCGCAGGTAGAGCAAAGTTGTCGGTCAGGTATTGTCCGGTGACAACTGACTCACCTTTTTGAGTTGCCATCTGCGCGACCTGTTTATCTGTGATAAGACCATTTACAGGTGCTCATCAGCGTGACCTGTTTATCTGCGGGAAGATCAATTTCTGACCTTTGGAACACTTCTTACGGTGCGTTCCACCATCATAATGATGCTAAAAAACATATTTTAGTCATCTATAGAGCACAATTGGTCAAAGTTTAGGTTTAGAGGTCACTCTCCCCTTTGCTTGTTCTATTACTCATATCTGCAACCGGTTAGCCTCTGGAACCCGGAGAAATTCCCCCTTTATCATGAAATGTTGGTAAAATGAGGGCTCATTTTGACGAACAGCCATATCTGAATGGTCAGCCGCCCGGTTATGGCAACCGACCTCACAATATAGCTGACCAATAGTTTTGTGCAAGAGCTTAAATACCCATTAGATGGGCGTTGCCGTATTGACTCGCTTCGGTTTCACCTTTAAATTTGTAGAGTAAAGAGAGCGAAGTAATGAAGATCTTTTTTCAGATAACATCCAATGAGACCGGCAGAGTCTATATCAGGCGCAGAAAGATTGCCAAGGCACTGCGCTGGTGGCTTCGCGAAAACGGTATCATGTTCGATTATACCTATTATCTCTATTAGAAATCAGTAACAAGTGCAGAGATGGAAAACAGAGAGACTTACTACAGAACAGACTCAGCCCCATTACCGGCAACAGCCGGGGCGGGTGCCCTGCTCACAGGAGCCGATCCCAGGTTCAGCCACCTCTTTTCGGAGCTCTCGGCTGAGATTCGGTATGATCTGATCTCCTTCCTCAATGGGGTGGGAGTGGCTGATACTCTCCGTATGCTGGTGATACCTGCAACAAGGCACTACTATTATGATGAAGAGGATATGGTGGGAATCAATACTGTAGTGAGTCTCAGGCCACTGAACCATATCAGGGAGCTGCGGAACTTTCTCAGGAAAGTATCTGAGATGCTTGATGGCGGAAGCAGCCTCATAGGTTGCTTTACCGATAACAGAATGTATAACGGCTTCTCGGTTAAGTACAGCAACCTGCCACAGGGGATGTCAGACAAGGCAGAGGCTTATGAGAACGGAATCGAATCAAGAATACCATTCATTAACCGTATGTACAGCTTCATCGATATGAAGACCAACAGATACCTCACAGTCAGGACAGTTACCAACCTGTTGCATGAAAATGACCTGGAACTCAGCGGCATGACGGAGATTAACGGTCTGACCTTTTTTCATGCCAAAAGGAGGGGTGACCGGGTAAGCCTGATAGCCTGAGAGCTGCCTGGCAGACAAACAAAACTTGCTTGAAGAGATCAGCCGCCCGCATCGGGTGGCTGTTTTTTTTTATGAACAGCTGATAATTTGGCTGTACAGGCATGAAATGGAATAAGCAGCAGTTAATTTGGCTGTACA
>CAZHZC010000031.1:0-4447 GCA_964537135.1 uncultured Rikenella sp.
TCTCATGGCAGTGACTCAATAGGACTCATGACTGCCTCTTATACAAAAATAGACAATCTATTTGAATTGTTATGATCTATTGCATGGAAATAACACCCGGTGCGGTATATTCAAACTGTACCGGGTCTGTAGCCCTCCTTATTTACTCTATGGGAGGGATGGATTATTTCAACAGGTTTAACCCATCTTTCGCCGACTGGTCGCCAGGGGCGATAATCAGCACATTATTGAAAAGTTTTTTCGCCTCATTTTTCTTCCCCAGGAAATATTTGGTCCAGCCGCACATCAGCGTGGAATAGTAGTCGAAGGGGTACATCTGCTGTACCTTGTCGAAATAGATCTCAGCCTGCAGGAAATCTTTCCTGTAGTAGTAGATGTTTCCCAGCGCGTAGTTGATTTTCGAGTTCATCTTGTCGAGGCTGAGAATCTGCTTGTATACCTTCTCCAGCTCCTCACTGTTCCTCTCTGCCTCCAGCGGATAACAGAGACCCAGCAATGCTTCTACTGCCCGGGGCTCCTTGGCTACCGCCTGTTGGTAATACTTCTTGCTCGTCTCATAATCTTTGGAGAGGTAGTAGAGCCATCCAAGGCGCAACGACTTGTGGTAATCGTAGCCATTGAGACTGTTCAGTTCGCCGATTGCTTTTTCATAGTCGCCGGACGATTCATGACGGTAGCTGTCGGCGAAGATCTGTGACGGGTCTACCTGTGCTGTGACACTGATCGTGAACAGCAACAGAAGGGTGATTATCCCTGTTCTCATCTTTAAAAATTCCATAACCATGCAATATTTACAAGGTGATTATTGTATCTATAGGCTGTATAGCCGGTTGTTGAGTATGCATAACCCTCTTTCTGCTGCCACTGATACCCGGTGCTCAAAGTCGTGCTCTTCAGATACCAGGAGAGGGTGAGGCCGGCCATCCCCTGGATGGGATCGTAGGTGTCATACACCAGAAACGAGCGGTCGGTGATGTAGTTGAGATGATTCCCGAAGCTTCCGTTTGCATCGAGCCAGATCTGTTTGAACAGTCTCACACCGAGATGCTGCGAGAGGATGTATTGCTCGGTGGTCCAACCTTTTGGCGTGTGGATCATAGCTGCGGAGGTGATGCCGTAAAAATTGAGGTTCCCCAGCGGGTAGTAGGTGAGCGATCCTTTTGCCTGGTACTGACCGATTCCTCCAAAGTTTGAATAGGCGACGGCAATCTCCGGGAGGGTATAGGTAAACCGTTTGTTGAGAAATGCGAGCAGCGAATAGGCACTGTTTCTTGTAGTGGTGGCAGAAGTATATCCTGCCGGGGTGTTGTTGCCGCCGAGTCCGGCACCATAGCCACCAGTGCCGGTTGCTGGAGAGGAGAGGTTATTGTTGATCGTTTCAATATTGTAGTACCCTCCTGATAAACCCCATGTGACATTGTGGGGAGTGAAGAACTCCAGTGCTGCCACCAGCTGATGTTGAGAGAGATGCTCCTCTTTTGTCAACGTGGAGGCGACGGATCGTTGAAACCGTGTGTTGTAAAACTGATAGCCCAGTTTCAGTTTTGTCCTCTCTGACAGATTGAAGCCAATACCGAGGGCTGAGAAAACCATGTCCTGGTATTGATTGAGCGAGTCGTTATTCATCGCCGGGGAGAGGTTGTCCGGATTGTTGTCGTTCATCAGGTACCCTCCCGAGAGAGAGAGGTTGTCAACAACGGTCTCTTTGATGCCGATAGTTGCCTGTGTATGGGGTGCCAGCGTTTTGGCCAGGAGAGATGCATTCTGCTTCTGTCCGCTCAGCAGATAGGCGTAGTAGAGACCCTCCTTCAGTGCCGGGTCGTCGGGTGTCTCAGTGAGCGTTCTCCTGTAGTACTCCGCTGCTTTCGCGTAGTTCTTCAGTGCATAATGCGCAATAGCCGTCCTGTAGTTGAGATAATAGAAACCGATCCCCTCCTCCTCTGCCGTGAGGCTGGTACTGATCAGCTCCCGGTAATCTCCCTCCAAGTACTGCCGGTAGGTCAGACTGTCCAGATACGCTACACGCTGGCTGTCATTCTGCTCCTGTTGCAGACACACCTGTGCAGTCAGAGGAGTAGCAGCGAGCGCCATCAGTAGAAATGTTAATCCCAGTCGATGCATAATCTCTGTTTTTGTGTGTGAATTTCTATGTTCTTTTTAGCAATGGTTACCGATGCTTCTCTGCTTTGTGGCTTGAAGTTGAGAAACGATCTCTTTGTCACAATCCGGTAAATGATCTTCTCGGGATAATGGATGTTGTCCACTTCGGCAAGGAACGACTCGTAACGGATGCGGGTGAACAGGAGAAAGGGAGAGAGAAAATCCTGGAGCCATTTGGTCCCCACGGGGTGTTCTTTTGTCAGTGGCATCCGGTCTTTTATCACAATATCCTTCTCGCTGGAGAGCAGGAGCTTGAAGCAGCTCTGGTAGAAGAGATAGAGCGGTGACGATTTCTTCCCTTCGAAATCGGTGAAGTAGAACATGGTTCCGTCATTCTCGAAGTAGGCTGTCGACCCTGTCTTCCCACAGCGGATATAGCTCTTGTTATAGGCGTCGGTAGCCACCTCCCAGAGCCATGTCTCACTCTCCTGTTTCACCCGCAGTACCCTGCCCGGTTTTGCATCCAGGGCTTCACTTGCCAGTGCCGACAGGGGCAGATTGCTGATGATGCTTCCCTCTACGGGTGTCTCGCCGATACGGAGAAGGGGCTTGTCATCCTGCTCCTCAAAATAATAACCGAAAGGATAGGGATAGGTCGTCGCACCCACTTCGGGTGTCAGCTGCACCTGAAAATGGAGGTGGGGGATGGGTGATCGGCCCGAGTTGCCGCAGGCTGCCACCACTGTCCCTCTCTTCACAAAGTCACCCGTACGCACCCTGAAGCTGTCTTTCTTCAGGTGGCTCATCTGCGTGTAGAGTCCGTTCAGATGGTTGATGATGATGGTGTTGCCCCAGTTGTTGTGGGTGTCGACGCTCCCAATCTCGTTCTCTTCCGTGATGTTACTGATCAGGTAGACATATCCGTCGGCAGATGCCAGCACCGGCTTGTGATAACAATAGTACTCCTCTTTTCTCGTGCATCCACCGAAGCAGTTCTTGCCCTCCTCGTCGGTGATCTCAAAATCGAGCGCCTTACTCCATTCCCCCAGATGGGTGATGGTGCCATCATACCCCTGGCTCACCCTCCACTTATCAAGGAATGGCAGTTGTAGTTTAAAGAGCAGCTCTTGTCCGAAGCGCTGCATATAGTTGACATTCTTATAGACAGTCTTCTCCGGATTGAAATACTGGATATAGGGAAAGGTGAAGAATCGGCTGCTGCTGCGCTGTTTAAGGATGTAGAGGATCAGTATCGACAGAAGGCTGAATGAGAGGGTGTAGGAGGATATGCCGATGTCGCCGATCAGGTTCTCAATACCCGAGTAGAAGAGGAAGAGGACGGGGGTGAGACCTACCACCAGCAGGTAGCTGTAGCTGTTGGGGATGATAAAGAAACTACCGATCGCCATTCCCCAGAAGATGTAGTTGACACCTGCCAGATCCTGTGTCAGCTCACGGATATCGACCCCCATCAGCTTGCTTGTCACAAATGCAAAGAGGAAGCCGAGGAAGGCTACGGTTGATTTTATTCTTGAATGTACAAGCAGTGCAATCACCAGCATCATCCCCACCAGGATGCTGTCGGTGAAGAAGATGGATGCCATGGTCTTCAGGTAATAATAGAGCATCTGGGGTAGCTGAAGATGATCGAGCATATGTATGGTATCGTACCAGGGTACTTTCATCTGTTCCGCCAGCAGCACGGTAAACCGTTCGAAAGATGTGATCGGCATGATGTGGGTGAACGTGCCATAGGCGAGGTCGATCACCGTCAGTGTCAGCACGAACGGGAGGGTGAGGATGGGTATCTGATGTTTCGAAAACATTGTTTCAAACCAGATGGAAAACATGAATCCGAGGAGCACGGCGATGAGGAACAGAATAAGAAAAGGGGGGCTGATATGGAACTTGTAGAGCATGCTGATGCCGATGAAGACCGCATTGAAACCATACAGCCCGCTGTTAATCTTCTCTTTGGAGAAGCCAAACAGATGGGCCAGCAGGTTGGTCAGCACAACCGCCGCAACTCCTCCTGCTCCAAGCCTGACATCGAGCATGCTTAACAGTAGCAGCAGTATGCCATAAGTACTGTTCCGGGAAAAGAATATCTGGGCATAACTGTTGATCATGCCGTTCAGGTGTAATTTTCCGGTAGGATGGATCTGAAACCCCATCATTGTTCCTTTTCAGCTTTAAAAACACCCGTAATCAAAGGTCGAAACTCCCCAGGTGGTCGGGCAAAAGCTCCTGTTGCACGATGCTCTCCATCGTCTCCTGTTTTCTGATCAGATGCACCTTGCCGGTTGCATCGATCATCACCACGTTGGGACGAAGGGTGATAAACTGC
>CAZHZC010000032.1:0-4419 GCA_964537135.1 uncultured Rikenella sp.
GCCTGGCGCACCAAATGGCTCAACGTCTCCTTCTGGGCCATCAACATCGGCCTGGCCCTCATGGTCATCCTCAGCCTGCTGCCAGTCGGCATGCTGCAAACCATGGCCTCGGTAAACCACGGCTACTGGTACGCCCGCTCAGCCGACTTCATGCAGGGCGATACCATGGAGACGCTGCGCTGGCTCAGGGTTATCGGTGATACTGTATTCGCCGTAGGCTCGGTTGCCCTGGCACTGTTCGTCGTGGGATTGAAAACGGGATGGTCAATTGACAAAACTCAGAAGCTGTACCAGGATTAGCGATCCTGCTGCATAAGGAATTCCCTGAGGGCAACGGCATTGTTGAGACTAAGCTCTTTCGATGAGAAGAGCAGTGTCAGCGTGCCGTGTGCCCGTTCCAGGTCTCTCAGCCTCAGAAGCAGGTCATTCCTGCTGCTGAGTTCCTGCCTGTACTTTTCCTTAAAAGCCTCCCACCTGGAGGGATCATGACCGTACCACTTCCGCAATTCATTGCCGGGGGCAACCTCCCTCATCCATTCATCCCAGCCGGCCTTTTCCTTTGCTATGCCCCTGGGCCACAGCCTGTCAACCAGTACCCTGTAACCTTCTTCGGGTTCAGCCGGATCATAGATTCTTCTTACTTTAATCATTCCGAAATTGTTGACTGCGTTAAAAACAAACAATAAATGTAGTCATTTGTTTTACACACGGGAAGCAGTTCATTTATCTTCAGGAACCCATTATTTCTTTAACATGAAAAAGAGAATCATTGTGATCGGAGGCGGATTCGCCGGGCTTCAATTCATTAAGAACCTTAAGCCGGGAATGTTTGATGTAGTGCTCATAGACCGGCTTAATCACCACCAGTTCCAGCCGCTGTTTTACCAGGTTGCCACTTCGCAGATCGAACCCACAAGTATCTCCTTCCCGTTGAGAAAGATATTCCAGGACCGCAAGGATATCACCGTCAGGATGGCCGATGTGCTGGCTGCCAAGCCGCAAAATAAGTCCGTTATGACTACAGCAGGTGCTTTTGAATATGACTTCCTGGTCATTGCAACAGGAGGCAAAACCAATTATTACGGCAACAGTGAGCTCGGGAAACATACCCTCAGCCTAAAATCAACATATGAGGCAATCAGAATCCGCAATGTGATTCTTGAGAATTTTGAAAACATCCTCAATTCGGGAGAGAATGCAGATGAGGGCCTGTTAAATCTTGTAGTGGTGGGAGGGGGTCCCACAGGGGTTGAACTTTCAGGGGCATTCGCCGAAATCAAAAGAGATATCCTTCCGAAGGACTTTCCCGGGATCGACTTCTCGCGGCTGAAAATATACCTTCTGGAAGGGGGAGACCACACTCTCAATACGATGAGCCCGCTTGCCAGAAGATCGTCTGAAAAATACCTGACCGGGCTTGGGGTGGATCTCAGGACCGGCATCTTCGTCCGGAACTATGACGGCTCTACCCTTGAGCTGAGCAACGGGGAGCTTCTCAAAAGCAAAAACGTTATCTGGACAGCCGGGATTACCGGAAACATAATCGACGGATTATCCCCTGAGGTTATAACCCGGGCCGGCAGGATAAAAGTTGACAGGACGAACAGGGTGACGGGGTATGAAAATATTTATGCCATTGGCGATATTGCCTGCATGGAGACGCCAAAGTACCCGAAGGGTCATCCGCAGGTGGCTAACGTTGCCATCAACCAGGGCAAGAACCTTGCACGGAATTTTACCCGGATGACCAAAGGCCGGAAGCTTGCAGAATACGAGTACAGGGACCTCGGCTCAATGGCTACCGTGGGAAGGAACAAGGCGATAGTCGATCTCCCGCTGGTAAGCTTCCATGGTTACCTGGCATGGTACTTCTGGATGTTCCTGCACCTGATGCTCATCCTGAGTGTCAGGAACAAGCTCATAATTTTCATTAACTGGGCGTGGAACTATATCACGAAGAACAGCTCACTGCGCCTCATCCTGAAGGTGAATTCGTGAAAGCGTATTACACTAGGAATACTTGATTACCTCAACCGGGCAACATTCAGCTGCCTCTTTTATGCCATCCTCGTAATCTGAGAAATTAACTCCTTCCTGTACTCTCGACTGATCTGTGACCCTGAAAACCTCAGGACAGATCTGTTCGCATGAGCCGCAGGCGATGCAGCCCTCTTCAATCCATACTTTCGTAATTGCCATATCGCTATTAATGGTTGTAACTGATAAAACAGAAACGGAAGATAATGCATTTGGTTCAAATAAGGGCAGAGCCGGGTTCTGTGCAGCACCCGGCCCTGCCGTTCAACTGATATTTTGCTTCTTCTGTCACTTCATGATAGCCCCGCTCTTGCTGTCGCTCTCAACCTCAACCTTGCGGTCAAGCTTCTTCACACTCCTCCCCTTGTTGAACTTGTATGAGTAGGAGAACTGGAAGAAATTGGAGGCATTGAATCCTATGATGTTGGTCGACGTAAATTCAGGCGCCTCGGTCTCTGTCCTGTTCAGCTTCACATTCGTGGACAAAGGCAGGACCCATACCACACCCATGCTGTGGTTCTTTATCTGGGTCTGGAATCCCGGCCCGTAGAACGGATGATTGTATGTCTTTGAACGGGCATTCATATTTATGCCGTCATAGCTGAGGAAAGCAAATGCAGTAGTCTTCTTGTTCTTGCCAAAACTGACATATGCCGCCCCCGTCATGCTCCAGGAATAATAATCCCTGCCCGGTATAGTAAAAGTCTGACCTTCGTACTCATTAATATGACCCTTGTAAAATCTCGAATTGAAGTTTATATACCAGAGCGTTGCATTTACCCCGCCTCCGAGTTCATACCCGCTGAGAAGGTTATATGGCTTGGTGAAGGTGATCAGGGAATTGTCTACCGGCGACCGGGTTACCAGATACTCACTCCCCGTCCGGTCAGAGAAATACTCATTGTAGATGTATGGCGAGAAGTAATTGCTGCCGAAATTCCAGGTGTAGGTTAGCTGGAGCCTGTCACGGTAATCGGGCCGGAGGTCCGGGTTACCCTGCGAAATATTGTAATTCTGATCTGTCCTGAAATAAGGATTCATGTCATAGATCCCCGGCCTGTTTATCCTTCTGTTGTAGGTGAATTTCAGGTTGTGAGACGGTGAAAACTTATACTGAAGGTTGACCGATGGAAGGATACAGGTATAATCAGGCCTGGTAACCGAATCGGCGCTTATGTGACTGTTTTCCACCCTGAGCACTGCCTGTGCCCCGATCTTCTTCATATTATAGGTGACTCCCCCGTATGCTGAATTCCTGAGTTCGTTGTATTCAAACAGGTTGTCGGATTCGACATCGTTCACCGTGAAATCATAACTCATCTGCTGGTAGTACAGCTGGTAACCCGCTTCGAGCTTTGCATTCATTCCCAGCGGATGGACATAATTAACCTTGGCGGAATAATAATTCCTGGTATTCAGGTTCTCTTCATGCCTTGAATATGTGTCAAGCACCGTTGTTGAATTATAGGGATAACGGGTGTTGTCAAAACTGTTATCCTCATCTGACCTGAAATTGTAATAGGTATTCTCCACCGTCAGTTCCTGTACCGGATTCTTAAAGTTACGCTTATAGAACAGCGAGGCAGATGATTCGTCGCTTTTATAGCCGTTAAGTGTATTGGTTATCACGGTGCTGAGAGGATTTTCGGCTTTATAAAGGAATGTTTCGCCGAGCAGGTCTATGTCCTGTGTTATCGGTTTGTAACTGACGTTCAGGCTGAGGCTGTTCCTGTCATTGATGTAATAGTCAAACCCACTGTTGATGGTTGTCAGTGTCACCGCCAGTCCTCCGTCACCGGAGAGGCTTATGGTTGAGTCGATTGCCGTAAACCGGCTCTCGTTTGTCTGGCTGATATCAAGAGCCTGGTAAATGTTGAGGGCAGTCAGGTAGAAGGTTATCTTTCCGACGGAATAGTCAATGCTTCCCGTGGTCTGACTGGTAACCTTGTTGAATGGCTTCAGGTTGAGACCCACATTTCCGTTGATACCATACCTTGCCTCCTTCTTCAGTATGATGCTGATCACGCCGTCAATATTGCCTTCGTATTTGCCTGACGGATTGCTGATGATCTCTATCGACTGAATGTCAGAGGGGAGGAGCCTTGCCAGGTATTCCTTGTCGCGCTGCCGTCCATCTACCTGGATGATAAAGTTGCTGCTGCCGTTCAGTGTCACATTGTTCTGATAGTCGACATTGACCTGGGGTATCTTCTTCAGCAGGTCATATCCGTTGGTGGCAGTCCGGGCCACCACGTCGGGGATGGCATAGGTGGTTCTGTCAACCATTTCCTTCCCCTTGAGGCGCTCTCCAACCACCATGATCTCATCAATGCTGGCGGTGGTTTCAGCCAGGAAGATGGTATCAACTTTTACCTCACCAGC